>NZ_CP120674.1:0-110000 GCF_045011005.1 Nitratireductor sp. L15S-10
ATGTCTCAGCAGGAAGGCAAAGAGACAGCAGAGACGAAAAAGAACGACAGCAAGGCGGGGCCATCCGATGCAATCTTCGAGCGCGTGAAAACGCAGCTGCGTGCGCGTCTGGGAAGCGAGGTCTACTCCAGCTGGTTCGGCCGCATGAAGCTAATGGAAGCATCCAAGGGCTGTGTCCGGATTTCTGTTCCTACGGCATTTCTGCGCTCCTGGATCAACGGTCACTATCTCGACCTCATTACCGAGCTGTGGAAGCAGGAAGCGCCCGACACCCTGAAAGTGGAGATCGTGGTGCGGACCGCTACACGCAATGTGCGGGCCACACAGGAAAGCAAGCCGGCAGCTGCTCGCAAGGTGACGAGCCGGCCGCAAACGGCGCTCGCTTCCGGCACGCTCGCCGGCAACCCATCTGCTCGTGCAAATCCGGCAAAAATGCCCGAGACGGACGGGCGTTCGAACATTCTGGGCTCGCCGCTCGACAGCCGCTACACGTTCGATTCCCTGATTGAAGGGGCATCCAACCGTGTCGCATGCGCCGCAGCACGGACGGTGGCTGAGTCGGATTCCAATGCAATTCGCTTCAATCCGCTTTTTCTTCATGCCTCGGTCGGACTGGGCAAGACGCACATGCTGCAGGCCATTGCTGCGGAGTCGCTGCGCCGCAAGCCACAGGCCCGCGTCGTCTATCTGACTGCAGAGTATTTCATGTGGCGCTTCGCCACGGCGATCCGCGACAACAACGCTCTGACCCTGAAGGAGCAACTGCGCGACATCGACCTCCTCATCATCGATGACATGCAGTTCCTGCAGGGCAAGTCCATCCAGAACGAGTTCTGCCATCTGCTCAACATGTTGCTCGACAGCGCCCGGCAGGTGGTGGTCGCGGCCGATCGCCCGCCTTCAGAACTGGAATCGCTTGAGCCGCGTGTGAAGTCGCGCCTCAATGGAGGCGTTTCGCTTGAGATCGGTGCGCCGGATTTCGCCATGCGGCTATCGATCCTCAAGCAGCGCCTTGCAAGCGCCCAGGCAGAGGATAGCTCGCTCGAAATTCCTGAAGAGATTCTCGTGCATGTGGCGCGCTCGGTGACCGGCAGCGGTCGCGAACTGGAGGGCGCATTCAATCAACTGCTCTTCCGTCATTCCTTCGAGCCGCAGATCACCATAGACCGGATCGACGAGATACTCGGCCATGTCTGCCGCGCCGGAGAACCCAAGCGGGTCCGCATCGAGGACATTCAGCGGATCGTTGCGCGACATTACAACGTGTCCAAGACGGAGCTGCTTTCGAACCGCCGCACACGCACCATCGTCAAGCCACGGCAGGTGGCCATGTATCTTTCAAAGGTCATGACCCCACGCTCCCTGCCGGAGATCGGGCGTCGCTTCGGCGGGCGCGATCACACCACGGTGCTGCATGCGGTGCGCAAGATCGAGGGGCTAACCGATGATGACAGGCAGCTTGCGCAGGAAATCGAGCTGTTGAAACGCCTCATCAGCGATCAGGCCTAAGGCGATCAAGGCTGCGGCATCCCTTGATGCCAAAACCTCTGAACGCGCGATTTTGAGAGACCGGCGGCAAGTTCGCCGGTCTTTTTGTGTCGCCATCCCGTCCTGCTTCCCATCGGGGCGCCTGTTTTCCCCAAAAACCCGGTGGAACCGGGACGTAACGCCGTGAAAGGCTTGCGTTTCTTGTCGATTTCCTGTCATTTTGACGGAAATCGAAGCCTGTTCACGGCTGTCCTGAACATGCGCCATGTTTGCAGGGCTTTTCTTCATTCAAGTGAGATTGATTGGTCATGCGTGTTATTCTCGAACGCTCCACCCTCCTGAAGTCATTGAACCATGTTCACCGCGTGGTGGAACGTCGCAACACGATTCCGATTCTTTCCAACGTGCTTCTGAGCGCGGACGGCGCCAGCCTGCAGATGAAGGCAACCGACCTTGACCTGGAAGTGACCGAGGCCGCGGGTGCAAGCATCGAACAGGCCGGCGCCACGACCGTACCCGCACACCTGCTTTACGACATCGTGCGCAAGCTGCCCGATGGCGCAGAAGTGATGCTGAAGACCGATGAGGACGGCAACGCCATGTCCGTCGTGGCGGGGCGCTCGAGCTTCCGTCTCCAGTGCCTGCCGCAGTCCGACTTTCCGGAGCTTTCGGCGGGAAATTTCTCCCACATCTTCCGACTCGATTCAGAAGCTCTGAAAGGGCTGATCGAGAAGACCCAGTTCGCAATCTCCACCGAGGAGACGCGCTATTACCTCAACGGCATCTTCCTGCACACGATCGAGGCCGACGGCGAGCTCAAACTGCGCTCCGTAGCAACCGACGGGCACCGTCTTGCCCGCGCCGAAATGGAGGCACCGGCGGGGTCTGAGGGCATGCCCGGCATCATCATTCCGCGCAAGACCGTCGGTGAGCTGCAGAAACTGGTTGACGATCCGGATGTGGCCGTCACCGTCGAGCTTTCCGACACGAAGATCCGGTTCACCATCGGCAGCGTCATCCTGACCTCGAAGCTAATCGATGGCACTTTCCCCGATTATCAGCGTGTCATTCCCACCGGCAACGACAAGAAGCTGGTGATTGACCGTCAGACTTTCGCGTCGGCTGTCGACCGCGTGTCGACCATTTCATCGGAACGTGGGCGGGCCGTGAAGCTCAGCATCGCCGAAGGCCAGGTGACACTGACGGTGAACAACCCGGATTCGGGTTCCGCCACCGAAGAGCTCGCTGCCGAATATGAGGCAGATCCGATCGAGATCGGCTTCAATGCCCGCTATCTTCTGGATGTGGCGGCCCAGCTATCGGGCAGTGAGGCGCGCTTTCTGCTGGCTGATGCCGGATCGCCCACCCTCGTGCAGGACGAAGGCGACGAAAGCACACTCTACGTTCTGATGCCGATGCGCGTCTAGAGCGCGCCGCCCTGGCTTTCCCTTGGCCCACCAGACACCCGGCAGACAGGCCGCAGCCCAGGTTCGTGTTACCAGGCTGAGCCTCACCGACTTTCGCAATTACCATTCCCTGGCGCTGGATCTCTCTCCGGGAGCCGTTGTGCTGACCGGCGAAAACGGTGCGGGCAAGACAAACCTGCTCGAGGCGGTTTCCTTTCTGTCACCAGGCCGCGGATTACGGCGCGCCACGCTTGACGACGTGGCGCGCGAAGGCGGGGAAACGGGCTTTGCCATCCATGCAAAACTCGAAGGCCCATTCGGTGAATGCGAGATCGGAACGGGAACTGCCGGCTTGCAGCCGGGCACGGAAACAGGTGGCCGTCGCCTCCGCATCAACGGAGAGAACGCACGCACCGTAGATGCCATGCTCGAATGGGTTCGAGTCCTGTGGCTGACACCGGCCATGGATGCGCTTTTCACGGGGCCTGCAGGCGATCGCCGGCGCTTTCTCGATCGCCTGGTGCTTGCCATCGACCCGGCGCATGGCCGCCGCGCGCTCGACTATGAAAAGGCAATGCGCGCGCGCAACCGGCTGCTTTCGGAAAATTCTCGCGATGGCAGCTGGTTCGAGGCCATTGAAATGCAGATGGCCGAAACCGGAGTGGCGATCGCCGCCGCACGCGCCGAGATGGTGCGCCTCCTCGCAGCCATGAATGATCGACTGCCTGAGAACGGTCCGTTTCCCACCGCCGAGATTGCGCTGGAGGGGACCATCGACGAGGCAATAGCAAAAAATGCAGCCATAGACGTCGAGGAAGGTTTCCGTGCCGTGCTGCGCGATCAGCGACCGCGCGACCGCGCAGCCGGGCGCACGCTGGAGGGTCCGCATCGCAGTGACCTGGTGGTCCGGCATGTACCAAAAGACATGCCGGCTGCGCGCTGCTCTACGGGCGAGCAGAAGGCGCTTCTGGTGGGGCTGATACTGGCCCACGCACGACTGACCGGCGAGCTCTCGGGAAGCGCACCCATTCTGCTTCTGGACGAGATTTCCGCGCATTTCGACCCAGACCGGCGGGCAGCACTCTTCGCTATCCTCGAAGAGCTCAACTGTCAGGCCTTCATGACAGGCACGGAAGCCAACCTCTTCTCGGCGCTTGAGGGCCGCGCCCAGTTTCTGTCTGTCTCAGGTGGCGCCGTCCACGGACAAGATTGAAAGCCCTCTCGCCAAACCTCACCTTTCCAGGTCGATCGAGCCATATGATTCTTCGGTTGAGTACCAGAATGGCCAAACACCGGGCTCCACATTTCCCACCGATGCTCTAAGGTCGCGCCATGGCCGAGATGACACCCCTCCCCCTTTCCGAGAGCGAACTCGAACGCTATGCCCGCCATATCGTGCTGCCGGAAATCGGTGGAGCAGGGCAACAGAAGCTGAAGAAAGCCCGTGTTCTGGTGATCGGTGCCGGCGGGCTGGGCGCTCCGGTTCTCGCCTATCTTGCTGCCGCTGGCATCGGTACGCTGGGCGTCATCGACGACGATATCGTCTCGCTTTCCAACCTGCAGAGACAGGTGATCCATGATACCGACGGGGTCGGGCTTTCGAAGGTGGAGAGCGCCAGGGCGAGCATTGCGCGCATCAATCCGCATGTGACGGTCGAAACGCACCCGGTCAGGCTCGATGCGGAGAACGCAGCCGGAATCATCAGCGCCTATGATCTGGTGGTAGACGGGTCGGACAATTTCGACACGCGCTACCTGCTGGCCGATACCTGCGAAGTGGTGGAACGACCGCTCGTGACGGCGGCAGTTGGCCGCTTCGACGGGTCGCTCACCGTGCTCAAGCCGTTCGAAACCGAAGCCGACGGCAACCTGCTGCCCGGCTACCGGGACCTCTTTCCCGCGCCACCACCAACCGGGCTAGTGCCCAGTTGCGCGGAAGCGGGCATTGTCGGCGCTCTGACCGGGGTGATGGGGACGCTCGAAGCCATGGAGGTCATCAAGCTGATCACCGGCATTGGTGAACCGCTCACCGGTCGCCTGCTGCTTTATGATGCGCTGGCGGCCCGCTTTGAAACCGTGAAATACAGGCGGCGCGTTGGCTGAGAGCGTGTTTTTGCCTGCGGCTGACGAGCCTGGTTCGCGCCGCGACCAAGGCGCACGCCGCCCTGTTGCATTGACGGAGTGCGTGGTTCGACAAGCTCACCATTGAGAGATGACAAGGGTGGGAAGAAGGACAGCGTTGACGTCAAAGCACATCAGCGCCGTATCTGAAACGGCCCCTGCCAGACGCAACCATCCCTCATGGTGAGCTTGTCGAACCACGCACAACACAGCTGCCGCCGGATCATGCGTGCCACGCGATCAGCCAACCGATGAGGCAATCATACGTTTCTGGGCAGAACGCGATCCGGTGGCCGGTGGCCGTCGAAGAGGGTGCGGATATTGATGATCACCTTCTCTCCCATGTCGATGCGGCCCTCAATGGTGGCCGATCCCATATGCGGCAGGATGACGATCCTGTTTTTCTGGGCAAGTTTCAGGAGTTTGGGATTAACCGAGGGCTCGTGCTCGAACACATCGAGCCCTGCGCCTGCGAGTTTGCCTTCCTCTATCAGCCGGATCAGCGCATCCTCGTCCACGACGTCTCCGCGCGCGGTGTTTACAAGGTAGGCACGCGGCTGCATGAGCTCCAGCCGTCGCGCGGACAAGAGATGAAAGGTGGCGGGTGTCGAAGGGCAATTGACGGAGATGATGTCCATGCGGGCAAGCATCTGGTCGAGGCTGTCCCAGTATGTCGCTTCCAGTTCATCTTCGATGGAAGGCGCAACACGCTGACGATTGTGGTAGTGGATCGAGAGACCGAAGGCCTTGGCGCGCCGCGCGACCGCAGTTCCCACGCGGCCCATGCCGACAATGCCGAGACGCTTGCCCCATATACGGTGGCCCAGCATCCAGGTGGGTGACCATCCGCCCCATTTCTCGCCGCTGCGCAAGAGTTCCGCACCTTCCGTGAGACGCCGCGGCACAGCAAGCATCAGTGCCATGGTCATGTCGGCAGTGTCTTCGTTGAGCACGTTGGGCGTGTTGGTGACGGTGATGCCCTTCCTGGCTGCCGCTGCGACGTCGATATTGTCTACGCCATTGCCGAAATTGGCGATGAGCTTCAATCGCTCGCTGGCCTGGGCGATAAGCGCGGCATCAATGCGATCGGTGATTGTGGGAACAAGAACGTCAGCTTCCTTGACCGCTGCAACGAGTTCGGGCTGCGTCATGCGCTTATCGTCGAGATTGAGACGCGCATCGAAAAGTTCGCGCATACGCGTTTCGACCTGGTCCGGCAGTTTGCGGGTGATAACGACGAGAGGCTTCTTCCTGACGGTCATATGGTCTCCAAAATAACGCCCTGTTGATACCTCTTTAACCAAGATGCACGACACTGCAATGCCGAGCCAGGCTGCCTTCTCTCTATCAAGCGGGGGCCGCCAAGACAAAGAAAAAGGGTGGAAGAGCTCGTTCCGCCAGAACAAGGTTACCGGGAGTTTGTAATGCCGGCCAAGGCGCCATTCCGCTTGCTGTTTGCCACCTTCCTCGCTGCAATGCTGACCGCAATGCCGATTTCCACACAGGCGCAGGCAAACACCGAACAGAATGTGAAGGTGGGCCCGAGCGGCCTTCCATTGCCGCGTTTCGTCAGCCTGAAATCAAGCCGCGTGAACATGCGCATCGGCCCGGGGCTCAACTACGCCGTCAACTGGATGTATCTGAAATCCGGTCTGCCGATGGAGATCATTCAGGAATATGATAACTGGCGGCGGGTACGCGATGCCGAAGGGGCAGAAGGCTGGATCAACCAGGCCCTTCTTTCCGGGCGGCGTACCGGGATCGCGGCTCCATGGTTCAAGGGCAAAGAGGCCGACATCGAACTCAAAGCCGATCCCCGCGAGGATGCCCGCCTTGTCGCTCGTGTCGAGCCCGGTGCCATCGGCTCGATCAAGGCCTGCAATGGAGACTGGTGCGAAATGGAGTTTGCAGGCCATTCCGGCTGGGTAGACCAATCGCTCATCTGGGGCGCATATCCGGGCGAGACCGTGAAGGACTAGCGGCGAAACCCGTTTCAGTGGCGCTTGCGGCGCAACCTCACCACGATATCCACATTGGCGATTTCCGTGCCCTCTGGCGGTTCCGGAAGGTGGCGAACTTCGACTTGGCCTGAGGGGATATCAAACACCGTTTCATCGTCTTCATAAAAGAAGTGATGATGATCCGAGACATTGGTGTCGAAATAGGTGCGCGCGCCCTCTACCTGAACGATGCGCAACATGCCGGCCTCAGTGAATTGATGCAGCGTGTTGTAAACGGTGGCAAGCGAGACAGAGAAGCCCGCATTCTGAGCTTCCTCGTGCAGTGCTTCAGCGGAGACGTGACGATCACCGGCAGCGAACAGAAGATCGGCCAGAGCCACACGCTGGCGCGTGGGACGCAGGCCCGCATTCCTCAATCGCTCTTCGAGCGAAATGTTCTGCGCTTCATTAGAGATCGACAATGAATCCGTCCGTCTTTCCTGTTGCCCGAATCCCGACCCACGCCGGGACTCTCGCTGCAGTCGTTCCTTCCTGACATATATTCGCTCCATTCAAAGCGATCAATAGCGCCGGTTTTCGGCAGCAGATTTCCGGGGGCAGCCAAAAGAGGCAGCGCAAATTCCCACAACTGCGGTTTCCAGCAAGAAACAAGCTGTGATAGGGAGTTCGAACAATGAAAAGTACGGCTCCGGAGCAATCCGGACCTCCGACGGGATGGCGATTGATGGCGCAAACGAAAAACAGCTACGATTACGAAGACCTTCTGGCCTGCGCGCAGGGTGAGCTTTTCGGCCCCGGCAATGCGCAGTTGCCCGCTCCACCCATGCTGATGTTCGATCGCATCACCGATATTCAGGAAGAAGGCGGTGAGTTCGGCAAAGGTTATGTTCGTGCCGAATTCGCGATCAAGCCTGACCACTGGTTCTTTCCCTGCCATTTCCCCGGCAACCCGATCATGCCGGGCTGCCTCGGCCTTGATGCCCTCTGGCAGTTGACCGGCTTCTACCTTGGCTGGCTCGGCCTTCCCGGAAAAGGCATGGCGCTTTCGACCGGGGAAGTGAAGTTCAAGGGTATGGTGACGCCGGAGACGAAGGTTGTCGAATACGGCGTAGACTTCAAGCGCGTCATGAAGGGCCGCCTCGTTCTAGGCACGGCCGATGGCTGGCTGAAGGCTGACGGAGAGCAGATTTACACTGCCACGGACCTCCGTGTCGGGCTGGCCAAGCAGGAAGCCTGAGTTTCAACCAATTGACTGGCGGCCGCCTGAGGTGGCCCAAGGAGAGCATCATGAGACGCGTCGTCGTTACCGGCCTCGGCATCGTTTCCTCGATTGGCAATAACGCGAAGGAGGTCACCGCCTCACTGCGTGAAGCGAAATCGGGCATTTCGTTTTCGGAAGATTTCGCCGAGCATGGTTTTCGTTGTCAGGTCTGGGGCGCACCAACGCTCGATCCCGCAGAGGTCGTGGACCGTCGCGCCATGCGCTTCCTTTCAAAGGGGGGGGCGTGGAACCATGTGGCCATGGAGCAGGCGATCGCCGACTCCGGCCTCGAGGAAGGCGACATCACCAACGAGCGCACCGGCATCATCATGGGTTCCGGCGGCCCCTCCACCCGCACCATCTTTGAAGCGGCGCAGACGACCATCGAAAAGGGCTCGCCCAAGCGCATCGGACCGTTCGCCGTGCCGAAGGCCATGTCTTCCACGGCTTCGGCGACGCTCGCCACCTGGTTCAAGATCCACGGCGTGAACTACTCAATCTCGTCGGCCTGCTCGACTTCCGCACACTGCATCGGCAATGCGGCGGAGATGATCCAGTGGGGCAAGCAGGACATCATGTTCGCCGGCGGCCACGAAGATCTCGACTGGACCATGTCGAACCTCTTCGACGCCATGGGCGCGATGTCTTCCAAGCACAACGACACGCCGGCCACCGCCTCGCGCGCCTATGACGCGACACGTGACGGCTTCGTCATCGCCGGCGGCGCTGGCGTTCTGGTTCTGGAAGAGCTGGAGCATGCCAAGGCGCGCGGCGCGAAGATCTATGCCGAGCTGACCGGCTATGGCGCTACCTCCGACGGTTTCGACATGGTGGCTCCCTCGGGCGAAGGCGCTGTGCGCTGCATGAAGCAGGCGCTCTCCACGGTGACCGGCGATGTCGACTACATCAACACACACGGAACGGCGACGCCGGTGGGCGATTCCCGCGAAATCGACGCCATCCGGCAGGTATTCGGCGATAAAATGCCGCACATCGCTTCAACCAAGTCGCTGACTGGCCACTCGCTTGGCGGTGCAGGCGCGCAGGAATCGATCTATTCGATCCTGATGATGCAGGAAAGCTTCATCGGCGAAAGCGCCCATATCACAGAGCTCGATCCCGAGTTCGAGGGCGCGCCGATCGTTCGCAGCCGGATCGACAATGCAAAGATCGATACGGTGCTTTCCAACTCCTTCGGCTTCGGCGGCACCAACGCCACGCTCGTTTTCCAGCGTTACGCAGGGTGAAATAGGGTCCATGGACGGTTTGATGAAAGGGAAGCGCGGCCTCATCATGGGGGTCGCCAACGATCACTCGATTGCCTGGGGCATTGCCAAAAAACTTTCCGAGCACGGCGCAGAGCTGGCATTCACCTATCAGGGCGATGCTTTTGGCCGTCGTGTGAAGCCGCTGGCCGAGAAGGTGAACTCCAAACTGCTCTTCCCGTGCGACGTGGAAGACAGCAGTTCCATCAATTCCGTCTTCGATGGGCTGAAGCAAGAGTGGGGTTCACTCGACTTCATCGTTCACGCGATCGGCTTTTCCGACCGCAATGAGCTGAAGGGTCTCTACGCCAACACGACGCGCGAGAACTTCGTGCGCACCATGGTGATCTCCTGCTACTCCTTCACGGAGGTTGCCCGCAAGGCGGCGGAGCTGATGGAAAATGGCGGGCAGATGCTGACGCTGACCTATGCCGGTTCCACCCGCGTCATGCCCAACTACAACGTGATGGGCGTGGCCAAGGCTGGCCTTGAGGCAAGCGTGCGCTATCTGGCGAGCGATTACGGTCCGCGTAACATCCGCGTCAACGCGATTTCAGCCGGCCCCGTGCGCACGCTCGCCGGCGCGGGCATCTCCGATGCGCGCTACATGTTCTCCTATCAGCAGCGTAATGCTCCGCTGCGGCGCACCGTGGTGATCGACGAAATCGGCGGCTCCGCGCTGTATCTGCTTTCGGATCTGTCGTCCGGCGTGACCGGCGAGATCCACTATGTGGATTCGGGCTACAACACGGTTTCCATGCCCACCATGGAAGAGCTGAAGCGCCTGAGCGCTGCAACCGGCGACGACTGAGATCGATCAGATGGACCCCGCTACTTCCGGGCCCATAGAACCTTGAACACTTTGTCGCGGCGCAGCTCACCCTGTGCCGCGAAATGCTTTTCAAGGCTCTCTTCATAGGGGAGCTGCCTGTTGGCAACAAGGAAGAGCCGCCCGCGTGGCTTGAGCGCCTTTGCCGCCGCTGCGATCATGCCATGCCCCATATCCGGCTCCGCAGCGCGGCTGCGATGGAATGGCGGGTTCATCAGGATCACGTCATAGCGCTCGTTCACCGGCTCCCCCAAAAGATCATGCCAGAAGAAGCGCGCCGGCATCTGCGGTGCTCTGGCGGCCATGTTGCGCCGGGCCGCCTCCAGCGAGGCGTGATGCGCCTCGTAAAGATCGATGCTCTTCACGCCCGGTGCACGCTTGGAAGCTGCTACAGAAAGATAGCCCCAGCCGGCGGCAAAATCGGCAAGCGCGCCCGATAGATTGTCCGGCAGGCACTCGACCAGCAAAGCCGAGCCCGGGTCGATGCCATCATCGGAGAAGCCACCGGCTGCGGTGGTATAGCCGTCCGTCCTACTTTCCCCAGCTTCGAGTACACCAAGAACTGTGTCCACGGTATCCGGGCGGCGCAGCCAGAATACGACACCGTGATATTTCGAAGCATGATCCTCGAGGTCAATCAGGTTGCCCACGCGCTTGCGCACGCTGCCGCCACCGTCCTTCTTGGTGCAGGCGGCCACAATGCAGGCGCCCGGTCGGGTTCGCTTCAGCGCTTCGGCCAGCCTCTGCTCGTTCTCACGCCGGTGCCTGCCAAGCAGCACGAGCGCCATGTCGTAGCCCTTTCCTTCCGCCTCGGGAAGGACCGGGACGCCTGCCCTCTGGAGAGCAAGAAAGTCGGGTCGATAGCCCTGGACGGCTGTCATGTCACCGGCAAAATCGGAAGGAAGATGCAACGCTCCCGGCGCGCCGAGGAAAAGCACACGCTCCCCCTCGCCCGGCGGATCGATGAGCCCGCGCTCGAAGGGGAAGAGGAGTGTGGGTAGCGGCGTGTCGTTCATGTCGGGTTCCGGATGTGAAAACGGGCGCGGCCATGAAGGCACGCGCCCGCTTGATATTCAGAAGGGGAGCGGGATCAGCCTTCGGCGTCCTCGGCTTCTTCCTTCTTTTTCTTTTCCTGCACGATCTCTTCGCCGGTCTCCTGGTCGACGACCTTCATGGAGAGACGAACCTTGCCGCGCTCATCGAAGCCCATCAGCTTCACGAACACCTTGTCGCCTTCCTTGACGACATCGGTGGTCTTGCCGACGCGCTCCTGAGCGAGCTGCGAGATATGCACCAGACCGTCGCGCGGACCGAAGAAATTCACGAAGGCGCCGAAATCGGCGGTCTTCACAACCGTTCCTTCGTAGATCTCGCCCACTTCCGGCTCTGCCGTGATGGAGTGGATCCACTTCTTCGCGGCCTCGATTTCCTTGGCGTTGGACGAAGCAATCTTAACCGTGCCATCGTCCTCGATGTTGATCTTGGCGCCGGTCTTCTCGACGATCTCGCGGATCACCTTGCCGCCGGAGCCGATCACGTCGCGGATCTTGTCAGTCGGGATCTGCATGACCTCGATGCGCGGGGCGAACTCGCCCAGCTCGCCGCGGCTCTCCGAAAGAGCCTTGGCCATTTCGGAGAGAATGTGCAGGCGACCGTCCCTGGCCTGATCGAGGGCGATCTGCATGATCTCCTCGGTGATGCCGTCGATCTTGATGTCCATCTGGAGGGAGGTGATGCCTTCATCCGTGCCGGCGACCTTGAAGTCCATGTCGCCGAGATGATCCTCGTCACCCAGAATGTCGGACAGAACGGCAAAGCGCTCATCTTCCTTGATCAGCCCCATGGCAATGCCGGCAACCGGCTTGGCCAGCGGTACACCAGCATCCATGAGAGCAAGCGAGGTGCCGCAGACGGTCGCCATGGATGACGAACCGTTGGACTCGGTCACCTCGGAGACGACGCGCAGCGTATAGGGGAACTGGTCCGCGGCCGGCAGCATCGGGTGGATAGCACGCCATGCGAGCTTGCCATGACCGATCTCGCGGCGGCCGGGCGACCCCATGCGGCCCGTCTCGCCCACGGAATAGGGCGGGAAATTGTAGTGAAGGAGGAATGTCTCCTTGTAGGTGCCGGTAAGCGAGTCGATATACTGCTCGTCTTCGCCGGTGCCGAGCGTGGCAACCACAAGCGCCTGTGTCTCACCACGCGTGAAAAGCGCGGAGCCGTGGGTGCGCGGCAAGATCCCGGCCTCGGCGACGATCGGACGAACCGTCTTGAGATCACGGCCATCAATACGGCCACCGGTGTCAAGAATGTTCCAACGGACAATCTTGGCCTGAAGGCTCTTGAAGACGGTGTTGACCTGCTCGGCCGACCATTTGGTCTCTTCTTCGCCCTCGGGCAGCAGGGCCTCTTTCACCTTGGCTTTGGCAGCGTCCACGGCGTCGTAACGCTGCTGCTTGTCGGTGATCTTGTACGCTTCACGAAGCTCGTTCTCGACGATCTTCAACATCTCGCCTTCCAGCTCGGAGAGATCCGGCGGCGTGAACTCGCGCGGCTCCTTGGCAGCAACTTCAGCGAGTTTGATGATCGCGTCGATCACCGGCTGGAAGCCCTTGTGACCGAACATGACCGCACCGAGCATCACGTCCTCGGGGAGTTCCTGAGCTTCCGATTCAACCATGAGAACGGCATCGCCGGTACCGGCAACAACGAGGTCGAGCCTGGTCTCTTCCATCTCGTCGACATGCGGGTTCAGGATGTATTCGCCATTGATATAGCCAACGCGTGCAGCGCCGATCGGGCCCATGAAGGGCACACCTGAAAGCGTCAACGCCGCGGAAACAGCGACCATGGCAACGATGTCCGGATCATTCTCCAGATCGTGCTGGAGCACCGTGGCAATCACCTGGGTATCGTTCTTGTAGCCATCGACGAAGAGCGGGCGGATCGGACGGTCGATCAGACGGGAAACCAGTGTTTCCTTCTCGCTCGGACGCCCCTCGCGCTTGAAATAGCCACCTGGGATCTTGCCGGCAGCAAAGGTCTTTTCCTGGTAGTTGACGGTCAGCGGAAAGAAATCGAAACCAGCCTTCGGCTCTTTGGCAGAAACAACCGTGGCCAGAACCACCGTCTCGCCATAGGTCGCCAGAACCGCACCGTCAGCCTGACGGGCGATCTTGCCGGTTTCGAGGGTCAGCGGACGCCCACCCCATTCGATCTCAACTTTGTGGTCTTTAAACATATCTTGTCCTTTTACGCCGAAGGGCGCGCCATTGTCTGGCGGCGTTTCCCCTTCGGTCTGGCTTCATTTGTCGGACGAGCCACGGGCAAGACAACGGGAGGCTCCTGGTCGGCCGCTGCGGCCGCAAGCATCCTGCAATCCTGCCCCATGACCTGCCCATGGGGCCCCGGCATCCGGCAATCCGGTGCGGGATGGCGGCGGAACCGCTTTCACTTTCGCACCTTACCCGAGCCGTCGGGCACACGGACACACCGCATGCCCAAATGAGACCGGCGGACACCCGTTGGTATCCGCCGGCCAAATCAGCTTAGCGCCGCAGTCCGAGCTTCTCGATCAGCGTCTTGTAGCGGCCTTCGTCCTTCTTCTTCAGATAGTCCAGAAGACGGCGACGCTGGGAGACGAGCTTCAGGAGGCCACGACGGGAGTGGTTGTCCTTCTTGTGGTCCTTGAAGTGCTCGGTGAGGTTCTTGATCCGCTCGGTCAGAATAGCGACCTGGACTTCCGGAGAACCGGTATCGCCCTGGGCGGTGGCAAATTCTTTCAGCAAATCCTGTTTGCGCTCTGCAGTAACCGACATCGGCTTCCTTTCTCGAATTTGGGGAAAAGGGACGCCCTCAGCCGGGATGTCGTCCAGCCGGGGCCATGCAACAAAGCGCATTCAAAGCGCAATGATGGCCGGCATATAAGCGAAAACGCATGGAATTACCAGCCCAAACATTCCCCACCTTGTGCCCGTCAGCCGGTCTCTTCCTCACCCAGGGCGTTTTTCTGAAAATCCGGCACAAGCCTGTCGACTGGGACCTTGAACACGCATTCCAGCCCATCACGGTGGAAGACACGGGATATCTCGGCATCAAGCGTGCCGCCGACCATGCGTTCGATGATCTCGGTACCGAACCCGCGCCGACGAACATTGCGCCGACGGCCCTTTACCACATACTCCCGCCACGTCAGGGTCAACATATCGTCCTTGATCTTCCAGGAAATCTCGAGACTGCCGCTATCGCTGGAAAACGCACCGTATTTGGACGCGTTGGTTGCCAGTTCGTGTACGGCGAGGCCGATTGTCTGCGCGGGCTGATTGGCCAGCCGAAACTTGGGACCGCTCATCTTGAAACGCTCAGCACCATCGGGCCGGAAAGGATCAACTTGTGCCGCCAGCAATTCACGCAGTTCCACGCCTGCTGCGCCGCCGGCAATCAACAGATCCGTCGAGCGTGCAAGACCGTGCAGGCGTTTTTGAAACGCATCCTGGAACCCCGCAAAAGTCCTTGAACTGCGAGCGGTTTGCTTCGCCATCGACGACACGACCGTAAGCTGGTTTTTCGAGCGATGCGCAACTTCACGCATCAGAAGGCGGATTTCATTCTCCGCCTGTTCGCGATCAAGCGCCGCTTCTGCCAGAGCGGTCGACACGGTCGCGACCTCTGCGATCGGATATTCAATTGCATGAACCGGCTCTCCGGCACCCAGCCGACGGGCATCGCGTGCGAGACGGCGGACAGGACCAGCAATCTGCCGACCGAGCAACCAGGCCGCAAAAGCGCCAATGGCGATCACGAGGAGGCCTCCGGCAAGCAGCATGCGCAATGAATGGCGCATTGGCTCTTCTATCGTCGCAGTCGAAGCCCAGACCACAGCCTTCCAGCCACTGACACCGGATTCATCGACGATCGTGGTGTAGGTACCGCCTTCGCGTTCTTCAGCCGGCTCGGCCTCATGATAGATGCCGGTCCCCTCGAGATCCAGAAAGAAGGGCTTTCCAACGTCCGATGTCATCAGGGACGACGCGACGACAATGTTGTTCTTGTCAACGACCGAAGCATTCCAGCCTCCGCGAAGCATCTGCTGAGACAGAACATCGACCAGCGAATCCGCATTGCGGGTCATGACAAGGAGGCGTGGTGGGCCATTCTCCGGGAAGTACGGCTTGACGACCTTGAAGCTCCACTTCCCGTCCAGCTGGCCGAAAAACACGCCCGAAGTGATGGTTACTCCTCCCTCCAGCGCCGCCCTGGCCGTCTCCGGCTCCTTTTGAGGGGCCAACGGTTCGCCATACGGGACCCCCGTATTGATCAGCAGCCTGTAATTCTCGTCGAGCACGCGCAGGTAGGAGCCACTTCCGGCGAGGGCGAGCCTCGCCCGGTCGTAGAAATCCTTCATGTCGCCACTGGAAAGCGAAGGGGTTGTCGAAAGCACGCGCAGGGTTGTCGCCATACCGCTCAATTCGCGGTCCACGGCCTCGGCGATCGAGCCGGCCATGGCTTCAGCAAGCGTCGTTACGACCTCGCGCTGCGCTTCATTGTTTCGCTGAAGCAAAACAACAGAAACACCTATCGCGGGGATAACGGTCACCGCGATCAGCAAAAACAGAAAAAAGCCAATAGACTTCGGGCCCGATGCGAAAGCCCTTATGCGCTCTGACCACGTTCCCGAAAGCGCATCATCTCTCGCTTGCATTCAGTACCCGTCCCGTTGATCATCTCGTACATAATGCACGAAACGGCCAAGGGTTGCCTCGCCGATCGCAGGAAATCATCACCTTATTATTTTATGCAGCGAAAACCCGTTTGGGTTTGAACATGCCGGCCTCGACCGCCCCAAGTGCCACCAGACGCCCGCGCGCGCTGGCCCAGGCCTCCGGTGCTTCCACGGGGGCATCACGGCCGCGCACGATCACGGGATTACCCAGACGGATGCGGGTCGCAGCATCGTCAGTCACAGGCACCTCGGGCAAACCTTCAAGAGCGGTGGCGATGTCGAGAAGATAGTCGTCGAGCGCCGCGAAATCGCCAGCCTCACGGTCTCCCTCTTTTGCCGCATCTTCCAACGTAGAGAGTTCCACAAGCTGCGCGGGAAGAAAGGGATAAACTTCCGTGCGTCGCAACTCGGCGATGTGACCAAAGCAACCCAGGTCGCGCCCCATGTCCCGGGCGATGCTGCGTACATAGGTGCCCTTGCCACACTCGATCTCGAACAGCGCTTCATCGGGCGTGAAAGATACCAGATCGAGCCGCCCAACCTCGATTTCACGCGCGGCGATCTCGACCGTTTCGCCCTCGCGTGCAAGATCATAGGCGCGTTCGCCATCGATTTTGATGGCAGAGAATTGCGGTGGTGTCTGCATGATGATGCCGGTGTAGTTCGGCAGGAGAGCGCGAACGGCTTCTTCTGTGGGACGCTCGTCGGAGCTTTTTGTCACCGGGCCTTCCAGGTCATCGGTGGCGCGTTCCTCGCCCCATGCCACCTTGAAACGATAAACCTTCGCGCCATCCATCACGAATGGTACGGTTTTCGTCGCATCTCCCAGTGCAATCGGCAACATCCCCGAGGCGAGTGGGTCGAGCGTGCCGGCATGGCCCGCCTTCTCCGCATTGAACAGCCATTTGATCTTTGAAACCGCATTGGTCGATCCCATTCCCGCCGGCTTGTCGAGGATCAGCCAGCCATTGATACGGCGTCCCTTCCGCTTGCCGCGCCGCGCCATCAATCATCACCTTCGTTCTGATCGTCATCCATCAGGTCCCGGGCAACTTCCGGAGATTTCAGGAGTCGGTCGATCTTGTTGAAATTCTCAAAACTGTCGTCCACCCGGAAGCGCAGTTCCGGCATGTACTTCATCTGACGCAGAGCAGGCGTGATCCGCCCGCGGATGAAACGCGCATGACGGTTGAGCGCCGCAGCAACTGCCTCCTTGTCGGCGGCGCCGAGTGGCGAGACATAGGCGGTTGCGATCTTCAGATCCGGTGACATTCGCACTTCGGACACCGACACAACGGTGTTTGCGAGCGCATCGTCACTCACATCGCCGCGCTGGAGAGCCTGCGCAATTGCATGACGCACCTGCTCGCCGACGCGAAGCTGGCGCTGAGAGGGGGCGGAAGACGGCATGAAGCACCTTCTTGCGGGAAAACCCTATTGTATCCGCATCGCGGATATCGGCAAATCAAGGAAATTGGAGCGTCTGGCGCCGGTATGCGGGATGAGGCATGTGATGCCCCATCCCGTGAAACCAGGACGTGCGTGCACTAAAGCGTGCGTGTGACCATTTCGACGCGATAGGCCTCGATGACATCGCCGGGGCGAATGTCTTCGTAGTTCTCGAACGCCATACCACATTCCTGACCGGCCGGCACTTCGGACACTTCGTCCTTGAAGCGCTTGAGCGTCTTCAGCTTACCTTCGTGGATCACCACGCTATCGCGAATGAGGCGCACACCGGCACCACGCTCGACCTTGCCCTCGGTGACCCGGCAGCCGGCGACCTTGCCGACCTTGGATACGTTGAAGACCTCGAGAATTTCGGCGTTGCCGAGGAAAGTCTCGCGGCGTTCCGGCGAAAGGAGGCCCGACATGGCCGCTTTAATGTCATCCACGAGATCGTAGATGATGTTGTAGTAGCGGATCTCGATGCCGGCAGCCTCGGCCGCATCACGGGCCTGCTTGTTGGCACGCACGTTGAAGCCGATGATCGCCGCCTCGGAAGTCTCGGCGAGCGAAACGTCGCTCTCCGTGATCGCGCCAGCGCCGGAATGGACAATCCGCGCACGGACCTCGTCGGTACCCAGCTTGTCCAGAGCACCGGCAATGGCCTCGATCGACCCCTGTACGTCGCCCTTCACGATGAGCGGGAACTCCTTCAGGCCTGAATCCTGGAGCTGCGACATCATCTGCTCGAGCGAGCCACGCTGACCCGCCTGGCGAGCAACGGATTTCTCCCGGGCCAAACGCTGACGGTACTCGGAAATCTCGCGAGCACGCGCCTCACTTTCGACAACCGCGATACGGTCGCCGGCCAGCGGGGTGCCCTGAAGACCGAGAATCTCGACAGGCATGGAGGGCGGAGCCTCCTTCAACTGGTCGCCGCGATCATTCACGAGCGCGCGAACACGGCCCCATTCATTGCCGGCCACGATGATGTCGCCGGTGCGAAGCGTACCAGCCTGCACCAGAACCGTGGCAACCGAACCGCGGCCGCGGTCGAGCTTGGCCTCGATGACGACGCCTTCTGCAGAACGGTCCGGGTTGGCTTTGAGCTCCAGCACCTCGGCTTGCAGCAGGATCGCGTCCAGAAGCTTGTCGAGATTGGTTCCCTTGACGGCGGAAACCTCGACGTCGAGCACCTCACCGCCCATGGATTCAACGAACACTTCATGCTGAAGGAGTTCGGTGCGAACCTTGTTCGGGTCGGCTTCCGGCTTGTCGACCTTGTTGATCGCGACAATGATCGGAACACCCGCCGCCTTGGCGTGGTTGATGGACTCGATGGTCTGCGGCATCACGCTGTCATCAGCTGCGACAACGAGAATGGCAATGTCGGTCGCTTCAGCGCCGCGTGCACGCATGGCCGTGAAGGCAGCGTGACCAGGGGTATCGATGAAGGTGATTGTCTGGCCACCCTGCTCGACCTGGTAAGCACCGATATGCTGTGTGATGCCACCGGCTTCGCCAGAGACCACATTTGCCTGGCGAATGGCATCGAGCAGCGAAGTCTTGCCGTGATCGACATGACCCATGATCGTGACGACAGGCGGACGCGACTTCAGATCCTCCGCCTTGTCCTCAACATTGAAGAGGCCATCTTCGACGTCGGATTCAGCAACGCGCTTGACGGTGTGACCGAATTCCTCGGCCACCAGTTCGGCTGTATCCGCATCGATCACGTCGCCGGGCTTCAGCATCTGGCCCTGCTTCATGAAAAACTTGATCACGTCCACGGCGCGCTCGGTCATGCGTTGAGCGAGTTCCTGAATGGTGATCGTTTCAGGAAGCACCACTTCACGGGAGATCTTCTCACGCGGTTCCTGGTGCTGCGCACGCTTGAACTTCTCCTGACGACGGCGCATCGAAGACAGCGAACGCCCGCGCGTCTCGCCATCGTCGGAAAGTGCGCGATTGAGGGTCAGCTTGCCGCGGCGACGCTGTTCATCTCCACGAGGCTTGGCTGCCGGGCGCGGAACCTCGGCCTTGGGAGCGGCGCGCTTGACCGGCGCACCCTTGCTCTTCGAGCGTCCCTCATCGTCCACATCCACTTCGGGTTCCGGTTTGATTTCAGCCGGTGCCGGTGTGCGGCGACGTGCCTCTTCTTCCGCCTGGCGGCGAGCTTCGGCTTCCGCTTTCAGGCGCGCTTCTTCCTCGGCCTGGCGGCGAGCGGATTCTTCACGCTCGCGCTCGCGGCGCGCTTCTTCCTCTGCGCGGCGCTTTGCCTCTTCTTCAGCGCGCTTGCGTTCTTCCGCCTCGCGCACCTTGGAATCCTGTAATGCGCGGCGGCGTGCCTCAATCTCGTCCTTGGAGAGCGCATTGAGGACCACACCAGATCGATTGCCGCCCGACGCCGGGCGCGGACGTTCGCGCTGACGCTGCGGCGCGGGCTGAGGCGCTGCAGGTTTCGGCTTCGCCGCTGCGGGGGCCGGCGCAGGCGCAGGTGTCGTCTCAGGGCGCTCATCGGGCCGCGAGAACTTGCGCTTCTTCGTTTCGACAACGACAGACTTGGAGCGTCCATGCGAGAAGTTCTGCCGCACGGTGCCCTGCTCAACGGAGGGCCGCTTCAGCGTCAGCGTCTTCTTCGTTTCGACGCTCAGCGTCTTGTCGTCACCGGTTTTCGTATCCGTCATTCCACATCCTCTGCGGTGCCCATTGCAACCGCTGCCGGTTTGTCCGCGCATTCGCCTCGAAAAGCTTCGAGCGCACTAACGCGTTTCAGCGCCGCCTTGCCCGCGTCCCGCCCGAACACGGCAGCATGTATCACATTTGTCGCCCCCAATGCCAAACTCATTTCTTCTTCGGAAAAGAGTTTGTATGCCGGGATAGCTGGTCCGCCCAGATGGGCCACTGCATGACGAGCGGCCGTGATCTTGCGCACCCCGTCCTGCGAGGCTTCACGAGCGTGCAGCACACCATAGGCCTTGCCGCTGCGCACCGATGCCTCGACCTTCGCAGCACCCAATGCCACGGCTCCGGCCTTTCGCGCAAGCCCAAGAGCGCCCAGAGCGGCTTTTGAAAGCAAATCATCGACCAGTCCGCCCAGATTGTCAGGTGGCGTGACCGATGTTTTCAGGGCGCGGGCGAAGAGGTTTTTCTCCGCAGCCCTGTCGACATGGACCCGGTCAGCCGTGACCCAGCAACCGCGCCCGGGGAGTTTCCGCTTCAGATCGGGTACGACCATGCCGTCCGGTCCCGCGACGAACCGGATCAGGTCCTCCGCGGGCCGCGCCTTGCGCGAGACAATGCATGTGCGATCGTTCATATCGTCCACAACAACTCCAGAGCATCCTGCTGCCGCATGCCATCACGCAGCTCCGCACGGATGCGGCGAAACAAGGACCGTCGAGCGCACCACAGGCGTCACAGGGACGACAGCCAAGCGCTCGACAGCGCCCATATCAGGCTTCCGCGCCTTCTGCAGCCTCGGAGGCCTGCGCCCCCTCGGCAACGTCCGCGCTGTCCTCACCCTCGGCAGCCTCTTCGGCTTCAGCTTCGGCAGCGAGGTCTTCTTCAGTTATCCAGCCCATCTTGAGACGCGCGGCCACAACCATCTGCTCGGCTTCGGCACGCGACACGTCAAACTTGGAAAGAACCCCCGGCTCGAACGTCGTCTCGCCATCCTTCCGCTCTTTCCAACCGACGAGATCGTCCACCGCATAACCGGCGAAATCCTCGATGGTCTTCACGCCGTCCTCCCCGACAGCCACCATCATGGCAGTGGTCATGCCGGGCACTTCACGCAGTTCATCCTCGACGCCAAGTTCCTGACGCTTTGCGTCGAACTCAGACTCGATGCGTTCGAGATATTCACGGGCGCGTGTCTGAATCTCTTCGGCGGTTTCCTCATCGAAGCCGTCGATCGACGCGATCTCGCCAGATTCCACATAGGCGACTTCCTCGACACTGGTGAAGCCCTCGGAAGCCAGGACCTGCCCCACCATCTCGTCGACGTTCAGTGCTTCCATAAAGAGAGAGGAACGCTCGGTGAATTCCTTCTGACGGCGGCTCGATTCTTCTTCCTCGGTCAGGATATCGATGTCCCAGCCAGTAAGCTGCGAGGCAAGACGCACGTTTTGACCGCGGCGGCCAATGGCCAGCGAAAGCTGGTCGTCCGGAACCACAACCTCAATACGCTCTGCGTCCTCATCCAGCACCACCTTGGCGACTTCAGCCGGCTGCAGCGCATTGACGATGAAGGAAGCGGCGTTCTCGTTCCACGGAATGATGTCGATCTTTTCGCCCTGAAGCTCGCCGACAACCGCCTGAACGCGGCTACCACGCATGCCGACACAGGCGCCGACCGGATCAATCGAGGAATCGTGGCTGATGACCGCAATCTTCGCACGGGAGCCCGGATCGCGGGCCACCGAACGGATCTCGATGATACCGTCATAAATCTCCGGCACTTCCATGGTGAAGAGCTTCGCCATGAACTGCGGGTGCGTGCGGGAAAGGAAAATCTGCGGACCACGCTGCTCACGTCGCACATCATAGACATAGGCGCGGACGCGGTCGCCATATTTGAAGATCTCGCGGGGGATCAGTTCGTCGCGGCGGATGATCGCCTCGCCGCGCCCCAGATCGACGATGACATTGCCGTATTCGACGCGCTTGACCGTGCCGTTGACGATCTCGCCGATGCGGTCCTTGTATTCGTCATACTGACGGTCGCGCTCGGCCTCGCGCACTTTCTGAACGATAACCTGTTTTGCGGACTGGGCAGCGATGCGCCCAAAATCCATGGGGGGAAGCTGCTCGGCAAGGAAATCGCCGGGCTGGGCGTCGGGGTTGCGCGTGCGTGCATCCTTGACGGAAATTTCGCGTGCCGGCTCCTCGACGTTTTCGACAACCTCCATCAAGCGCTGAAGCTTCATCTCACCCGTCTGCGGGTTGATGTCGGCGCGGATATTGGTCTCCTGACCGTAACGCGACCGCGCGGCCTTCTGAATGGCGTCGGCCATGGCGGCGATGACGATCTGCTTGTCGATGGACTTCTCGCGGGCCACCGCGTCGGCGATCTGGAGAAGCTCCAGCCTGTTCGCACTGACTGCCATGTCACTCTCCTTCGGCGTGGGATCCGGGTTCTTCGTTCCCGGCCGGCTCAGTTGCGTTTTGTTTGGCGGACCGCTGAGCGGCCCTTTCCGATGCGGAAGGGCGGCGATTGCGCTTGCGCTCGCGGCGCTCTTCCTTTTCCTGCTTCAGGGCGTCGCGCACCAGCTCGTCCGTCAGGACAAGCCGCGCCTCTGCAATCGCCTCGAAGGGGATTCCAAAGAGGACATCCTCGTCCCCTTCTTCCTCGACCGTTTCCGGCTCGATCGTGACAGTCGCTTCGTCACTTTCGACCACATAACCGCGAAAGCGCTTGCGCCCGTCCAGCAGAACCGCAGTCTCGATCTTGACCAGATGCCCCTGTGCAGCAGCAAAATCCGCCTTTCGCACCAGCGGGCGGTCGATACCGGGTGAGGAAATCTCGAGTTGGTAAGCCGTGTCGATCGGGTCTTCGACATCAAGAACGGGCGACAGCGCTCTGCTGACTTCCTCGCAATCCTCGACAGTCATGCTGCCATCGGTTCGTTCAGCCATAATCTGCAAGGTGGCGCCGTCCTGCGCAGTCATGCGAACGCGCACAAGGCGATACCCGATTGCACCCAGAACAGGAATGATAATCGCAGCGACACGCGCCTCGATTCCGCTCTCGCGGATCAGGCGATCATCGCCCTTCCTGTCTTCTGAAACTGCCGTCATCCAACCTCCGGACGGCCGCATCTAACAAAAAAGAGCGGGACCGGCTGGACCCACTCTCCGTCGTAGCGACCAAGAATTTGAGCCGGATATAGCCGAGATGGCATTTCTTTTCAAGAGCTGAGGTTCTGAAGCTGGAGCTTATGCAGGCTTTTGGTTCGAGTGATGATGCAACGCACAAATGCATAGCAGCCCTGTTGGAACGGCGCTTCTGTGGAACCGAGGGCTACGGTAGATTGTGCTGCGTTGCACAATGAAAGGTAACTCGATGTCTACCCGCAAGTTCATCTCAGGAATCGGAGAGTTTTTCGGCGTGATCGAAAGCGCTGTGGCTGTTTCTGCTGCAGTGCGCAATCGCCGTCGGGCGAAAGATGCTGATCTGCGTCGGCTGGGTATCGATCCCGAGCGGTTTTATGGAATGAGCGGCCGGTAAATCCCCGCTCAGACCCGTAGAAATGTCAGATAGGCGGGTGTCCGGCCTTCGCGGATAGCCTTTGCCTCATACCGTGTACCAGGCCAGCCGTCATAGGCCAGGCGCCAGTCGTCCGCACTTTCTGCCTGCCAGCAGAATGCAGGATGCGCCTCGCAATGCTGCAGTGTCCAGTCGACATAGGTGTCGATGTCTGACGCGAAGCGGAAGCGCGCGCCCGGTTTCAACACCCGGGCGAACCGGTCCAGATTTACACGGTTCACGAAGCGTCGTTTCCAGTGTTTTTTCTTGGGCCAGGGATCGGGGTAAAACAAATCTATTCCGGCAATGGAGGCTTCGGGAAGCCAGTCCAGAAGCACCGTCGCATCATCGTTGTACACTCTTAGATTCGCTGGAACACCGCCCTCCTCGTCTACCGCGGAGGCAAGTTTGGCCATGCCATTGACGAAAGGCTCAACCCCGATAAAACCCGTGCCCGGGAAGCGCGTGAGTTCTTTGAGCAGATGTTCGCCCCCGCCAAAGCCGATCTCGAGCCTGACCTGCTCGACCGGTTTGGAAAACAAGGTAGCAGGATCCGGTGAAGCGACATTGAGCTTTATCAGCGAGTGATCGAGAAGAGCGCTAAGCGCCGCGTCCTGTTTTGGACGCAGACGCTTGCCATGTCGACGGCCGAAGAAGGCTTCGGTAGCCCGTTTGCGCCGTTCTTCAGCCATAGGGACGTTCCGGTACTGATAAAAAGCCGCGTCACGCGGCTTTTGCGACTGCCTGCTTGAGGGTTTTCACCAGATCGGTGCGCTCCCAGGAAAACGAACCATCACGGCTGGCCTTCCGACCGAAGTGACCGTAGGCAGCTGTCTTGGCGTAGATGGGGCGATTGAGATCCAGATGGCGACGAATGCCGGTCGGTGACAGATCCATCACCTCACGAATGGCAATCTCGACCTCTTCCTCCGAGACACGACCCGTGCCGTGCAGATCCACATAGACCGACAGTGGCTGCGCTACGCCGATAGCGTAGGAAAGCTGGATCGTGCAACGCTCGGCGAGACTGGCCGCGACCACGTTCTTGGCAAGATAACGCGCGGCATAAGCTGCCGACCGGTCCACCTTGGTTGTGTCCTTTCCGGAGAAAGCACCGCCACCATGAGGGGCTGCGCCACCATAGGTGTCGACGATGATCTTGCGGCCAGTCAGACCCGCATCCCCATCGGGCCCGCCGATGACGAATTTTCCTGTCGGATTGATGTACCAGTTGCAGTTTTCTGCAACCTTGATACCACCGGAAGACAGCGCTTCGTGAATATAGGGTTCGACAACCTGACGTACCTTGGCGCTGTTCCACGACGCATCCAGATGCTGGGTGGACAGAACGATTTCGGTGACCTCGGAGGGCTCACCGTCGACGTAGCGCACGGTGACCTGCGCCTTGGCATCGGGGCCAAGCTTTGCGGCGTCGCCTTCCCCGGACTTGCGGGCATCAGCCAGAAGCTGAAGGATTTTGTGCGAGTAGTAGATGGGCGCCGGCATAAGGTCCGGTGTCTCACGGCAGGCATAGCCGAACATGATGCCCTGATCGCCAGCGCCTTCTTCGCCCTGACGGTCGGCGGCGTTATCGACGCCCTGGCCAATGTCCGGCGACTGGCCGTGCAGGAGCACGTCGATCTTCGCCGTCTTCCAGTGAAAGCCGTCCTGTTCATAGCCAATGGCGCGGATGGCCCGGCGCGCGGCCGAGCGGAAGCGCGACGGATTGATGAGCGGATTGCCCTGCGAATCCTTTGCGATCTCGCCGGTTTTCCTGTCACGTTTGAGCAGCGTCTCGGGAACGCGCACCTCGCCGGCGATCACGACGCGGTTGGTCGTGGCCAGCGTTTCGCAGGCGACACGGACCTTCCATGGGTCCATGCCGGATTTCTTGGCTTCCCGGTAGACCAGATCGACAATCTCATCGGAGATGCGATCACAGACCTTGTCGGGATGGCCTTCGGAAACGGATTCACTTGTAAAGAGATAGTTCTTGCGCGCCACGGGTATCCCCTCTGAGAAGAAGCCGATCAATCTGTCGGCAACAGGCGCCTCCCTGTTAGCCAAGCTCGATGCGTCAGGTCAAGCACAACGGTTGCAGCACAAAGCAAAACAGGGAACGGATTTACCCGTTCCCTGTTGTTCAGCAGCGCTCCTGGAGTGCTTTCAGCGTTATGTGGGCAAACCCTCAGTCCTGGTTTTCGACGGCCAGTACCTTAACCAGATCGATGATGCGGCGACGCACCTTCGGATCAGAAATCTTTGCAAACGCCCTGTTCAACTGAACACCTTCACTGCTGTTGAGAAAATCGACGACAAAGTCCGCACCGTCCTCCGCCATCCCCCTTCCGGCCTCGCTTTCCTCGCCTGGCGCTCCTTCAAAAAAGAACGACACCGGAGCACTGAGAACCGACGCGATTGCCTGCAGCCGGCTCGCACCGACGCGATTCGTACCCTTCTCGTATTTCTGAATTTGCTGGAAAGTTATGCCCAGGCTTTCGCCAAGTTTTTCCTGGCTCATGCCAAGCATGTTTCTTCTTAGTCTGATCCGACCTCCAACATGAATATCGATCGGATTCGGTTTTTTCTTGTTCTTGTTCATATATTCCCTCGCCGTCCGGCACGGGGTTGCCATTGACCGATCTACCTCTTCGACCTCCCAGAGCCCCAAGCCTGTCAAATCGAATTGCGATGTAGTCGGCTTACACACTATGCGTAGCCGAAAGGGACGATGTCAATTCGCTCTCAGACGTCGAACAATACTTGCACCGAAAAGCACGGCCCCAAAACCAAACGCAATAAACATTCCATTGGTTCCCGGATTCTCAAAATAAAGTTTCTCTCGCTTCTGAATAGGCATTCGGACATCCAGATTGCCCACTGCATTGAGGTCAAACGCCTCGACGACCCTACCAGATGAGTCGATCACAGCTGAGATGCCCGAGTTGGCTGCACGCAGCAGCGGGAGACCGCTTTCAACCGCGCGCACACGGGCCTGACGGAAATGCTGGTACGGGCCAGGCGACACCCCAAACCAAGCATCATTGGTGACATTCAGAAGAATGTCAGACTGGTCTGCCGCGTCGGCGACCAGATGCGGAAATATGATCTCGTAGCAAACAAAGGGCATCACGCGTGTGCCCTCCTCAACCGTGATCGGGCGTCGCGCACCACCCGCCGTGAACGGGCCTGCAGACTGCACTATTTCTTCTATACCTATATTATTCAATAGGTTGGCAAATGGCACGTATTCACCAAACGGCACCAGATGCACCTTGTCGACAGCGTCAACAATTGTTCCATCCTGAGCTATCGCCACAACCGAATTGTAATAGCGGGTTGCCCCCAGGCCATCGCCGCCTTCGGCCCGGACAGCGCCGGTGAGAAGCATCTGCCCCTCATCCAGCGCTTCGCCCAGTTGCACCAGGGCTTCCGGGCGATCAGTGAACAGAAATGGCACGGCAGTCTCCGGCCAGACAATCAATTGGGGTTTCGCGCCGCCATCCGAGACCTGACGCCGGGTAAGGTCAAGCAGGATATTAAAGATACGCGTTTGTTCTAAGGAATCCCATTTTTCAGTCTGCTTGATAGACGGCTGGACGATGCGGACAGGCAAAAACTTATCAGCGGCGCTTTCTCTCGAAAGACTTAGATAACCATACGTAAACTGTATTGTTACCAAGCCAATAGCCGTAATACTGCCGACCAGGAGATGCCGTCGCGTACCCAGCAATGCGGGCATCGAAAACACGAGAACTGCCAGAAAATTCATGCCAACCAGGCCGAAAACTTTAGCCGACTGCATACTAAGCAGTGTGGGCATCGCGGCGTAGCCGATGGAGCCCCAGGGAAAGCCCGTGAAGATTACGCTCCTGATCAACTCAGAAACACCGAAAAAGAATGCTAGAGAAACAATTCTCAGAATCCCACCAGACCAAAGAAATCGTGCGAAAAGCGCTGCAAATCCATAGAAAATGGCCAGAAACGCGGGAAGTCCGACAATCGCAAGAGGAACAGCCCAAGCAAAATTTCCGGCGTCAACCAGCAATGCATTGCCGATCCACCATAGCCCAAGCATAAAATAGCCGAAGCCGAACCACCAACCCGTCTTGAATGCCGGGAGCGCCAGCGCACGCAGACCGCGGCCATCTCCGACCGCGCCATCCAGAAGCCAGACCAGGACAGGAAATGACACAAAACAGGCGGCGAAGAAGTCAAATGGCGGTTGCGCCAGCGCGGCGAAACCACCGGCGATGAAGGCTACGAGCGATCGCCGCCATCCACTCAGCAAAATCACCCGTTCGGCGACGCGTTCCATTCACCCATCCGTGAAACCCGAATCACACGACAAGCAGTATCAGTAGTTTGTCATGCTTTGAAACCGTATCGCGGGTTTGGATGTCAGGAGCTACAAATTGTCGCCGGCACGCGCCGATCTTCTGCGACGTTCGGACGCCCTGTTGTGAACAATGCGCACACGCTTTACCCGACGTGGATCAGCGTCCAGAACCTGAAACTCGAAGCCAGGAATTGCCTGAACCACTTCGCCGCGCGCAGGGACACGCCCCAGAACATTGAAAATGACGCCGCCGATCGTGTCCACATCTTCGGAATGTTCCTCGGCGTGGAAATCGTCACCGATCACTTCAGCCACATCCTCGATTTCCGCCTTGGCGTCCACGACAAAAACATCCTCGCCGACCTGCTCGATGAGAGGTGCGTCGTCGTCATGCTCATCCTCGATATCGCCGACAACCATCTCGACGATGTCTTCCAGCGAAACGAGACCATCGGTGCCACCATATTCGTCGATGACAAGGGCCATCTGTGTGCGAGACGCCTGCATCCGGGCCATCAGGTCCGATGCAAGCATGGAAGGTGGTACGAACAGAATGGAACGGGGCAGGCTCAACTCGCCGATCGTGCGGTCAAGATCGACCTTGCCTAGATCGAACGCGGCAGGCTCAGGCGTTTTTCTTGCCCGGCCTCTTTTGGCCCTGGCCGTTTTGGTGATGTGGGTCACCACATCCCGGATGTGCACCATCCCGCGCGGATCATCAAGCGTCTCGCCGTAGACCGGCATGCGCGAATGACCTGACCGCTCGAAGGCGTTCAGGAGCTCGCCCAGCGTTGTGTTGAGATCCACTGCCTCGATATCGGCGCGTGGAACCATCACATCCTCGACGCGCAATTCGCGCAGGCGAAGGATGTTCTTCAGCATTGCCCTTTCACCGGGGGAGAAGGCCGCCGTGTCGTGGGTGTGCTCGTCCAGTGCATCCGCGAGATCATCGCGCAGCGAGGAGCCGTTTCGAATGCCTAGCGCTGCCATCATTCTCTCCCAAAGGGACAGGCGGCTGCCGGTGTTTCGTTGCGGGGGCCTACTAGACCCCTCTTCCCCCTCCTCGGGGGAGTTCGTCTCGCTTGCGGGCACATCTCCCGCCGCGATCATCGTGTTCTCTGTCATGGCCGTTTGTTCAATTAAGCCCTTCAGTTAGGCGTACGGATCGTGAATGGCAAGTGTTTGCAGCGCTTTGCGCTCCAATTCTTCCATCTCTTCAGCTTCTTCATCGGTTTCATGGTCATATCCCATGATATGCAAAAATCCATGAACGATGAGATGCGTCAGATGGTGATCGAATTGCTTACCCTCTTCTGCAGCTTCCCTCGCGACGGTCTCGTGGGCGACAATAATGTCCCCGAGGGGCTGCAATTCATCTCCCGGATTGAGCATCTCAGGAGCAGGAAAGGAAAGCACATTGGTGGGCTTGTCCCTGCCGCGCCATTCGCGATTCAACACCTGGATTTCGGCGTCGCCAGTGAAAAGCAGGCTGACCGCCCCACCCTCATCCGGCTCAAGTTCAATTACGGCTACAGCCGCGCGAACGGCCCGCTCAGCCAGCGTCTGAAGCGCAGTTTCAGATGTCCAGTCACCCGCCTCAATGGCGACTTCAACAACGATTTCCGGCTTTGTACCGGCAGGAGGAATATCGTCCATCAGCCCGCGCGGATCAGCCCCGCGCCTTCTTGTCATAGGCCCGGACAATCGCAGCCACCAGCGGATGGCGCACCACGTCCTTCTCGTCGAAGCGGACGGTAACGATACCAGACACGTCACCCAGAACCTCAAGCGCTTCAACCAGGCCCGACTTTGTGTTGGGCGGGAGGTCGATCTGGCTCGGGTCGCCGGTGACGATCATTCGGGCGTTCTCGCCAAGCCGCGTCAAAAACATCTTCATCTGCATCGGCGTGGTGTTCTGCGCCTCATCGAGGATGACCACTGAATTGGCCAGCGTGCGGCCGCGCATGAAGGCAAGTGGCGCAATCTCGATCACGTCTGCCGCCAGCGCGCGTTCCACCTTTTCCGCCGGTATCATGTCGTAAAGCGCGTCATAGAGCGGGCGCAGGTAGGGGTCGACCTTTTCGCGCATGTCGCCCGGCAGGAAGCCAAGCCGCTCACCTGCTTCCACAGCCGGCCGCGACAAAATGATGCGGTCCACCGCGCCGCGCTCCAGAAGCATGGCGGCATAGGCTACGGCGAGGAAGGTCTTTCCCGTGCCGGCAGGACCGATGCCGAACACCAGTTCCGAGCGCTCCAGCGCCCGCATATAGGCGTCCTGATTGGCCGAGCGCGCGTGCACGGTGCGCTTGCGCGTGGAAATCTGCGCGGCGGCGAGCTTTCCCTTGCTCTCCATCGTCGGGAAGGTGAGCTGTTCATCGGCGGCGATGGCCAGCCGCACGGCACCGTCCACATCGGAGGGGGCAAGCTCCGTCCCCTTTTGGAGGAGATCGTAGAGATAATCGAGCGCACGGCGCGCCTGTGCGGCCGCAACGCTCTCTCCCTTGACGGTAAGCTGATTGCCCTTGGAGCGGATATCCACGCCGAGCCGCTGCTCGATCTGGGCCAGATTCTCGTCGAATGGCCCGTAGAGGGCGCTGGCCAGCTTGTTGTCATCGAAGGTCAGCACGATGTGTGCCATGTCGGAGGCCCCGGAGGGCATGTTCTTCAACTCAGTGCTGGCGGTCAAACGCCTCTCCTTTACGACACCGGCTCGGCAAACACGCTGTTGGGGCCTGCCTGCGTGATTCGAACATTGATAATGTCACCGATTTCGCCGGCTTTTTCATCAAGAATCACAGGTTGCAGCCAGGGCGACCGGCCGACACGCTGTCCCGGCTGACGACCGGGTTTTTCAAGAAGCACGTCCATCTCGGTACCGACGAGGCTCTGAACGAAAGCGCGCTGCTGTTCGGTGAGCAGCGCCTGGAGCGCCTGAAGCCGCTCATCCTTGACCGCTTCCGGCACTTGACCGCCCAGATCCGCCCCCGGCGTACCCGGACGCGGCGAATATTTGAACGAGAAGGCCTGCGCATAGGTCACGTCGCGGATCAGTTGCATAGTGTCCTCGAAATCCTGATCCGTTTCGCCAGGGAAACCGACGATGAAATCGCCCGACATGGCGATGTCGGGCCGCGCCTCTCTGATCCTGTCGATCAGCCGGCGATAATCATCGCCCGTATGCTTGCGGTTCATTGCTTTCAGGATCCGGTCGGATCCCGACTGCACCGGAAGGTGGAGATAAGGCATCAGCTTGGGCAAATCGCGGTGGGCGGCAATCAGCGCGTCATCCATGTCGCGCGGATGACTGGTCGTGTAGCGCAGCCGGTCGAGACCGGGGATTTCAGCCAGCCGGAAAAGAAGTTCGCCAAGCCCCCATTCCCGCCCGTCCGCACCCTCGCCATGCCAGGCGTTGACGTTCTGTCCAAGCAGCGTCACCTCGCGCACGCCGCCCTCGGCGAGACGTTCCGCCTCGGCAACGATCTGCGCCACGGGCCGGGAGATTTCCGAACCACGCGTATAGGGCACCACACAGAAGGTGCAGAACTTGTCGCAGCCTTCCTGAACGGTGAGGAATGCCGTCACGCCGCGATTGCGCACCACGCGCTTCTGCGGCTGCGGCAGATGCTCGAACTTGTCTTCGATCGCGTATTCGGTCTCGACGATCTTTTCGCCGCCAAGCGCGCGCTTCACCACTTTGGGCAGGCGGTGGTAGGTCTGCGGCCCGATCACCAGATCCACGGCAGGCGCACGGCGCAGGATCTCCTGCCCCTCGGCCTGCGCCACGCAACCGGCCACGCCGATCACGGTTTCGCGGCCGGCCTGGCTGCGCGCTTCCTTGAGCTGGCGGATGCGGCCAAGCTCGGAGTACACCTTCTCCGCCGCCTTCTCGCGGATGTGGCAGGTATTGAGAAGCACGAGGTCGGCCTCTTCGATCTGATCCGTCGGCGCATAGCCGTCGGCTGCGAGCGCATCGGACATGCGCTGCGAGTCGTAGACATTCATCTGGCAGCCATAGGTCTTCACGAAAACCTTCTTGGTGGCGGGGCGCACTTCAGATGCGTTGCCAGTGTTTTCGGAGCTGCCGGTTTCCGGCGCGATATTCTGTTCCATGCCGGTTTCCTAACGTTTTTGCGTGTCAAAAAACAGACGATTCTTCGCTGTGTGATGAATCCGTCAGATTTCGGTGCCGCGTAAGCCTGCCGTGAGCATGGCGCGCACCTGTGCCTCGGCTTCCCGCGTGACGGTCTTGCGGTCGCCTTTTGCCAGAAACGGGATCGGATCGCCATAGCGCACGGCGATATCGACGGGCCGCGACTGAAGAACCGTGATGAGGTTGGGCAGGAGGTCGGTATCGCCGATCCACGAGAGCGACGCGCGCTCACGCCGGTCGAGGCGGAGCCCGCCCTTGCTCAGATAAGTGATGGCCACGGGCTGTACCGTGACACTTTCGGCCCGGTCGCTTGCGAGCGCAAGCTGCGCGGCGCTGAACAGCGTGCTCTTGAACGGCAGGACCTTGTTGCCATCACCGGTCGTGCCCTCGGCAAAAAGCACCATCGGATCCCCGTCGGAAAGCCGCGCGGCAATCTCCCGCGCCTGCTCCGGCGAGGTGCGGCGGCGCTCGCGCTCAACGAACACTGAACGCTGCTGCCGGGCGAATGTGCCGAGGATGGGCCAGTTCCGCATTTCTGACTTGGCAATGAAGTGTACGCCATCGAGTGACCCGAGCACCAGAATGTCGAGCCAGGAGACATGATTGGCGACGATCATCTGTGGGCGCTCCCGTGACGGATGCCCTTCCATGCGCACCCGCACACCGAGCACGCGCAGGGTGAGCCTGTGCCAGAGGCGCGGCACGATGCGGTCGCTGAAAAACCCGGTTCTGAGCGCGATCTCCTGCACCACCATGAGCGGCAGTGTGTAGAGCGCGACGATCAGAATTGAGATGACGAAACGTAGCGTGCTGAACATCAGCCTTTGATCAGCCCTGAATTAGCTTTGAGGCCCGTTGCGAGCAATGGACCCTCTACAGCATTTTCCGTTTGCGGGAAACATCAGGCTCCAGCTCAACGCAGGTCGCGGCGCATTACCAGAGCGCTGGTGCGCCGACCATTCGCATCGCGGTAATAGTCGGGCCGGCCTCCAACCTGACGGAAGCCGAGGCGACGGTAGAGCGCGATGGCAGCAGTGTTGGTTTCATCCACCTCGAGGAACAGCGCCGCCACCCGGTCACCATGCATTCTGAAAAGCACCGCATCCATCAGTTGACGGCCAAGCCCGTGACGGCGCTGGTTGCGGGCGACAAGAATGGTGAGAATTTCGCCCTCATCCGCGGCCTGTCGCGCAAGCACGAACCCGGCAAGCTGCGGCGGTTTTCTGCCGATTTCGGAAACGGCGAAACCGAACACGCCCTCCTGTGTGAGGAGTGCTTCAAACTCCGCATCGCTCCACGGGCGAGCAAAGTCTTCGGCGTGCATGTCGGACAGAACAAGACTGTCTGCGACCTCCAGCGGTCGCACGACAAACTCGCGTTTTCTCGGAAAGAGCGCCATCAGCCTTCCTTCCGCGGGAGCGCGAAATTCTGCTGCGGTGCGGCGTCCGGTGCGCGCAGATAGAGTGGCTTCGGCAGCTCGCCACTCGCCCCCTTCGCAGCCGCCAGCCGGGCGAAGGTCAGAATATCCGCTGTCGCGCCAGCTGGCTGGATGTCGAGCGCCGGCGAGCCAGCCGCGGCTACAAGCTCTGCGGCAACGCCGTAGACGACTGCATTCTCGGCAGAGGCCCATTCGGCCAGCCTCTCCGCTGGCTGGCTCTGAGGTTCGAGAAGAACGCGCCCCTCGCGGTTGAAGCCCGCGGCGAAAAGACTGGGCGCGCGCTGACCAAGCGCCACGAGAACAGTGCGCCCGGGAAACACCGCGCGCGCCTCCTCGCCAAGCGCCTCCAGTGTGGAAACGCCAATGGCAGGCACATTGAGAGCCAGTGCAAGGCCGCGTGCTGCCGACACTCCGACCCGCACGCCGGTGAATGATCCCGGTCCGACCGAGACAGCCACAGCTCCGAGTGCCTCATAGCCGAGACCGGCAGTCTGCAGCGCGTCTTCGATGACGGACATGACGTATTCGGCATGCCCCTTGCCCAGGTCCAGCAGATGCCGACTGAGCTCTTCATCCGTATCGGTTTCAAGAACGCAGGCGGCGCAGAGCGCCGCCGCGGTATCGATTGCAAGGATCTTCATTCAGGCACAATCCGGCGACCTGTTGTTGTTCCGCCAGCGAATCCGATGCGCCATCAGCGGGTCATGATGCTCTACTTGCACTGTCTTGCGCCTTCAGTTCAAGGCGGCGTGCATGCAGAACCGGCTCAGTGTAGCCATTGGGTTGCTCCCGGCCCTTGAACACAAGGTCACATGCCGCCTGGAAGGCAATGGACTTATCGAAATCGGTAGCCATCGGGCGATAGAGCGGATCGCCGGCATTCTGCCGGTCGACGACCGCCGCCATGCGCTTCATCGTTTCCATCACCTGTTCCTTGCTGGCAACGCCGTGGTGAAGCCAGTTTGCCATGTGCTGGGCGGAAATACGCAATGTCGCGCGATCTTCCATCAGGCCGACATCATTGATATCGGGAACCTTGGAGCAGCCGACGCCCTGATCGATCCAGCGCACGACATAGCCAAGAATGCCCTGCGCGTTGTTGTCGAGCTCCTTCTGGATCTCCTCCGGTGTCCAGTTGGGCCGCGTGGCGACCGGCACCGAGAGAATATCGGAAAGCGCAGCGCGTTTGCGGCTCTTCAACTCGGCCTGCACCGCGTGCACATCCACCTGATGATAATGCGTGGCGTGAAGCGTGGCCGCCGTTGGCGAGGGCACCCATGCCGTATTTGCACCGGCCTTCGGATGGCCGATCTTCTGTTCCAGCATGGCCGCCATCAGATCCGGCATGGCCCACATGCCCTTGCCGATCTGGGCGTGACCGGAAAGACCACACTTAAGGCCGATATCGACATTCCAGTTCTCATAGGCTGCGATCCAGGCGGCCTGCTTCATGTCGCCCTTGCGGATCATCGGACCGGCTTCCATGGAGGTGTGGATCTCGTCGCCCGTGCGGTCGAGGAAGCCGGTGTTGATGAAGACCACCCGCTCGCGCGCGGCGCGGATGCACTCCTTCAGATTGATCGTGGTGCGGCGCTCCTCGTCCATGATGCCCATCTTCATGGTGTTGGGCGCCATGCCGAGGGCTTTCTCGACGCGACCGAACAGTTCCACAGCGAAGGCCACCTCTTCAGGCCCGTGCATCTTCGGCTTCACCACGTACATGGAGCCCGCACGGCTGTTCATGCGGCGGCCATTTGGCCCGATATCGTGCAGCGCAATGGCTGCAGTGAAGAGCGCGTCCATGATGCCTTCCGGCACTTCATTGCCATCGGCGTCGAGAATGGCCGGATTGGTCATCAGGTGACCGACATTGCGCACCAGCATCAGCGAACGACCGGGAAGCGTGAGTGTCCCGCCATCGGGCGCGGTGTATTCACGATCGGGGTTCAGGCGGCGCGTGAAGGTCTTGTCGCCCTTCGTTACCTGCTCTTCAAGATCACCCTTCATCAGGCCGAGCCAGTTGCGATAGACGACGACCTTGTCTTCCGCATCCACGGCGGCAACGGAATCCTCGCAATCCTGGATCGTGGTCAGAGCCGATTCCAGCACCACATCGGCAATGCCCGCCTCGTCGGTCTTGCCAATCGGGTGGTTGCGGTCGATCACGATCTCCGCATGCATGCCATTGGTGGCGAGCAGAACGGCGGTCGGCTGATCGGCCCCACCCCGATAACCGACGAATTTCGAAGCGTCCTTCAGGCGCGCTTCACCGCCATCGGTTTTCGCCACGAGGTGACCATCGACAACCGAAAGGCCGGTAATTTCCGTCCAGGAAGCACCATCCAACGGCGCGCTGCCATCGAGGAAGGCACGCGCCCAGGCGATGACCCTTTCGCCGCGCTTCGGATTGTAGCCCTTGCCCTTTTCCGCCCCATCCTCCTCGGAAATGGCGTCGGTGCCGTAAAGCGCATCGTAGAGCGAACCCCAGCGGGCGTTGGCCGCGTTGAGCGCGTAGCGCGCATTCATCACTGGCACGACGAGCTGCGGCCCGGCAACACTGGCAATCTCCGGATCGACATTTTGTGTTGAGACCGAGAAGGCCTCGCCTTCCGGCAGCAGATAGCCGATCTCGCGCAGGAAGTCCTGATAGGCTTCCTGATCGGAAGGCGCGCCGTTTTCCCTGTACCAGGCGTCGATCTTCTCTTGCATGGCATCGCGTTTGGCGAGCAAGGCACGGTTTTTCGGCGCCAGATCGTGAACGATCTCCGAGAGCGCTTTCCAGAATTTGTCGGGTTCTATGCCGGTACCAGGGAGCACCTCTCTCACGGCGAAATCGCGCAGCTCTTCCGCAACCTTCAACCCATGAAGCTCAACGCGATTTTCCATTTGGCAGACACTCCTCTTCCCAATGTCAGAAATGATGCACTGCTTTCACCATGCCAGCGGCACGGGGTCAATTCGCCGGATGGAGAAGAAGTTTCAATCTCGATCGTGGTTGAGCGCCATACGCGGGCGTCCCGATGCGTGCACCACGACCCGCGCTTCCAGAAAACGGCGACTGCCGTCGACATCGATAGCGCGGATGTCGCGCGTCACGTGGAGCTCGGCCTGATCGGCACCGGCCTCATGTGCCCTGTCGCGGAGATCGCGCTTCAGCACACGCTCGGCAAAAGCCAAGGCCTCTTCCTCATCTGGAAAATCACGCAGCTCTTCCGCAACGCGCACCCGATAGACGCCTTCTCGCGGTTGCCCGATATGCGCTTCGCTGCGCACACCCACACGACCTACAACAGCGCCAATGGCATTGGCGACATCCGCATCCTCAGGCAGCACGCAGGCTCCGCGAAGCAGTTCTCCCAACCCGGAATAATGCAGCGGCGCCGATGCACCCAAGCCGATCACAGCGCGGTCTAGCGAAACCTGGAAGCCTGCAACGCCTTGTGTCCCGTCGAGCGCACGACGTATGAGCTCGTGCTCGGCCAGCGATGCACCGTCCAGCCCATCCTCACACAGTGCCGTTTCGAGCACGGCTTCTGCGGAACACCGGGTCAGACGCGCCAGCACGCGTTCGCAGAACGCTTCCGCATCCAACGCGAGCGGCTGCCCGCTGCCATCGCGGTGTCTGGCGAAAAGCGCTGCGCCAAGGCGGGCCGTCTCAACATCCCATCCGGTCTGCCGTCCAAGAACGTGAGCGGCATCGGTCGGAGTAAATCCGATCAAGGAGACCAGACCACGCGCGACGAGGCGATCGAGCGGCGCCAGTTGCGCGTTGGAAAGGATGATCGTCTCAAGCGCTACCGGCTCTCGCTCCAGCCGGGCATAGAGCGCGGCCTCGCTCTGCGAGAGACCCGCGGCGTGGCGCTCCGGCATCCCACTCCGACACGCAAACCGCCCATCCAGCCGGGCGGACACCGCCCTGTCCTGCTGTTTCCGAAGCGTCTCGAGTACCTGATCCCCATGAAGATGTGCGGCAAGGGACAGGGGCACGAGCCGGCGTGGTCCCAGCACAAGGCGACCGCGCAGCCCGCCCTCATCAATCCTGACCTCGGAGTCTCCGCCGAGCCCGAAAGTGCGCATCGCCACCGCCTCGACCATGGTACGATGGCCGCCGACGCGCGCGCCTTGCGGGTCGATGCGTGGCTGGCCGTTTTCGAGGACAGCAATGTCAGTGGTCGTGCCACCGATATCGGAGACAACCGCACGATCAAGGCCGGTCAGGTAACGCGCACCAACGAGGCTCGCAGCCGGGCCAGACAGTATGGTCTCAATCGGCCTGCCTCGGGCGAACGCCGCCGAAACAAGCGCGCCGTCGCCACGCACCACCATGAGCGGCGCGCGGATACCACGCTGTTCAAGAAAACTCTCAGTGGCGACCACAAGGCGATCGATCAATGCGATGAGCCGCGCATTGAGCAGGGTTGTCAGAGCGCGGCGCGGCCCGCCAAGCTGGGCGGAAAGCTCATGGCTGATCGTGACCGGCAGATCGGTGCGGGTGCGAATGAAATCCCTGGTAGCAATCTCATGGGCGGGGTTGCGCACCGCAAAATAGGCGCAGACAGCAAAGGCTGTCACATTTTCTGCCAGCGCATCAATCTCAGCTTCAAGCCGCCCCATGTCCAGCGGCGTTTCATTGCCGTGCACGTCATGTCCGCCGGGTAAAAAAAAGACCGGATCGGATCGCAGTGCGTTGCGCAGTCCCGCCTGCATAAGATCGGTTTCCGAGAACCCAATCATCACCAGCGCTACGCGACCACCCTGACCTTCCACAAGCGCGTTGGTGGCGAGTGTCGTCGACATGGAGACGAGGCCAATGCGGCCCACGGGAGTAGGCACCTTCGCAAGCACTGCATCGACGGCACCTGAAATGCCTTCTGCCAGATCGTGCCTTGTCGTCAACGCTTTCGCCTTGCCGACAACGCCCGAGCGCTCGCAGAACAGCACGGCATCCGTATAGGTGCCGCCGGTGTCTATACCCAGCAATAGCGGTTCGTCCGATGTCCCCTTTTGGATCATGACAGGCCCCGGCCACGCGGCAATGCGTTTCGCACCATAGCGCCATCTGCTTGTTTTAGCCGCATTTTTGCGGCGCGCACTGTTTCCACACCGACAGAAATTGCTCTAGACTACAGATATGGCGTTCGTGGACCTTCTGATCGAGATTGCGAATTGGGTGCAAGCCAAGCTCGTCACTCTCGCCGATCCCTGGACCTTGTACCAGTTCGCAATCATTGCGGTGCTCTTCTTTATCGCAAAGCTGGCATCGCGTGGACTGGAAAGCCGGCTCGAGGCACGCGCCAGGCGCATCAAGGGTCATCAGGGTCTTCTGCGCGTTGTCGTGGCGCTGATGAGGCGCACCGACTGGATCCTGTTTGTGCTTCTTCTTTTCGCGGCACTGACGGTGTTGCGCTCGCTTACATGGCCAAGCAGGACCCTGTTGCTTTCACTCACCCTGTCGCTTTCACTTGCCTGGTTGTTCACGTCGGTTGTCTCGCGCATCATCCGCAACCGCCTGCTTGCCAGAACCATTGGGTGGATCGCCTGGACCTATGCGGCCATTGTCATTCTCGGCATAGACGACGAGGCGGCAGCGTTTCTCGACACGCTGGCCCTGCCGCTGGGGGCAACACGATTAAGCGCACTGGTGCTGCTGAAAGCCGCGGTGCTGCTCACCGGCACGGTCTGGCTTGCCGTCGTGCTTGGCAATTATTTCGATGAGCGCGTCCAGCGCTCCGACGAACTCACACCGTCGATCCGCGTGCTGCTCGGCAAGGTGGTCAAGATCGGGCTCGTCATCGCCGCAGGCGCGATTGCTCTTTCCTCCGTAGGTGTCGACCTGACCGCTCTCACCGTCTTTTCCGGCGCAGTCGGCGTGGGGCTTGGCTTCGGCCTGCAGAAGGTCGTTTCCAACTTCATCTCGGGCATCATCATCCTGCTCGACAAGTCCATCAAACCGGGCGACACGATCACTCTGGGCGATACATTCGGCTGGATCCGCGAGCTCAGGGCGCGGTTCGTGTCCGTCATCACCCGTGACGGGCGCGAATATCTCATCCCCAACGAGGACTTCATCACCCAGCAGGTGATCAACTGGTCGTTCAGCGACGAGATGGTGCGCCTCGACGTGCCGTTTGGCGTTTCTTATGAGGCTGATCCGCATCAGGTTTCGGCCCTTGCCATCGAAGCTGCCATGAGCGTCGGCCGTGTGGACGCGGACCGGAGGCCGGTCTGCTGGCTGACGGGGTTCGGTGAATCCTCGCTCGATTTCGTGCTGCGCTTCTGGATCCGCGATCCGCAGCAGGGGCTCACCAATGTGCGTGGCAAAGTGCTGCTCGCGCTTTGGGACACGCTGAAGGAAAACGAGATCGAGATCCCCTATCCACACCGCGAAGTGATCATGAAGCGCCCGGCAAGCGGGCAGATCGCCGACTGAAGCTCGAAAGCAAAACGCCGGCACAAGGCCGGCGTCTGCACATTCATTGCTTTCCGGCTTCTCTGTTCTTCGCCGCGTCGTCCATCAGCTCATACCACATCGCGTTGAGCACAGCGAAAGCTGCGGCGAGTGGGAAGCCAAGCAACCATGCAAAATACCACATGTCGTGAACTCCTTTTGTCTCACGGCAGCGCTCAGTAAGCGTGCCCCTTGCCTTGCTCGATTTCGTTCTTGTCGACCTTGCCCCACAGCACCCTGTAGACCCAGCTCGTGTAGGCGACGATCAAGGGAATGAAAAACGCCGTCACAACCAGCATGATGAAGAGTGTGAGATGGCTCGACGAAGCATCCCAAACCGTCAGGCTTGCACCGGGTGCGATGGAAGACGGCAGGATGAAGGGGAACATCGACAGGCCGACAGTGGAGATGATGCCGATGATCGACGCCGCGCTGGCAAGCAGGGTCGGCACCTCACGCCGGGCACGGAACAGAACGAGCGCGAGGGCTGCACCGGCAAAACCGAGGCCCGGTGCGATCATCATCCATGGGTGCGCCGCATAATTGTCAAACCAGGCGTTGCTCGCCTGTACCACGGTCTTTGCCAGCGGGTTGGACGGACCGTCGGTGACAATGGCGCTGGTGATGCGATAACCGTCGACACCGGCCCATAGCCAGAGGCCACCGAGTGCGAAGATCACTATGGTGGCCGTGGCAGCAACACTCCCAAAGGTACGACTGCGCGCGGCAACGGATCCCTCGGTCTTCACCATCAGCCAGGATGCGCCATGCATGACGAGCATTGCCACCGAAAGCAGGCCGCACAGAAGCGCAAACGGATTGAGCAGCTCGAACAATGTCGTGCCCTCGTAGAAAATACGCAGATCATTTTCGAGCCGGAACGGCACACCCTGAAGGACATTGCCTACCGCAACACCGAAGATCAGCGCCGGAACGAAACCGCCAATGAACAGCGCCCAGTCCCACGTCGCGCGCCAGGCGGGGTTCTCGCGCTTCGACCGGTATTTGAACGCCACGGGGCGCAGGATGAGCGCGAAGACCACAGCGAACATGGCAAGATAGAAGCCCGAGAAGGACACCGCATAGAGCGGCGGCCAAGCCGCAAAAATGGCGCCGCCTCCCAGGATCAGCCAGACCTGATTGCCTTCCCAGACGGGGCCAACGGCATTGATCACGACGCGGCGCTCGGTGTCGGTCTTCGCCACGAAGGGCAGAAGTGTTCCGGTTCCAAGGTCGAAACCATCGGTTATGGCAAAGCCGATCAGCAACACGCCGAGCAGTCCCCACCAGATGACACGCAGCGTTTCATAGTCGATAAGAGTGTGCAGGATCATTTTCTTACTCCGCCGGAACGAAGGCGCGGGGGCCGAACTCGGCCTCGGGCTCTTCGTCTGGTTCAGGCCCCTTGCGAATGGCGCGCAGCATCAGCGTCATTTCGACGATGAAGAGGACGGTATAGATCAGCGAGAAGCCGATGATCGTCATCAGCACCGTGGAAGCACCAAGGTTCGAGACCGCCACGGCGGTCGGCAGCACGCCTTCGATGATCCACGGCTGACGCCCGAACTCCGCAACGATCCAGCCACATTCGGCTGCGATCCATGGGAGCGGGATAGCAAGAACTGCGATCCGCAGAAGAATGGGATAGCGATCCAGCCTGTGCCGGGCCGACAGATAGAAGAAAACAGCCATCAGCAGTATAAAGAAGAAACCCAGCCCGACCATTATGCGGAAGGTCCAGAACAGCGTCGGCACGTTTGGCACCGTGTCGTTTGCCGCCTGGGTTATCTGCGCGTCCGTCGCTTCACGCGGATCGTCGAGATACGGCTTCAGAAGCAGCGCATATCCGAGGTCCGCGCCACTCTCCTCGAAAGCTGCCTTCACATCGTCGGGAATGGCATCCGTGCTGCCGGCGGCGCGGATTTTCTGCAGGGCATCATAGGCGACGATACCGTTTCTGATGCGCTCTTCCGCGCGTTCGACCAGTTCCTCAATTCCGGGAATCTGCGTGTCGAGCGAACGTGTCGCGATGATTCCCATGGCCCAGGGGATATGCACGGCATAATGGGTTTCGCGTGCTTCCTGATCCGGGAAACCGAAAGCGGTGAAGGAAGCCGGTGCCGGCTCCGTTTCCCACATGGCCTCAATGGCGGCGAGCTTCATCTTCTGATGCTCGGTGGCGAGATAGCCGCTTTCATCGCCCAGCACCACGACCGAGAGAGCAGCTGCCAAGCCGAAAGAAGCAGCAACAGTCATTGAGCGCTTGGCAAGCTCCAGATGCCTGCCCTTGAGCACGTACCAGGCGGAGACGCCCAGAACGAAAACTGATGCCGTGACATAACCGGCCGACACGGTGTGAACGAACTTTGCCTGCGCCACCGGGTTCATGAGCACGGCGTAAAAATCCGTGACTTCCATGCGCATGGTCTGGGGATTGAATGCGGAGCCCACCGGATTCTGCATCCAGCCATTGGCGATCAGGATCCAGAGCGCAGAGAAGTTGGAGCCGATGGCGACCGCCCAGGCAGAAGCCAGGTGACCGAGCCTGGAGAGCTTGTCCCAGCCGAAGAAGAAGAGGCCGACAAAGGTCGCCTCCAGGAAGAAGGCCATGAGGCCTTCAATGGCCAGAGGTGCACCGAAGATATCGCCGACATAGTGGCTGTAGTAACTCCAGTTCATGCCGAACTGGAACTCCATGACGATGCCGGTGGCGACGCCGAGCACGAAATTGATGCCGAAGAGCGTGCCCCAGAATTTCGTCATCTGCCGCCAGATGGTGCGGCCAGTCATGACGTATACGGTCTCCATGATGGCGACCAGCACCGACAGTCCGAGCGTCAGCGGGACGAACAGAAAGTGGTAGAGCGCGGTGATCGCAAATTGCAACCGCGAGAGATCGACGATGTTCAGTTCCATTATACCATCCGGCTGTCCGGCTCCTTTGGTCGTCGGGAGGAAGCGCTCATTCTGGTCTCAGACCTTCGAGCAAAGAATTGTATTCGGCCGTGCCGCGGTGCGCTTCGGCGAGGATGCGGCCCTGTGCCATGCGCACGATGCGGTCTGCGCCTTCGGCCTCGCGGCGGATGTGCGTTGACACCACGAGGGTTCTGCCGGCCGCGAACCATCCGACCCGCGCAATCACATCGTTCGCGGTTTCACGGTCGAGCCCCTCAGTCGGCTCGTCGAGCAGCCAGACCGGCGCGTCCCGCAGCACCAGCCGGGCGAGTGCAAGCCTACGTGCCTGGCCGGTGGAAAGCCCGGCACCGCCCTCGCCCAGCATGGTGTCGAGCCCATCCGGCAACCGAGCCAGCAGTCGTGAAAGTCCTGCCGCTTCCAGTGCGGCATGCAACTGACCGTCGCGGGACGCTGGATTGGCGAGCACGAGATTGCCACGCAGCGTGTCGTTGAACAGTTCCGTGCGTTGCGTGAACAGGACTGAGGGAAGGCTGGAGACCGCGCCCCCGACAGGTATCATCTCACCGGCAAGCGCTGCCAGAAGCGACGATTTGCCGGCCCCGCTCGCCCCGATTACCGCAATACGCTCACCGTGTCCGACCTGCAGGGAAACATCCTTGAGCGCGGGATGGACCGATCCCGGATGGACCGCGGTGATATGCTTCAGGCATATCGACGTTCGGGCAGCATTCGGCGCATTGATTGCCGGCGTGCTATCTTGCGCTCCCAGCCGTGGTCCGACGCGGCGGACGGCTGTCAGCGTGCGTCCAAGCTCGACAGCACCGCGCCGCAGGGCGGCAAACGGTTCTGTCGCAGTCAAGCCGATGAGCAGTGCCAATGCGGCAACGGGTGCGCTGATGTAACCACGTTCCGCAAGTTCAGCACCGAAGATCAGGATCGCGGCGAGCAGAACTGCACCGGCTATGCCGAGCGTGATGCTGACGCCTGTTTCCGTCCTGTTCATTGCATCGTCGGCCTCTGCCAGGCGCCGGTCGGCCTCGGCAATTGCCTCGCGCTGGGCAAAGATCCGCCCGGCCATCGTGAGTTCGCTTTGCCCACGGACAAGGTCGATGCTGCGAGCGCGTAGAACCTCCAGCGCATGTGCGCGACGGCGGGCCGGCCTTCGGGCAAGGCGCGCCGCTAGCGTGGGCACACCGAGCCCAACTGCCAGCAGGAACAGCGAAGAAGCGACGCCAAGCCGGATGTCGATGAGGCCAAGCGCCAGCCCGGCGACAACAGCGGCACCGGCTGCCGAGAACAGCGGCACGAGAACGCGCAGATAGAGCGAGTCCAGCGCGTCGATATCGTTGGTCAGCCGGAAAAGTAGACGGGCCGGCCGCGCCGCCATGGCGCGTGCAGCACCCGCGACCGCCCAGCCGCGAAACAGTCTTTCGCGCAGTTCTGCAAGCACTTCCAGCGTTGCATCATGGGTGACGATACGTTCGCCATAGCGCGATGCCGTGCGGGCGAGCGCCAGGAAGCGGATGCCTGCCGACGGGGCGAACACGTCAAAGGCCAGCGCCGTCGCCAGCGAAAGCCCGGCAATGGCCGTCGCCGTGATGAACCAGCCCGAAAGCCCCAGAAGCGCTATGCCGCACAAAACGGTGGCGAGCGAGAGGAGTGCGCCGGCGAGAAGCCTGTTGCGGTTGCCGGACCAGAAAAGCGAAGCGACGGCGCGAAGACTGCTGTTCCCGGTCATGACCCGTCTCCGGCCGTTTCTGGTGCTTTCAGGGTGATGGCGCGGTCCATGCGGGCTGCAAGCAATGGATCATGGGTGGCTACGATCAGGGTTTTTCCCCGGCTGATGCGTAGAAGGCTTTCGGTGACCTCGTGCGCGGTTTCCCGGTCGAGGTGCGCGGTCGGTTCGTCGGCCAGAACAAGGCCGGCCTGCGGTGTCGCGGCGGCACGCGCCAGCGCCAGCCGGAGTGCTTCGCCACCGGAAAGGCCAAAGCCGCCTTCGCCGATCATCGCCGGCCCGCGCCGAGCCGCAAGTTCCGAGAGGCTTACCACCTCTAGTGCCGCCGAAACGCGGGCCTGATCCACGTCGGGGCGGCCCAGCGTTACATTGCTTTTGATCGTGCCGGGAAAGATATGGGGATCCTGACCAATCCAGGCGATGGAGGCGCGCAGGTCCGAGACATTTGCGCGATCCATGGCCACTCCGCCGATGCGAATTGTACCGTTCTCAGGCACAATCATCCCCGCGATGAGTGCAAGCAGCGTGGATTTGCCCTCGCCGCTTGGCGCAACAAGCGCGACGCGCTCGCCGGGCTCCACTTCAAGATCAAAATCGTTGAAGACCGGGGCAGCCTCTTCCGCGTGACGGAAGACAAGCCCTTCGACTGACAGCGACAGCGCCCCGCGAGCCCCAATCCGACTGCCCTTCGCAGCTGACGCCGCCACGGTCTTTCGCCCCGACGCGGCCAGCTTCTTCAACGCATCGAAAGCAGCTTCGCCCGATGCCCGATCATGCCAGACAGCGGAGAGGTCGCGGAGCGGCTCGAAGAAGGACGGCGCCAGAAGCAGGATGAACAGCCCCTCCGCCAGGGAGAGTCGGCTGCCCCATGCGCCGAAATTCAGCTCACCGAGCAGGTGGAAGCCCACATAGACTGCGACCATGGCGACGCCAAGCGCTGCAAAGAGTTCCAATACGGCGGACGAAAGAAACGCTATTCGCAACACCGCCATTGTGCGGCCTCGAAGATCTTCGGCACTGGCACGCAGCTGCGTTGCCGTGCGATCCACGGCACCGAAGCTGCGGATCGTTGTCAGTCCTCGCAGGCGATCCATGAGAAACGCGTTCATGCTGCCCATCTCGGCGAGTTGCTCTTTGCTTGCCTGCTTGGCGCGCCAACCCACGAGCGCCATGAATATCGGGATCAGCGGTGCCGCGATCAGCAGCACAAGCGCTGCCGCCCACGAGAACGCCAGAACGCAGGCAAGAATTCCCAATGGTACGACCATCGCCTTGAAGCGCGCCGGGCGGAAGCGGGCGACATAGGGCACAATGGCCTCAGCCTGCTCGGCAAGGGTGCTTGCGGCAAGCCCAGATGAAGGCCGCGTAGCATCGAGCGGCGAGGTTTTGGCAAGGGCGGCCACCGCCTCCTTGCGCAGCGCGCTTAATCGGCTCCGCGCCTGACGAAACGCCAGGCGATTGCCCGCACCGTCCATCATCGCGCGCGCGACACCGAGAACAAGAATGCCGAGGGCCGGCAACCATGCCGCGGAAGCGTCGCTACCGGCGGCGATGCCGCCGACCGCCAGCGCCAGGAGCGCCGCCTGCGGAAGCCAGAGCAACGATGCAGTCGTTTGCAGAAGCACCACGGCTCTGCTGACCCCGCCGCGCGCAGACAGCGTGTCCGCAACCTCATCCGAATGCGCCTGCGGCATTGCCGCTCTGGTGCGCCCGGCGGCCTGAGGGCGTCGTCGTCCTATGCCGGCGTCGAGCGTTGTCATGACGTCTTCGGCTCCGTGCGCTTGCGGCCGAGCGAGACAATTCGGTCCTTGGCGTCGAGCAGTCTTGTCACCTTTGCGCCAAGGTTCAGCAAGGTCGCCAATTGCTCGGTCTCCAGATGCTTCACATCGTCATACCATTTCGTCAACTGCTCGATGAGGGTCTGCATCTCGGCGAGCCGTGCCTGCGCGTGGCGCTCTTCCTCACTGCCGGGTGTCTGCATCAAAAGTTCGCGAAGGACGGAAAGCGTGGGATCGACCTCGCGCTTCTTGCGCTCTTCAGCCAGCGTCCGCAGGATCTGCCAGACATCGTCCGGTGTGGTGAAATAATCCCTCCTGTCATCGGGAATATGTTTCAGAATGACAAGATTCCAAGCCTGAAGCTCACGCAGGCTCATGGAGACATTGGAGCGTGAGATGGACAGCGCCTCGACAATGTCATCCGCGCAGAGCGGATTGGAAGACGCATAAAGAAGCGCGTAAATCTGCCCGACCGTGCGGTTGATGCCCCAGCGGCTGCCCATTTCTCCAAAGTGCAACACGAAGGATTGCAGGAGTGGCGGGAGATTCATGATGAGTGGTCCTGACATTGTTTTCAGAAATTACTGAAATCAATGTACGGGTGCCGACCCGCTGGGACAAGCGTGTGTTGGATGGTGCGCGGTTTTGCAGCAGGGAAGCCACGACCTTTTCGCCATTCGATGACAGCGCAGCGTCATACCTTAAAAGGCGTGCATACCTCGTCAGCGTACGGAATGCGTGGGCACCCTGAAGCGTGACACAAGACGCATCCCCAACACTCCCATCACGAGGAGCATCCACACGGGGTCCGTCCGGCGAAAGAAAAAGCTCTCGAGGAAGGCGTTGAACATGCTGAACGTCACCACCATCATGAAAAAATCGGCGAGAAAGATGTTTTCACGATAGTGCGGTGTGCGCATGTAATCGCGTAGCGGCACGAGAAGAAACGTTGCAATGGCTACGGCAAGTGCTGGAAGTCCCATCCCGAGAGCAATGTCGATATAGCCGTTGTGACCATGAACAATGCCCCGAATATCCCATGGACGGTCGAACGGTTGGTCTGAGGTAAAAACGAGTTCCGTCATCCAGAAATTGTCGAAACCGTATCCGAAGAGCGGCCTCTGGACGATCATGTCGCCGGCGAAATCCCAAATCGGCGTTCGCCCTGTATAGGTAAGATCAGGAGCAAGCGTCGCGGCCAGTTCCTTGACCGGATCGATGAAGACGATGCCAAGAGTTGCGACCGCCAACGCACTGACTGCAGCAACCACCAGGACGGGCACCAGGAACCGCAGGCCGAATATACCGGGCAATGCGATCAGCATCCCCGCCAGCGGTACGGTGGCAGTGGTTGTCTTGGACCCTGTGTGGAACACAAAGATCATCGCCAGAAGCGCCATCGTTCCACCGGACCAACGCCATCCACGCCGCCACAGATAGAGACCGGCAAACGCCAATCCGGCCATAACCGGTCCGGCGATATTCTTATGCGTAAAGACGCCCCGCCAGAGGCCGGCATGCTGTGCTTCCAAATCATAGGCCTGATGAACAGCCACATCGCGCATGGCGATAACACCAAAGTAGGAAAGCCCGAGAATCACGAAACCCGCACACGTCAGTACACGCGAAAACGCATCCGCATCGCGCGGCAGGGTCAGGACTGCTCCCACCGTGACAATGCCGATGATCGAGAAGGCGACTGTGCGGATCGTGTCACTTGGAACCGGCGTGTTGAGGGTGGCGATGCCCACAAACCCCAGGAGCAAAAGCCACCACGGGCTGAGCAGCGAAACCAGCACCCGCCGGTCGACCAGCATGAGAAGCGACGCTACGGCGATTGCACCCAGCGCGCCAAATCCCAGCTGATTGACGATGTCACCGCCGTCCCCGGCGAGTTGCGGCCCTGAGGGCTGAAATGGCCGAAACGAAACCACCAACACTGTGAGCAGGACGGCCGCGATGACGGTAGAAGGCTGCCCCGTGGCAGCCATGCGCGCCACGGATGACGAAGCCGGCCAGCGCGGTTCCGCAAGGCTGCTCATGGCATCTCGCATGCCCGACCGGGCAACAAGCCATGCAGACTGTTACCATGGAATCCGGGAAAATCTGCTTCGTTCGTCATTTTGAAGCCGAAACCTGTTGCGCCTGCCCCATAAAGCGCGGGAGCGCTTAAGGCCGCGTTAATTATATCAGCATCTTGTCTGTCAGGCTTGAAACCTACACCAGCCTTCCCGGCTATCGGGTGGGCGGAGCAACCGATGGCATCACCCAGACCGTGCCGGTTTCAGGGTGCCGCGCAATCGTCGCTTCAATACGATAGACATTCCGGAGCAGATCCGGTGTCAACACCGTTTCGGGTGTACCGGCAGCCACCAGTCGGCCCCGATCAAGCACAAAAAGACGGTCGCAGAACATTGCTGCCAGGTTGAGGTCATGCAGGGCTGCCACCACAGTGGTTTGAAGCCCGCGCATGAATCGCAGAAGCTGAAGCTGATGATGGATGTCGAGATGGTTCGTCGGCTCATCAAGAACCAGAAGGCGCGGCTGCTGCACCAGCGCGCGCGCCAAAAGGGCTCGCTGCCGTTCACCTCCAGAAAGCGTGCGAAAGGCGCGGTCCTGCAGAGGCGTCAACCCTAGAAGCGCGAGTGCCGCAACAAGCAACGCGTGATCGTGCGACGTGTCGGGTTCCAGAAGCTTCTTGTGAGCCGAACGCCCCATGGCGACAACGTCGCGCACGGTCAGCGGAAACTCGGCGGGCATATCCTGAAGCACCGCGCCGACATTGCGCGCAACCCACTCGGTGGGCTGCCGCCACGCATCTTCTCCGTTCACGAGCACCGTGCCGGATGTAGGCCTGTTGATGCGATAGATTGTTCGAAGCAGACTTGATTTTCCCGCGCCGTTGGGTCCGATAAGACCGACCATCTCGCCTTCGGAAATGCTCATAGTCACATTATCCACCAGCGCCTTGCCGCCGGCCAGCAAGGTGACGGAGCACAGATCAAGCGTGCCAGGCCGGATGCTCATCGCGCGCCACCCAGCCCACGTGCATCGCGCCGCAGAAGCCAGATGAAGAACGGCCCACCCACCAGCGCCGTGACGATACCGACTGGTAGTTCCAGCGGCGCGATTACCGTGCGGGCGACGAGATCGGCGCCGATGGTGAAACTCGCCCCCAGAAGCGCTACCGCCGGCAAGGCGCGACGATGATCGGCTCCAACAAGAAAACGCACGATGTGAGGCATGATGAGGCCGACAAAGCCGATGACCCCGGCCACGGCCACTGTGATCCCGGTGAGTGCTGCCGCCAGCACGAACATGCTCTGACGGAAGCGCTGGACATTGAGACCCAGGGCGACCGCGCTTTCATCTCCTGCCATCAGCAAGTTCAGCCGCCGGGCCTGAACCAGCATCACACCTAACCCAATCGCCAGTGCAGCAAGCGGTATGGGTATGAGTTTCCACTGAGCCGTGCCGAAGCCTCCCAGCGTCCAGAACAGGACCCGGGAGGCAAGTTGCGGATCGGGCGATGTCAGCACGATCAGGCTTGTCAACGCGCTGAGGATCGCGCTCATCGCCACGCCAGCAAGCACGAGCCGCGTCGGCGTCATGAACCCGCCCGTTCGCGCAACCCAGAACACAGCGAACAATGTTATGAGCCCGCCAAGGAAGGCCGAAATGTGTAGCGTGAATACGCCCAGGCCGAGAAACCCCCAGCGCATCACCACCACGGCGCCCGTCGCCGCACCTGAGGAGATTCCCAGAATGCCGGGTCCCGCCAGTGGATTGCGGACGATGGACTGGATCGTCATCCCGGTAACTCCGAGGCTTGCGCCCACAAGGGCGGCAAGCACCACGCGCGGCATACGGGTCTGGACCACAATCGTCTCGTAGACCGCACGCCAGCCAGGCTCCACCAGACCGTCACCGGCCACCAGATTGGCGAGTATGGCGACCGCCGTTTCCCCGGGTATATGCACTGAGCCGAACATCAGTCCTGCGATCACCACGCCCAGCAGCAGTCCAACCATGAGGAGAATAACCAAAGCATAGCCCGGCGACCCCCCGCTTGCGGCACACTGGGCCGCAACGGAGCGAAGTGCCGTGCCTCGCACTGGCGGTGCTGACCGAAGCACTGTCAGCAGCGCTTCGTGGCTCTCAGGCTGGTTTTGTTTCGCGACGGGCGCATGCATTTTTCGGTTCCGTCCGGTCTGCTAATGGCCCATCCGATCGGGGTGGAAAGCACGCGCCAGTTTTTCTACCGCGTCGATGGAACTCGGCCCCGGCTGCCCCCAAACGGAGTCGATTGTCACGAATCTTTCCCTGGCAATGCCTGGTACCTCCCTGATGGTCGGGTTGGCTTTCAGGATCTCAATGCGCCCTTCGCCCAGTTCCCCGGCCGGGTCTCCCACCACCTGGCCGCCGGCAGTGCCGGAATAATAGACCACTATGTATTCAGGCATGCGCTCGGCAATCTGTTCCCACGAGACCTGGCCATAGCGGTTCGCGACATCGCCGAAGATGTTCTCGCCGCCGGCTCGCGACACGACGTGCGACAGCATGGTGTTGCCAAGCACTGCACGAGGCGCGGCTTCGCCACCATTGAAGATGAAGACCGGCGTAACCTCTACGTCTTCCAGCTGTTCTGCTACTGCAGCGAGGCGCATTTCCATATCAGCAATCAGCGCTTCGCCGCGCTCACGCACACCGAATATGGCTGCAACAGAGCGGATCTCCGCGTAGAGCTCATCGAAGCCAAACCTGCCGAGATTGCAACCCTCGGTATTCAGCCGCGTTTTCATGCCCAGATCGTGCAGCTGGTCGCGCGTGTGACGGCTCTCGCTGAACCCGTCGGGATAGCCGGCATAGACGAAATCGGCTTCGACCTCGATAAGCTGCTCAGTGGTGGCAACGAGTGGCGAAAGCACCGGGACCTTTTTATAGGCCTCCTCATACTGTGGGCTGATCTTCAGGTTCGCCATGTAGGAGGTGCCCGCCATTCGGTCTTCCAGACCCAGCGCCAGCATCAGCTCCGTCGCGTTGTTGCTGAGTGTCACGGCTCGTGCCGGCGGCACTTCATAGACTGTGGTGACCCCGCAGTTCTCATCCGTATGGGGAAACCCGGGCTCGCCCGCGAACACAGATGTTGATGCAAGGAAAATGCCTGCCAAAACAAACGCGGAAAAGCCGCGAGAACGGATCATGAAATCACTCCTTGGATAGCCGGCTTGTTGACGGCGTTTTCGAATGGGGGTGGAGAAGAGGGTTGCTGCCGGAAAGCGGAGAGTACTTCTGTGGCGAAGAGCTCCATGCCCCTGAGCGCCACATCGTTGGCAATAAGGCCATTGGCGCTGAACAGACAGCGTATGCTCTGCGATCCCGTGCGTGCAGAAAGGGCGCACAGTTGTGCATGGCAGTCCTCCGGCGTACCCGAGATGGTGAAATCCGCCACCATCGCAGCGCGGCTGCGCGGCTGTGGCGGTGCCACTCCGCGCGCCAACGCGCGTTCGGCGCGACGGGTGTTCAGCTTTTCAAGAAGCGCGTCGACACACCTCTCCGCTTCCGCCCGGGTCGGCGCGATCACCACGTAGCGTGAAAGCGACGATGCGGTCAGCGCGGCGCGGGTGGTGCCATGCCGATTCAGCGCCGCATCGAACACGGGCAATTGCCGCGCCTCGTTCGGCTCGAGGCTGAGGAGCAGCGGGAACCCGTTTCGCGCAGCGATGTCGACCGTTTCTTCGGAAACCCCCGCAACATAGATGGGTGGATGCGGCTGCTGCACCGGTCGCGGCCCCACAGCGACATTGGAGAACTTCCACGGGCCGGCATCGGCGGAGCAATGCGGCATTGTCCACGCCTCGATCATGATCTTCAGCGCTTCGCGGAAACGCAGATGCACCTCGCCCGGCGCGACCCCCAGCGCGCTGAAGGTCGATGGGTCCGTGCCTCGTCCGATGCCCACATCGACCCGGCCGCCACTCTGAAAATCCAGCTGTGCAATCTGCTCCGCCAGAAGGAGCGGATGATAGAGCGGCAGAACGAGGATCGACGTTCCAAATCGCAGACGCTCGGTCCGCGCCAGGATATCCGCCCCCAGCAGAAGCGTGGATGGATAGGGCAGCGTATCGCGGGAAAAGTGGAATTCATTGAACCAGATACCGTCGAAGCCAAGCGTATCGGCGCGTTCCACGAGGCGCATAAGATCGCAGTGATCGCCCAACACCCCTTCCCGAGCAAAACCAGCCAGATCAATGCGCATTCAGGACACCTGCCAGAACCAGACGACGAAATCCTGAAATGCTTATATGAAATGATATAACATATCGAGTCAATTCGAACACGAAATGCCGCTTTATCGCCGGCAAGGCTGTGCCTGCATGCATTCTGATCCTCCTGCCGGCGCACCTCGTCCGGCGTTCATGGTCAATGCATGAGGCAGGTCTCCTGGCTCGCGGCTCGGACGTTCGCTCCGCCTTCCCGGCTCTGGCCAGTGGCATTGGAAAGAACTTGCCGCTTACAGTTGCGAGGGCAGCCCCGGGATTGATTCCGCAAGGAAATCGCACCGGGTTCCCTTTTCATCCGCAGGATGCGGAACCGCATGCGAAAGCGACCCTACCGGCGAAGCGCACGCAGCGCAACACACTCGACCTTCGGGATGATGCGGATTTTCCGACCGTACATTGTCAGCAGGCGCAGGCGGGATCTGCGTTATGTCATAGAAACAACAGGGAACACTGGATTAAAGCGGGCCTGGATATCCCCGGCTGAATGGCCAATCGTCTTGTTCACACCGGTAACCAGGCTGCTTGAGTGCTGACAGCCGAACTGACCTACGCTTTCATAAACGCGATTGCGCACATCGTCACTGCCATAACCAGAGCCACCCAGAATCCAATTCGGGCAGCCACTGAGCCAGTACTATTCTCGAGCGAGTTGCTCAAACAATATAGCGACAGCCTCCGCACCCGGATCGACATTTCCCTCCAGTTGCTGGGCGTTGATATAGGCAGACCGACCAGCGCGCGCCTGCGCCATCGTGGCCGTTTCCTGCGCCCCGGCACGGGCTGCCTCAGCGGCAGCGGGAAGGCCGTTCTGCAGGGCTTCAAGGGCAGGTGCCAGCGCATCCACCATGGTGCGGTCACCCGGCCCTGCACCACCAATTTCCTGCATGCGCGCAAGCCCGGTTTTCAGCGCGGCCCCCATCGGCTCGCCGCTGGAGGCAGCATCACCCGCTGCCGCAAAGAAGATCGCCAGCAACACGCCCGATGAACCGCCCATGGTCTGGCTGAGTTCCTGACCCAGTGCGCGCAAAAGCTGCGTATGATCGGACAACGGCAATTGATCTATTCGATCCAGAAGAGCGCGGGCAGCACCGGCCAATGTCGAGCCCGTATCGCCATCGCCGGTCTTGGCATCGAGCGCGTTCAACTTCGCCTCGGCTTCAATGAGCACATTGCAGCATCTGGTGAGAAATGCGCGTGTCGGGGCATGCTCGGATGGCAGTGGCTTTATCGGTTTCAACCCGTCGGGAAGCGGCACCACCGCAACGTCGGACAAGCCACGGACCCCCGGCCAGGCGGATATCTCCGCCGAGGCGCCAAGCAGGCGCATATTCTCTTTGGTCGCGGGCAGAACCGAGATGGAGAAGCCCCGCATATCGAGGGAGGTCATCATGGCCGCCGGCCCGACCATCGCTTCCAGCTTGCCACCGATCGAAGAGCGCGCCACCTCATGTGCCAGAACCCCCATTTCCAGCGCGGAGGTTCCACCGAGGTTGTTCAACAGCACCACATATCGATCCCCGGTCATGACAGAAGAGAGTTTTTGGCACATTGCATCAACCGCCACCCTCGCGTTATCGAACCTGACCTGCTCGACACCTGCCTCGCCATGAATGCCCAGTCCCAGCTCGGCCATCCCGTCGGGAATACGGTCTTCCTTCGCGGCACCGGGCACCCGGCAGGTGTCAAGCGACATGCCTATGCTCTCTGCACCCGCAATCACGCGTTCCGCTGCCTGCGTCACAGCATCGAGATCGGCTCCTTCTTCGGCCAGAGCGCCGGCAATCTTGTGCACAAACAGAGTGCCGGCAAGACCGCGCGCCTGCGGCAGATCCGGCAGGGCAATGTCGTCATCGACAATGACCATGGACACCTTGTGCCCGAAAGCACGGGCGCGCTCGACAGCCAGACCGAAATTGAGCCTGTCACCGGTATAATTCTTTACGATCACGAGGCAGCCCGCCGGGCCCGTCACGGCAAGAATTCCTGCAAGAACCGCATCCACCGAAGGGGATGCAAAAACATCGCCGCAGACCGCGGCGGTCAGCATCCCCTTTCCAACAAACCCGGCATGAGCCGGTTCATGTCCCGAGCCCCCTCCCGACACTAGCGCGACCCTGTCCTTTGTCCAGTCGCTGCGGACGACCACACGGATATGCGGATAGCCATCGAGCCGTGCCAGCTTTCCGCCAGACGCGGCCACAACACCATCCACCGCCTCGGTGACGACGTCTTCCTTGCGATTCAAGAACTGGGTCATGGACTGGTTCTCCTAAACGATGCGTGCGCCGGCGGCGTCGAAATAATAGGCGTTGCGGGGACGGATCTGCACCCTATCACCCGTTTTGAGCGGGGTGTGGGGATCCGTCACAGTGATGATTTCGTGCTGCTTGAAGTCGAGATGAAGGCGGGTCTGGTCGCCCAGCCGCTCAACGCGAACCACCGAACCCTCTTCCCCTTCACCCTGCACGATGTGCTCCGGCCTCAGACCGATGGTCCTGGCCCCTTCGGGCGCGTCGGCGAAAACGGACGCCGGCAGAAGATTGATCCGCGGCTGACCAAGCCGCGTTGCCGCATAGATGCTGACCGGGCTCTCATAAACTTCTCTGGGTGAGCCGAACTGCACGAGCCGGCCCTGGTCAAGCACGCCGACATGGGTGGCCATGGTCATCGCCTCCACCTGATCGTGCGTCACATAGAGCAGGGTGGCGCCCGACTGCGCCTGAATGCGTTTCAACTCGATGCGCAATTCGGCCCGCAGCTTGGCATCGAGCGAGCTCAGTGGCTCATCCATCAGATAGATCGACGGATTGCGCACCAGAGCACGACCGATGGAAACACGCTGCATCTCTCCGCCCGAAAGCGCCGTCGCCCTGTTGTCGAGCTTGTGATCGATGCGTAGCACCTCGGCCACTTCCCGAACCTTGCGCTCAATCTCGTCCTTTGGTGTGCGCAACAGGGGCGATTTCAGCGGGAACTCCAGGTTCTGGCGGACCGTGAGATGCGGGTAGAGCGAGTATTGCTGGAACACCATTGCCACATTGCGCTGCGCCGGGGTTCTGTCGAGAACGGATACGCCCCCGATCTGCACATCACCACTGTCGGGGCGTTCCAGCCCGGCCACAACCCGCAAGGTCGTGGTCTTGCCTGCACCCGTGGGACCGAGCAGGACAACAAACGCGCCATCCGGCACCGTCATGGAAACACGGTCGAGGGCAACATCTTCGCCGAAGCTTTTCGAGACATTGGACAGGATCACCTCACCCATGGCCAAGCACCTTCCTGTTTGCCTCGGAAAAGAGTGCGCGACCCGACCCAGCGTCAAACACGGTCAGGGTGCGCTGGTCGAAGCGCAGACCAACAGCATCGCCGACCCGCGCGGGCTGCTCGGAGGAAAGCCGCGCCTTGAGCGCACCGTGAGGTGTATCCACGGACACGATCTGGGTTGTGCCGAGATACTCCGTCGCGGTGATCTTGCCACGATAGGATGCAGCATCATCAAAATGAATGTGCTCAGGGCGCGCACCAAGCGCCAGTTGTCCCCGCGCGTCCTCCAGAAGGCGCGGGACCTCTACGAAGGCGCCACCAAGGTCGATGCTGGTGCCCCCCTTTTCCACCGCCCCCTCAAACTTCAAAAAATTCATGGGGGGCGAGCCGATGAAATCGGCCACGAACATGGTTGCCGGCCAGTCATAGATATCCTGCGGTACGCCGAATTGCTCGACAACGCCATGGTTCATCACGACAATCTTGTCGCCCATCTGCATGGCTTCGAGCTGATCGTGGGTGACATAGACGGTGGTCGCTCCCATGCGGTCGTGAAGAGAGCGCAACTCATGCGCCATGTGCTCACGGAATTCCGCGTCGAGCGCGCCAAGCGGCTCGTCCATGAAAAATGCCTTCGGCTCGCGAACGATGGCGCGCCCAAGCGCCACACGCTGCCGATCACCACCCGACAGACCGCTGACCGGACGATCCAGAATGTCCTCAATGCCGAGAATGCGCGACACTTCCGCAACCTTCTCCTTCACCTGCGCACGCTTCATGCCCTGGCTGACCAGCGGATAGGAAATGTTCTTGCGCACATTCATATGCGGGTAGAGCGCGAACATCTGGAAGACGAAGGCGATATCCCGCTCGCTGGCCCGCTTCTGGCTCACCTCTTCATCATCGATGAAAATCTCGCCGGATGTGGGTAGCTCAAGCCCGGCCATCATGCGCAGCGTCGTTGTCTTCCCGCAGCCCGAGGGGCCGAGCAGCATGAAAAACTCGCCATCCTCGATGACGAAACTCGAAGACTGCACCGCAGTGAAGTCACCAAATTCCTTGCGGAGATTTCTGATTTCGATCCTGGCCACCATCTACTCCGGAAAATGCGAGACGATGATGAAACCGACCGTACCAACAAGAAGCACGATGAAGCTGTAGGTATAGGCCCAGAGGAAAAAGGGCTGCATCAGCATCAGGACGCCAAGGCCGATCAGGATGCTGGCGCCCATTTCCCACGGGCCGCGCACGAATATGCGGCGTGGCGCAGTGGACTTGCGCTCCCTTTCCCCTTCTGTGGGCCTGGTCTGCGACAGGATCATTTGCGCACCGCTCCGAATGTAATGCCGCGAAGGAGATGCTTGCGCAGCAGGATGGTGAAAACCATGACCGGCACGAGGAAGAGCGTCGCTCCAGCAGCAACAGCCGGCCAGTCCTGACCGCCCACGCCAATGATCGTGGGGATGAAAGGCGGCGCCGTCTGCGCGGTGCCCGAGGTCAGAAGCACGGCAAAGGCATATTCATTCCAGGCGAAGATCAGGCAGAAGATCGCCGTGGAGGCGATGCCCGTCGCCGCCTGCGGCAGCACCACCTTGTAGAAAGCCTGAAAGCGGGTGTAGCCATCGATCAGCGCGGCCTCCTCATACTCGACCGGAATTTCGTCGATGAACCCTTTGAGAAGCCAGACCGAGAGCGAAAGATTGACCGCCGTGTAAAGCAGGATCATGCCCAGATGCGTGTCATTCAGGCCCAGCTCCCGATACATCAGGAAGATGGGAATGGCGACCGCAATGGGCGGCATCATGCGCGTGGACAGGATGAAGAACATCAGATCGTCCTTCAGCGGCACCTTGAACCTGGAGAAGGCGTAAGCCGCGATGGTTCCCAGAAAAACAGAGAGGAAGGTCGATCCGAAGCCAATGATGACGGAGTTCAGAAAGCGCTCGCCATAGCGGGACGGACCGACGATCACCATGTCGTTCTTGCGGACAATGCTGTCATACCAGGTCTGTGGCTCACCGAGACTTTCAAGCGTCTCCGCACTTGCCCGCGTCCGCGTCGTGAACAGGTTCACATAGCCCTCAAGCGAAGGTTCAAAGACAACCTTTGGCGGGTAGGCGATGGCATCGGACGGGGTCTTGAAGCCAGTGGCGATGATCCATGCGAGCGGCATGATGGTGACCAGCGCATAGACCACCACCAGCACGCCGGCGAACAGCTTCTGACGAGCGGAAGGTTCCGTTACGGAGAAACTCATCTCTCTTTCACCTTGTTCAGAGCCTTCACATAGATCGAGGCGAGGCCGAAGACCGTCACGAAGAGTATGACGGCGTATGCCGATGCATAACCGGTCCGCCATTTCTCGAACGCTTCGCGCTTCAGGTTGATTGAGGTCAGTTCGGTGGTCGAGCCCGGGCCGCCACCCGTGAGCTGAACCACGAGATCGAACATCTTGAAGTTCTCGATGCCGCGAAACAGGACTGCCAGCATGAGAAACGGCAGAACCATCGGTATCGTGATTGTCCAGAACTGCCGCCACTTGCTGGCACGGTCGCATTCGGCCGCTTCATAGATGCTTTCGGGAATCGAGCGCAGTCCGGCGAGACAGATCAGCATGACAAAAGGGGTCCACATCCAGGTGTCGACGATCACGATGGCCCACGGCGCAAGCGCGACCTCGCCGATCATGGAAAATCCGGATGGATCCGTGCCGCTCAGAAAGCCGACCACATAATTGAACAGACCGATTTGCGGTTGGTAGAGAAAGGTCCAGAAGTTCCCCACCACCGCCGGTGACAACATCATCGGCAGCACGATGACGGTGGTCCACAGATCGCTGCCGCGAAACTTCTTGTTGATCAGATAGGCGAGCGTGAAACCGATCAGGACCTGAAGAACGATGGTCCAGAACAGGAAATGTGCGGTGGCCTGCATGGTCACCCAGATGTCGCCATCGGTGAGAATGCGCTCATAATTGCGCAAGCCGACGAAATCGGCCTCACGATTGGGGCGGTTCACGCGGAAATTGGTGAAACTGAGCCGCACCGTCCAGATCAGCGGGAAGATGTTGATGGCGAGCAGAAGCAGAATGGTTGGCGCAACGAAAAGCCAGGCGATGGCGCGGTCCGACAATCCGCGGACTTTCCGTGCAACGCTCTGCGGCGTGGCCGAAGCGGCTCTTTCGATCGGCTTGATGGACATCTTCGGACCTGCACGCTGGTGAGTAAGGGCGGCGATGCTGACAGGAGCCAGCATCGCCCATCAAAGCCGGGAGGCGGCTAGTATTTGCCTTCGTCTTCGAAGATTTCCGTCCAGTCCTCGACCAGAGCGTCCAGAGCTTCCTGCGCGGTACCGTTTCCGGCGATGACATAGTCATGCACGCGGTCCTGCATCGCCAGAAGAAGCGAGGCGTAAGCGGGCTCGGCCCAGAAATCCTTCACAATGGCCATGGAGTCGAGAAACGTCTGGGCATAAGGCTGACTCGAAGCGAAACCCGGATCTTCAACCACTGCTTTCAGTGCTGAATAACCGCCCGACTCCCACCATTTCTGCTGCACCTCTGGCTGGGCAAACCACTTGATGTATTCAAGCGCTGCATCCTGCTTGTCGGAATAGGCGACGACGGAAATGCCCTGCCCTCCGAGCTGGGCGAAGTGACCGCCGGGGCCCTTCGGATTGGCAAAATAGCCGGACTTTCCCCCGCCCACATTCGGGTCGGCCTCAACGCCCGGCCAGATGAATGCGAAGTTCATCTGAAGCGCGACCTGTCCGGATTTATAGGCATCGATGTTCTCCGACATATACCAGTCGGAAGAGCCCGGAGGCGTACAGCAGTCATAGAGCTCCTTGTAGAATTCGAGCCCCTTCACGGCACCTTCGGAATTGACGAAACCATCCAGTTCGTAGGGCTTGTCCGGATTGTCGTACTGGAAGCCGTAATTGTAGAGTGCGTTGGTCACACCCATCGTGATGCCTTCGGAACCGCGCTCCGTATAGATCGCCGCCCCATAGACCTTGCGCCCGTCAATTTCCCGCCCCTGGAAGAAGGCTGCAATGTCCTTCAGTTCCTCAAGGGTTTCAGGAGCCTTCAGGTCGCGGCCATACTCTTCCTTGAATGCTTCCTGTATCTCAGGCTTCTCGAACCAGTCCTTGCGGTAGGTCCACCCGACTACATCACCGAATGCCGGGAGCGCCCAGTAATTCGGTGTGCCCTTGGGCCATTCGGCATAGCCGGTCACCGTTGCAGGAATGAAGTCATCCATGGTGATGCCTTCCTGCTCGAAAAAGTCGTTCAGCTTGACGTAGTGGCCGCTTTCGGCAGAGCCGCCGATCCACTGGCTGTCGCCAATCATCAGATCGCAAAGCTGCCCGCCCGAATTCAGCTCATTGAGCATCCGGTCGGCGAAATTCGGCCACGGAACGAACTCGAATTTCATCGTGTGTCCGGACTGCTTTTCAAAATCCTTCGAGAGCTCGACCAGCGCGTTGGCGGGATCCCATGCAGCCCAGCACAGGGTCAGTTCGTCCGCCTGTGCGGAAGCAGAAGACGCAAGACCGGCGCCGATCGCCAGACCTGCTATCGCCGCGGAATTCAAGATCGAATGTTTCATGCAGATACACTCCTCCCAAGCCTCCTGCTGCAAACAGGTGGCGTGCGCCCTCGGGCGCTCCTCATCTGCGCGGGTGAACCGGGTAACCGGAACCTCTCCTCCCAACGCGACCGACAGCGCCTTATCCACGCTGCCTCTCATCCCTAGGCATAAATGAGGTACGCCCCTCAAATCAAGTAATTTTTGAGGTACGCACCTCATTTACCTTGCCATAACCCCCTTGTCTGGTCGATAAGGACGTTGTTCATGCACTGATCGCGGAGCCCGATGCGACCCACCACCAAAGATCTGGCCAAAGCCGCCGGTGTCAGCCTGGCCACGGTGGACCGTGTGTTGAACGAGCGGCCTAATGTCAGCGCGCGCGCAGTACGAAAAGTTCAGGATGCGATCAAGCGTATCGGTTTTGAGCGAAATCTCGCGGCGGTTAACCTGGCGCGCAACAGGGTCTATCGGTTTCTGTTCGTCCTGCCCGAGCGCGGTGACCAGTATCTGTCTGAGCTGCTGGCCGAAATCGAATCGGCACGCGCGCCCCTGAAATCCGAGCTGGTAGAGGTGGGGGTCGTGCGCCTCGATGTCGAGGATCCTCACGCCGTCGCCAACCTTCTATCCTCGCTTCAGACCGATGAGGTGAACGGCGTCGCCCTGATGGCTCCGGAATCGCCGCAGACCCGCGACGCCGTGCTACGCCTCAACGAGCGCGACATCAGTGTGGTGCATTTCCTTTCGGGTCAGGCAAATCTGGAACATCACGATTTTGTCGGCATCGACAACATCGCCGCCGGTGCCACGGCGGGCCGCCTGATTGGCCGTTTCAACGCCGGGCGCGGTGGCACCATTGCCATCATCACCGAGACTATTCATGCGCAGGACAGCCTCAAGCGACGACTGGGCTTCGACCGCGTGATCCACCAGAATTTCCCCACGCTTTCCTGCCTGCCAACACTCGAAACCCACGGCGATCCTGCGCGGGCGGAGCGCATCATCAAGCAGACCTTCGCCAACCACCGGGACATTGTGGCAGCATACATCATGAGCCCGGAAGGCCGGGTTCCGCTGGAAGCGCTGTCGCATTGCGCGGACCTGACCGACCTGATCGTGGTGGCGCACGAACGCACGCCCTTCAATGAGGAGGCGCTGCGTGACGAGCGGCTGGACGCAATTATCGCTCAAAACCCTGGCCACGCCGTACGTAGTGCTTTGCGCATCCTGCGTGCCCGCAGAGACCGCCGCCAGCCCTTCGCCGCACAGGAGAAGATCCGCATCGAAATATTGCTGGCAGACAATCTTTAGAGCGTTTCACTGAAACGCTGCCCTGTTCTATCTGTCTGATTTCCTGCATTTGTGCTGACGTCAGGTGTTTCCGCCTGATTGCAAAATACTCTAGCGTCAGCTTCGCTGCCCGCACGTCGGCGGCAACCGGGCCATGCTCAGTCTTTGGACGAGAGCAGGCCCGCCGCCAGAATAACCATACCTATCCGGCTGATATGGCTGACCACAACAAACGCCACCTCGAGATTCAACGCAAGCGCGACGAGACTCATTTCAGCAAGCCCACCGGGTGCGAAGGCCAGAAGAATGCCCTCAACCGGAACCTCGATGACACGATGGAGAGCGAAAGCGAAGATGACGGCGACCAACAGCAGGATCGCCGTGGCACCGGCCGACGTCATCAGAATGTGCAGAATTCGCTTTGGCGCAGTACCTGCGAAACGGCAACCGACGACGGTTCCAAGAACCACTTGCGCAACAGCCATCACCGCACTGGGGACCACAAAGCCGGAGGCACCCGTCCAATGCAATCCCGCGCTCACCAGCATTGGACCTATCAAATACGGCGCGGGCAATCGCAGCAATTTGCCGAACCCGATCCCGGCCCCGAGTGTTGCGATGAACCAGACCACATCAGCCGATCCCATGTCGGAGAGTGGCCGCCAGGTCGCCACACGCGCTCCCGGGTCAGCCCCCGTGATCAAGGTCATTAGAGGCGGCAGGCTCAACACAACCAGAAAGATGCGCGAAGAGTGCATCAATGCGATGGTCCGCTCGTCGCCGCCCTTTTCCGCGCCAAGCAGCACCATATCGACAAGCCCGCCCGGCATCGCCGAGAAGAACGCGGTGCGCCGATCGAGATGTATGACGCGGCGCAGATAGACATTGCACAGAACGGCGGCCACCGCGAGATAGCCGGCCAATGCGAGGAGTGCCGGCCACCACATCGCTGCACTCTCCAGAGTATGCGGCCCGAACTGGGAACCCAGCATGGTGCCAATCACGGCCGACATGGGCGGGCGAGCCAGGGTGGAACCACGAACCGGTAGACTCATGATCGAGGCAAGCCCGCAGGCGGTCATCGATCCAAGCATCCAGGAAAGCGGCATCCCGACCCAGGTAAAGAGCGCGCCTCCGGTAGCACCGAGGAGCAATGCGAGGATGAAACCGGGAATGCGTCCTATTCCACTCATACCGCCTGCTTGTCGTTCAGATGGCATGCCGAAATATGCCCCGGTGCAATTTCGCGCTTTTGCGGAACTTCAATCCTGCAACGGTCATGTGCGTGAGGGCAGCGCGGATGAAAGTGGCACCCTTTCGGAGGATTGAGAGGGCTCGGCAGCTCCCCCTTCATTGCAGCAAAGCGTCGTTTTCCCGGTCTGATGCGTGGCACCTCGGCCAGCAATTGCTGGGTATAGGGATGGTTTGGCCGTGAGAAAATCTCGGCCACAGGCGCTTCCTCAATGACCCGTCCAAGATACATGATCGCAACCCGGTCGGAGATGTGCTCCACGACCCCCAGATCATGGCTGACAAACAGATAGGTCAGGTCCAGTTGTTCTCGCAGATCCATAAACAGGTTGAGTATCTGCGCCTGAATGGACACATCCAGCGCTGCGACGCTCTCATCACAGACAAGAAAATCCGGCTGTACCGCAAGCGCGCGCGCAATGTTGACCCGCGCCCTCTGCCCCCCGGAAAACTGGTGTGGCAGGCGTTTCTTCATCGCCGGATCGAACCCGGCCTTGGTCAGGTAATCATCCACATAGCTGCCGGTGCTGCCCTTGATCAGGCCGTGGATGCCGGGGGCTTCGGCCACCAGTTTTTCGACCGTCATGCGTGGATTGAGCGCTGCCATCGGATTCTGGAAGATCATCTGCGCTTCGAGATCGGCATCCCGCTGCCGGCTTCCACGCAACGTGACCCGGTCCTCGCCCTTCCAGAAAACCTGCCCCTCGGAAGGCGGCAATATTCCTGCGGCAATTCTGCCGAGCGTCGACTTCCCGCAACCGGACTCTCCGACAAGGCCCAGCACTTCCCCCTTGCGGATCGTCAGATCCACTTTGTCCAGCGCATGGATAATCGGGAAAGGTTTGGCCGCACCGAGTGCGATTGCAATCCGGGCAGCAAGGTCAGGACGCGCGCCAAAACGGCAGGACACCTTGCGAAGTTCAAGCAGCGGCGTGGAGGCGCCGGCGACTGTCTCTGCCATCGTCATACCAGAGCCTCCTCGTGGGGATGAAAACAGCGGTGGTAGGCCAGCACGTCCCCAAAGCGTCCCGGCCGCGCGGTGCAGGCGTCTGTGGCGCGCTCACAACGGGTGCGGAACGCGCATCCTTCTGGCATCCGCGCGAGGCTTGGTGTCACCCCGGGAATTTGCGCCAACCTGTGGCCGCGACTGTTTTGTGAAGGCACAGAGCGGATCAAACCGTGCGTGTAAGGATGTTTGGGCGCAACCAGCACATCCTCGATATTGCCCGTCTCCACGATGCGCCCGCCATACATGACCGCAATGCGATCGGCGAGGCCGGAAACAATGGCCAAGTCGTGGGTAATCCAGATGACCGCTGTTCCCTGATCTTCCGTCAGTTTCTGGAACTCGGAGATAATCTGTGCCTGGATGGTAACGTCGAGCGCGGTGGTCGGCTCATCCGCGATGATAAGATCGGGTCGATGCAACAGCGCAATAGCGATCGCCACGCGCTGACGCATGCCGCCTGAGAACTGGTGGGGATAGGCGTCCAGGCGTTCCTCCGGACTGGGTATGCCCACAAGCCCCAGCGCATCACGCGCCCGCTCACGCGCCGCAGTGGCGCTCATCCGCTCATGGGCATGCAAAGCCTCGGTCATCTGGGTGCCGATCCGCAGAACCGGGTTGAGCGTCATCATCGGATCCTGGAACACCATGGCGATACGCCGGCCACGCAGGGAACGGCGGGTTTCCTCATCGGCCCTGGCGATATCCTCACCATCAAACAGGATCTGCCCGCCTGCCACACGCCCAGGCCAGTCCACCAGCCCCATGATGGAAAACCCCGTGACACTCTTGCCGGAACCACTCTCGCCCACCAGCCCCAGCACCTCACCGCGCCCCAGACGAAACGATACGTCATCCACGGCGCGCAGGCCGTTTCCCGCCTCACCGGGAAATTCGGTGACGAGGTTGCGAACTTCAAGCAGCGCGGTCATCGGGCATTCCTCGGATTGAGCACATCGCGAAGCCGATCTCCCACAAGATTGATGGATACGATCGTGATGAGCAGGGCGATGCCAGGGTAAAAACTGATCCAGTAGAGACCAGACAGAAGATACTGGTAGCCGTTGGAGATCAGCATTCCCAAAGAGGGTTGGGTGACCGATGCGCCCAGCCCCAGAAAGGAGAGGGTCGCTTCAAGCCCGATGGCACGGGCGACCTGCATGGTGGCTATCACGATGATCGGTGCAAGACAGTTGGGCAAAAGGTGCCGCAAGAGCACGCGACGACCGGGAATGCGCAGGCAGCGCGCCGCATCGATGTATTCCTTCTCCCGTTCAACCAGCGCCGTCCCTCGCGCGGTGCGGGCATAGGTTGCCCATTCCGCGACGATGATTGCCAACACGACATTCGTCACGCCATTGCCCAGGATCGCAAGCACCATCAGCGCCATGAGAATGGTGGGGAAGGACAATTGCAGATCCACCAGACGCATCATGAAATTCTCGGTGCGCCCCCCAAGATAGGCAGCCATGAGCCCCAATGTGGTGCCGATAAGTGCGGCCGCGAATGCCGACGCAATGCCGACAATCAGCGAGGTTCGCAGCCCGTACATGATGCCGGAAAGGATATCGCGGCCCTGGCCGTCGGTTCCCAGAAGGTAGGGCACGCCTGAGAAACTCTCCGAACCGGGGGGCAGACGACTATCCATAATGTCGAGCTGCAGCAGATCATAGGGGTTCTGGGGAGCGATCCACGGCGCGAAGATGGCGGTGAACAGCACGACAACCAGCCCGATGCATCCGACAAGTGCCGCCGGCGACGAGAAGAAGTGACGCAGCGCGGGCCAGATGCGCCTGCCGATCGAACTCCGACCAGTCTGCGCAGTGGGGCTTTCAGCTTCAGTAGCGATTTTCGACTCCATGGCGCGTCAGCCTTTGCCATCCAGCCGAACCCGGGGGTCCAGCAGGGTATAACAGACATCAATGATGAAATTCAGCGAGACGAAGAGCACCACCATCATCATCAGGTAAGCAACGATTACCGGGCGATCGAGCAGGTTGATGCTATCGATGATGAGCTTCCCCATGCCCGGCCAGCCAAATATGCTTTCGGTCACCACCGAGAATGCGATCAAAGAGCCAAACTCCAGCCCGATGATCGTTACGACAGGAATCATCAGGTTTTTGAGGATGTGCACCAGGATGATGCGGCTTTCCCGCAAACCCTTGGCGCGGGCAAACTTGACGTAATCCTGCATGATCACCTCCTGCACGCCCGCCCGGGTGAGCCGAAGAATGAGCGACGTCTTGAAGAGGGCGAGGTTCAATGCCGGCAGCAACAGATGCGACAGCCCATCCCACGTCAGGAATGACCAGCGAACGCCAAACAACATTGCGGTCTCGCCGCGCCCGTTGGACGGCAACCAGCCAAGCTGGACGGCAAACAGCAGGATCAGCATGAGGCCGACCCAGAAGGTGGGCAGCGAGAATCCGAGAATGGAACCGGTCATGATGACCCGTGAGGACACCCGGTTCGGATAAAGGCCGGCATAAAGCCCCAGGGGCAGCCCCACGACGATTGCGATCACCATCGCACAGAGCGCCAGTTCGAGCGTCGCAGGCAAGCGCTCAAGAATCACATCGAGCGCCGGCTTGGAATAGACAAAGCTGTTGCCGAAATTCCCTTCCGTGAGACCGTGCAGGAAACTCAGATATTGCTGCCACAGCGGCCGATCGAGCCCCAGGCTCTCGATCACGCGCAGCCGCTCCGCCTGGTTCAGGTCGGGGTTGATGAGAATGTCGACCGGGTTGCCGATGACGTTCACACCAAGGAATACGATTACCGTCATCGCAAGAATGACGAACCCCGCCTGAATTATGCGCCGTATGAGGGTGGTTACCATGGTTTGTTGTCGCTTTCCGGCTCAGTCGACGCTGATCGCCATACCATCGCGCTGCGGATCTGCAGCACCGGAAGAGACCCCGTCGGTTATCCGGATACCATGCAGCGCGGCGAACGCATAAGCTTGTGGCGAGCGCAGCACTTCATAGCCCTGCCCGCGCAACTCTTCAGCGACTGAACGCCGGATCCGGTTGCAGATGTCTATGCTGTTGGACACACCGACCAGTCGCGGTGCGGAAACCGCGGCATGAATGTTCATGTCGAAGTCAATCATGTTGATGATCCCCTGGGCGACCGTCGGCGCAATATAGCTGCCTCCCGGAGCGCCAATCACGATCGAGGGACTGTCGCCTTCAAACACGATCGTCGGTGCTGCTGAACTCGCCCTGCGCTTGCGGGGCGCAATCGATGCTGCCTTCCCCGGTCGCGGATCAAAGCGGCTCATCAAGCCGTTATACATGAAGCCCAACCCCTCCGTGATGGCGCCGGAGGGACTGCCCAGCGAATGGGTCAAAGCCACGGCATTGCCCTGCTTGTCCACCACCGAGATATGCGTGGTGTCCCGCTGCGACATATCCAGCCGCTCAACACTGGCCCGTTCTCCCCGCTTGATCTGCGCGGCGAGTTCCGCAGCGTGCTCCTTGGACAGCAGTCGCTCTACCGGAACATCCACATAGGCGGGGTCGCCCATATGCTTGTCCTTGTCGATGGTCATGCGTTTCATCGCCTCGAACAGCGTGCGCACATACTCTGTGGAGCCGTGCTTCATCGCGGCGAGATCAAAGTTTTCGAGAATGTGCAGCAACTCGATCATGGGGAAACCGGACCCCGGCGGGGGGCTGGAGGCAATCCGGCGACCGCGGTAGCTGCCCCATACCGGTGCCGCTTTGGTGATCTCGTATTGCGCCAGATCCTCGAGTGCGATCAATCCGCCATTGGCTGCGAAATCCGCAGCAATCTGCTCGGCGATTTCACCGTGATAGAATATGTCTGACGAGCCGCTCTCGGCTATACGCCGGAGCGTGCGTCCGAGATCAGGGTTGCTCAGAATCTCGCCGACTTCACGAAGCCTGCCATCATTGTGGAAATAGACGCGCTGACCGGTTTGCGAGTATCGCAGCTTGTCCAGCGTATTCACCTGACCGTCGCTCGTCTGGTCCTTGGTCCAGTACCAGTGCATGTGCGGACGAATCTTGAAGCCCTCTTCGGCATATTTGATGGCTGGCGCGATGAGGTCACCCCAATCCCAGGTGCCGTAATCTTTCAGGGCGCGCTCATATCCCTTGAGCGAAGCGGGGGTGCAACAGGCCAGATAGCCGATCTCGGAGATATTGTTTTCAAGAATAAAGCCAAATCCATCGCGGCTTTGACCCAAAAGCTTGTCGAGCCACATATCCGGCGTCGCCGCGGAAGGTGCGAGCGCATAAAACTCCAGCATCTCGTGGATGCCACGCCCCGGCATATAGACCTGCATCGACCCGAAGCCGCCAATACCGCACATCTGCGGGTCGACGACGCCCTGAACAAATGCACAGGCAAGTGCCGCGTCGATGGCGTTTCCGCCCCGTTCCAGCACCTCGGCTCCGGCTTCCACTGCCTCCGGCTGCGGAGCAACAATCGTAGCATTGCGGTTCATGCGCGCATCTCCTTGAGAGTGCGGGTCAGGAAAGCTTTCGTATGGCCGATGCATTTCATCCGGTCATGCGAAACGCCCGGAATCTCGTCGAAAGTCACGTTCACTCCGGCCGCCTCGAATGAAGCCCTGAGGCTGCGCAGCCGTTCCGGCCGGGTGGCGCCAGCATCATTTGCGCCTTCCATGAAATATGTTGAGCCGGGGGCGTGAGCGATTTCCCAGGTCTCGAGATCCGCATCACCCACAACCATGTGAACGGCGACACGGGCCAGAGCCGATGCGTCAAAGGGCTTGCCAAAGCGTTCGGCCACGTCCCGCACGCCAACCCACCAGTCGCGCTCCGGATCGAGGAGCGTCACCGAGCCAGGCGCGCCGATGCTTGCGGCCCATAATTTTTCCGGATGGAGGATGGCGAAGCGGTGCGCAAAATGACCGCCGCCGGAATAGCCGAAAATCGCAAACTTTGACCAGTCCTGCCCATATTTCCCCGCCATCTCTTCGACCATCGACAAAAGGACTTTGTCGTAGCGGATGTCACCTTCCTGAAGGTACTTGTAACCCGAGCGAGCCCCATCACCGCGCACATTGACCGGAAAGATCGGGCACAGGATTGCACAGTCATTGTAAAGACCGAATTCGGCGAACCCGTCACGAAACTCGAAAGCCGAGGTTCGTCCTGTTCCGTGGACTGCGACAAGCAGATCGACCTTTTTCCCCTCGGCGGCTGCCGGGGGCACGTAGAGCATCATGTGGAACCGGGGATCGATGGTGGACGCTAGGATTGCGGTCTCACCATAGTCATAGATGGCGCGCGCGCGCAAAGCCGCACCGCTGGATGCAAGCTCCTGCATGTGTACTCCTGAGATGTTTAAAGCAGGCGGGCCCGAAGGAACGCCCTATTTTGGGAGAGGTATGCGGGAGGCGATCCAGGCGCCTCCCGCAAAGTGTGCATCACTCGCCTGCTTTGTGCACTTCATAAGCGAGCGTGTATTTGTCTCCGCGCGGCTTGAACTCGATGCCGTTCTTCGCGCCCATCACCACATTCTCGTAGTGCATCGGCAACAGCCAGACATCGTTGAATGTCGCCGCCGAGACTTTCTGAAGGAGAGGCTCTCGTGCCTCTTCATCGAGCGTGGACGTAGCCTGATCCAGGAGTTCATTGATCGCGGGAACATCGATGCCTCCGCCATTGTAGCGTCCGGTGCCCTTATCAGCGTTCCGTGCTGCCACAAGAGCCAGCGCCGGATTGGAGACTTCTCCGGTGTTCACGCCCCAGGAGCCAAGGAAGAGCGAATACTCGCCATCGGAATATTTGCCTGAATAGACCGACCAGGGCATCACTTCCACCTTGGTGTCGATGCCGATGCGGGAGAACATCTGGCCTGCGGCCTGCAAGACTTCGCTGTCATTCACATAGCGCCCGGACGGGCCGTGAATGGTAAGGGCAAAGCCGTCCGGATAACCAGCTTCGGCCAGCAACGCCTTTGCAGCCTCCGGGTCGTAGCCGACTTCCTCAACCTCGTCGGAATGTCCGAAAAAGCCTTCGGCGACGAATTGATGGGCAACCGTGCCGTTCTTCTGCATGACGCGATCAACGATGGCCTCTCGATTCATGGCCATCAGCAGCGCCTTGCGTACGCGAGCATCCTTGAAGGGGTTGCTGTCCAGCGGCGACCCATCCTTCGCGGTGGCAAAGGGTGTTTGATCGCGCGCAACATCCATACCAAGATAAACGAGGCGGGTGGACTGACCGCGGATGACCTTCAGATCATCATTGGATTCGACGCGGGCCACACCCTCTGCAGGAAGGTTCTCTATCAGATCCAGATCGCCAGCCAGAAGGGACGCAAGACGGCCGCCATCATCGGGCACAAGGCGCAGGGTCACACGGGACCAATCCGCCGGTCCGGCGAAATACTCATCATTCCGCTCCAACTCGATCCGGTCACCCGGTGTGTAGGAGAGCAGCTTGAAGGGACCGGTGCCAACGGCTGCGGGGCCATTCTCGAATTCGGAGACGGGCGCGTCGGCAAACTCCGAGCTGATGATGCGGATACGGCTCAGCGAATTCAGAATCATCGGATCCGGAACCGTTGTTTCAACCACAACGGTGTGATCGTCTTCGGCAGTCACGTTGGCGATATTGCGGGTGTAGGAAGCGAAAGCCTGGCTTTCCTTGTCCCGGGCCCTGATGAGCGAAGCCACAACATCTTCAGCGTCAAAAGACGAGCCGTCGTGAAAGGTAACGCCCTCCCGAAGTGTGAAGCGCCAGTGCGTGTCGTCGACGACCTCCCACTCCGTTGCGAGCTGGGGCTTGTTTTCCGCCGAACCGCCGCGATTGATCAGGCTGTCCCAAATGTGGCGGCTGGTGGCGTTGTTCGGTGAATTGGAATCCTCATGCGGATCAAGCGAGGTGATGGGCGCAGCCATGCCGATTGAAAGCGTGGCCTCCTGCGCAGATGCGGGAATGGCGCCAGCGACGATCAGCGCGATCACCGAAGCATGAAAATTCCGCCGGGTCATGTATTTGGTCAATCTCTTCCCCCTGGTTGTTTCGCGGCAGCCTGTGAGCGGCCGTGATTTTTGAACTGCGTGTTCTTCAACAGGCCTGAGTAAACAGTCGCTCGAACGAGGCTGTCAAACTTATTCTGAGCTTGTTTCGACAGATAAAACACGTAAAATGCCCTGAAAGAAATCGACTTCGATTAAGAGCGCTATGCAAAATTATATAGTAGAATCAGTTGATAAGGCCTTAGACCTTCTTATGGAAGTCGCTCGGAGACCGAATATCGGCGTCACGGATCTTGCGCGGAAAACAGGCCTCAACAAGTCACGTGCCTATCGATTGTTGCACACAATGGAACAACGTCAGATCGTCAAACGGACGAAAGATGGCGCTTATGGTCTTGGTGACGCCATGCTGGTTCTGGGAATCACCGCCAGTTCGCAAACGGATATGATCCGTCTTGCAACGCCCATTCTCGAGGAGCTGTGCCAGCGGGTGAACGAGACCGTACAGTTGCGGACGATCGACGGCATGGAAGCCCTGTGCGTCGCAAAGGCCGAGCCTTCACGGGATCTGAGGGTGCACGCGAATGTGGGGCGTCGTCGCCCCCTCTACGCGGGATCGCCCAAATGCCTGCTGGCGTTCCAGTCACAGGCATTCATCGATAAATGCGTCCCGTTGAGACCCGTCGCGCTCACTGCAAACACGCCACGTTCCCGCAAGGCAATCCTCGCGGAGCTCACGCGGATCCGCCGCCAGGGCTTTTGTATCAGTCGCGGTGAGGTGAGCGACCATCAGGTTTCGTGCGCTGCCCCCGTCTTTACTCTGGACAATTCGGTCGTGGCGACGGTGCATGTGGTGGCTCCTGCGTTCAGGATTCAGGAATCCGAGCTGGAGCACATTATCCGACTGACGACATCATCGGCGGCGCGGCTATCCCGCGCTTTGGGGTGGACGGATGAGGACGGTATTCGAGGTGGGAGGGATAATCTTCCGACCTAGGCATCGCTGCCAGAGCTTACCCACTCCGTCAAAGACGTATGATAAAATGGGGTCGCGCTCCGTCACTCGGCTCGCACGCGCACATCAATTACCACCTGCCGCTGCTCGTCGCGAACAACCGCGACTGCTCTAGCGAGGGCGGCGGGCAATTCTCCGGCTTCCTCCACCACACAGGTCCAGGCGCGTGAACCAGCGGCAACCGCGCAGTAGTCGGGTGCAGGAGACAAGTCGGAAAGCGGCACCTCATTGGCGCGAGAGGCATACCCTTCCGGGTAGACTTCCAGTGTCGAGAGCCTGACAGCGTCCCAGGCACCATTGTTGAGTATCACCGTAAGCAGTGGCAAATCGTGAGCTTCTGCAACCTGGTGGCAAACAACGGGATTTGCGAACATATACGAGCCGTCACCGACCACACAAACGACCAAACGTTCCCGGTCAGCAAGTTGAGCGCCCAATGCCGCGGGAAGCGCCCAGCCAAGACCGCCTGCCGGCGTGTTGCCGAAAAACCGGTTGCCGGCCTTTAGTGTGTAGAAGGGAGAGGGAGCTCCTCTTTCGTTGAAGACGATACCTTCGTCCCCTAGAATCTCGGAGACGCAGTGCGCGACCCATGCCTTGCTGGCCGCTCCGCGACTTCCCGCCTCAGCCGTTTTTGTCACCCTTGCGCGGTAGGCCTCATGACCGGCAACCGCGGCTTCGCGCCGGATACGCGTTGCTGGCGGGTGCGCATCCAGAGCAGTGTCCAGGGCAGCAAGGATGCGCGCGGTATTGCCCGCGATGGCAAGAGAAGCGCGGTAAGAGCGCACCGGCATGCGGGCGAACAGCGGATCAGGACCAACATGGATCACCTTGGCCATCTCAGCCGGCTGCGCTGCACTTTCAATCCAGGCAACGGGCGCATCAACAACGAGTACGACATCAGCAGCCGGCAGCAACTCAGCCAGATTGGGACCAACGAGCATCGGATGATCGCTCGGCATGACGTTGCGTGTGGCAAACACTTCGCTGACAGCAATGCCGTGCCGCTCCGCCAGGGCTCCCAGAAGAGCCGCCACCTTGCCCGCCGGATCGCCGCGCTGGCAAATGATAAGCGGGTTCTTCGCAGTCGCCAGCCAGGCGGCTGCCTGTTCGATGGCCTGTGGATCAGGAGCGGTAGGGCTGGCCGCCACCTGGAGTGGCGCGTTCCCCTCCCCCAGCGCTGGCGCGGGCTCGCACAGCGGCTCCCGCGGAAGGCTCAGATAAACCGCTCCAACCGGCTCCGACATGGCAATGGCGTAACCGCGCGATACGAGGTTGGCGGCGTTCTCGGCATAGCGCAGCTCGTAATTCCATTTGACCAGTTCGCACACCATGCCACTCTGATCGAACTGTTCCTGCCCGTACTGGATCGGCGTGCGGCGCGCGCCCGGCCGGTCATGCTCGGTAAGCGGCGTGCGGCCGGACATCATGATCAGGGGCACGTCGTCGGCATGAGCGTTGATCAGCCCCATGACGGCGTTGGCCAACCCGACATTGACATGCACCATGGCCGCCTGTGGCCGTCCGGTAACCAGATAGTAGCCGTGCGCCATAGCAACCAGCGCCGCCTCATGTGGGACGATCACCGGCTTCGGCGCGCGTTTTCCATCCTCGCCACGCCGGGCGTAGCTCTCGATAATCGGCGCAAAATCGCTGCCGGCATTGGCGAAAAGATAGTCAACACCGTTGGCTTTGAGACTGAACAGCACCGCATCGGCGCCTGTTGGATTGTCGAGTGCATCGGTCATGAAGGCAGTCTTTGCTTTGGCGGAAACATTGCAATGAACCGGCGAAATCGCGGTCACGCTAGTTTCCCATCATTGTTTGCGGGATATAGAGGGCGATCGATGGAAACAGGATCAGCAGGACCGTGCAGACCGCCATCGCGATCCAGAACGGAATGATCCCCCGAAACACAGTCGACAGCGGCACGTTGTCGGCGATACTGGCGACGACAAAGACATTGAGTCCGACTGGTGGCGAGATCAGCCCCATTTCAAGAACGATCACTGCGATGACGCCGAACCAGATCGGATCGAAGCCGGCAGCAATGATGGCGGGGAAGACGATCGGCAGGCTGATGACCAGCAGCGACAGACCCTCAAGAAACGTTCCGAGGATGATGTATGCCGCCAGGATCAGGAACAGCACTCCGTAGGGACCGACATCAAGAGCCGTCAGCCCCTGGCTGATGAAGTGCGGAAGGTCGCTCAACGCCAGAAAGGGTGCGAAAATGTTGGCGCCGACGAGGATCAGGAATACCATCGACGTGGTACGAACAGTCTGCATTAGCACGTTCTTCCACTGCGCAAGGCTTAGCCGCCCGCGGAAGAACGAGACGAACAACGTCAGTACCGCTCCGATGCCGGCGGCTTCTGCGGGGGTAAAGAAGCCAAGATAGATGCCGCCGATGGTAATGACGATAATGCCACCGATCAGCGACGCACGCAGGCCGGCGCGGATGCTCTCCTTCAAGGTGAATGGCTCCCCGGCCGGCCCATCGGCCGGGCGGAGCAACGTGACAATATAGATCGCAACGACGAACAGTGTGGTAAGCAGGATGCCCGGAAGGATGCCGGCCATGAACAGACGGCCGATCGACTGCTCGGTCAGCGTTGCATAGATGATAAATCCGGTCGACGGCGGAATCAGGATGCCGAGGGTGCCACCGGCCGCCACCGACCCGGTCGCCAGCGCATCGGAGTAGGCAAAGCGCTTCATTTCCGGCAGGGCCACACGTCCCATCGTAACGGCCGAAGCGATGGACGAGCCGCTGAGGGCGGAGAAACCCGCGCAGCCGATCACCGTGGCCGAGGCGAGACCGCCACGCAGCCGGCCGATCCAGGCGAAGGCCGCATCGTAGAGGTCACGGCTGAGCCCCGATGCGCTGGCAATGTTGCCCATCAGAACGAACAGCGGAATGACGACGAGTTCGTATTGCGTGACAGTAGCGAACGCTTCCGACGACGCCATGTAGAACGCGGTGTTGGCGCCGCTCAGCGCCGTGATGCCCACAAAACCGACCGTGCCGATGGCGAGCGCAACCGGAACACGCAGGATCAGGAGGACCGCAAGGCCGACGATGCCCAGCAGGCCATAGAGTTCATTCGGCATCGTTGCTCACCGACTTCAATTGTTTGATGATATCGAACGCAACCACAAGCGCATAAAGGCCCAGGCCGAACGACAGGGTGAAGTAGAACGGAGCATGCGGAAACGACAGGAGCATCGTCCGCTCACCGAAATCCCCGGCTTCCATTCCACCCACGAAGCTGCGCCATGAGAGAATCGCGAGAAATGCTAAACTGATGAAGTCAGCCAGCAGCAGCTGACCGCGTCTTAGCCAGGGGGGCAGAAAATTCTGCAGGGCGTCGATGGCAATATGAATTCCATGTGTCGCCCCGCTCGCAAAACCGCTGGCGGCGATTACCGCCAGCGTCATCACCATGATATCGCGTGCACCGAAAATCGGTGATCCCAGTGTTCGCCCGACCACATCACAAAAGACCAGTCCGGCCAGAAACAGGATCGCTATCCCGCCCAGAAGACCGAACCCGTCCGCCAGACGGCTGGCGACCGTCGGTCTAGTTTCCTTTGCACGCATCATCGTCGTCATGGCCTATTTTTTGTTGTCGAGAGCTGCTGCAATGTCGGCGGCGTTTTCCACGCCACGCCCCTCAGCTTCGGCAACGAGCTTGTCGCTAACGGACTTGGTCGCCGCGACAAATTCTGCCTGCGCCTCGGCATCGAGCATAATGATCTCTTTGTCGGCTTTCTTCAGAATGTCCATGCCGTGCTCGGCCTCCTTCGCGTAGGAGGCTGCGGAATCCAGGCTGAGTTGCCGGCCGCTAAGATTGTCCAGCTCCGCTTTCTGGGCTTCGCTGAGTCCATTCCAGGCATTCTGGTTCATCACCAGGAAGAACGCCGACGACGGGGTTGGCAGCCCAAGAGTCACATGGTTGACCACCTCGTCGAGGCGGAAAGAGGGAACGCCGCTCGGATCGATGAACAGCCCGTCGATCACGCCGGTATCCATTGCGGTGTAGATCTCGCTCGCGGGCAGCGGGACCGGCGTCCCACCCCAGGCTTCGATGATCGCCGCCGAAACCTGATCGGCGGTGCGGATCTTGAGGCCCTTCACATCGGCCAGCGTTTTGACCGGCTTGTTGCGGGTCATCAGTACAGCCGGCTCGCTGCCCCACAGCGCAAGCAGTTTGGCACGCTCATAATCCGGCGCGATATCTTCGATATTGTCCCAGATGGCGTTGGTTGCCTCGGCCGCTGTTTCGAACATGCCGGGCGATACAGCCAGCATGGTGCGCGGGAAATTCTCGGTCGTATAACCAGGCAGCCCGAACGCGATATCCGTGACCCCTGTCAGCGCGGTTTTCCATTGTGCGACCGGACTCTTGCTCAACTCACCCGACGGGAAGATGCGGAAGGTCAGTTCGCCACCAGCCCCTTCGGTCAGTGTCCTGGTCCACGGTTCCAGAACCCGCGCCTGCATGTGGTGCATCGGGCTCATGAAATGCGACACCTTCAACTCGGTAGCGCTGACGCTCCCCGCCATCGCGGCGAGTGCCAGGCCGAGCAATCCGGCAAATCCTGCTGCTGCACGTCTCATGTCGTTCCTCCCTGTTGTTGTCCGGCGCCCCATGCGCCACCAGCGGGCTCCCTCCCGCCAGCCAGTCGAATCTGCTTATCGCGTCGTCGAGACGCTGTTGCGCAACCCCTCGACAATTGCTTTTCCATCCACGCCGGCGGCTTCCGCTGTTTTGAGCATGGACTGCATGACGGCATCCGATTTGGCATGGAAATCCTCGAGCACCGCCGGCTCGACCTCAATGATCGTTTTGCCGGCCGCGCGCACCATGTCGAGGCCGCGCGCCGCTTCGGTGGCATAGGACCCCGCCGCCGTCATACTGAGTTCGCGACCGGTCAATGCATCGAGCGTGGCCTGCTGGTCAGCGGTCAGGCGCTCGAAACTGCGGCGGTTCATCACGAGGAAATAAGCGGAGGTACTGGAAGGCAGGCCTACCGTGAAGTAGTTGGCGACTTCATGCAGCTTGAAGGATTCGATCGTGCTGGCATCGCTCATGATGCCGTCGATCACACCGGTGTCGATCGCCGTATACATTTCGCTGGCGGGCAGCGGCACGGGCGTTCCGCCGAGCGCCTGCACGATGGCGGCGCCCACCTGATCCGCAGTGCGGATCTTCAGCCCTTGCATGTCTTCCATCGTGCGGATCGGCACATCCTTGGTCATGAGGATCGCCGGTTCCGCCGCCCACATGGCAAGCAGCTTGGCGCGTTCGTAGTCGGGTGCCAGCGCATCCATAGTCTCCCACATCGCCGTCGTCGCTTCAGCCGAGGAGTGAAACAGGCCCGGCGCGACGGCAAACATGGTGCGTGGGAAGGTTTCGCTCGTATAGCCCTGTAGCCCGAAGGTGATGTCGGCAACACCGGTTAAAGCCGTTCTCCACTGGGCTGCGCCACTTTTGCTCAATTCGCCCGAAGGAAATATCCGGATCGTCACCTCGCCGTCGGTCTCGGAGGCAAGCTTGTCCGCGAGGGGCTGCATCATGCGCTTCTGCATGTGGTGCATCGGCGACATGAAATGCGCCAGCCGGAGTTCCGCGGCAGACGAGGCTGCCACCAGTCCGAGGCCAAAGGCAGCCGCAAGGGCAAGACGGATAGTTGTTAAACGACGCATTCTCAATTTCAATCTCCTGACGGCAGCCTGACCGGCAACCGATATGCCGTTACATCTCGCCCCAATAGAGGCGCGAGGGATTGGCGACGAGCAGCTTGCGTTGCAGGTCGGGGGTTGGGGCGATCGAGGGAATGAGATCGACCAGCAATCCGTCATCGGGAATGTGACTTTTCATGTTCGGATGCGGCCAGTCAGTCCCCCACAGCACCCTGTCGGAATAGGTCTCGACGAGATTGCGCGCGAAGGGCACGACATCGTGATAGGGTGGTCCCTCGACCGTCAGACGCTCGGGGCAGCCGACCTTGACCCAAAACTTCTCGTCTTCAAGCATATCGACAAAGGCACGGAACGGCGCAGCATCGGCACCCGCTGCTACATCGGGCCGCCCCATATGGTCGACGACCACCGTCGTCGGAAGGCCGCGCAGAAAGGGTTCGAGCTCTGGCAGGTCCTGCATCTCGAAATAGACGACGACGTGCCAGCCGAGTTCAGCCACCCGTTCGGCGATGCGCTGGAAGTCGTCACGCGGCGCGGTATCCACCAGCCGTTTCAGAAAATTGAACCGTACGCCGCGTACGCCGGCGCGGTCCATCATCTGCAAGTCCTCGTCAGAAACGGAAGGGGCGACGACAGCAACGCCGCGTGTGGTCTCCGGTTCTGCCTCCAGCGCATCGATCATCGCGGCATTATCCCTGCCATGACAGCTCGCCTGGACGATGACGCTACGCGTGAAACCAAGATGCCGGCGCAGGGAGAAAAGCATTTCCTTGGGCGCATCAGTGGGCGTGTATTTCCGCTCCGGCGCATAAGGAAAGCGTGCCGCGGGACCGAAAACATGGCAATGCGCGTCGACCGCGCCCGCAGGTGGCACATAGGCCGGCTTCGAGGGGTTCGGGTGAAAAGTCGGGGGTTCGGCCGTCATGATCGTCTTTTCCATCGTCATTGGGCGAACACCTCGCCATCGAAAAGCTTGCGCGCCGTGCGCAGCATACCGGCTCCGGTCACCACACCCTCCCCGTCGACTGTAAGGATCGCAGGGGTCGCGCCAGAGGGATGCTCTATGAGGAGCACCTTGTCAAAGCCCTCCGGCACCACCGCGATAGCGGCGGCCGGTGCACCGGGCAGGAGGCAGGCAGTCGCGACACTGACAGCGCCAAAGACACCAATCGAGGCATGGCAGCGATGTGGGATGAATGTCCGCGTCGTGATCGCTCCGTCGCCGCGGGGCGGCGCAACCATAGTCATTTTCGGCACAGATTTCTGCGAGACATCACCGAGATTCATCATCGGACCAGCAATCAGACGAATGGTTTCAAGGCGCGCCTTGAGCGCAGTGTTGGCGTCAAGCTCCTCGCGCGTTTCATACCCGGTGATGCCCATGTCGCTGGCGGTGAGCACTACCACTGGCATGCCGTTGTCAATGCAGGTCACCGCGACCCCGTCGATCATGTCGAACACCCTGCCTGTCGGCAACAGCGCGCCGCAGCTCGAACCGGCGACGTCGAGGAACTCGAGCGGCACCGCAGCCGCCGAACCGGGAACGCCGTCGATGCGCGCCGCGCCGCGATAGGTCACCTTCCGACCAGGCGTGGCAACTCGCGCGACCGCCACCTTGCCCGTGTTCTCCATATAGATCCGGACGCGCGTCTCGCCGTTCGATGCCCGCACCAGACCTCGCTCTACAGCGAAAGGACCGACGGCGGCCAGCATGTTGCCGCAGCCCTGCGCGTCGGTTACCAGCGCCTGATCGACGAATATCTGCAGAAACAGATAATCGACATCCGCATCGTCACGTGTGGAGGGGGAAACGATCGCGACCTTCGAGGTCAGCGGATCGCCTCCACCAAGTCCGTCGATCTGACGCGGGTCGGGAGACCCCATCACACCCAGCAGGAACGCGTCGCGCGCAGCCGTGTCAGCGGGCAGGTCGGCGGCGAGGAAGACCCCGCCCCGCGAGGTACCACCGCGCATCCACATGCAGCGCACGCCGTCAGACATATTTCAGCCCCTTCTGCTCCAGGCGCGAGCGCATCTCATAAAGATCGAGGCCGAGTTCGCCTGCAGCCAGCCGGGCGCGCTTGGCGTCCTCGTTCGCCTCGCGCTCGCGGGCCTTTGCAAGCACGTCTGCCGCTTCCGCATGCCGCACCACGCAAACACCGTCATCATCGGCAACGATGACATCGCCCGGATGAACAAGCTCGCCAGCGCACACGACCGGAACATTGACCGAACCAAGCGTTTCTTTGACCGTCCCCTGAGCGCAGATCGCTTTCGACCACACGGGGAAGCGCATCTCGGTAAGGTCGCGCACATCGCGCACGCCGGCATCGATGATCAGCCCTACGCCACCGCGCGCCTGCATCGACGTGGCCAGAAGATCGCCGAAATAACCGGCGTCGGACGGAGATGTGGTTGCGAGAACCAGAATGTCACCCGCCCGCACCTGCTCGATGGCAACATGCACCATCCAGTTGTCACAGGGCGGCGCCAAAATGGTGACGGCAGAGGCGGCCAGCCGTACGCCCGGATAGATCGGCCGCATGTAGGAGGCGAGGAGCCCCTTGCGCCCCTGAGCCTCATGCACCGTGGAAACGCCGCATCTGCCGAGCCCCTCGACGATTGCCGGATCCACCCGCTCGATATTCTGTACCACGACATTCATGCGGAAAGGCCCCTACAGTTCGTCGATGGTGCGCGGATAAACAGACTGGAAACCCTCCGCGTATTTGGCGGGGCGGCCGCCCGACTGACCTCCCGAGTTGCGGCGAAAATGATTGCCGCGGTTCTCGGCGACATTCGTATAGAAGTGCCAGAGATGTTCCTGGCCTTCCATGCATTCGATGGCCTGCATTTTCTTGTCCCAGACGTCGGTGATGTCGAGGAACGTGTCCGGTTTCCAGCCCATCTGCTCGGTCTGGTGCGGCTCGAAGAGATAAAGCTGCGGCGCACCGAGCACCTTTTCGCCGGGATTGTGTCCCCAGGCCTGCGCGATCATCCGGCATTCCATGGCGATCTTCGTGGCATGCGAATGATCGAGATTGTACGGATCGTAATGCGAGTGGCTAAGCATGAAACGGGGCTGCACGGCGCGGATCACGTCGACCAGCCTGTACTTCGCATCGCGATCGATCTCGAGCGGATAATCGCCCAGATCAAAGAATTGGATATCGTGAACATCGAGCGCCCGGGCAGCGTTTTCGGCCTCGCGGCGACGCTCGGCCTTGACCTTGTCGAGGGTCATGCCCTCAGATTTCCACAGCTTCGCGGATTCGCCACGCTCTCCATAGGACAGGCAGACGACCGTCACCTGGTATCCAAGCTTTGCATGCAGCGCGATTGCGCCGCCCGCCCTCCAGACGAAATCGGCTGAATGGGCACTGATTACGAGAGCGGTCTTGTCGTGGGCCATTGGGCGATCACTACCTTGCTGTTGTGTCTTTCAGCTCGCAAAGCTAGCGCCATTCGCGGCGCATCCGCCAATTTGAATGTTGCCCCGGGCTCGATGAACTATTCATTTTGCGCAATTTCTATTTCGCGCTATGGGAAGATGCGCGTTATGCATCGACCCATCATCCGGAGGCCTGCATTGGACCCATACGCCGACATCCCAAATCTGAAGCACCTTCAGGCACTGGAAGCGATCGCTGCGACCCACAGCATCACGCGCGCCTGCGACCACCTGAACCTGTCGCAACCGGCACTGACACAGGGGATCGCCAAGGTCGAGGCGCAACTCGGCGTAAAGCTGTTCAACCGGCGGCGGGGCATGCTGACGACGGAACCGGGAGAGGTCTATCTGAAGCGCATCGGCCGCGGCACGCATTATCTACGGCGCGCCGGCGAGTATGCGGCGCGCTTCGCCAACAGACCGCCGCCACACCTGCACCGACGCTTCACGCTCAGCCAGTTGCGAGCCCTGATCGCGGTTGTCGAGCACGAGAGTTTCCGCCTGGGGGCACAGCAACTCGCCGTGCAACAATCGACCGTTCATCGGTCCTGCCGCGAACTCGAGGCGCAACTGGACTGCGCCCTGTTCGAACGCACCAGCGCAGGCATAAAGCCCACCCGCCAGGCAGTGGAATTTTCACGGCTCTCAAAGCTGGCGCTCGGAGAGTTCGCGCAAGCCCGAGCCGACATCCAGGGCTGGAAGGGCAGCTTCGCCGGACGCTTTGCCATCGGCTGCCTTCCATTGGCAAAGACCAGCCTCCTGCCTAGCGCGCTCATGCGGCTTACCGACGAGTACCCGATGCTTGATATCACCGTGGTCGACGCCCCCTATGCGGATCTGTCGAAAGCGCTGCGACACGGCGATATCGAAATCATCATCGGAGCGCTTCGGCGTGCTCAGTTGCCGCCAGAGCTTGTGCAGGAAGAGCTCTTTGTGGACCCGTTGATCATCGTTGGGCGAAGCGGTCATCCATTGTTGTCCGGACAATCGATAACGCGCCGGAGCCTGGCCGCGTTTCCATGGATCGCGCCGCGCGCCGGAGCGCCTGCCAGAGACTATTTCGACAGTTTTTACGCCGCGCTGAACCGGCCGAATGAGGACGCCCACCCAATAGAGACCGGGTCCCTTACGGTCTTGCGCGGTTTGCTGATGAACAGCGACCGGCTGACCATTATCTCCGCCCGTCAGGTGGACTATGAGATCAAGCTGGGGCTGTTATCCGAGGTCGCGTACCCGCTCGAAGGCAGCGAGCGTTCGATCGGCATCACAATGCGCGAAGGGTGGATGCCTTCAGTACCGCAGCAAAGACTGCTCGAGCACCTGAGAACGATCGTGGCAGAGGTCTGACGCGTCTTGCGGTCGGACATCTGAAAGCGCTCTCTAAACACCCTTGTGCAGATGATAGGCGGCACCAAGACCCGCAGCACACTCTTGCAGCGCCGGCAGATACTGCTCGTGCAGCTGTCCGTCCGTGACCGCTCCCTTGAGAATGATCAGAACCAGTGCACCGACGGGCCGGCCCTGCGACACCACCGCAACACCCACCGCCCGCGTGCCCGCCATCGGCGCATTGTAATCGTGCATCGAAAAGCCCTGATTGCCGACTTCGGTAATCGCCTGCAATGTCACATCCACGCGCTGTTGAACGTTGCCGCCATCATCAAGTGCAGCGCACTGCCGTTTGACAATCTCAAGCCGTTCCTCTTGCGGTAGCGCAGCCAGATACGCCATGCCGGCAGCCGAATCCAAAATCGGAAAGCGGCGTTGCTCGAAGCGGCGCAGATGGATGGGAGAGGTATCGCGGTTGGAGGCTGCAGTCACCATCGCATCGGGCTCGGCCATCAGCAGATCGGATGGCCAGCCAACCTGCAGACCGAAAACGTTCAACCGCTGCCGCGCCTCGGTGAGAAATGGATTTTCGACCATCATGGCGCTGGCCAGACGTCGCACCTGCGGCAGGGGCTCATAAGCCCCGGTATCGCTGTTCTGGCGCACATACCCGGCAGATCTAAGCGTAGCCAGGAGACGGATCACCGTTGCTTTTGGCAGCCCGGTGAGTGTCACGAGCCGGGTAATTGTAGCAGGCGGATTTTCATTCACTGCAATGAGAATCTCAAGCCCGCGCAACAAAGACCGTACGCCTGTCGACGCAGACTTTTCATCAGTATCGATCATACCAGCTCCATGCCCGCCGGATCGTGGCGAGAAAAAAGGGGAGATTTTTCCAAAAATCCGATTCTGTCAAATCGCCAGCGTCCGATCTGCCTTGCTTGCAACCGACCAGACTGGATCGCTGTCGGTCCACTAGACAGACCATAGTTCATTTTCTTGACAACGCCGTCACCTTAGCCTTTACTGATGCCTCCGGCCTCGGTTTGTCCGGTCAGACCGTCGCGCCTGGCATCCCCGGTGCGGCAAATGCCATCAAGAGTCACCACACTGGTATTTCGAACCATGAAGAAAACGCGCATCGCCATTATCGGTGGAGGCCCTGCCGGGCTGCTGCTTTCCCATATTCTCGATCTGAAGGGGATCGACAGCATCGTTCTGGAGCGGCAGAGCAAGGACTATGTGCTCAAGCGCATACGCGCCGGCGTGCTGGAATATGGAACCATCAAGCTGCTGCGCGACGTGGGTCTCGGGGAGCGCATGGACCGCGAGGGACATCTCCATGATGGTACCCACATCGTATGGGAAGGGCGCAATCCGTTCTTCATCGATACCGTCAAATATACGGGCAAGCCAATGATGGCCTATGGCCAGACGGCGATCACCGAGGACCTATACACAGCACGGGAGAAAGCGGGCGCGGAGATCATCGACGAGGCCGCCGATGTAAAGCTGCATGACCTAACGGGCGACAAGCCCTATGTGACCTACATCAAGGACGGCAAGCAGGAACGCATCAACTGTGACTTCATCGCCGCCTGCGACGGTTTTCACGGTATCGGTCGCCAGTCGATCCCTGCCGATATTCTGAAAACCTACGAGCAGGTCTATCCGTTCGGCTGGCTCGGTATCATGTCGGAGACCCCGCCCCTGCCCGACATCATCTACGCCCAGCATGACAACGGTTTCGCGCTCGCTTCGCAGCGCAATCCCATGCTCAGCCGCTACTATATCCAGTGCGACCTCGACACCGATCTGAACGACTGGCCCGATGACCGTTTCTGGGAAGAGCTGAAGATCCGTTTTCCCGACGAGCTGTCCAACCAGATCGTCACCGGCCCGTCCATCGAGAAATCCATCGCTCCGCTGCGCAGCTTCGTCGCCGAACCGATGCGCTACGGCCGCATGTTCCTCGCCGGCGATGCCGCGCACATCGTGCCGCCGACCGGCGCCAAGGGGCTCAACCTGGCCGTCTCGGATGTTTACTATCTGGCCCGAGCCTTCGAGACCCACTACGCAAAAGGCGACGACGCCTATCTAGACGGCTATTCGGCGATGGCACTGCGCCGCGTCTGGTCGGCTGAACGGCTTTCCTGGTGGCTGACCAAGCTGTTGCACGTCTTCCCGCAGGAAACGCCGTTCGAGAAGAAGGTGCGTATCAACGACTACGATCATCTGTGCGTGTCCGAGCGCGCGCAGGCAGCACTTGCCGAGCAATATATCGGCCTTCCGTTCGAGGATTGAACTCGCAGTCACTACACAAATCAATGCCGATGAATGCCTTGTTAGCGGAAAACAAAAAGCTTTCCGGGGAGATGCATCACGGCTTGTGCAGGAAATGAATAATGGGGCGCGCAATTCCAATTTCAGTTGCAGCTCCCCTGATGCCAGTGTGGAGCGACAGGTTCCGCTTCTGTGCGAACAAGGAGGCATTCATGTCATCGTCCAATGAAGAGAGCGGCAGCACGCCATCGATCACCGAACGCATTGAGGAAGACAAGCGGCTGGCCCGCTCGCTGGAAGGCACGTATCTGTTCGACGGCGCTCGCAGCCAGAAGAACTACCCGCTCAACAAGATGTGCATGTCGCTGACGAAACAGGAAAATCGCGAGGCATTCGCAGCCGACGAGGTCGCATATTGCGACCGGTTTGGCCTTAGTGAGGAATCGAAACGGCTGGTTCTCGAACGCGACTGGATCGGCATGATCCGCTCCGGCGGCAACATCTACTACGTGTTCAAGCTCGCGGCGATCGACCATGTTTCGATGCAGCATGTGGGAGCGCAGCAGAACAGCATGACGCTTGAGGAATTCCGCGCCAAGCTCAACGCCCACCGGGATCAATAGGAGGTTTCCATGGCTGAAATCATTGCCGCCGTTACGACAAGCCACGTTCCCTCCATCGGCATCGCCATGGATACCGGAATCACGCAGGACCCTTACTGGAAGCCGCTGTTCGACGGCTATCTCCCAGCCAAGGAGTTCGTCAAGGAGCTAAAGCCTGACGTTACCATCGTCGTCTACAACGACCATGGTCTGGAAGTATTCCTCGACCGCGTACCAACCTTCGGCATCGGCGCCGCCGAACAATATCTGTCGGGCGACGAAGGCTGGGGGCCCCGCCCGATCCCGCCATTCCAGGGCGACCCGGATCTGAGCTGGCATCTGATCGAACACCTGGTTGCCCAGGAATTCGATATGACCATGTTCCAGGAAATGACGGTGGATCACGGCTTCACTGTTCCCATGAGCGTGTTCTTCGGCGGTCCCGCCGGCGAGGTGGAGGAATGGCCGACCCGCGTCATCCCCATCACCGTCAACACCATCCAGTTCCCGCTGCCGCTCGCGGCGCGCTGCTACAAGCTGGGCCAGGCAATTCGCAAGGCAGTCGATGCCTATCCCAAGGATACGCGGGTGCTGATCATGGGGACGGGCGGCATGTCGCACCAGCTTCAGGGCGAGCGTTCCGGCTTCATGCAGCCTAATTTCGACCGCATGTTCCTTGACAAGATGATCTCCGACCCGATGGCCCTGACGAGGATCCCGAACGGCGTTTTCATGAAGGAAGCAGGCCATGAGGGCGCCGAGCTCATCATGTGGCTTGTAGCGCGCGGCGCCATGAACCTGGAAGTGGAGGAGGTGTATCAGCACTACCATGTATCAGCTTCGCTGACCGCGGCAGGCCTCGCCTGTTACCGCAACAAGTAGAGTACGGGCGAACAGGCGAAACATGGTGCGGATCGCTGTCATTGGCGAGGGCGCGATTGCTGACACGCATATGCAGTCACTGTCGCGCATCGCCGGAGTGGAGGTCGTGGCGCTGGTCCATGGCGAGGCGACGGCGGGGGCTGCCTTCGCCAACAAATGGAACATCGCTGCGACCTCGCCCCATCTCGACGCCGTGCTGCAACGCGACGACATCGATGCGGTGATAGTCGCCAGCCCGTCCGCCCTCCACCCGGAGCATGCGACCAGGGCGCTTGACGCCGGCAAGCACGTCCTCGCGGAGATCCCCATCGGTCTTGATCTTGCCTCCTGCGAGGCGCTTGCCGCGCTCGCCGGTTCTCGGCCCCACCAGGTGGCGATGGCGGCCCATACCCGCCGATTCTCGCCGGCTCACCGCCATCTGAAGGCGCGGATCGACGATGGCTCTTTCACACTTCAGCACCTTGTGGCGGAGACATTCTTCTTCCGGCGCACCAATCTGAACATGCATGGCGAACCGCGCAGTTGGGTCGACAATCTTCTGTGGCATCATGCCTGCCACACGATCGACCTGTTTATCTGGCTGACCGGCGATCCCGATCCCCGCGCCTTTGGCCAGGCGGGGTCGTTGCATCCGGAACTCGGCATTCCCATGGACATGAGCGTCGCGCTAAAGGCGCACGGCGGTCCGCTGCTCTCCCTCGCCCTCTCATTCAACAACCGCGGCCCGTTCGGCGGATTCTATCGCTATATCGGCGACAGCGGCACATTCCATGTCTTCCGCGATGTGCTGGAGGATCACGAGCGCCAGCCGATACCGTTGTCCGGCGCGGCTTTTCTCGATCAGGATCAGGCCTTCATCGACGCCATTAACGGAGTTGGACCGGTCCGATCGGCCATCGGCGACGTGCTGCCAGCCATGCGCGCCATCGATCGTATTGATGCCCTTATCCAGCCCTGAAACAGGAAACGGACACACCATGCAGACCATAGCCTTTGTCGGTTTCGGCGAAGCGGCAAGCGCCTTCGTCGGCGGATGGGGTGCGCGCCAAGGCCAATTGGTCAAGGCGTTCGACATCAAGACCGACAACCCGATCGGGAGCGTGGCGGCGGCCAAGCGCGCAGATTACGGGCGCACCGGTGTGGTGGGCTGCCCAACCCTCAAGGAAGCGTTGCAAGGCGCCGGCCTCATTTTCAGTACAGTAACCGCCGACCAGGCGCAAAATGCGGCCCGCGAGGTGGCCGCACATATCGGCGCTGGCGCCCTTTATTGCGACATGAATTCCTGTGCCCCGTCCTCCAAGCGGGAAGCGGCAAAGGCAATCGAGACTGCCGGCGGACGCTATGTCGATGTGGCGGTGATGTCGCCTGTTCTGCCCCTGCGCCATCACGCACCGCTCCTGGTGAGTGGCCCGCATGCCATGGAAGCGCTGGCCACCCTTCAGACTCTCGACATGCGCCCGGCGCCGGCCGAGGGACCGGTCGGAACGGCATCCGCGATCAAGATGATCCGCAGCATCATGGTCAAGGGCATCGAGGCGCTGGTGCTCGAATGCGTTCTGTCGGCGACCCGCGAGGGCGTCGACGAGGTGGTTCTTTCTTCGCTTGAGAAAACCTTTCCGGGTTTCGGCTGGGCCGAGCGCTCGGCCTACATGCTCGAGCGCGCCATGGTGCATGGCACGCGGCGCGCCGCCGAGATGGAGGAAGCCGCAAAGACGGCCGCCGATCTCGGCCTGTCGGGACGCATGGCGCAGGCCACTGCCGAATGGCAGAAGATCATCGGTTCCTTGCAGATCGACGACCTGAGCGAGACCGAAAAGGCCGACTATCGGCTTCTTGCACAAAAGCTCCTCGCGCGCCTCGGCTGATACCTGGCTGTTGTAGAACGGCCCGCATGACGTGAGCCGGGCCGTTCTCGTGCCTAAAGGTCCAGAACGATCCGCCCCTCGGCGGCAGCGGCGCGCGAGCAACACAAGATCATGCGCTTTTTTCGCTGCTCCCTGCTGAGCACAAAGTCCCGATGTTCCACTTCTCCTTCAAGATAGCCTGTTGAGCAAACGCCGCACAGACCGTCCGAGCATTTGACATCGACGACGTAGCCAGCCTTCTCAAGCGCCTCGGTCGCCTTGAGGCCTGCAGGCACGTCGATCACCGCTCCGGACCTGGCGAGTTCCAGTGTGAACGGGTGGTTTTCGTATTCCATGCCGTCGGGAACGGAGAAATATTCTCGATGCAGAGCGTCATCCTGCCAGCCCCTGGCCTTCGCCGTCTCGAAGATCGCGTCCATGAAGGGCGAAGGACCGCATGTGTAAAGATGATCGCCGGACCGATAGTCGCCAAGAACATCGGCGATGTCGAGCCGGTTCTCGTCGCTGAAATGAAAGCGAACGCGATCGAACCATGGCACTTCCTCCAGCTCCGCGATGAAGGCCGCCTGGGCGCGTGTCCGCGCCTTGTAGTAAAGGGTGAAGTCGGCACCTGCCCTGTGCAGCTCATGGCCCATGGCAATCAACGGTGTCACCCCGATGCCACCGGCCAGCAGCAGATGCCGTCTGGCTTCAGCGATGACCGGGAAATGATTGCGCGGCTGTGAAATGACGACCGGAACGCCCGGTTTCAGCATCTGGTGGATCTTTTTCGAACCGCCGCGCCCTTCGTCCTCGCGCAGAACACCGACAAGATACGTGTCGAGCTTCTGTGGGTCGCCTGCCAGCGAGAACTGGCGAATGAACTGCGGGGTAACGGTGACATCGATATGCGCACCGGCGGTGAAAGCGGGCATCGGCGAGCCGTCACGGGTCTCGATCTCGAACAGGTCGATCTTGCCGTCCGCGGAACCCTGCCAACGCCGCTTGACGCGGGCAACGATGACAGGTGACGGTCCCGACAGTCTGGTGAGGCCTGGGGTCAGATTTTCCGTCTCACCGCGCTTGACTCGCGCCTGGTATTCATCGGGATCGAGCAGTGCCCTGTAAGCTGCGATGCCTGCCTCGCGGTCGACAGGATTGGGCATTGGCAGCGGTGGTGGTGCCAGCGGGGCTGGATAGGCGGCAAGCGTCTGATCCTCGTATCTCAGGTCGATGTGGCGGTTGAGGTCGCGGCGGTTGGTCTCAACCGCCTTCACCACCTTGCCCGTTCCGTCACTGGCGATATCCCACCACCATTTCTTGACTGGGTTGATCTTGCCACGCCCCACAGCATCGTCCAGTCGGGCGATGAGCCTGGCCACCGAGGGAAAGTTCATTGCCGCCCAGCGAAACGGCGCTTCGCGCACGAGACCTTCGAGGTTCCATGGACAGGTCTTCATGCAGCGTCCACACATCGAGCCGCCGAGATTTGTTACACGGTAGCGAGTGCATTTCTCCACATCCGCCTTCCAGATCTCGTACCCGTTGAACATAACCTTCGGGCCCGATGAGATAGCTCCTGACGGGCACTCGCGGGCGCATTTGTTGCACGAGCCGCAGAATTTCTGGAGACCGAAATCGATAGGCTGGTCCACCTCCATCGGGAAATCGGTGGTCAGAATACCGGTTTTGAGACGGGGCCCGAGAAACGGATTGAGAATGGTTTCACCAATGCGACTGACCTCCCCAAGGCCCGCCAGCAGCACCAGCGGTGTCTGGATGACATCGCTGTCGGCTGCCGAATGCGCTGTTGCCGAGAAGCCGAGATACCGCAGATGCTGTGCCACGACACCACAGACAAGGCCGGCGCGCATATAGGTCCGCATCGACTGGGCACTTGAAATCCAGTCGTCTCCGCTGGCACCATCCATGGTCTCATAGCCCTGATCGATCATCACCGAAACGGCCAGTGGATGCTGAACCTCCATCTCGCTGCCGTCCTGACGGTGGGAGTACCAGACCCAGTCGGGCGCGCGCGAGATGCCGCAGATATCCGCCCCGAGGAAGTGCATCGTCGCCTTGATCAGGTCCGCATTGCGCCTGGGATCTTCGTACCCGCCGGCGCGCTGCGGCGCTTCTTTGCCCCGCTGCAACAGCGAATAGGTATTGAGTGCAAGGCGCAACGCTGCCGCCAGCGGTGCCTTTGCGACCGAATACCCGTCCTTGGATGCCTCCATCGGGGCCTTGCCAAGATCGCCAAAGGCTGCACGAAGAAAGAACTCGCTGCTTTTGGGAACGCGGGGAATTCGCTCCTCGTCAATATAGGTTGTCGTCTTCTCGACACGCTTCAGCTTCTCTACCGGGTAGCGGCTGTCCTTGAAACTGCGCCTGGCGAAATCAATCTGGTTGCGGGCGTTTTTCGGACTGCTATAGCCCACCCACCAGCCTGCACCCTTGGCGCGTATGCGATCAGCAAGGCTCTGCGTCTTCAGCGGTTCATCCGGCTCCATCTCCAGCGTCGTCGTGACGACAGACAGGCCGAAACGCGTTCCGATGAAAGGATTGCTGATCTTTCCATCACGACCAACCTGCGCCAGACCCGCCGACACCGCCAGCCGGTTGAGGTTGAAATTTGTCGTGGTGGCCGTATGGCTGCGTGCCTCGTACCCCAGCACCCGCAGGTAGTTCGCCACCACCGCCGCCGTCTCGGCACTGCGCAAGGCAGCGCGCCATTCCTGCAGATCTGTGATCCAGTCGGCCCCCGGCTCATTGACGCCGGGATCGCGCGGATATTCCACCAGAAAGACGACCGCATCGGTGTGATGGTCCAACGGCCTGTCGGCCAGTTCCAGGGCCCGCCCCATCTGGCGTATCACCGCACCCGGATTGAACCGCAGCCGGAGCTTTTCCTCGGAGTGGGAATATGAGGTGGTGCGAAGCAGCGGGTGCTCGACAGGCTCGGCCAACCGGTGCGCGGCGTCAATCTTGCAGATGCCAACCAAAGCGCTGTCAAGGAAATAGCCGGCCGCCTTCATATGCTGAGCCCGCTCGCGCGGGCTGTCGGGAATTTCGGCGCGCAACGGGTTGTGATCCCCATCACGGACGGCATCGAGTGCGCACATGTAATCGCTGACCGTTTTGCCCAGATGCAGCGGATCGTTGTCGAAGCTTTCGCGCAGCGTACCGTTGCCCCTCACCCGTGTCAGGTCTGGCATGTCCTGCGTGCGGCCCAGCCTCTCCGATGGATATGGGCCAAGATGAACCGGGCGTCGGGCGTGAGAAAAAAGGCGCATGAACGTCTCCTCCATGGATGCGCCGCGCTCCTCTGGTCTTTTGCAGCGCATCATTCTGATTAAAATGGACCATGGTCCACAAATTTGAATGCGTAAACAATACCCCTGCAGGCTGTCTCTTGCCTGCAGGGGCGCGGATGTCGTCAGGCGCCGTCCAGCCAGCCGGCGGGCGCCGAGATCGAATGATATCCCTGAAACTCGAGCACGCCTTCGTAGCCCAGATTGCGGCCGATGCCCGACTGCTTGAACCCGCCGAACGGCCCCCGGCTGTCCTGCGCGGTAGGACCATGTCCGTTGATGTAGGTATAGCCAGCCTCAAGCTGCCGGGCGATGGCGAGTGCCCTGTCGCGATCCTCCGTCCAAACAGAAGAGCAGAGGCCAAAGTCGCTGTCATTGGCGAGCCGCACGGCTTCCGCTTCGTCGTCGAAGGGTATGATTGGCAGTACCGGGCCGAACTGCTCGTCGCGCACGACGCTGAGGCCCGGCTCCGGCCCGAAGACCAGCGTCGGCTTCTGGAAATAGCCTTTCGCGTAGAGTTCCGCGTCTGGCACGGTGCCGAACTCCTTAACCTCCGCCCCGGCGCTGCGCGCCTCCTTGATCATGCCATGCACGATGCCGAGCTGCTTGCGGTTGTTCAGCGGCCCCATGGTCGTGTCGGGCAGCATGCCGTCGCCGACCACCTGCCGCGCGCAGGCTGCTGAAAGACCGTCCACCACCTCGTCATAGCGCGAGCGATGAACGTAGAGCCGCTTGAGCGCCATGCAGATCTGCCCAGTCGACATGAACGCGCCAAGATACATGCGCATGAAGGCGCCGCTATCAAGCGTCGCATCGGGTAGCACGATGCCCGCGTCGTTGCCGCCCAATTCCAGCGTCACCGGGGTCAGGTGCTCGGCCGCCGTACGCATGACATGCTTGCCCACCTCAATGGAGCCGGTGAAGTTGACCCTTCGGACAAGCGGGTGCCCCACCAGGGCGTCGCCGATGTCGCCTGAGCTTCCGGTCACCACATTGAGCACGCCTGGCGGCAAAAGCGCCGCCATCTTGTGCAGTGTCAGCGTCGGCGCCAGTGCAGAATTCTGTGACGGCTTGACGACTACCGTGTTTCCCGCGATGAGCGCCTGCGGCAACTTGGCGCCGAGAATCGAGAGCGGCCAGTTCCATGGCACGATCAACGCAGCGACACCGCGAGGCTGACGCGTGATGATCGTGTCAAACGGAGGGCCGCGAAGCGTCTCGTCCTGCTGAAGCCGGTCCGCATAGGATGCCGAAAGCAGGAAACGGTCACCAAGTCGCGTCATCTCGAGCCGGGTTTCCTTCAGAATTTTCCCGTGCTCACGGCAAAACAGGCTGGATCGGAAAGCGACATCGTCCTCATCGGCGACCAGAACTTCAGCGATCTTCCTCAGCAACCTGGCGCGCTCTTCATAGGAGCGTTCGGCCCATGACGGAAACGCCGTGTGAGCAGCGCGGACAGCCGCATCCACATCGGATACGGAACCTCTTGCAGCATGGCCAACACGCTCATCAGGACGAGCGGGATTGTATATCGCATAGGTTCGGTCATCTTGTGCGGACCGAGCCACACCATCGATGAACAACCCTGTTTCAACGTTCATCTCGTTTCGCATATTCGTTCCTCCCGGCACCAAGATCAAACACCCGCCCTCGCGGCCTTCGTGCTTGGAACAAAGCCATACACAATTATTGGACCATGGTCCATAAAATCAGGAAAAGAGTGGCGAGCCGCGTCCTGGATCAGGGAAAGTGCTCGTTCGGCATTGACGACACACAACAATCAGCCTTACAAAAACAGACCATGGTTCAACAGACGGACTTCAGCTGAAATGAGACCTGCCAACGTAATCGCTGAACAAAACCACCCGCTGGCTATCCCGCTGCGGTCTGCTCCAGGCAATCTTCGGCCTCCATCTCCCCGGCTGGGAAACGCGACGCGGACTGTTGTGCGTTCGTTGACAGTGATGCAGAAGGAAGCGCTCATATCCGAGGCGAACGCCGATCGGACCTGGCGGCTCCTGTCAGATGAGGGCGCTTATTTGAATGGCCATGACGAAGCACCTCCCCCGCTCGCTTATCTTTCTGCGGGAATGGTGGCGTCCTATCTGAATGAAATTCACGCGCTGGCAGATATTCGCAAGATTGAGATTGATGACATAGAAGTCATACAAGACAATTTTTATTCGATGAATGGCTCATTTGCCAAAGGCACAATGAAGGCATCTGCGCATGACATCGAGCTAAAAGCCAAAATCAGTTCCAGGCACGATTCCGACACACTCAGATCGCTGATCCTCGATTCTATTGCATCATCACCACTCAACGGATTGATGAGGGGAGCGAAAGAAAGTCTTTTCCGGCTTTGCCACAACGGTTCCGAGATCGATATACCTGGCAGCAAGAAAATTTCTGATCCTCTTCTACCTGCCTTCGAGGAAGACAGCTTCGATATTCTGGATGGGAACTGGGAAGGTGTTATTGAGCATACGAGGCAACCTTCCCCGATAATGAATGATACCACCACATTTGCAGGCGGGGCATTGACGGAAACGCAAAATCGGATGCTTCACCTGCGGGTATATGCGAAGCGCCAGCCGGACGGCATCGTGAAGATCCGACAGCACGTTTACAATCCACACGGTTCGGTTTTTCACTTCACCTCGGATGAAGAGGGCAGAGCACCGTCAGCCGCGGCATTGATAAGCGCAGGTATTGGATTCTGCTTTATGACGCAGCTCGGTCGTTACTCTGCGATGATCAAGAAGCCACTCAAGAGCTATCAGATCATTCAGGACTTTCATTTTTCGCGAGGGGGAGCTACCGGCAAAACCGGGAAGGCCGGCGAGGCAGCGCCACTGGAGACGCATGTTCACATTCGAAGTGATGAAACAGACGCGTTTGCCCAGTCTATGCTCGAGGTGGCGGAACAGACGTGTTTTCTCCATGCATTCTGCCGCACCCCTTTGAAAGCCAAGCTTACAATCTCTCCTTTGGGTGAATAGGCGAAACCACTCAGAAGCCCCTGGACACCTGTCCCGTCGGGAACGTGACAGGGTCCGGGCGGCCTCAATAGCGAGACAGCGGCAGTAAGGATACTGTCAGCGTAAAAGCTGCCGCCAACCGTTCATCCACACGATCGGGAAAGGCGAGCGAAGGGAAATGTCTTGACGAGCAGCCGACCTCTCGACGTCAAGCCACCCGCTCCAGGTGGGCACGAAGCTCCTTGAGCGAATACTACCAGAACACCATTGGCACATTGTGCTGTTTGCCGTCAGAAGAAGCGCGCTATTCACTCTCGCGATAAAGCGCCCAGATCACACGGGCAGTCTTTGACCCGGCGTTGAGGTAACGGTGGGGACGGTCGCTCGCGAAGCGAAAACTGTCGCCTTCACCGAGAATATAGCGTTTACCGTCGACATAGAGCTCGATGCCGCCCTCCAGAACGACACCCGCTTCCTCGCCCTGATGGACAAACGGCTCGTCACTTGAAGAGCCGTGAGGCTCTATTGTCATCATGTACAGGTCGAGCCGCGGCTGCCGGGCGAAAGGTGTCAACAATTCCTTGTGTATTCCCGTCCTGTTCAGATCGATATGCCGCCGTTCATGCACGCGGGCAACGATCCGGTCACTCACCGCATCCTCCAGAGCGGGCTCGAAGAGATCAGAAATCGCCACATCAAGCCCATCTGCAAGCTTGGCGAGCACCCGGACCGAAGCAGAGGATATGCCACGCTCGATCTGACTAATAAGGGCGATCGACAAACCAGCCCCCGAGGCTAACTCCTTGATGGACATGCTGCGCGCCTGGCGCAAATGACGAATGCGCTCACCCACAATATGGTCGGTAGAGCGCGCAGCTCCGTTGTTCTTCGCTTGTGCTGGCGTCGGGCTATCCGTCGGCATCCACTGGTCCTTGCTGAATCATGACTCTCGCAACTGCATATTCATGAAAAAAAAGTTTGTAAATTCACCAATGTGCTAATAGCATCTTTAAATTATATAAAGGGGAAGAAGACAAATGTACAAGACCCTTGCTGCTGTTGTGATGGCGTTGGGCTGCTCCCTCACGACACCAAATACAACCATAGCGCAAACTCTGACCATTGCGCAGGATTTCGATCCGAGCGATCTGTATGGCACCCGCTCAACCAACAATGCCATGTTTCCGATACTGGAATCGCTTTATCTGGACGATCCCGCGACCGGTGAGATCAGGCCTCTTCTTGCGCTTGAGCACCAAATGGTTTCCGACACCGAGCTGCTTATCAAACTGCGGGAAGGCGTCACATTCTCCAATGGCGAGAAGATGAATGCCGAGGCGGTTGCGCACAGTATCAAACTGTTTGCCGATCCAAAAACGGTCCCCGCCTACGGCATCTACGCCAGCACCGTCGGCACAGCAGAAGTGGTGGACGAATATACGGTGCGGATGACGCTGACAAAGCCGAGCCCCATTGTCGATCTTCTGCTGGCGCAGATTCTCGTGATACCACCCAAATACTGGGAGGAGGTCGGCCCCAAAGGCTTTGGCCAAAACCCCGTAGGAACCGGTCAGTTCGTCCTCACCGAATGGTCTAAGGACGATCGCATCGTCATGGACCTCAATCCCGACTATTGGGGCGAAGCGCCCAATGGCTTTGACAAGATTGTCTGGAAGACGGTTCCGGAGGCCAATGCACGCGCCGCGGGTCTGAAAACCGGCGAGTATGATCTTGCCATCGCCATTCCGGCAGTAGACGCCATCGAAATTGAAAACCTGGACGGGGTGGATATTTACTCCGGCGATGTTTCGAGGGTTTTCCAGCTTACCCTGTCTTCGCTTCCTCAGCACGAGGGTCCGATACAGGACAAACGAGTTCGCCAGGCACTCAACCATGCCATCGACAAAGAGGCGATCATCGACGCACTCTATTATGGAAAGGCCAAACTGCTGAACGGGCAGGTGATTCTGCCCTCGCAGCCAGGTTATGACCCGGACATGCGGGATTATCCCTATGATCCCGAAAAAGCGAAAGCACTGCTGGCGGAAGCCGGTTATGCCGATGGCATCGAGATTGAGTTTCGCTGCCCTGCCAATCGTTATCCGCAGGGGCAGGAGACCTGCGAGGCGATCTCGGGCATGCTGTCCAAGGTGGGCATCAAGACCAACATAACCCTACTGGAATCAGGCGAGTTCATCCGTCAGCTGGTGAACCGGGAATATGCGCCCATGGGCATACTGGGTCTGGGCGTTCCAGACGATCCAAGCTTCGGCCTTGCGGTCTATCGCTCCGACTGGCGCTATTCCTACTACCAGAACCCCGAGCTCGATGCCCTGATCGATGCAAGCGCTTCAACCGTCGATCCGGAGGAGCGAGCGGAGATCATCCGCAAGGCCAGCAAACTGATCTATGACGAAGCCGTCATCGTGTTCCTGTTCGGCGGCCGCGAATTTTACGGCCATAGCGAGAGGCTGAAGAATTTTGCGACCAACACCGCCCAACGCTACTTCTTCTACGATGTCGTGCTGGAGCCCAAATAGGTTTTGGCGCAGTTCCGACCCGGCAACAAAAAACCCGGCGGTTCAGAACCGCCGGGTTAGTTTTTTTGGTCGATTGCCGCTAACCGTGTTCATCCGGCTTTAGAGGCCCCTTGCGGTCGATCTGGAGCCGCCCCCCGATAGACCAGTCTTCCCGTTCGACATCTTCAAAGACAATCGTCACCCAGTCACGCTCGCCACCCAGTGTATTCACGATGGCATCGGTTACAGCGGCTGCCACAGCGCGCTTCTTCTCGGTCGAACGGCCCTTGTCGAGGGTAATGCGAATAAACGGCATGCGCTCTCCTTGCATTGAGGTTCAAATGATAATTCAGACAGGATCGGGCGGCGGCACCGGCCCATGCCGGTCAAGCTGAAGGCGGCCACCGATTGCCCAGTCTTCCTGTGCATAGTCGTCGAAAACGACGGTTACCCAATCCCGTTCACCACCAAGAACGGACACCACCGCATCCGTGATACCTGCCGCCACCTGGCGCTTCTTGTCGGCCTGCCGGCCCTTGTGGAACTTGACCGAGATGAAGGGACGGCTGCCCTCCACCGCATTGTCCCTATCCTGCAACGCTCCGCCGGACGACCAGCGGCTGCGCGGATAGGTCTCAAAGACGATCGTCACCCATTGCGGTTGCGAGCCCAGCGTCGCCATCACCGCATCCGTTACAGCCTTCGCCAGTCTCCCGAAGGTTTCTTCGCTGCGATCATCATCGATCTTGAAGGTAATGAATGGCATTTTGCTTCAGGTCTCCGGTCTGTTGAACGCGTGGCTCATCAAAGGATTTCCTCCAGCCGAGAGCAGCGCACGAAATGCCCTGGCTCGAATTCACGCAGTTCTGGTGTGCTTTCCGAACAGCTCGGTGTTGCGAAGGGGCAACGTGTGCTGAAATGGCAGCCAGGCGGTGGATTGACCGGGCTCGGAACACTGCCTTCCAGGATAATTTCCTCCGTTTGCACTGTCGGATCTGGGATCGGCAATGCGGAAAGCAGCGCGCGCGTATAGGGGTGAAACGTCTTCTCATATAGCGCTTTCGCCGAAGCGATCTCGACAATCCGGCCGAGATACATGACCGCAACCCGGTCGCACATATGCTCCACGACGCTCAGATCATGCGAGATGAACAGATAGGAGAGCTGAAATTCTTCCTGCAGGTCACGCAGGAGATTGATGATCTGCGACTGGATGGAAACATCGAGCGCCGAGACCGGCTCGTCGCAAACGATCAGCTTCGGCCTCAGCGCCAGTGCCCGTGCAATACCCAGCCTTTGCCGCTGCCCGCCTGAGAATTCATGCGGATAGCGGTCAAAATGATCCGCGCCCAGTCCGACCAGCTCCAATAGCTCCAGCGCCCGTTGCCGACGCTTTGCCCGATCGCCCTCGCCATGCAGCATGAGCGGCTCCATCAACATGTTGCCAACGGTCAGCCGAGGGTTCAGTGAAGAAAACGGGTTCTGGAAGATGATCTGGATCTGCCGGCGGTAGGGCTTGAGCTCGCGGTCACCGAAAGGTGCAATATCAACGCCTTCAAAGCGGATTTCACCCGCAGTGGGCTTGTCCAGCCGAACGATGTTGCGGCCCAGTGTCGATTTTCCGCACCCCGACTCGCCAACAAGTCCCAGCGCCTCACCGGGCGCAATGGCAAGGTCAACGCCATCGACAGCCTTCACTGATTTCTGACTCTGCACAAAGAAGCCGTCATCGACCGGAAAATGGCGCTTCAGGTTACGCACTTCGAGAAGCGGTTTCGTGGTTTGCATGTCAGTCATGGGCAGGTGGCCTGTTGTGAAGCCAGCAGCGGACACGGCGACTGCCGTCACCCGACCCGTTCTCGGGTTCGGCAAGTGGGGGTTCCCATTTGCGACAGGGCTCGTGCACATCAGGACACCGGTCGGAGAACCGGCATCCGCGTGGCAATGAAAGAAGGTTGGGAACGACCCCCTTGATCGTGTGCAGCCGGCGCTGCCTGCCAGCCGCCTTGTCGACCCGCGGGATCGAGCGGAGGAGGCCCGCTGTGTATGGATGCAGCGGTCTGGCGAAGAGATCGCGCACCGAAGCTTCTTCAACGATGACGCCGGCATACATGACAAGGACGCGCTGTGTCATCTTGGCAATCACGCCGAGATCGTGGGTGATGAAGAGAATGGAGGTGCCGATCTCTTCCTTCAGCCGGTTCATCAATTTGAGGATCTGCGCCTGGATCGTCACATCGAGTGCGGTCGTCGGTTCATCCGCCAGCATGATCTGCGGACGGCAAGCCAACGCCATCGCAATCATTACCCGCTGCCGCATGCCTCCGGACAATTGGTGCGGGTAGGAATCATAGCGCATCTCCGGCAGGGGAATGCCCACCAGATCGAGCATCTCGATAGCACGCTTGCGCGCCGCTTCTTTGCCCACGGTCTCATGGGTGCGGATCGCCTCGGATATCTGGAAGCCGACGGTGAACACCGGATTGAGCGATGTCATCGGCTCCTGAAAGATCATCGAAACCTGATTGCCGCGGACCCGCATGCGCTGGCGTTCACTCATCGCCGCGACATCGCCGACGCCTTCGATCGTAATGGAACCCTGTGCGATACGCCCGATCGGCTTGGGAAGAAGGCCCATGATGGAAAGCGCGGTCATGCTCTTTCCGCAACCTGATTCCCCGACAATGCCGAGCGTTTCGCCGCGCTTCAGATTGAATGAGATGTCGTCAACTGCGGCTAGCACGCCCTTTTCGACGCGCAGCTCCACACGCAGCCCTTTGACACGTAGAATCTCGTCCTGAGCCGGTCCGGGCGGGTGGGTGACCGCGTTTCTTTCTTGAAAGATCATTCGCCCCACACCTCTTCATAGACGCGCAGGAGATTGTCTCGCATGATCTTGTCGACGGCATCTTCGCCATAGCCGCGCCTGGTGAGTGCATCGCGTAGATTTCCAGCTTCCGCCATGCTTTCAAAACCGGGTGTTGCCCTGTTTTCATAGGTGTACCAGTCGCCCAGCATGCCGGTGACTTCAGGCCAGATCGGCTTCGGTCCATAAAGCGACAGCCATTTTTCTTCGGTCTTCGTACCTTCGGAGAGATCACTGCCAAAGGCCACATGATCGATGCCGACAAGATTGACATAATGCTCCACATGATCACAGAAATCATCGAGCGTTGGCCGTTTCTCGATACCCAGTAGAGGTGGCCACAGCGTCACACCCACCGTGCCCCCCGTCTCTGCTGCCTTCCGCGCCAGATCGTCAGGGATGTTGCGCGGGCTTTCGCATAGTGCGCGGGCGTTGGAATGACTGAAGATCACCGGGCGTCTCGATGCCGCCAGCACGTCACGCGCCGTGACATAACCGCAGTGGGACAGGTCGATCTGCAGGCGCAGCGAATTCATCAGTTCGACCCATTGATGCCCGGCTCCGGTCAGTCGCCCCTCCCGGTCCGCAAGCGCTCCATGGCCGAAACGGTTCTCCTCATTATAGACGGGCTGGATGATGCGCATGCCCAGCCGCTTCATGATGTGGAGCAAGGTCACGTCATGATCGAGGAAGGTCGCGTCCTGCGTGCCTATGATGATGCCAAGCACATTGTCTCGTGCCGCTTCGCGCATCTCCCGTGCCGAGGTAACGATACGGGCACGGTCCGCATTCTCCTCGACAATGGCACAAAGACTGGCCAGCGCCGACATGCAAGCGGCCAGATCGGTGTTCGGCGCAGTCGCGGTCAGATTGACCGCACGCACACCGCCGGCGAGAGTTTTCTCGAACTGTTCGCGTGTCAGTGTTGCGCAATAAAGCCCGTCGACAATGGTCCCCGGCCCGAAACCGTTCTTGTTCTTGTCGCTCATTGTCACATGCCCCTCATTCGTGTGTTAGTTGCGGGTCGAGTGCATCGCGCAGCTCATCGCCCAGAATGTTGAAAGCGAGGATGATCGCGCCGATGGCGAGCCCCGGAAAAAGCGACACCCACCAGGAAATCGAAATGTAGTTCTTGCCGTCGCTGATCATGCCGCCCCAGGTCGGGGTTGGCGGCTGCACACCAAGGCCCAGAAAGCTCAATGTTGCTTCCAGCAGAATCATCCGCGCGAGCTCGAAACTCGCATAGACGATGATTGCCGAAAGGATATTGGGGAGGATGTGGTGGGTCATGATGCGCAGCTGTCCGGCGCCGATGGCGCGTGCTGCCTCCACATACTCCAGCCCACGCACGGAAAGCACCGCACCGCGCACGATGCGTGCAAAACGCGGCCAGCCCGATAGCCCCATGATGATGATCAGATTGGTGAGCGAAGGGCCGACGACAGCGACGACAGCGATCACCAGAAGAATGACTGGAAAAGCAAGCTGCATATCGATCAGCCGCAGGATGATCGCATCGGTGCGCCCACCGTAAAATCCGGCAGCGAGCCCGGCCGCGACGCCCACCAGCATGGAGACGGCCACTGCCAGCACACTCACCACCAGCGTGATGCGTGCACCAAAAATGATACGCGACAGCGTATCGCGCCCCAGGTGATCGGTTCCGAGAAAATAGCCAGGGACCCCGCCTTCGACGAAAGAAGGTGGTTTGAGGCGCAACAGCAAATCCTGCTCAAAAGGATCGTGTGGCGCAACAAGACCCGGTAGAACCGCGCACAGAAGCGACAGGATCAGAAACGCTACGCTGAGGATAACGACGTTCTTGCCGAACAGCCGACGCAGAACGAGGCGAAGCTGGCTGTCACTCGTCTTTTTTGCCTCTGGAACGGTTTGGGTTTCGGCTGTTGCCATGATCACTGCCTCACCGATAACTGATGCGCGGATCGAGCACCGCGTAGAGAAGGTCGACGATCAGATTGACCACCACGAAGATCAGCGCGAAGAGCAGGACAATCGCCTGGACCACCGGAAAGTCGCGCGCATAAATCGCCTGAATGGCGAGCCGCCCGACCCCCGGCCAGGAGAACACCGTCTCCGTCACCACAACGCCGCCCATGAGAAAGCCGACCTGCAGGCCGATCACCGTCAACACGGGAATGAATGCGTTGCGGAGCCCGTGGAGCCACACCACCTTGGTCTCGCCAAGCCCTTTGGCCCGGGCCGTGCGGATATAGTCCTGCCCCAGAACGTCGAGCATGCAGGACCGCGTCACACGCGCCACCAGCGCAACAAGCTGAAAAGAAAGGGTCGTTGCGGGCAGCACCAGATGCCACCAGGTACCGCGCCCGCCAGTCGGCAACCAGCGCAGCCAGACCGCGAAGATAATGATGGATAGGATGCCGAGATAGAAAGAGGGCATCGCCTGCCCGATCAGCGTGGTGCCGCGCACTGAAAGATCGACCGGCGTGTTGCGCCGGTAAGCGGCGACCACACCGGCTGGCACGCCGATCAGAATGGTCAGCGCCATGGCCGCCACGGCCAGCTCAGTCGTCGCGGCCATGCGGTCCATGACCAGCTTGAGCGCTGGCTCGTGAAACCGCAGCGAATCGCCGAAATTTCCCTGCAGGGCCTGCGTTGAGAAAGAGACAAACTGAACCCAGATCGGCTGATCGAGCCCATGCCGCTTTCGGAAAGCGTCGCGTGCCTCTTCGGTCACGTCCGGTGGCAGGATCAAATCGGTGGGATCACCACTCAGATGAGTCAGGAGGAAGGAGATGACCAGAATCCCGAACAGGACCGGAATGGTCAGGATCAGTCTTCTGGCAAGATATTTCAGCATTCCTCGTCGCTCCGGATCTTGTACTCAGGGCCGAAGAGGGCGGCGGCTGAACGCCGCCACCACTCACGATGGTCAGTCTTCGTAGGTCACGCCATAGAAGAACATGCGCCCGTCGCCACGCGGCAGAAAGTTCTTCAGCTTCGCATCGGTGCCATAGAGATCGAGCCCCTGGTAAAGGAAGATGATGGGGGCCTCATCATGCATCAGGGCCATCATGTCCTGATAAATCCTGCGGCGCTTTTCGAGGTCCATCTCTTTCGCGCCGGCCTCGGCAAGCGCGTCGAGCTCCTCATTGGCAATCGTTGTGTAACGCCACGTGGAGACATACTGGGAGGCTTGAAATGCCGGGTCGTCCTGCGGCGCAAGGCCGACAAAATACATGGGCGCCAGTTCCTTGCTCCGAAGCTGGCGGAGGAACTCACCCGGTTCAAGCGCGATCATTTCGGTTTTCACGCCGACCTTGCCCAGCATGCCGGCAACCGCCTCGGAGACCTCGCGGTCCTGTGCATAGCGCCCGGAGGGGAACTTGAAGGTGATCTCGAAACCGTCTGGATAACCGGCTTCCGCCAGAAGCGCCCTGGCCTTTTCCGGATCGTAGGGATAATCCTTGATCTGCGGGTTGAAACCGAGCTGGGGTTCGCGGAGAACCTGGCCGTTCAATGCCTTGGCTTTTCCGAAGAACAGGGCATCGATGATCGCCTTTTGATCGACCGCATAATTGAGTGCCTGCCGGACACGTTTATCCTGAAGCGGGCTTTCATGCTGTGGCAAGGATGAAAGGCCGATCTGGTATATGCGATAACTGGCCACGGGAACGAGCGTAACGCCTTCCTGCCCTTCCAGAGATGGAATGGCCGCGACCGGGAGGTCCTTTACAACATCATACTCACCCGTCGTCAGACCGGCCACACGTGCTGAATCGTCAGGCACCGGCCGCCAGACAAGGCCGTCAATTCCCTTCGGCAATTCCCCCCAGTAGTCTTCATTCAGTTCCATCACCAGCCTGTCGTCGCGCACCCATTCCGAGAACTTGAACGGACCGGTTCCGACGGGCTGTTGACCAAAGGCTTCCAGGCCCACCTCTTCCCAGTGTTTCGGCGGCACAACATAAATCTGGCTGAGCGCAAGAGCGAGCGGCGGATATGGATTCTTGAGCGTGATCCTCACCGTCAGATCGTCCACTTTCTCCGCACCTTCAAAAGCCTGCGCCACCTGCGCATAGGCCGGGGTGAGTTCCTTGTCGATAAAAACCCCGATGGAATGCACCACCGCATCGGCGTTCATCGGCTCACCATTCGTAAAGGTCACTCCCTCACGCAGCGCGAGAAGAACCGAGGTCGGTGTCTCCAATTCAAAACCGGTCGCCAGCAAAGGCTCTATTTCGCCGCTGCGTGGGTCCTGCCAGAAAAGAGACTCCACCATCGCAGAACCGGCATTGAGATTGTCAGACGCGGTTGTGCCATTCGGCCAGAGCGTCTGCGGGTCAAAATTTTGAGCAATGGTCAAGGTTTCTGCCGCCGCCGGCCCAACAAGGACCGCTGCCAGCGCAACCGCTGCGATTGAGCGCTTGATCTGTGAAAACATGGTTTTCTCCCCTGTCGCGCGATCCAGACAAGGAACACGCGGTTGTGCCGGCGGCGCTTTCATTTTTACCCCTATAGGGACCTGCACGCATCACCAGACAATGAACGAATATTAGTCTTGCATGGCGATAGTGAATTTACAAGATAGAATTTCACATATATGTTTTTCGTATCGCAACGAATTCACAATTGGTAATCGTGCCACAATCCCCATCATCAAGAAAATCGGCCATTGCGCTTCCGGGCAAGTCCATTACGGATCAAAGCGTCGGTGCACAGATCAGGCATCTTCGGCAGGTTCGGGGCCTTTCGCTGCGCCAACTTGCTTCCCGGGTCGGGTTGTCTGTCGGACATCTCAGCCAAATCGAGCGCGGGGTTTCCTCAGCATCCGTAAGGACGCTTGCCGTCACTGCTGATGCGCTGAAAGTGGGGGTGTCAGATTTCTTTTCCAGCGACCGAACCGACAACGAAAACATCGTCACACGGGTTGGAGAACGGGACCGTGTCCAGTTCGGCACAGACGGTCTCACCAAGGACCTTCTGACCGCCAACGGCGAAAAACGGGGCCTTGATCTTTTCCTGATCCGCATGGGGCCAAACGATACCAGCAGCGACACACCCTACAGCCATTGCGGTCTGGAGGCCGGTTACGTTCTGAAAGGGGGATTCGAGCTGGAGGTGGAGGAACGCGTTCACATTCTGGGCGAGGGCGATGCCTGCGCCTTTGAAAGTACCCGCCCTCACCGTTTCAGAAACGCCGGCCAGCGGGAAGCGGTGGTTCTTTGGGCCAACTTCCGCCATCAGTCCACACAGGATGCAGAGCGTCTCACCACCGTGAAGCGCAACAATGAAATCAACAAGGAGAGGGAAAATCTGCCATGACCACCAACTGGGCAATTGATGGACTGAACTGTGCCGGTTTCAACCGGGAGCAGATGGAGAAGACGCTGAAGGGCGGCGTACACGCCATCAACTACACCACCACACGCCCCTATGCCAACCTGACCGACAGTCTTCTGCAGATCGAGCATGTGCGTGACACGGTGGCTGAAATGAGCGATGTGGCGCTCATCGCCACCACGACCGAGGACATACGCAAGGCCGCTGAAACCAATCGCGTCGCCATCATTATCGGCACGCAGGATTCAACGATGATCGAGGCGGATGTGAAACTGCTCGCCACGCTCAAACAGCTCGGCGTGCGTATTCTGCAACCCAATTACAACAAACCCAACCGTTTTGGCTGCGGGGCGCCACAGGAAGGTCCCGAAGATACCGGTATGACAGAAGCCGGTCGGGAATGGCTGGAAGAAATGCACCGCCTCAATCTTGTGGTCGACCTGTCTCATTGCGGCCATCGAACAACCAGCGAGTTCATCGCTGCAAGTAAGGGGCGCCCGCTGGTCATCAGTCACGCCAATTCCTATGTGGTCTGCCCGAGCCTGCGCAACAAAACCGATGAGCACATTCGCGGAGTGGCCGAGACAGGTGGTCTCATCGGCGCGGTGATGTGGTCGCCCGCCGTGCGTCACGACGAGCGCCCGACCATGGACGATTATCTCAACCACCTCGATCACCTCATCAATGTCGGCGGTATCGATCACGCGGCGTTCGCGAGTGATGTGGTGGAATCCCCGCGCCCTGCTCCGGAAAAGTGGGACAAGTCCTACGGCCCCAATGGCATGGACCAGAAAATAACCGGTGTTCTTGGTGACTGGTATGTCTACGAAACCCGGCTCAACGCCGATTTTCAGTCCCTGACCGACACGCCCGCAATCTGGGACGCTATGCGCAGGCGGGGTTATAGCGAAGATCAGGTTGAAAAGGTCATGCGTGGCAACTGGATGCGCGTTTTAAAGGAAATCTGGGGCAGCTGAACGATCCCCGACCGCGCCGTTTGATCGGCGCGGTCGGGAGATCGCCAGATTGACGCTGAATGCCGCATGGCTGACCTTGCGGCTGGGTGGTTTTGCGGGCCAAAAGAACCCCGCGAACCGTGGGGTTGGCGGGGTTTTGTATATTTGGTTGCGGGGGCAGGATTTGAACCTGCGACCTTCAGGTTATGAGCCTGACGAGCTACCGGGCTGCTCCACCCCGCGTCAATTTATTTGCGTTTTTTGCCAGTTTTCATGGCAAAAGGCCGCTTTTGCGGCCTTTTGGAGTTTTGTGTTTGTTTTGAGAAGCTTTCCATGCGTTTAGCAGACCTGGCAGCGACCTACTCTCCCGCGTCTTAAGACGAAGTACCATCGGCGCTGGGGCGTTTCACGGCCGTGTTCGGAATGGGAACGGGTGCAGCCGCCCCGCCATAACCACCAGGTCGGCGAAACGCATGTAATCGAGAAGCTGGTAAAAGCGAATAGTGAGTAGCGAATGGCGAATAGAGAATGCGCCTCAAGCCTCACTGTTCGCTGGTTGACCTTCCGGTCATTGATTGCTCGCCTTCGGGCGAAGCCCACAAGGCCAGAATACAGGCAAAGCCTGCAAGGCCGACTGGCCGTCGGCGCTCATGCGCCGCGCACGCGCAGCGGTTTGCAAGGCAAACCCGCGTGAGCGCTCAAGATGAGCATAAGCCCAGATGAGCATAAGCAATGAGAATGATTCAAGCCGATCGAGTTATTAGTACCGGTAAGCTCCATGCGTTGCCGCACTTCCACACCCGGCCTATCAACGTGGTGGTCTCCCACGACTCTCAGGGAATACTCGTTTTCAGGTCGGTTTCCCGCTTAGATGCCTTCAGCGGTTATCCGTTCCGTATATAGCTACCCTGCTATGCGGCTGGCGCCACAACAGGTCCACCAGAGATACGTCCATCCCGGTCCTCTCGTACTAGGGACAGATCCTGTCAATATTCCTACACCCACGGCAGATAGGGACCGAACTGTCTCACGACGTTCTGAACCCAACTCACGTACCGCTTTAAATGGCGAACAGCCATACCCTTGGGACCTGCTCCAGCCCCAGGATGCGATGAGTCGACATCGAGGTGCCAAACAACCCCGTCGATATGGACTCTTGGGGGTCATCAGCCTGTTATCCCCGGCGTACCTTTTATCCGTTGAGCGATGGCCCTTCCACGCGGGACCACCGGATCACTATGACCGACTTTCGTCTCTGCTCGACTTGTCAGTCTCGCAGTCAGGCAGGCTTATGCCATTGCACTCAGCGAACGATTTCCGACCGTTCTGAGCCCACCATCGCGCGCCTCCGTTACTCTTTAGGAGGCGACCGCCCCAGTCAAACTACCCACCATACACTGTCCCGGATCCGGATAACGGACCGCGGTTAGACATCCATATAGATAAGGGTGGTATTTCAAGGATGGCTCCACGCGAGCTGGCGCCCACGCTTCAAAGCCTACCACCTATCCTACACATGCCGACACGAATGCCAGTGTAAAGCTATAGTAAAGGTGCACGGGGTCTTTCCGTCTAACCGCAGGAACCCCGCATCTTCACGGGGAATTCAATTTCACTGAGTCTCTGCTGGAGACAGCGGGGAAGTCGTTACGCCATTCGTGCAGGTCGGAACTTACCCGACAAGGAATTTCGCTACCTTAGGACCGTTATAGTTACGGCCGCCGTTTACCGGGGCTTCAATTCAGAGCTTGCACTCCTCCTCTTAACCTTCCGGCACCGGGCAGGCGTCAGACCCTATACGTCGTCTTGCGACTTCGCAGAGCCCTGTGTTTTTGATAAACAGTCGCTACCCCCTGGTCTGTGCCACCCCCCGATGGTTGCCCACCGAAGGGTCACGCTTATCCCGAAGTTACGCGTGCATTTTGCCGAGTTCCTTCAGCAGAGTTCTCTCAAGCGCCTTGGTATACTCTACCAGTCCACCTGTGTCGGTTTCGGGTACGGTCTATATGGAGGAGCTATTTCCTGGGACCACATGGCTGCCTCTCCAATCCAATAAGGAAAGACAACGTCCGCAATCCGTCACTACCTCCAGGCCCACGAATATTAACGTGGTTCCCATCGACTACGCCTTTCGGCCTCGCCTTAGGGGCCGGCTAACCCTGCTCAGATTAACTTTAAGCAGGAACCCTTGGACTTTCGGCGAGGGGGTCTCTCACCCCCTTTATCGTTACTCATGTCAGCATTCGCACTTCCGATACCTCCAGGAGCCCTCACGGGTCTCCCTTCATCAGCCTACGGAACGCTCCGCTACCGCTTGCAAAGCAAGCCCAAAGCTTCGGTGTATGGCTTTAGCCCCGGTACATTTTCGGCGCAAAACCCCTTAATTAGACCAGTGAGCTGTTACGCTTTCTTTAAATGATGGCTGCTTCTAAGCCAACATCCTGGTTGTTTTGGGAGTCTCACATCCTTTCCCACTTAGCCATAACTTGGGGACCTTAGCTGTTGGTCAGGGTTGTTTCCCTCTCCACGACGGACGTTAGCACCCGCCGTGTGTCTGCCGACTAGTACTCCTCGGTATTCGGAGTTTGGTTAGGTTTGGTAATCCGGTGAGGACCCCTAGCCCATCCAGTGCTCTACCCCCGAGGGTATTCGGTCGACGCTCTACCTAAATAGATTTCGCGGAGAACCAGCTATTTCCGAGTTTGATTGGCCTTTCACCCCTAGCCACAAGTCATCCCGATCTATTGCAACAGATATGGGTTCGGTCCTCCAGTAAGTGTTACCTTACCTTCAACCTGCTCATGGCTAGATCACTCGGTTTCGGGTCTAATGCAACGTACTGAACGCCCTGTTAAGACTCGCTTTCGCTACGCCTACACCTACCGGCTTAAGCTTGCACGTTACATTAAGTCGCTGACCCATTATACAAAAGGTACGTGGTCACACTTGCGTGCTCCCACTGTTTGTAGGCAACCGGTTTCAGGTACTCTTTCACTCCCCTCGTCGGGGTGCTTTTCACCTTTCCCTCACGGTACTAGTTCGCTATCGGTCATGCACGAGTACTTAGGCTTGGAGGGTGGTCCCCCCATGTTCAGACAGGATTTCACGTGTCCCGCCCTACTCGAGGACTATCGTTCACATTACGCATACGGGACTGTCACCCGCTCCGGTCCAACTTTCCAGAAGGTTCTGCTTGTTAAACGATAGCCACTGGCCTGGTCCGCGTTCGCTCGCCACTACTAGCGGAGTCTCGGTTGATGTCCTTTCCTACGGGTACTTAGATGTTTCAGTTCCCCGCGTTCGCTTCTTATCCCTATGTATTCAGAATAAGATACCTTATTGCGATACTTGGAAACCAGGCGCGTCTTCGACGCGAAGCGAATAGCGAATAGTATTTAGCGAATAGAAATCCCTACTCGCTATTCGCTAATCCCTACTCGCTGCGCGCCAGCGGCGCGCCTGATTTCCCAAGTATCTAAGGTGGGTTTCCCCATTCGGATATCTACGGATCAAAGGGTATTCGCACCTCCCCGTAGCTTTTCGCAGCGTATCACGTCCTTCATCGCCTGTGCATGCCAAGGCATCCACCAATTGCCCTTAAGACACTTGATCATTCTCATTGCCAATGCTCATCCGGATTGCTCCAGACAACCATTGACAGAAAAGACCAGCTTCTCGAGATCTGTTCGATGGCCTGCGGTTAAGCC
>NZ_CP120674.1:112500-982500 GCF_045011005.1 Nitratireductor sp. L15S-10
CGGAAACCACGCCCTTCATATGATGGCAAGGTATTGATTTATAAGCTTTACAGGCTTTCATTCACAGGCCCGATTTCGCTCGAAAGCCTTTGTTTTGAGGGTTTTTCCAGAGCACGCCGGCAAAATTTCTGCCGGTCCTGTGACGGCGGGTCCGCGCGGGAGCCCACGGCTCCCCGATACCCGGCTGAAACACCTCCTGGCCGCGCCCAAAACCGGTTTTATTCGAGCTCGGCCAGCCGCCTTTCCAGAAACCGGCGCTCTGCCGACTGGCGGGCCAGGGCCAGTGCGCGACGATAGGCATTCTTCGCCTCGCCATCCCGCCCCAGGCGGCGCAGCATGTCGGCGCGGGCCGCATGGGCCAAGTGATAGGCGTCGAGATCACCATCAGCCATCGCGGCGTCAATGGCGGCAAGTCCTGTCTCCGCTCCATCGCGCATGCTGATCGCGGCGGCCCGGTTGAGTGCCACGACCGGCGACGGATCAACCAGTGCCAGTATATCGTAGAGCGAGACGACCTGCCGCCAGTCCGTCGTTTCGGTGCTGGCTGCCGCAGCATGTTCGCCGGCGATGGCCGCCTGCAGAAGATAGGGGCCGAGCCGTCCAACCGTGAGCGCCTGGTTGATCAGCGCCCGCGCCTCATCGATCATGGCACGATCCCAGAGCGAACGGTCCTGCTCTTCCAGAAGAACAATATCTCCCGCCGCATCGACCCGGCTTTCGCGCCGTGCTTCATGAAGGAGCATGAGCGCGAGAAGACCCTTCACCTCGGGGTCGTCCATAAGCCCTGCCATCAGCCAGCCAAGTCTGATTGCTTCCGCAGAGAGGTCTGCGCGCGTCAGCTCCGCCCCAGCCGTAGCCGCATAGCCCTCATTGAAGATGAGATAGATCACGCGCAGAACGCTCTCGATCCGCGTGGGCAGTTCGGCTGGAGCCGGGATTTCGAAGGGTATGGCCTCATCGCGAAGTTTCGCCTTGGCGCGCACGATCCGCTGCGCGATCGTCGGGGCGCGGGTGAGGTAGGCGCGGGCAATCTCCTCAGTCGTCAGCCCGCCCACCTCCCGCAGTGTCAGCGCGACGCGGGCGTCGGCTGGAAGATCCGGATGGCAGCAGGTGAAGATCAGCCGCAATTCGTCGTCGCGGATGTGCTCGGGAATGGCTGGTTCGGATGCCGGGTCGGCCAGAAGGGCAAGCTGCGGCAGGGCGTTTGCAAGCCGCGCCTGTCGCCGCCAGCGATCCACAGTCTTGAAACGGCCGGTGGAAACCAGCCAGGAATAGGGATTGGCTGGCACACCCTCGCCTGGCCATCTCTTCGCCGCGGCGGCAAAGGCCTCTTGGAGCGCCTCTTCCGCCGCGTCGAAGCTGCCGAGCAGGCGAATGAGCGTGGCAAGCACGCGCCGCTTCTCATTGCGGTAAACCGCTTCGAGAGCGGCGCGTGCCTCCACCTCGGTCACAGTTGCGGCGGCGGGCTCGAGAAGTCCACGAGCGGGCGGACTTCGATGGAACCGATCTTCGCCAGCGGATGGCCGCTGATGGCGCGCACGGCGTCGTTGAGGTCCGGCGCCTCCACGAGCACGATGCCGCCAAGCATGTCCCGCGTTTCCATGAAGGGGCCGTCCACTGCCGACATCTTGCCGTCACGAATCTGAACGGTCATGGCCGTCTCGGGCAGTTCCAGTGCCTCGCCCATGACGAAATGGCCCGTTTCCTTCAGCTTCTCGTCATAGCCGGCGCATTGGCCCAGTGCTGCATTCGCTTCCGGGCTTCCGCCGAAAAGCACCTTCGGATCGTAATAGATAAGGCAGGCATAGCGCATGGTGTCTCTCCTTGATGAGCGCTTCGAACGCCCATGGTCGTTTTCGTACGACCGGATTCGACACCACCATGCGAAATTTTTTGCGGCCTGTCGAAACGAACCTCAATCCATCAGGCTCGGCAGTCCGGTTGCCAGAATGGGGAACGCGCAAACCAGAATAAGCACCGCAAACGGCGGGATGAGCCAGGGCAGGATCGCCCGGGCCAGCCGGTGGTAGGGCACGTTGCCCACCTGCGCCACCACGAACAGCGCCATGCCCATGGGCGGGGTGAGGATCGAGATCATCAGGTTCAGCACCACGATGATGCCGAAATGGATCGGGTCGATGCCATATCCCATCGCCACAGGCACAAGGATCGGCACCACGATCAGGAGAATCACCAGCGATTCGATGAAGCAGCCAAGCAGGAAGATCATCAGATTGACAGCGATGAGAAAGCTGAGCGGTCCATCGGTCAGTGTCAGGAAAAGCTGGGTGATCTGCTGCGGCGCCTGCTCGCGCGCGAGGATGAAGCCGAGCAGCCCCACGCCTGCGACGATCGTTGCGATGGAGGCGGAAGTGGTTGTCGTCTCGTAGATTGCATCCCAGAGCCGTTTCAGGGTCAGTTCGCGGTAGAAAACAAGATCGATCAGGATGGCATAGAGCACGGTCACCGCCGCCGCTTCCGTGGGCGAGAACAGACCGCTGAAAATGCCGCCAACGATGACAAAAGGCGTGGCGAGCGCCGGGAACGACTTCACGAACAGCACGCCGACATTGCCCACGCCCTGCCATGCGTCACGCGGATAGTTGCGCTGTCTGGCCAGCACATAGACCATGACCATGAGCGAGGCCGCGCACAGGACGCCGGGCACGATGCCGCCCAGAAACAGCCGCCCGATCGAGGTGTTCGACACCACGCCGTAAAGCACCATGGTGATGGAAGGCGGCACCAGCGGGCCGATCATCGACGAGGCGGCAGTGACGGCGCCGGAGAAATCGTCGTCATAGCCGGCCTCGCGCATGGATTCGATTTCCATCTTGCCGAGCCCGCCCGCATCGGCAAGCGCCGAGCCGGACATGCCGGAGAAGAAGAGCGAGGCGAGCACGTTCACATGGCCGAGCCCACCCGTGATGTGCCCCACCAGCGCACGCGCAAAACCGAAGAGGTGACGGGTGATGCCTGCCGAATTGAGGATCGCCGCCGCCAGGATGAAGAGCGGGACGGCGAGCAGCGGGAAGCTGTTCAGCCCATCCACCATGCGCTGCATGGCAAAGGAAATGCCCATGCCCGAATAATAAAAATAGCCCATCGAGACGAAGATCATGGCCACGCCGATGGGCACACCCACCAGCACCATGACGAGCCAGGCGGCACCGATCGTTGCGAGGATCATTGGTGGACCTCCCCGGCATCCCCGCCGCGTACGAGCCCGCCGCGTCCGAGCATGACGAGCCGTCGCGCAATGCGATGCAGAATGAGGACCGAGGCCACGAGCCCGGATGTATAGAGAACCGCATCGCTCATGGGCAGCGTCACCGCTTCATTGTTCCAGGTGCGCAGAACGGTCTTGTAGGAGATCCAGACAAGATGGGCGACGATCGCCAGATAAACCACGTCAATCAGGATAAAGAGCAAACGACGCCCCGAGAGCGGCAGGGCGTCCGCGATAAAGCCCATGCGCAGCTGACCGTTCTGGCGCTCCACCTCGGCAATGCCGATGAAGGCCATCCATACCCAGAGCCAGCGCGCCGCTTCCTCGGTCCAGACCGGCCCGGTGAACAGCGGCGTGCGGCCAAAGATCTGGATCAGGAGCACGCCAAACAGAACAATGAAGAGAATGGAAGCGACACAGCCTTCAAGGCTGTATCTGCGCAGAAACGACATGCGATGACCCCAGCTATCGAGGGAAAGGCAGCGGGGCCAGCGCCCCGCCCCATGTTTCAGTCGCCGATGACTTCGGCAATCGACCCTTCGCCGAACTCGGCTTCGAGCTCGTCATAATAAGGCTTCATGGCGGCGCGGAAGGGCTCGAGATCAGGCTCGGTAATGGTCAGGCCGCGCTCCTTGAAGGTTTCCAGCAAGTCCTTTTCGGCCTTGAAGGTCAGTTCGTCGGAGACGTCGCCACCGGCCTCGACAGCCGTCTGCACCCATTCCTTCTCCTGATCGGACAGGCCATCCCAGACCGATTTGGAAATCTGCACCGCCGAGGACGCCACAAAGTGGTTGGTGAGCGCGATGTGGCTCTGCACCTCGTAGAACTTCATCGCCTCGATGGTCGGCAGGGGGTTTTCTTCGGCATCCACCTGGTTGGTCTGGAGTGCGAGATAAACCTCCTGAAACGCCACCGGCGCCGGCGTCGCGCCCACATTCTCGGCATAGGCGATGAGGAACGGCACGTTCGGCGTGCGCATGCGCAGGCCCTTCATGTCGTCCATGGATTCGATCGCCTTGTTGGATGTGGTCTGGCGGGTGCCGTAATACCAGGTGTCGAGGAGCTCGATGCCCTGTGCGGCAAATTTCTCATCCATCTTCTGGCCCCACGGGCCCGCAACGATCTTCTGCAGATGGTCGAAATCGCGCACGACATAGGGCGCGCCAATCAGCTTCAGCTCGGGGATGACATAGCTCATGTCCGGATAGCCGGTCATGACCATGTCGAGCTCGCCGGCCTGAACCTGTGCCACCATGGCCTTGAAGTCGCCCAGCTGCGAGGACGGGAAGATTTTCACCGTCATTTCGCCGCCCGAAATCTCGGCAAGTTTTTCCTGAAACGCCTGCGCGCCGCGATAGACATTCGAGACCTCGTTGTCCTGCATGCCGAAGGTCAGTTCCTTCGCCTGCAGTGTAGCGGAGCTGAGGGCGAGCGCTGCCGCGCCGAGCATCAGTTTCGAAATCAGTTTCATGCAATCCTCCCTTGGAATGTTGAACAGGCTTCCCGGCCTGCCAGGTCAGTCAGTCTTGTCTTCTTCTTTCTGGAAGTAGTCGGAGACCTTCCGCGGGCTTTTCAGCCGCGCGCGATAGGAGCGCGCCAGGTGTCGGTCCATGACATCCGTCGCGGTGATCATGTCGCCATCGATGATGGCCTGATAGATCGCCCGGTGTTCTTCATAGGCCACCGTGTCGTGCTTGGCCGGGTCATCCGTTGGCGGCCGCTGCGCAAGCATGGCGCTGACGAACATGTCATGCAGGCTAAGGATCACCGGATTTCCGACTACGGACACGAGTACACGGTGAAAGGCGATATCCGTGCGCGCGAATTCGGGAGTTCCGATCGCCTCGAAGTTTTCTTCCAGCGCCGCACGCAGCTTTGCGATCTGCACATTGTCGGCACGCTTGGTGGCCTCGCGTGCTGCGCCCGCTTCAATGAACTGACGCATCTGCTCGAGATGCGCGCCGCTTTCCGCATCGCCGAAAATGTCACGGATATGATCGCCGGCCAGTTGCAGCACCGTCTGCAGGGAGGGACGCGCCACACGCGGGCGCCGCCCCGCACCGGCCTCCGCATAGCCGCGCGCCTGCATCTGCTGCAGCGCTGCACGCACCGTTGGGCGCGAAGCGGAAAAGCGTTCACAAAGCTCGCGCTCGGTCGGGAGAAATGCGCCAGTTTCGAGCCGCCCCTCGCGCGCCTCCTCGATCAACGCTTCGGCGATCTCATCGGACACACGCCGTGTTTCCACCATTTCTTCCGGCTGGGCAGCGGACACGTTTCTCACTCCGGCTGGGCCCCGCCTTCACGCCTGTGCGGCAGAGCTGCTTATCCAAACTGATATTTTGGTATTACCAAACATATTTCTTGTCAAACAAAAATCCCCTTCTATGCTGATCCAGCCTGCCAAAGAGACGATTCCACAGCAGGCAGGACAAGAACGCCGCTTCCAGAATGCAAGGAATAGCCGCATGACCAATCCGCTGGCGGGCATGTATGCCGCCCTCCTCACCGGCCTCAGCGATACGGGCGATTTCGACCCGGCGCGCCAGAAGGCGATCGATGCCTATGTGCTGGGGCAGGGGCTCGACGGGCTTTATGTCGGCGGCAGCAGCGGCGAATCGGGGCTACTGGGCGTTGATGAACTTCTGGCGCAGCAGGCGGTCGTCGCTGAAGATGTGCGAGACTCCGCCGCAACACTGATCGCGCATGTGGGCGTTCCCAATCTTCGCGATTCGATCCGGCTCGCACAGAACGCCCAGAAACTCGGCTACCATGGTCTTTCGGCCCTGCCGCCGCATTCCTACCCTTTTTCGGATCGCGAGATTTTCGCCTATTACGAAGCGCTGTCAGCCGCCACCGACCTGCCGCTCATTGTCTATGAGGTGCCGGTCCGCACGGGACGTCCCTTCAGTCTTGACCTGCTCGGCCGCATTCTCACCCTCCCCGGCGTCGGTGGCATCAAGTTCACCTCGATGGACCTCTTCAAGTTTGCCACCCTGCGGCGACGGTTTCCCGAAAAGACCTTTTTCTTCGGTTTTGACGAAGTCTATCTGTCAGGCGCGGTCATGGGCGCGCATGGTGGCATCGGAACCACCTACAATCTGCTCGGCAGGCTCTATGCAGCGCTCAACGAGGCGGTGAAGAAGGGTTCGCTGGAGCGAGCCCAGGAACTGCAGACGATCTCGCAGTGCTTCGTAGAAACCCTGATGGAGACCGGCGTGCTGCCGGGCATGAAGGCCGCACTCCGCCTGCGCGGGGTCGACTGCGGTCCGACGCGCTTGCCATTGGCCCCCCTGGTCGACGATTGCGAAGCGCGCATGAGTGCCATTCTGGCCGATCCGGAAATCGCCGCCTGGGTGGGCTGATTTTCGCTCTCTCCGCGCCTTGCCGTTTCCAGCCCGACGGTTAGAACAGTCGGCACTTTTTTCGGAGAGGCGGGAGCATCATGAGCGTGACAATCGAAATCACCGATACACCGGATGAGGCGGCGCTCGCACGGGTGGAAACCGAACTCGCCGCATTCAACGACGCCGATGTCGGCCCTTCGGAAAAGGCCACACTTGCCATCCTCGTTCGCGATGAACGCGGTGCGGTGGTCGCCGGCATTTCCGGCTACACCGCATGGGGCTGGCTCTACGTTCAGAAACTGTGGGTGGATGAAAGCCTGCGCGGGCAGGGCATGGCCGGGCGCATGCTGACTGCGGCGGAAGAAGAGGCAGAGCGCCGCGGCTGCCACGGAGCCTACATCGACACATTCAATCCTGGCGCGGAAAAGGTATATACGCGCCAGGGCTATAAAGAGTTCGGCCGGATGAAAGACTTTCCGAAAGGCCGCAGCCGCATCTTTCTTCAGAAGCGGCTCAACCCAGCGGCCAGCGATTAACGGGCGATCTTTCCGCCGCGCAGCGGCTCGGGCGCGCCCGTCGTCGTCGGGAAGCTGATCGGCAGGTCGCGCAGCACGCGCGCCGCCAGAAAAGCGAAGCACTCGGCCTCGATGGCGTCGCCGCGCCAGCCCACTGTTTCGGCGGGGGCTGCTTCCACGCCGGCGCGTTCCCCCAGCATCTTCATAATGGTCGGGTTGTGCCGGCCACCGCCGCACACAAGAAGCCGCTTAGGCCGAACCGGCAGAAGATCGAGCGCCTTGCCGACCGCCGATGCGGTGAAGGCCGTCAGCGTCGCAGCGCCCGTCTTGGCATCGAGCCCGTCCGCCATGGAGGCGCCGAAGTCGAACCGATCGAGCGATTTCGGGTAGGGCGCGGTGAGATAGGGATGCTTCAAAAGCTCCGCCAGCCGCGCCTCGTCCACCGTGCCGGAAGCGGCAAGCGCGCCGTCGCGGTCCATCTCGCCAAGCCCGTGTGCCTTGACGAAATCGTTGATCGGCGCATTGGCCGGGCCAGTGTCGAACGCGATCATCCGGTCCGCACCATCCCACCAGGTTACATTGGCCACACCGCCCAGATTGAGCACCGCTGTCTCACCGCTCGAATCCACATCGCGCAAGAGCGCTGCGTGATAGGCTGCCGAAAGCGGCGCCCCCTGCCCGCCGGCGCGCATGTCCGCCGAGCGAAAATCATAGACCACCGGACAGCCCAGAATGGAATGCATCAGCACGCCGTCGCCGAGCTGCCGCGTCTCGCCGAGACGCCCTTCCTGCGGCGCACGGTGCAGAACTGTCTGCCCGTGGAAACCGACCGCGCCGATATCGGCCATGGTGAGGCCATGGCTTTCCACCAGCTCTCGCACGGCCTCTGACTGCGCACGCGTCAAAACCTCTTCCGCCTCGGCGAAGATCGCCGGTTCATCGCCTTTAAAATTCCACGCCCGCGCCTGTTGCAGCGTTTCTTCCAGAAGGTCGCGCGTCGATTGTGGATAGGGCGCCAGCGTGTAAGCGCCGAACGCTTCGATGCGCTCGCCGTCCGTTTTCAGAAGCGCCACGTCGATGTTTCCGTCGAGCACGGTTCCGGTCATCAGGCCGACAGCCCAGATCGGTTCGAATCCTTCAGCCATGTGCGTTCCTATCCTGCGTTCATGCAATCGCCGACCGCCTGTCGCAGCGCAGCGATGCCGCTGTCGAAATGCCGGGTCGGATGTATGCGGTTGGTGAGAAGGGTCCATGCAAGGCCATTGTCGAAATCGACCCACAGCCCTGTTCCCGTGAAACCCGTATGGCCTATGGTGCCGGCGCTGGCCAGCGCCCCGCCGGGCCAGTTGTCATATGGCCGTTCCCAGCCGTGGGTGCGCTTTTCGGAAAGCGGCGTGCGCATCAGCGCCACCGTCTCATCACCTTCCGTGTCGCCCGCAAAAAGCCCGGCCGCGAAATCGAGCACCGCATCTGCCGTGCCGAACAGTCCGGCATGCCCCGCGCCCTCAAGCGCTGAACAATTGTCGTCATGGACCTCGCCGCACAGCACCCGGTGCCGCCATGTGCAGTCCTCGGTCGCCGCCGTCTTTTCGGGATCGGCGGCAAAGGCGAAGCCCGGCCCCGGATCGAAATCGCGCAGCCGCTTGCCTTCAAGTCGCTCCAGCGCGAAGCCGAGCAGAATGAAATTGATGTCGGAATAGACCGGCGGGCCCTTTTCCCAGCGCCGCTGGAGAATGAAGGCGCGCAGCAGATCCGCATCGCGGCCATAGGTGTAGATCGGCTCCACCGCCGGAAACGGTGTCTGGTGGCCGAGGCACTGGCGAAACGTCACCTGCCGTTCCCATGCGCCCGGATCATACTGGCGCAGATCCGGCAGAAGCGTGGTGAGCGGCGCATCGAGATCGATCACGCCCTCTTTCGCCAGTTGGAGAATGCGCGTGGTGGTGAAGATCACCTTGGTCAGCGATGCGAGATCGAACCAGGTGTCGGTGCGCATTTCACGCTCATGCGGCACGCGCTGCGCGAAGCCGGTGGCGCGCACCATGCGCCCGCCATCCCGGTCGATCACGCCGAGCACCCCGCCGGGAATGCGCCCCGCCTCCACCGAAGCGTTCAGCAGGGAAAAGGCGCGCTCGAAGCGCGGCGCAAATCCGGGCGTGTCCGTCATGCTCATGCCTCCGCCCGCGCCATGTGGTCGGGACCAAAACTCTGCCAGTTGGCCAGCTCCGGCTCAAAGCCCAGTGGCCGCACCAGCGAGGGCACCTGCCGCGTGTCCACCTCGAAGGTCTCCTTGCGCCGGTCGACGCTCGGCACCGCCGAGATCAGCCGTTTCGTATAGGCGTGTTTCGGATCGGAAAGAACCGATGCCGCATCGCCGATCTCGACGATCTGCCCCGCATAGACCACTGCGATGCGGTGCGCGATGCGCTCCACCACCGCCATGTCGTGCGAGACGAAGAGATAGGCAAGGCCGAACTCGCGCTGCAGGTCCACCAGGAGTTCCAGCACCTTGGCCTGCACAGAAACGTCGAGCGCCGAGACGGCTTCGTCCAGCACCACCACGGACGGGTTCAGCATCAGCGCGCGGGCGATGCACAGGCGCTGCCGCTGGCCGCCGGAAAACTCGTGCGGATAGCGCTCCAGCGCATTCTCCGGCAGGCCCACCCGGTCGAGCAGCATGCGCATGCGCGCCTGCGTTTCGCCGTTCAGCCCGCCGCCGGCGGCAATCACCGGCTCGGCCAGAATGCTGTCCACCCGAAGCCGCGGATTGAGCGAGGCATAGGGGTTCTGGAACACCATCTGCACCGGCTTGCCGCTCTGCCGCGCCGCGCCATTCGTGTTCGCGGAGAATGTGCCGCGCGTCGGCTCGACCAGCCCCAGAAGGGCGCGTGCCGTGGTCGATTTGCCCGAGCCGCTTTCGCCGACAATACCCAGCGTCTCGCCCGGCATCAGGTCGAAATCGACCCCGTCCACCGCATGAACCGCGCCGGTCTGCCGGCGCAGGAGACCGCCGGTCACCGGAAAGCGAACCGTCAGCCCTTCCACTTCAAGCGCCGGCGCAGCACTTGGCTTGTCGGCCCGGCGATAGTCGGTGCGCGTGGCGCGCCCGGCCTCGAAATGCGGCACGGCGCTCAAAAGATGCTTCGTATAGGGATGCTGCGGCGCATCGAGCACCGCGTCGAGCGGGCCCTGCTCCACCGCCTCGCCATTCTGCATCACCATCACCTTGTCGGCGATGCCGGCCACCAGCCCGATGTCATGGGTGATGAAGATCATGCCCATGCCGGTCTCGCGCTTCAGCTCGGCCAGAAGCGCCATGATCTGCGCCTGTACCGTCACGTCGAGCGCCGTGGTGGGCTCATCCGCGATCAGAAGACGCGGATTGCACGACAGGGCCGTGGCGATCATCACGCGCTGGAGCATTCCGCCCGAAAGCTGGTGCGGACAGTATTTCAGGCGTCGCGCGGCATCGGGAATGCGCACGCGGTCGAGCGCATCCTTCGCCGCTTCCCGCGCCTGCCGGCCGGTCAGGCCACGATGCAGGCGGAACGATTCCTCGATCTGCTCTCCAATGGTCAGAACCGGGTTGAGCGAGGTCATCGGCTCCTGGAAGATCATGCCGATCTCGCCGCCGCGGATCTTCGTCAGCTCCTGCTCGCCGGCTGCTGCCAGATCGAGCGTGCTGCCGTCCGCGCGGGTGAATTGAATGGAGCCATCGAGAATACGCCCGCCACCGAAATCCACCAGCCGGTTGATCGACAGCGCGGTGACGGATTTGCCCGAACCGCTTTCGCCAACGATGGCCAGCGTCTCGCCGGCTGCCAGATCGAAGCTCACGCCATGGACGATTTCATTGTCTTCGGGCTTGCGGCCAAAACCGACGCGCAGGTTTGAAACGGACAGAAGCGATGTCATGCGGCCGACCTCCGCGTCCTGGGATCGAGAATGTCGCGCAGCGCATCCCCCAATAGGTTGAAGCCGAGAATGCCGATCATGATCGCGATGCCCGGGAAGATCAGGAGCCAGGGCGCCATCTCCATCAGATTTCGGCTGTCGGCCAGCATCAGGCCGAGCGAGGAGGCCGGTGGCTGTGTGCCGAGACCGAGAAAGCTCAGGCCTGCCTCCGTCAGAAGGCCCCATGCGAGCGCCAGCGTCACCTGCACCGTCAGCGGCGCGACGAGGTTCAGCATCAGATGGCGGGTCAGAATGTAGTTGCGGCTCGAACCGAAAGTGCGCGCGGCGTCCACGAAGTCGCGCGTCTTCAGGGAGAGCGCCGGCCCGCGAACCACGCGGGTGAAGATCGGCGTGTAGACGATGGCGATTGCCATCACACTGGTCCAGGTTCCAGGCCCCACAATGGCGATGATGAGCAGCGCCAGAAGGATCGCCGGGAAGGCCAGAAGCACGTCCATGAAACGCATGATCGTGCCGTCCCACCAGCCGCCGAACCATGCGGCCGCAAGACCGAGCACAATGCCCGCCACGGCGGCCAGCGCCACCGAGGCAAAGGCGACGATGAAGGACTGGCTGATGCCCAGCATCAACCGGCTCGCCACATCGCGACCGAACAGGTCCGTGCCCATCCAGTAGGTCGCGTCGGGCGCATGAAGGCGGTCGACACGGAACTGCATCAGGGGGTCATGCGGCGTGATGCCGAGAAGCCCGAGAATGGCGATGATGATGTAAAGGCCAACGATGGCGCCGCCGATGCGGCCACTCGAATGGCTGAAAATGGCGCGCAGCAACTGCATTACTTTGCCCCCAGCCGAATGCGCGGGTCGAGCATCGCATAGGCGAGATCGACCAGAAGATTCACGATCATGAAGTTGAGCGCGATGAACAGGACCGAGCCCTGCACCAGCGCATAGTCGCGCTGCAGGATGGCGTCGAGCACCATGCGACCGAGGCCCGGCAGTGCAAAAATCTGTTCCACGATCACCGCGCCGCCCAGGAGATAGCCAAACTCGACGCCGCTCAGCGTCACCACCGGGATCAGCGCGTTGGGCAGCGCATGCCGCCAGATCACCTTGCGCGCCGGCACGCCCTTGGCGCGCGCGGTGCGGATGTAATCGTCGCTCAGAATGTCGAGCATGGCCGAGCGCGAAATGCGCGTCACGGCAGCCGCAAAGGCAAAGCCGAGCGTCAGCGCCGGCAGGATCATTTGCCCCAGATTGCGCAGCGGATTTTCGAGGAAGGGCGTGAACTCGCCCATGGCCGGCAGCACCCCGAACCCGACCGACAGAACGTAGATCGCCAGAAGCGCGAACACGAAGTTCGGCGTCGACTGGCCGATCATCGCGAAGATGCGCACGGCGAGGTCCGACGGCTTTTCATTGCGCGTGGCGGCGAAGATGCCCGCCGGCAGGCCGATGGCGAGCGCGATGACCATGGAGAGAAGCGCCAGTTCCAGCGTCAGCGGAAAACGCTCGAGGATCACGTCGAGCACCGGCTTGCCGAAGGTCACGGACACGCCGAGGTCGCCCTGAACCGCACCCGCGAGCCAGCGCCAGTATTGCGTGAACCAGCCCTGATCGATGCCGAAATAGGCCTCAAGCGCCGCGCGCTGATCGGGCGTCAGAAGCCCGGCCTCGGTTCCCAGCATGGCGGTGATGGCGTCACCCGGCACCAGCCGGATCGAGACGAAGACGAGGATGGACACCCCGAGCATGACCAATGGAAAGGTCATCAGCCTTCGGGCCAGGTAATTCATGAAGCTTTCACTCCGTGTCCTTCCAGATGCAATCGTCTTGTGCGGTTGGTGTTAAAGGCCGCGCCCTTCATGCCGCCCCCGTGGTTCGCCCCTCGACAAGCTCACCATGAGGGCTAGCACCGACACCCCTCATGGTGAGCTTGTCGAACCACGCACCACGCACCACGAGGTCGCTTGGGAAAAACAGGGCCACACGTGAACGTGCAGCCCCACATCACAATCACTCGCCCACGCTCACCTCGGTCAGGCCAAACAGCGTGCCGGTCGGGGAAGGCACGAAGCCTTTCACGTTCTTCTGCTGCGCGGTGTAGGTGTAGCCCGTGTAGAGCCAGATCCACGGCGAAACCTCCGCAAGATGCGTCTCGAATTTCGAGAAGATCTCCTTGCGCTTGGCAAAGTCGGTCTCCACGCGGCCTTCCTGCATCAGGCTGTCCAGCGTGTCGTCGATATAATTGGCGACATGCTGGAGATTGCCGTCCTTGGTCCAGTAGCGGTTGTACATGGAATAGGGGTCGGCGCGGCCGCCATTCAGTGCCACCGCCATGTCGAAATCACCCTTCAGCCAGGTGTCCACATAAACGTTGAGCTCCATCATCTTGATGTCGAGCTTGATTCCGATTTCGGCAAGCTGTGACTGGATGACCTGCGCCTCGGCAGCGGCTGTGGGCGGCTCGCCCGTGGCGGCGATCACCGTCGCGGAGAAGCCGTCTTCATAGCCGGCCTCGGCCATGAGCTGCTTGGCCTTTTCGACGTCGCGCTCATAGCAGAACAGCGCGCCCGGATCAGAGCGGTAAGCCGGCATGGTCAGCGGGCCAGTCACCGCACCCTCGCCCAGAAGCGCGGTGTCGAGCACGTCCTGGCGGTCGATGGCGCAGGAGATCGCCTGACGCACGGCCAGTTCCGTCATCGGCTCGCGCGACGGGTTCAGCTGCAGCACGTGATAGGCAAGAACCGGCGTGCGGCTCAGTTCCAGGCTCGCCTCGTTCGGCACCAGCGTGGCCACGAGCGGATCGTTGATCAGGGCGAAATCCACCTGCTTGGTGCGCAGCGCCGCCAGAATGGCGGTCTCGTCCGGCAGAACGGAAATGTTGATGCCGTCCACCTTCACTTCGCCGCCGGCCCAGTCCGGGTTGGCGCTCAGAACCTCTTTCTGGTTCGGCTCCCAGCTGTCCAGCTTGAACGGGCCGGAGCCGATCGCCTTCGTGCCGATCGTGCCGGCCTCGATCTCGCTCGCCGGAACGACTGCCGCGTTGATGCCCGTCATCGCCGTCAGCATCGGAACGTCCGGCTGCGACAGATTGAAGACAACGGTGGTCTCATCCGGTGTGTCGATGCTCTCGATGGAGGTGAAGTTGGCGCGTGCGGCTGCACCCGTGGCCTCATCCAGAACGCGCTCGAAGGAAGCCTTCACGTCTGCCGGCGTCACCTTTTCGCCGTTCTGGAATTTTGCATCCGCGTCGAGCTTGAAGGTCAGCGTCTTGCCATCCTCGGAGAACTCCCAGGATTCGGCAATGGCCGGAACGATTTCCAGATCGGCATTGAGGCGCACCAGCGGCTCATAAACCAGTTCCAGAAGACGCAGCGAGGAAAACGCCGTCTGCTTGTGCGGGTCAAGGCCGGTCGCATCCTGCGACCAGGCCATGCGCAGCGTCTCCGCCGATGCGGGCACCACCGCCGTGGCCGCGCCAAGCGCGGCTGCAAATGCCACCGAGGTGGCGAACTTCTTCATCAAAGACTGTCCCATGATCTTCTCCCTCCGAGAGCGTTTGATGCCTGCAACCGCCCAATGAACGGTCGCATAAATGGCTGCTTCACCTGTTTGCAGCTTGCTGCTGCCTTTCGTTTATTGCCTTGCGCAAGAACCCGCCAGCCCTTGCAAGGGCGGCGCGCGCTTCCGCTACATCCATATCCGTCAGCGCGATGAAGATGGCGAGCTTCACATCATTGCCGCTGCGTTCAAGCAAAGTCTCGGCTTCATCAGCAGAACACCCCGTTGCCTCCATGACTATGCGCGAGGCGCGCGCCATGAGCTTCTGGTTGCTGATGTTAACGTCCACCATCAGGTTCTGATAGATCTTGCCCATCCGGATCATGCTCGCCGTGGAGAGCATGTTGAGGATGAGCTTCTGCGCCGTGCCCGATTTCATCCGCGTCGAGCCCGTCAGGATTTCCGGCCCCACCACGGGCGCGATGGCGATGTCGGCAATGGCACCGATGGCCGAATCCGGATTGCAGGACAGCGAAACGGTTGTCGCACCAATCTCTTTGGCGTAATTCAGCCCACCGATCACATAGGGCGTGCGGCCGCTCACCGCGATGCCTACCACGACATCCTTGGCTGTCAGACCGCGCTCTTCCAGCGCCTGACGACCCTGCGCCGGGTCATCTTCTGCTCCTTCCACAGCGTGACGCAATGCGTGATCGCCGCCAGCGATCACACCGGTCACCATGTCTTCGGGGACGCTGAAGGTGGGCGGGCATTCCGAAGCGTCGAGCACACCGAGCCGTCCGCTCGTGCCCGCGCCCATATAGATGAGCCTTCCGCCGTTCTGGAACGCCTCGACAATCCGGTCGACCGCCTCGGCGATCTGCGGGATCACCTTTTCGACAGCCAGCGGCACATCCCTGTCGGCGGCGTTGATGAGGTTCAGAATTTCGGTTGTCGGCTGAAGATCGATCTGCATCGTGTCCGGGTTGCGGCCCTCCGACACAAGCTTTTCCAGCTCCGACATCAGCGTCTGCGCGTTCATGGACACTCCGAAATTAACAAGTCTGCCTGTGGCGAAGCCCGCATCCCGCAAGCCTGACGCCTTACGGAAGTGTTAAAATTGATAATTCCAAGAGTCAATTCCAATCGAGAATAATATATTCCATTCTTGGCAAGCAGCCGTCGTGCGGGCAAGTGCGCCTCCGTCAAGCGGCCATTAAAGTGGAAAATGAAAAACGCCGGTGGCGAACCGCTCAGCCCCTGCGTAGCTCCATCACCCGGTTCACCATGCCGCTGGTCGCCGCATCACGGCTGTCCGCACCGGCCTTGCCCTCCACCACGGGCAGAAGCTCGGTCGCCAGCTCCTTGCCGAGCTCAACGCCCCATTGATCGAAGGCATTGATGCCGAAGAGCTGCGCTTCCACAAAAACGCGATGTTCGTAGAGCGCGATCAGCCGGCCCAGCGCGAACGGATCGAGCTTGCGATAGAGAATGGTGAGCGAGGGTCTGTTGCCGGTGAACACGCGATGCGGCGCCAGGCGCTTCGCTTCGGCTTCGGGCACGCCCTTCTCCAGAAGCTGCGTCTCGGCTTCTTCCAGCGTGCGCCCTTTCATCAGCGCTTCCGCCTGCGCAAGGCAATTGGCGACAAGGAGGTCGTGATGATGCCCCAGCCCTGCCTCATGCCCTTCCGCCGCCAGCATGAACTCCACGGGGATGATGTCGGTGCCCTGATGCAGAAGCTGGAAGAAGGCGTGTTGCCCGTTCGTGCCCGGCTCGCCCCAGACAAGCGGGCCCGTGGGGGTGATTACCGGCGATCCGTCAAGCTGCACACCCTTGCCGTTCGATTCCATGTCGAGCTGCTGCAGATAGGCGGGCAACCGCTCCAGCCGCTGATCGTAGGGAATGATGGCCCGAGCCGGATAGTCGCACACGACGCGGTGCCAATAGCCGATCAGGCCGAGCATAGCCGGCAAATTCTCTCTCAACGGCGCCGATTTGAAATGCTGATCCATCGCCTCCGCACCGGCGAGCAGCCGGCGGAAATCATCGGCACCGATGGCGATCATGATCGGCAGGCCGATGGCAGACCAGAGCGAATAGCGACCGCCGACCCAGTCCCAGAAACCGAATACGCGCTTTTCGTCGATACCGAAATCCGCGACCTTGTCGAGCGCCGTGGAAACGGCCGCGAAATGATCGCCCGTCGCTGATTGGCCAAGCTTTTGCGCGATCCACTTCTGTGCGGTGCGCGCATTGGTCATCGTCTCGATGGTGGTGAAAGTCTTGGAGGCGATGATGAAGAGCGTGGTCTCGGGATCGAGCCCGGCCAGCGTATCGGCGATATGCGCGCCATCCACGTTGGAGACGTAGTGCAGACGCGGCCCGTCACAATAGGGTGAGAGCGCCCGCGTCACCATTACCGGTCCGAGATCGGAGCCGCCAATGCCGATGTTCACCACATCGGTGAAAGCCTTGCCGGTCGCGCCGCGAATCGCGCCCTTGCGCACGCCATCGGCAAAGGCGTCCATCGCCTCCAGAACCGCGCGCACCTCGGGCATGACATCGTAGCCGTCATTCTCGATGGCCCCGCCCGAGAGCGCCCGCAGAGCGGTGTGCAGCACGGCGCGGTCTTCGGTGACATTGATGCGCTTGCCGGCAAACATGTCGTCACGTGCAGTCTCCAGCGCGGCCACTTCGGCCAGCTTGATCAGCAGGTTCACCGCCTTCTCGTCCACCGCGGTGCGCGAGCAATCAAGAGTGAGGTCATCCAGTGAAAGCGAGAAGCGATTGAACCGCTCGGGATCCGAGGCGAAGGCCGCACGCATGTCCATGGGTGCGGTTTTCGCGCGATGCTCCCGAAGGGCAGCGAGTGCATTCTGAAAATCCGTGTCCAAGGAGGCCTCCTGCAAAAAGAAACGCCGTTCTTTTATCAAACAAAACGAAGTGAAACAGGGGTTTGCTGGCATTCATCAATTTTCTTGTTGGAACAATCAATTGTACCAGGGTTGACATGCATTGACCCAAGGGTAGGCTCGCCCGCCGGAGAGGAAACCCAAATGCCAGCCAGAAATGATACCGCCCTGTGGACAGGCCTGTTCAAGATCTCCCCTGAATCGGGTCAGACCCTTCAGGCACAGATTCGTCAGGCCATCGTGTCGGCCATTCTCGACCGTCAGATCGCGCCTTCAATGCCGCTTCCATCTTGCCGCATTCTTGCAGAGAAGCTCGGTGTCGCACGCGGCACGGTGGTGCTCGCCTTTCAACAGCTCGTCGACCAGGGTTTTCTGATCGCGCGCGAGCGCCGCGGTCATTTCGTCAATCCCGAAGTGCTGGCCGCGCCACCGCGCCCGCCCCGCAAGCAGAGTGGCAAGGATGGCCTTAACTGGCAGAAGCGGTTTCAGATTCTGGCCAGCGAAATGCCGGAGCCGCGCAAGAATGAAGACTGGATGAAAGCTTCCTACCCCTTCGTCTACGGCCAGTTTGATCCCTCGCTTTTCCCAACCGCCGAGTGGCGCGAGTGCAACCGCATGGCGCTGGCCGTGCTGGAGATCCGCAACTGGGCGGCGGACATGGTGGACCGCGACGATCCGCTGCTTGTCGAGCAGATCCAGGCGCGGCTTCTGCCCCGGCGCGGCATCTTCGCCAATCCCGATGAGATCCTCGTCACGCTCGGCTCGCAGCACGCGCTCTACATGCTCGCTACCCTCCTCATGGCCCGCGGCAAGAAAGTCGCTGTGGAAAATCCCGGCTATCCCGATGCGCGCTCCATCTTCCAGCTTGCCGGCGCGCAGATCGCCCCCGTTCCCGTCGACCGGCAGGGCATCGACGTGGCGCAGATCCCTGCAGATGCCGACTTCGTCTTTGCCACACCCAGTCATCACTGCCCCACAATGGTGCCGCTGAGCCAGGCCCGCCGGGAAGCACTGCTGGAGGCGGCAGAGCGCAATGACTGGATCGTCATCGAGGATGATTATGACAGCCAGCTCGCCGACGAACGCCCGCAGGCAGCCCTCAAGGGGCTCGACCGCAATGGCCGCGTGGTGCATCTGGGTTCCATGTCCAAGACGCTCGCGCCCGGTCTGCGCATGGGATACATCGTGGCGCCTGCAGACCTGATCGCCGAACTCCGCGCATTGCGCCGCTTCATGCTGCGCCATCCGCCGGCGAACAACCAGCGCGCCGTTGCACTGTTCCTGTCGCTTGGGCATCACGACACCCTCGTTCGCCGCATTTCGGCGGCTTTCGAAGAGCGCCGCGAAAAGCTTTTTCAGGCCGTGGGCAACATCCTGCCGGACTGGAATGCGGCCGACATTCGCGGCGGCACATCGCTCTGGCTTGAAGGCCCGCCCGGGCTCGATTCGGCCGTCCTTGCAAAATCGGCGGCGCGGCGCAGCGTTCTGATCGAGCCGGGCGCCCGCTTCTTCCTCGGACGCACCCAGCCGACACCCTTCATGCGGCTTGGCATTTCATCCATCGCCGCGCAGCAGATCGAGCCCGGCATACGCGAGCTGGCGGCGGCAGCATCCGAGTATCGGCGTGTGGCGGCATAAAGCAGACACTGTCAGAGCGCAGTGAGCCCCATGCCCGCCACGGCACAAAGCGCCACCACCACCCATGGTGGCGCTTTCCACATGGTGAGCAGAATGAAGCCCACCGCCGCCACGGCAAAATCGGCAGGCGCCTGGATCGCGGTCGTCCACAGCGGCTCGTAAAGCGCCGCCGCCAGAATTCCGACCACGGCGGCATTTGTGCCCATCATTGCGGCCCGCGCCGCGTTTAGTTGCCGGAACCGGTCCCAGAACGGCGCGACGCCCAGAAGCAGCAGGAACCCCGGCAGAAACACCGCGATCAGCGCAATGGCAGCGCCTGCCAGCCCATTCGGCACCGGGCCCAGAACCGCGCCCAGATAGGCCGCGAAGGTGAAGAGTGGGCCGGGGACGGCCTGTGCAGCACCATAGCCTGCGAGAAACGCATCGCGCGTCACCCAGCCGGGCTCGACGACACCCGCTTCAAGGAGCGGCAGCACCACATGGCCGCCGCCAAACACCAGCGCGCCGGCACGATAGAACGTGTCGAACACCGAGAGCCCCTGAGCCATGGGCGCGGCAAGCGGCAACCCGAAAAGCAGCAACAAGAACAGGAGGATGCAGACTACCCCGGCCCGCCTCGACACCCCGAGCGAGATCGACGCACCATCGCCTTCCACCCTGTTTCGGCAGAAAAGCCAGCCAAGGAGCGCACCGATCACGATGGCGCCGATCTGCGCAAAGGCACTCGCTGAAACCGTCACCAGAACCAGCGCGACAAGGCCGATTCCCGCGCGCTCGCGGTCAGGGCACAGCGCACGGGCCATGCCCCACACTGCCTGTGCGACCACGGCCACGGCCACGATCTTCAACCCGTGCAGCAGCCCCTGGCCGACCGGATTGTCGAGAGCCGAGGCAAACATGGCAAAGACGAAGAGAAGCAGTGCGGATGGCAGCGTGAAAGCGGTCCATGCCGCCGCAGCGCCGAGCGGGCCCGCTCGCATATAGCCAAGCGCGAACCCCACCTGACTGCTCGCCGGACCCGGCAGGAACTGGCACAGCGCCACCAGGTCGGCATAGGCCGCTTCATCGAGCCATTTGCGCCGCAGGACGAGAGCGTCACGGAAATAGGCGAGATGCGCTATGGGGCCTCCGAAGGACGTGACGCCGAGCCTTAAAAACGCGCCGAAAACTTCTGTTACCGTCCCTGCCCGTTCGCCACGCTCCGGTTTGCCCCCATTCATTGTCCGCCTCACCCTTCATCCGATTCGCTGTCGAATAAATGCGACACATGTCACCCGCAAGACAACAGTGGCGGTGGCCGTATGGATGGACAAGACGTAGCCGGTGGGTTAGCCAGATCTGGAACACCGTCTCAGGAGGAACGCGTCATGGCCATGGTCATCGAAGGTGAAGAACGCATCGAAGCGCCGGTGGAAACGGTCTGGCTGGCGCTGAACGATCCCGAGGTTCTGAAAGACTGCATTCCCGGTTGCCAGGAGCTGAACAAGACATCAGACACCGAATTCGAGGCTGTCGTCACCCTCAAGATCGGCCCCATCAAGGCGAAGTTCAACGGCGCGGTCGAACTCACCAACCTCAACCCGCCGCATTCCTACACGATCACGGGCGAAGGCAAGGGCGGCGTGGCAGGATTTGCCAAGGGCGGAGCAGACGTTTCGCTGAAGGAAGACGGGCCAAATGCCACGATCTTAAGCTACAGCGCCAAGGCGGATGTGGGCGGCAAAATGGCCCAGCTCGGCAGTCGCCTTATCCAGTCCACCTCGAAGAAGCTTGCCGGCCAGTTCTTCTCCGATTTCAACGCCCGCGTTACCGGTGGCGATGCCGGGGAAGCCGCAGCCTCCTGACCGGGAGCGGATCACAGTTTCACGGAAACGCTGCCCTGTTCTATCTGTCTGATTTCCCTCATTTATGCGAGAGTCAGGTGCCTCCGCCTGACTGCAAAATGCCTGTCTTATGACTTTCTCTGCGAAACAGGGGAAAAAGGAACCGCTGTGAGAGGGTAGGCGCCCTCCCTCAGCGGCGAGGGTCGGATCGTTGAAATGCTGACCGTTTGACGGGTCGAGCTAGAGTCGGATCGCCCTCGTCTTTCTCTTTGGTCCTGAACGGATACCCGGGGTTCGGCTCCGGATGACAAGCAGAGGACAAGTGAAAGATGACCAACGATACCATCGGCGTCGACATCTCGAAAGACCATCTCGACGCTCATCGGATGAGCGATGGCGAAAGCCGCCCAAAAAGGCAATCACAGCCATCATGCGGAAGCTCGTCGTACTCGCAAATGCCTTGATAAGGGACAAGCGAAAATGGGAACCAGAACGTGCTTGACCAACACGGATACTCTAGCCCTTGAAGACTGGCTTGCGCTTTTCGAGAAACGCCGAGACCCCTTCGCGGTAATCGTCCGAGCGGCCGGCCTCACGCTGCAATTCGCGCTCCAGCTCAAGCTGCGCATCGAGTGAACTTCCCGGCGCGGCATGGATTGCCTTCTTGATCAGCCCATAGGCGTGGGTCGGCCCGCTGGCCAGCTTCTCCACCAGCGCCTCCGCCTCGCTCATCAGCGCATCGTCTTCGACCGCGCGCCAGATCAGGCCCCAGTTGGCTGCATCCTCCGCCGAAAGTGGCTCGCCCGTCAGCGCCAGCGCCTTGGCGCGCGGCTCGCCAAGAATGCGCGTCAGGAACCAGGTGCCGCCGGAATCCGGCACCAGCGCGATTTTCGCAAAGGCCTGTATGAACTTCGCCGATTTCGCCGCCAGCACAATGTCGCAGGCCAGGGCAATGTTGGCGCCAGCACCGGCAGCCACCCCATTAACCGCGCAGACGATGGGCTTGTTCATGCCCCTAAGCTTGCGCACCAGCGGATTATAGAAATTCTCAATCGTATAGCCGAGATCGGGCTTGTCCTCGAGCTTTGCCGGGTCGCGGTCGCCCAGATCCTGTCCGGCGCAGAAGCCGCGCCCTGCCCCGGTCAGAAGCACCGCCCGACATGTATGATCTGCTGAGCATGCCTCCAGTGCTTCGCGCAGTGCCGTGTGCTGCTCCTCGTTGAAGGAATTCAGCTTCTCCGGTCGATTGAGCGTGATGCGGTGCCATCCATTATGGCGTTCGTGAAGCACGGTCTGCGAGGTCGCGGCGCTCATGGAAATCCCCCTTGATTGGATGCAGCGCTTTTTACACGCACCGCACCATCAATCAATTGCCGCAACCATTTTATTCAAAAACGATGGCCGGTGCTTCATCCGCCGCATTCTGCATCGCAGCTTCGAGATGGGTCCGAACTCTTCCGGCGATGTCCCTGTAAACTATGGCCTGTACTCCGTCGGGGTTTGACGCAACGACCGGCGTTCCTGCATCCGAGGTCTCGCGCACATCCATGGTCAGCGGCACCTCGCCAAGGAAGGGCACGCCCAGCCGCTCCGCCTCCGCCTTCGCGCCACCATGACCAAAAATGTCATAGCGCTTGCCCGTGTCGGGGGCCACGAAGTAGCTCATGTTCTCGACGATGCCGAGTAGCGGGACATCCACCCGCTTGAACATATTCAGCCCCTTACGCGCGTCGATCAACGCCAGATCCTGCGGTGTTGAAACAATCACTGCCCCGGCGAGCGGCACCTGCTGCGCCATGGTCAGCTGTGCGTCGCCCGTGCCGGGTGGCATGTCGACCACGAGCACGTCAAGTTCACCCCAGGCGACGTCACGCAGCATTTGGCGCAGCGCCGAAACGACCATAGGGCCACGCCAGATCATTGGCGTGTCTTCTTCAACCAGGAAGCCCATGGACATGACTTTCACGCCGAATGCCTCCATCGGCTTCAGCGTCTTCCCATCGGCGGTTTCCGGCTTGCCCTTCAGCCCAAGCAGGCGCGGCATGGAAGGGCCGTAAATGTCCGCATCCAGAATACCGACCTTCAGGCCCAGCGTCTTCAACCCCAGCGCCAGATTGACCGCCGTGGTGGACTTGCCGACGCCACCCTTGCCGCTCGCCACGGCGATGATTGCCTTGATGCCCGGCACATCCTGCTTGGCCGGTTGCTGGCCGGCTTGTGCAGCAGCCCCCCCCGGAGCAGGGCGCTGTTGTGCGGGTTTGGGTCGCGGAGGTGGTGTCGTGCCCATGCCGCCACCTGCCTTTTCCGCCGTAAGTGCAACCATCGCGCCCTTGACGCCCGGCAGCGATTTCACCGCGTTCTCCGCCGCCTGGCGCAAAGGTTCAAGTTCCTGAGCGCGTTTTGCCGGGACCGTAATCGAGAAGAAAACCTTGCCGTCTGCGATGAATATCTCGGAAACCAGCCCCCGCGAAACGATATCGCCTTCGAGGTCAGGCCCCTTCACGGACCGCAAGCGGTCGATGACGGTCTGTCTGTCGAGAGTCATGTGCACGTGCCTTTGCGTTTTCCTTCAGATAATGCAGATGGGCGCGCGGGCCAAGAGAGGCAAATTGGCCGACCGTCATTGTGGGTATTGCACGTTGCCGGTCACGCATCACCGATGTAGCGTCACGCCATGATCGACAAGCTGGAATTTTTTATCGCGCTTGCCAGAGAGCAGCATTTCGGGCGAGCCGCCGCAGAGCTCGGCATCACGCAGCCCACCCTGTCTGCCGCCATCAAGCAGCTCGAGGACCAGCTTGGCGTCATGCTCGTCCAGCGGGGTTCGCGCTTTCAGGGGCTGACACCTGAGGGCCAGCGGGTTCTGGAATGGGCGCGACGCATCGTTGGCGACACGCGTACCATGCGCGCCGAGATGAGAGCTGCCAGAAGCGGCCTTGCCGGCCATGTGCGCATTGCCGCCATTCCCACGGCACTCGCCATGCTGCCCGAACTCACCACACCCTTTCGTGAAAAGCACCCGGACGTCACCTTCTCCGTCATCTCGCGCACCTCGCTGGAAGTGCTGTCGCTTCTTGAGAACTTCGAGATCGATATAGGAATCACCTATCTCGACAATGAACCGCTTGGCCATGTCGCGTCGGTACCGCTCTATTCCGAGCGCTACCAGCTGATTACGGCAGCCGCCAACCGCCTTGCAGATCGCGACACGGTAACATGGAAGGAAGTTGCCGAGCTGCCACTCTGCCTCCTCACGCCCGACATGCAAAACCGGCGCATCATCAACAAACATCTGGAAGAGGTGGGGGCAACGGCGCACCCGACGCTCGAATCCAATTCGATGATCGTGCTCTTCTCCCATATCCGCACTGGCAAATGGGCTTCCATCATGCCGCTCAACCTTGCGGAGGTTCTGGGTTTTGCAGAGCCAATCCGCGCCATCCCGATTGTCGAACCGGACGCCAGCCATCTGGTCGGGCTTGTGGCGGTCAAACGTGAACCGCACACTCCACTGGTCTCAGCCTTGCTCTACGAAGCCGGACTTCTGGCACAGCGATACGCGGCGCAGCGATAGAGATTTTCTATCGAGCGACGAATATGCTATATTGATCCTTGCAACAGGATTTGTTTCTCCTCCAGAACGAGCATCGTTAGGGAGGGCGCTGCGAGATGCAGCAAGCACGTACCGAAATCGCTTCCGCGGTCGAGCCCATCATAGACCGCTGGAAGAATGAAGAAGGCCCGTTATTACCCATCCTCAATGGGATTCAGCGGGAACTCGGCTATGTGCCGCGCGAGAGCCTGCCCATCATCGCCGAAGCGCTCAATCTATCACGCGCCGAAGTCTATGGCGTTGTCTCGTTCTACCACGACTACCGCGAGAAGCCGGCTGGCCGTCATGTGCTGAAGCTTTGCCGGGCCGAAGCCTGCCAGTCGATGGGCGGCGATGCGATTGCCGAAAAGCTGCAAAAACTGCTCGGCATCAGGTTTCACGAGACCTCTGCCGATGGCGCGGTAACACTGGAGCCCGTCTATTGTCTCGGTCTGTGCGCCTGCGCGCCCTCCGCCATGCTCGACGGCGAGGTCATTGGCCGGCTGGATGAGGCGCGGGCCGAGGAAATCGCAGCAGAGGTGCGCGCATGACCATCAACATCTACATACCGCGCGATGCCGGTGCGCTGGCGCTGGGCGCCGAAAAGGTTGCCGCCGCCGCGCGCGAGGAAATCGAAAAACGCGGTCTGGACGCAAAGATCGTCCGCAACGGCTCACGCGGCATGTTCTGGCTTGAGCCCATGGTCGAGGTCGAAACCGCCGAAGGTCGCGTGGCTTATGGTCCGGTGAAGCCAGGAGACGTGGCAGGCCTGTTCGATGCCGGCCTGATCGAAGGCAGCGCGCACGACCTCTCCCTCGGCAGGCCCGAGGAAATCCCCTTCCTTGCAAAGCAGACCCGACTGACCTTCGCGCGCTGCGGCATCATCGATCCTGTCTCGCTTGAGGATTATGAGGCCCATGGCGGCCTCCGCGGCCTGCGCAACGCGCTGGAAAAAACGCCGCTCGGCATTGTCGAGGAGGTCACAGATTCCGGCCTGCGGGGCCGTGGCGGCGCGGGCTTCCCCACCGGCATCAAGTGGAAAACGGTCCACGACACCGAAGCAACGCAGAAATACATCGTCTGCAACGCCGATGAAGGCGATTCGGGCACGTTTTCCGACCGCATGATCATGGAGGGCGATCCCTTCGTTCTCATCGAGGGCATGGTGATTGCCGGCATCGCCGTGGGCGCGACCAAAGGCTACGTCTATCTGCGCTCCGAATATCCCAATGTTCACAAGATCCTGAACGAGGCCATCGACGCCGCACGCGCCGCCGGCATACTCGGCAAGAGCGTACTCGGCTCGGAATACGCCTTCGACATGGAAGTACGCGTCGGCGCTGGTGCCTATGTCTGCGGTGAGGAAACGGCGCTGCTCGACAGTCTGGAAGGCAAGCGTGGCCAGGTGCGCGCCAAGCCGCCGCTGCCTGCCCACGAAGGCCTGTTCGGCAAGCCGACCGTCATCAACAATGTGATCTCGCTCGCCTCCGTCCCGATCATTCTGGACAGGGGCGGCGCTTACTATCGCGATTTCGGCATGGGCCGTTCGCGCGGCACCATTCCCATCCAGATCACCGGCAATGTGAAACATGGCGGGCTGTTCGAGACCGCCTTCGGCGTCACCCTCGGCGAGCTGGTGGACGACATCGGCGGCGGCACCGCCACCGGCCGTCCCGTGCGCGCCGTGCAGGTGGGCGGTCCGCTCGGCGCTTATTGGCCACGCGATCTGTTCGACACGCCGTTCGACTATGAGGCCTTCGCCGCGAAGGATGGTCTGATCGGCCATGCCGGCATCGTGGTTTTCGACGACACGGTCGATCTTTTGAAGCAGGCGCGCTTCGCCATGGAGTTCTGCGCTGTCGAAAGCTGTGGCAAGTGCACGCCCTGCCGCATCGGCTCGACGCGTGGTGTCGAGGTGCTCGACCGGCTGAAGCAGGGCATCGCGCCCGAAGAGCAGATCGAGACCGTGACCGATCTCTGCAACACGATGAAGTTCGGATCGCTGTGTGCGCTGGGTGGCTTCACGCCCTACCCCGTGATGAGCGCACTGACCCATTTCCCGGAAGATTTCCGCCCCGCGCCCATGCGCGAAGCGGCGGAATAGGAGGACACCATGTGTGGAACTCAAGAACGTGGAACCGACAAGCGTTTCGTAGAAGAAATCGACTACGGCACCCCCGCTGTCCGCTCTGACAAGACGGTAACGCTGACCATCGACGGCCAGTCTGTCACCGTTCCGGAAGGCACGTCGATCATGCGCGCCGCGCGCGAGGCCGGCATCGCCGTCCCGAAGCTCTGCGCCAACGACATAGTGAAAAGCTTCGGCTCCTGCCGCCTCTGCCTTGTCGAGATCGAGGGCAAGGGCGGTACGCCCGCCTCCTGCACCACACCGGCGATGGACGGCATTTCTGTCAACACCCAGACCGACCGCCTCAACACCATCCGCCGAGGCGTGATGGAACTCTACATGTCCGACCATCCGGAAGACTGCGCGGCCTGTGCCGCCGGCGACTGCGAGATGGCGAATATGGCCGAGACCGTCGGCCTGAAGCAGAACCGCTATGGCGATGAAGGGGCAAACCACCTCGAACCCTCGCCAATCGGCGAGCACGGGGTGAACTTCAAGGAACTGGACGTTTCCAACCCCTATTTTGCCTACGATCCGTCGAAATGCATCGTCTGCTCGCTCTGCGTTCGCGCCTGTGAGGAACAGCAGGGCACCTTCGCCCTGACGGTGGAAGGCCGTGGCTTTGAAAGCCGCATCACCGCCGGCATGGACGAGCCGTTCCTGCAGTCGGAATGCGTGTCCTGTGGCGCCTGCGTGCAGGCCTGCCCCACCGGTGCGCTTCAGGAAAAGTCCATCATCGAGATGGGCATGCCAGATCGCTCCGCCGTCACCACCTGCGCCTATTGCGGTGTCGGCTGCTCGTTCAAGGCGGAGATGAAGGGCGAGGAAGTCGTCCGCATGGTGCCCTACAAGGATGGCAAGGCCAATCGCGGCCATTCCTGCGTGAAGGGCCGTTTTGCCTATGGCTACGCCACCCACAGGGACCGCATCCTTAATCCGATGATCCGCGAGAAGATCACGGACCCGTGGCGCGAGGTCTCGTGGGAAGAGGTCTATGCCCATATCGGCAGCGAGATCGGCCGCATTCAGAAGAAGTATGGCCGGGGATCGGTCGGTGGCATCACCTCGTCGCGCTGCACCAATGAAGAGACCTATCTCGTCCAGAAACTGGTGCGTCAGGTCTTCGGTAACAACAATGTCGACACCTGCGCCCGCGTCTGCCACTCGCCCACCGGCTATGGCCTGAAGACCACCTTTGGCACCTCTGCAGGCACACAGGATTTCGATTCGGTCGAACATTCCGATGTGGTTCTGGTGATCGGCGCAAACCCGACCGACGGCCATCCCGTGTTCGCCTCCCGGCTGAAGAAGCGGTTGCGTGAAGGCGCGAAGCTGATCGTCCTCGACCCACGCCGCATCGACCTCGTGCGCACGCCCCATGTGGAGGCAAGCTATCACTTGCCCTTGAAGCCCGGCACCAATGTCGCCGTTCTGACAGCTCTTGCCCATGTGATCGTGTCGGAGGGCCTGTTCGACGAGGCCTTCATCCGCGAGCGCTGCGACTGGGACGAGTTCCAGGACTGGGCGAGCTTCGTGCTCCAGCCGGAAAACAGCCCCGAGGCCGTGGAAAAAATGTCCGGCGTTTCGGCGGAGCTGATCCGCGGCGCGGCGCGTCTCTATGCCACCGGCGGAAACGGCGCAATCTATTACGGCCTCGGCGTCACCGAGCACAGCCAGGGCTCCACCACCGTCATGGCCATCGCCAACCTCGCCATGGCAACCGGCAATATCGGCCGGCCGGGCGTGGGCGTGAACCCGCTGCGCGGCCAGAACAATGTGCAGGGCTCCTGCGACATGGGCTCCTTCCCACACGAGATGCCGGGCTACCGCCACATCTCCGAGGATGCGACCCGCGCCATCTATGAGAGCCTGTGGGGCGTGAAGCTCGACAACGAGCCGGGTCTGCGCATCCCCAACATGCTCGACGCCGCCGTCGATGGCTCCTTCAAGGCGCTTTACGTGCAGGGCGAGGACATTCTCCAGTCCGATCCCAACACGCACCATGTGGCCGCTGGGCTTGAGGCGATGGAATGCGTCATCGTTCACGACCTCTTCCTGAACGAGACCGCCAATTACGCCCATGTATTCCTGCCAGGCTCGACCTTCCTTGAGAAGGACGGTACCTTCACCAATGCCGAACGCCGCATCAATCGCGTCCGCAAGGTGATGGAGCCCAAGAACGGCTATGCCGACTGGGAGGTCACGCAGGACATGGCCCGCGCGCTGGGCCAGAACTGGAACTACACCCATCCTTCCGAGATCATGGCCGAAATCGCGGCCACCACGCCGAGCTTTGCCGGCGTGACCTATGAGCTTCTGGAAAAGGAAGGTTCGATCCAGTGGCCGTGCAACGAAAAGGCTCCCACCGGCACGCCCGTCATGCATATCGACGGCTTTGTGCGCGGCAAGGGCAAGTTCGTGCGCACCGCCTATGTCGCCACCGACGAAAAGGTCGGCCCGCGCTTCCCGCTGCTGCTCACCACCGGGCGCATCCTCTCGCAATACAATGTCGGCGCACAGACGCGCCGCACGGAGAATGTCGTCTGGCACGACGAGGATCTCCTGGAGATCCATCCGTTCGACGCCGAGAATCGCGGCATCCGCGAGGGCGACTGGGTGAAGCTCAAGAGCCGCTCCGGCGAGACGAGCCTGCGCGCCACCATCACCGAGCGCGTTGCGCCGGGCGTCGTCTACACCACTTTCCACCACCCGGCCACGCAGGCCAATGTGGTGACGACCGAATATTCCGACTGGGCCACCAACTGCCCCGAATACAAGGTCACGGCGGTGCAGGTTTCGCCCTCCAACGGCCCGACCGAGTGGCAGGAAGACTACGAGGAACACGCCCGCCAGAGCCGCCGCATCGTACATGTCGAGGCGGCGGAGTAGGGATGTTTGCCGACAGTGCCCTCACCCCCAACCCGTCATTCCGGAAAGCCGCAGGCTTATCCGGGATGACGTCCGGGATGACGAATGTGTAGCGCCATGACCCATCCCCCCGCCACAGCCCGCGTTTCAAGGACGGCCCGCCGCACCGGCGGTACGAAAGTCACCCCGCGCATCGTGCCGGAGGAAACGCCCGTCGCGCTTTCCTATGGCGGCACCACCCATGCGGTGATGATGGCAACGCCTGCCGATCTTGAAGATTTCGCGCTTGGTTTCAGCGTCACGGAAGGCATCATCTCCAGCGCCGATGAAATCGACTCCATCACCGTGCAGGAGCTCGGTCCCGGCATCGACCTGCAGATCCGCCTGCGCGATGCGGCCAACACCCGCTTCGAGGCGCGGCGCAGGCGGCTGGCCGGTCCGGTCGGTTGCGGCCTTTGTGGAATCGAGAGCATCGAGGAAGCCATGCGCTCCGTGCCGGAAACTGCGTCCGCGCAGCGCTTCACGGCCGCCGAGATCACCGGTGCCGTGGGCGATCTGCACCAGCATCAGGAGCTTCACAGAGCCACGGGTGCTGTTCATGCAGCCGGTTTCTACATCCCGGGCAAGGGCATTATTGCCGCGCGCGAGGATGTGGGCCGGCACAATGCGCTCGACAAGCTGGCCGGCGCGCTCGTCAAGGCTGGCATTGATCGCAGCACCGGCGCGGTGATCGTCACCTCCCGCGTTTCGGTGGAGATGGTTCAGAAAACCGCCGCCATCGGCGCGCCGCTCATTGCTGCCGTTTCAGCGCCCACAGCGCTGGCCATCCGCACGGCGGAAACCGCCGGCATGACCCTCGTCGCCCTCGTGCGCGGCGAGGAGTTCGACATTTTCACCCACCCCGAACGCGTGACCATTGGAGCGGCCAGACATGTCGCATGACGAAAAGTTCAAATCCGGCGACGAGCATCTCGTCTACATGGCCAACCAGATTGCCACATTCTTCACCTCGCAGCCCGAAGCGGAGCGTGCCGCCGGTGTTGCAGATCACATCAACAAGTTCTGGGAGCCGCGCATGCGCGGCCGCCTTTTCGAAATCATCGAGATGGGCGGCGACGGGCTTTCCCCGCTCGTTCTGGAAGCATCGCAAACGATCAATCGGCCCAAGGCCGCCTGATGTCAGCCGGCCGGCTGTTTCTCTACCGCCCAATGCAACGGGAACATGGGATCAAACACGGTGATCGTGCCGTCTGAGCTGTAGACGGATTTGGGGAACTCCACAGGCTCATCACGGCGAACAAGCGTGATGGTGTCTTCATTGGCAGGCAGACCATAATAGGCAGGGCCGTTGAGAGAGGCGAAGGTCTCCAGTTTGTCCAGTGCGCCCTCTTCCTCGAACACATGCGCCAGGCACGACATGGTGTTGATGGAGGTGTAGATGCCGGCACAGCCGCAGGCCGATTCCTTGGCCGGGTCGAGGTGCGGCGCCGAATCGGTTCCCAGAAAAAAGCGTCTGTCGCCCGACGTCGCAGCCTTGCGCAGCGCCAGCCGGTGTTCCTCTCGCTTGGCGACGGGCAGGCAATAGTAATGCGGACGGATGCCGCCAGCGAGAATGGCGTTCCGGTTGATGATCAGATGATGGGTGGTGAGTGAGGCGGCGAGGTTCTTCTCCGCGCTCTGAACGTAGTCGACCCCGTTCTTCGTGGTCACATGCTCCATGATCACCCTGAGCTCGGGCAGACGTTCACGCAGCGGATTGAGCACCCGCTCGATGAACACGGCTTCGCGGTCGAAAATGTCGATGGAGGCGTCCGTCACCTCACCATGCACGCACAGCGGCAGGCCAATCTCGGCCATGCGCTCCAGCACCGGCTGCACCTTCATGAGATCGCGCACGCCGCTCTGGGAATTGGTGGTCGCACCTGCCGGATAAAGCTTCACCGCCGTGATGTGCCCGTCGCGGTGGCCGGCGGCGACATCATCTGCATCCGTCTGCTCAGTCAGGTAGAGCGTCATCAGCGGCGTGAAATCATGCCCCTCGGGCTTTGCCGCCATGATGCGGTCGCGGTAGGCGAGCGCGTCTTTCACCGTCACCACCGGCGGCACCAGATTGGGCATGATGATCGCGCGGGCGAAATCGGCGGAAGAATGCGGCAGAACCGCCTCCAGAACCGCGCCGTCGCGCAGATGCAGATGCCAGTCGTCGGGGCGGCGGATGGTCAGGGTTTTCACGGAACGTCTACTCCGGCAGGAAAAATCGGTGCGCACGGTCTGCGCTTCCTTTTCCTTCGCCCATGCCGCCATGGATTTCAAGGGTGTGTCAAAGAGATGGGGGCCGGGCCGCGCCGGGGAGGAGGCCGGCGCGGCGCTGCCTCACGCCACCTGATAATCAGGTGCGGAGCGCAGATAGCGTGCATAGGCATCGGCATCTGGAGGCGAGAGATTTTCCGCCAGCGGGTTGCGGCGTTTCACCTGCGCGCCCATGTCGTCGATCAGCTCGTCGAAATGCTTGAAGTGATAGGGTGCCACGCACAGGCCGCCATAGATCTTCGCGGCCGGTCGCTCGTTGCGTCGCCAGTGGAGCATCATGTCCATGTTGGTGCGCATTTCGTCCGGGGTCGGTTGTTTCGCCAGTTTTCCGTCCGCGTAGCGCACCAGCCATTCGGCGGCGAGATCGGCGCACAGAACGGTGCAGAAAGACGAGTTGAAACCGACAAAGCCGAGATCGGGAATGTCCGGATTGGCAATCAGGCGATAGAGCCGGTACTGCCCGTCCGGCTCTACCAGCTTTTCGCGGTATTCCGCCGGCAGATAGGGAACGCCGAGTTTCCAGCCAACGGCGAGGATCGCCATGTCGGATTTGATGACTTCACCTCCGGTCAGTCTTATCGCGCCGGGCTCATAGTTCGCAAAGGTGCCCTGCACGGCCTTGATGCGCCCGTCTGCCACCATCTCGAAAAAGCCCGGCGTGGCGATGGGAACCGAGCAGTTCACGCCTCTCTCGATGGGTTCTTTCGGCTTCAGCCCGGTCTTGTTGAGCTTGAGCTGCACGGTCAGAAGCGCTTCCAGCGCGCGCCAGTGCGCCCAGATGAAGGGCCGGGCAACGGCATGGTTGAAGCGGGCGAAGCCGCTCCGGCTCCAGCCCGGAAACATCTTTTCCTGCGCGCGGATATAAAGGATGCGCTTGAAGTTGATCAGCCCGCCGACGAAGTAGGGAATGCGCCAGACCGATTCCAGATAGACGATGGTGACCGAAGCCGCGCCCGATTTCACCGCGCTCACGGCAATGTCGGTCGCCGATTTCGAGAAGCCGAGAACCGTGACGTTCATGCCCTTCACCATGGCCGGATCGGTGTATTCGGAAGAATGGATCACCGCGCCGCCTTCTGCCTCGAACTCTTCCTGCCCGGGATGGGTGAGGATGTTCTTCTCACTGAACTGGCCGGTGCAGACGGCGACAAAATCAAAAGCTTCGCTGGTTTTCTCGCCATTCGCCATTTCGAGATCGAGCTCCCAGCCGGGTTTGCCATCGTCGCGCCGGCGCATGGCCGAGACCGCAGTGTTGAAACGGATCAGCGGGCGCAGACCATGGTCGTCTGCATAGTCCGACAGATAGGAAAAAACCTGCGGACCCTTCGGCCATTCGGGAAAATCCTTCGGCATCGCCTTGTCGGTGTAGCGATAGAGATCCTTGGGGCTCTGCGTCTGCACATCCGGATAGGAGCGTGAGGGCTCCCAGACGCCGCCCAGTTCGTGGCTGCGCTCAAGCACGGTTACCCGGTGGCCGCGCTTCTTGAACGAGCGGGCGGCGGCAAGGCCGCTGACGCCGGCGCCGATTACGCAGACATGCTTTCGTTTTGTCATGACGTTGTTCCTCCCGTCCGGCAAATTCTGGACGCGCGCCTCCCCGCGCCGCGTGTTGCCACGTCGCCAAAGGTCCCTTGCCGGCCTCGATTGTTATCGGGTCTGTGGGCCGGCCCAACCCTGAGCCGGCCAAATGCCTGGAATGAACCGCTCTAGTCGTTCGCTTCCGGCGGCAGGAAATCAACTTCGTGAAGCGCCGAGACCTTCACCACCTCTTCCGGGTCGGTCATGTTGTGCAGCGTCTCGAACAGCGCTTCGAGCTTGCGCGCCGGCGAAACCCAGAAGAGCGCGCGGGCCGGCTTGTCGGACTTGTTGAAATAGCCATGCGGTACGCCGCGCGGCATGCGCACCAGATCACCGGCCTTCGCCTTCATCCACTTGCCGTCGAGCTTCAGATCCAGCTCGCCTTCCTGCACCAGAATGAACTCTTCCTGCGTGGGATGAACATGAACCGGCACGAACTGGCCCGGGTCGCTGTTGGTTTCAAAGGCGAAAGTGGAATCGCAGGTGGCCTTGGGAAAATAGACCTGTCCGAGAATGTTCCATTCCTTGCCGGCATAGCCCTCACCGTTTGCGGTGACGCCTTTTTCGAGTTCCTTTTCCATGATTTTCCTCCCTTTATCACAGAGTTTCATGGTGCCCGGAAGCGATCGGGAAAAATATCCGAAAACTGAACCAAATATCCGAAAAACGAAAAAAACAGACCGGTTTTGGCAAGAAACCAGGACAAATCTTGGAGAAACCAAAACACCTGCTAAACTCCGGGAATGGTGATCGCCCGGGAGGAGTGGGGCGACCGCCCGTTGTCCAGCCACGCCCTTTTTCAAACGGACGATCTGGACTGTGCACGGGAGAAGGTTGCCCGGAAATTCTGCAACCACCGGCTGGAAGTGGTCGGTGGCGGACGGTTTCGCGCGGTGCAAAACCACCAGCCGGGCCTCCTCGTTTCCCTCAACTATATCAGCTACGGTGCCGATGTTCTGATCGACCCCGGCGCGCTCGAAACCTTCTATCTCATACAGATTCCGATTTCCGGCTGCGCGACGATCAAACACAACCGGAACGAATTCCTGAGCGATGGCGACAGGGCGGCGCTGCTCAATGCCGACCGCGAAACCTCCATGCGCTGGTGGGCCGGCTGTGAGCAGGTTCTGGTGCAGATCCCCAAAGCCTCGTTCATGGGTTTCGCCGAGCAGCTCTGCGAGCGCGTTCTCCCGGGACCGGTGGTATTCGATCCGGTGATCGATTTCACCCGGCCGGAGCTTGCTTCATGGCGCAATCTGGTCAATGCGATGTTCCGCGCCGCCAACAAGCCCGAAAAGCAGGTTCTGAACCTTTGTGCCGCGTTCCACGAGCAGCGCATTCTCGAGGCGCTTCTGAGGCTCCAGCCGCACAACCTCTCCGCTTTCTTTGACACAAGGCAGGAGGCGGCACCGCGGCAGGTGAAGCGTGCCGACGCGTTCATCAGGGAGAATGCGCACCGCCCGATCACCCTGACCGACATCGCGGCCGCATCGGGTGTCGGCGCGCGGGCGCTGCAGCTTGCCTACAAGCGTACGCACGGTCTTTCGCCCATGCACGCGCTGACGCTTGAGCGCCTGCGTCGGGTGCGATTCGATCTGGAGAACGCACAGGGCGAGATTTCGGTAACGGAAACAGCGCTGCGCTGGGGCTTCAGCCATCTCGGGCGCTTTGCCGCCGACTACCGCAAGACCTTCGGTGAGCGCCCAAGCGAGACCGCCCGCAAAGCCATCTACTGACCCGTCATTTTGCCGCCGGCATCTTCAGCGCGGAAACCGACGCCTCGCTGTTGTGGACATAGTCGTTCGCATCCGGCTGGCGCTGCAGGATGAGGATGAACAGGAAGTCCATCAAAGTGAGCTGCGCGTCGCGCGACGTGATGGCGGAGGAGCGCACACGTTCCTCGTCTGCGACCGTGTGCAGGCGAATGTCGGCAACGCGCATCAGCGGGTTCTGCTGCAAGCCGGTGACGGAGATGACAGTTGCTCCGCGCGCCTTTGCAAGCTCGGCAATGCGCACCGTCTCGATGCTGGTGCCGGAATAGGAGAGTGCAAAGAGCACATCCTCTTCCCCCAGAGAGGAGACATTGGCCATCTGGACGTGGCTGTCGCTGTCATGCAGCGCGTTGCGACCGAGCTTTTGCAGCTTGTAGGAAAAGTCGCGCGCCACCAGCGAGGATGCGCCAACCCCTGCAATGTGTATGCGGCGCGCGCCGTCAAGCGCCTCAAGCGCTCGGGCGATCTCCGGCTCGTGATTGGCGGCGATGGTCTGCTGCATGGAGAGAAGCTTGCTTGAGATCAGCTTTTGCGAAATCGTGGCGTGGCTGTCGCCGATCTCGATGGTGGAGTGGATCATGCCCGGTGGCACATGCCATTCCTGCGCCTTGGCCTTGCTGACCGCGAGCTTCAGATCCTGATAACCGGAGAAACCAAGCTTTTGGCTGAACTTCACCACGCTCGACTGGCTACGGCCAGTCTCTTCCGCCAGAGCGGCGGAAGAGAGCCTGAGCACACGGTCGGGATGGTCGACGATGAACTGGCCGATCTGCCGGTCCGCCGGGGCCATGGTCTCAAGCTGCGCGTCGATGATCTTCAGGACAGACATGGCTTCCTTTCGAGGAACTGTCGGGCGAAAACTAAATGAGTTTCACCGCGATGGGAATCCCGCAGGAATTGAAGACTGGAATAATATATTCCCGAAAGGGCTTGATCAAAGGAATTTGCCAATAGAAACTGTAACTTCGCCACACGGTGTTTCCGGAACCGCAATCATGGACAGACTGAAAATAACAGGCGGTATGCCGCTTCAGGGCGCAGTCACCATTGCCGGGGCAAAGAATGCGGCGCTGCCGCAAATCGCCGCCGCGCTGTTGAGCCCCCAACCGCTGGAGCTGTCGAACCTGCCGCTTGTCTCCGATGTGGAGAACATGCTCCGGGTCGCCGAACTTTACGGGGCGTCGGTAACGCGCAACGCCCACACGGCGGTGATCGACGCCAGCGCGATGGTTTCATGCGAAGTCTCCTATGAAACGGTGCGGCGGATGCGGGCCACGGTCCTGTTTCTCGGGCCGTTGCTTGCGCGGTTCGGCGAGGCGCGGGTCTCTTTGCCGGGTGGCTGCGCCATCGGCGCGCGTCCGGTGGACATGCACCTGAAAGCCCTCGAAATGCTGGGCGCGGAGATCGGCATTGAGGGCGGGCTGATCGTGGCTCGTGCAGCCGGTGGGCTGAAGGGCACGCGGGTCATCCTGAGTTCGCCCTCGGTGGGCGCGACGGAGACGGCCATGATGGCGGCCACTGCCGCGCGCGGCGAAACCGAAATCCTGAATGCGGCGCGCGAACCGGAAGTGGCGGACCTCGCCGCCTGCCTCAACGCCATGGGCGCGAAGATCGAGGGAGCGGGAACGCATCGCATCATCATCGAGGGCGGCACCGACTGGAAGGCCGCCGCGCACCACGTCATCCCCGATCGCATCGAGGCGGGCACCTATGCGGTGGCTGCGGCCATCACCGGCGGGGCGCTGGAACTGGTGAACGCGCGCATGGAAAACCTCGCTGCCGTGATCCAGGCGCTTGAGGTGATGGGCGTGAATGTATGGCCGAGCGACCGGGGCCTGGTGATTTCAAGAAGCGGAGCGTTGCGCACGACCGACCTCACCACAGAACCCTATCCGGGCTTTCCGACAGACCTTCAGGCGCAGTTCATGGCGCTCGCCTGCTGCGCCGACGGAACATCGCTCATCCGCGAGACGATTTTCGAGAACCGTTTCATGCATGTGCCGGAACTGGCGCGGCTCGATGCCGATATCACGCTACAGGGCACGACCGCCGTGGTGCGGGGCGGCAAAGCACTGAAAGGAGCGCAGGTAATGGCGACGGATCTGCGCGCCTCGGTCTGCCTGGTGCTCGCAGCCCTTGCCGCTAGAGGCGAAACCATCATCAACCGCGTCTACCACATCGATCGAGGCTATGAGCAGCTTGACCGCAAACTGGCGCAATGTGGCGCGGTCATCGAACGGTTGCAGACATGAGCGACGGTCAGAGCGATTTTTATCTCGGCGTCGATGGTGGTGGTACGGGCTGCCGGGCCCGCATCGAGGATGCAGCAGGTGCCGTGCTCGGGCAGGGGCTTTCCGGCCCGGCCACCACGCGGCTTGGCGTTGAAGCGGCCTGGGCCTCGGTCCGGCGCGCAGTGGATGCCGCAGTTGAGGAAGCGGGCTTTGGCGAGGCAGAGATCGCCCGCATTCATGCCGGGATCGGCCTTGCCGGCATGCGCCGCAAGGGTGCCGTCGAGGCGTTTCAGGCGCTATCGCACCCCTTCGCCAGCATCGTCTTTGCCAGCGATAGCGACACGGCGTGCCTTGGCGCGCATTCGGGTCTCGATGGCGCCATCGCCATTGCCGGCACCGGCTCGGTGGGGCTTGGCATCGTGGATGGAAAGCATCTGCGCATTGGCGGCTACGGTTTTCCGATTTCCGATGAGGGAAGCGGTGCTGATATCGGCCTCAATGCCGTGCGTGCCGCACTGCAGGGCCATGACGGACGCATTCCGCAAAGCGCGCTTCTGACCGAAGTGATGCGCCGCTTCGACGATGACCCGGCAGAAGTGGTGGCCTGGATGGACCGGGCAAGTGCCACGGACTATGCCACCTTCGCGCCCATGGTGCTGCGCCATGCCGACCAGGGCGATGCCGCCGCCAGGCGCATCGTGCAGAATGCGGCAGCGCAGATCGACATGCTGGTGCGCACCCTGTTTGATCAGAACGCTCCGCGTGTCACGCTTCTGGGTGGGCTGTCAGGCCCGCTGGAACCCTGGCTCTCACCCGATGTGCGCCGCCGCCTGAAGCCCGCCGACGGCGATGCGGTGGACGGCGCAATCATCCTCGCGCGCCGGGCGGCGGAGGGGCGGGTGGCGCTTTAAACGATCAGGGCAACCGCGTTGCATCAACGCGGTGCGTGGTTCGACAAGCTCACCATGAGGAAGGTGGCTGGTTGCGCCATGCGAAATCCGATCATGAGACTACGCAAATGAAACGCTCCTAGCGGTGGCCACCGATCCCGCCAGCTTCACCCTCCCTCATGGTGAGCTTGTCGAACCCCGCACAACGCCAGAGCCACGAAAACAATGGCCCGCGCATCCTTAAGGGTCAATTCAAACCGGGCGCGGGCCATCTTGTTCAGCGTAGTTCCTTGCGCAGAATCTTGCCGACATTGGATTTCGGCAGTTCGTCGCGGAACTCGACATATTTCGGACGTTTGTAGCCGGTGAGGTTCTCCTTGCAGAACTTCTTGAGGTCCTCTTCCGTCAGATTCGCGTCCTTTCGGACCACGAAGAGCTTCGGCACCTCGCCGGAATGCTCATCCTCGACGCCGACAATCGCCGCTTCCAGAACACCCGGATGATTGGCGATTACGTCTTCCACCTCGTTGGGGAAGACCTTGAAGCCGGAGACAACGATCATGTCCTTCTTGCGGTCGACTATGGTGACCTGACCGGTCTCATCCATGGTGCCCATGTCGCCTGAGCGGAAAAAGCCGTCCTCGGTCATGACCTTGGCGGTCTCGTCCGGCCGGTTCCAGTAGCCGGCCATCACCTGCGGGCCGCGAATGCAGATCTCGCCGACCTTGCCGAAAGGCAGGTTCTTGCCGTGATCGTCGCGGATGACGACGTCGGTGGAGGAAATCGGATAGCCGATCGTGCCGGTGAACTCCTTCGCCGCAAAGCTGTTCACTGTGGCCACGGGCGAGGTTTCCGACAGACCATAGCCCTGCGAGATCACGCAGCCCGTCAGCTTCTGCCAGCGTTCTGCGACCGCGCGCTGCACCGCCATTCCGCCACCGAAGGTGACAAGCAGGCTCTTGAAGGGAAGCTTGCAGAAATCCTCATTGTTCAGGAGCGCGTTGAACAGCGTGTTGAGCCCCGGGAAAATGTGGAAGTCGTATTTCTGCAGCTCCTTCACGAAAGCGGGAATGTCGCGCGGATTGGGAATCAGCACGTTGTTGCCGCCAAGCTTCATGCCCATCAGCGCGTTCACCGTGAGCGCGTAGATGTGATAGAGCGGCAGGGCGCAGATCAGCACCGGCGCTTCCGGCTTCGGCTTTCCGATATAGGCGCTGCGGAACCAGAGTTCGTTCTGGATGACATTGGCCAGAACGTTGCTGTGCGTGAGCGTCGCCCCCTTGGAAACGCCGGTCGTGCCGCCCGTATATTGCAGAAAGGCATTGTCGGAAAGCGCGATCTCAACCGGCCTGAAGCCCTTGGAGGTGCCCTTCTTGACCGCCTCCCTGAAGGACACATGCCCCGGCAGAGACCAGGCCGGCACCATCTTCTTCACGCGCCGTACGACGAAATTGACGATGTGGCCCTTGAGCCCCAAAAGCTCGCCCATCGAGGCAACGACCACGTGTTTGACCGACGTTTTTTCCACGATCGCTTCCAGCGTGTGGGCGAAATTTTCCAGTATGACGATGGCTTCCGCGCCGGCATCGTTGAGCTGGTGTTCCAGCTCGCGCGGCGTGTAGAGCGGATTGACATTGACCACCACATAGCCGGCCCGCAGAACGGCCATCATGGCGACGGGATATTGCAGCACATTGGGCATCATCAGCGCGACGCGTGCGCCGCGCTTAAGCCCCAGAGTTTGCAGATAGCCTGCGAAGTGCCGCGACATCTCCTCAAGGTCGCTATAGCTCAATGACTTGCCCATGCACGTGAAGGCAGGGCGATCACCGAAGCTCTTGCAGGCGTCTACAAGCAATTCGCCAAGCGAATTGTTCGGGAAGTCTCCCATCTCGGCGGGAATGCCCTCGGGATAATGATTTACCCAGGGCCGTGCGATCTCGGACCTGCGGGATGCCGTTGCCTTTTTCGGCGCGGCCTTGCGGGCTGATGCCGCAGGTTTTGCCGCTGCCTTCGGTGCCGACTTCTTTGATGAACCGGCTGCCGATTTCGCGGCCGGTTTTTTTGCTGTAGATGCCGTCTTCTTGGCTGACGTCTTGCTGCCCGATCCGCCCTTTGCGGTGCGCGCTGCTTTCACTTCACCCTTGGCGGGCGTCTTTGCGCTTTTTGCCAACTGCTCCTCCCAGAAAGAAAAACCAGTTATAACGTTTACGTTCACGTAACACCAGACGCAACACCAACCGTCACACGACGTTTGGGCAAGCGCACGGCATCATGACGATCTCCCCCTTCAAAAGACGAGTGTAGGGCTTCATCCCCGGCCTTCACAAGTGCGTTTACGCGCCGGGACCGTATCAATGAGGCAGGAAACGCTGCGGGGTTTACTGGCCGTAGCCCTCGTGTTCCTCCAGAAAGGCGCGTTCCTCAGGTCCGCTCTCCCGTCCAAGCACACGGTTGCGATGCGGGAAGCGGCCAAAACGGGCGACGATGTCCCGGTGTTCGATCGCGTATTTCAGAGATTCTTCCTGCCCCAGCGATTTGAACAGCATGACGGCGCGTTCCTGGTCGGCAAGCACTTCCGAATGCATGTAGGGCATATAAAGGAACTGCCGCTCGGGAACGCTCATCCCTTCATCCAGTCCCTTCTCGATCGCATTGCCTGCCACACTCATGGCAAGCTCATCCGAAGCGAACGCGCCAGGCTGCCGACGATAGATGTTGCGCGGGAACTGATCGAGCACGATAACCGCGGCGAGGGCCGCTTTCGGCTCGTTGAACACTTCCGGCGGGAGCTCACGCACCAAACGCTCATGCAGCGCGCCGAAACGGTCGCGGATCAGCGCGTCCGTCTTCTCGCTCACTGTGAACCAGTCTTTGGGGGTCAGCGTCTCAAACCAGAACTCCAGAACGTCCAGATGCCATGTGCCGCTCATACTTTCTTCTCCTCGAAACAATGACCTTTGATGCTGATATGGTTCCCCTATCGCTCACAGTACAAGAGCGGGCGTGGTGCTTTATTGCATTAATAGGAGCAAATTCGACTAATAATTGCATTTGCAGCGGCAAAGCGATCGAGGGTGTTCCCTCTCAATTCGATCTTTGCTTATATGCCAGCTTCCAGGGCTTCGGGAGTAAGCCCATGCGAGAATCAGGGAGACCTCAATGAAAAGCAAATTGACCTTTGCGGCTGCTCTGCTGGCCGCTACGGTGCTGAGCGGCGCTGCGGGCGCGAAGACGCTTGTCTACTGCTCGGAAGGAAGCCCGGAAGGCTTTGACCCGGCGCTCTACACCGCTGGCACCACGTTCGACGCATCGTCGAAACCGGTCTACAACCGCCTCGTCCAGTTCGAGCCGGGCACCACCAAGACCGTGCCGGGCCTGGCGGAGAGCTGGGAGATTTCCGACGACGGTCTCGAGGTCACCTTCAAGCTGCGTCAGGGTGTGAAGTTCCACACGACCGACTTCTTCACGCCAAGCCGCGATTTCAACGCCGACGACGTGCTGTTCTCCTTCAACCGCCAGCTTCAGGAAGACCATCCTTACCACGCCTATGTGGAAGGCGCTTCGTGGGAGTATTTCAACGGCATGTCCATGCCGGACCTCGTGAAGTCCATCGAGAAGGTCGATGATTACACGGTGAAGTTTGTGCTGAACCGCCCGGAGGCCCCGTTCATTGCCAACCTGGCCATGGATTTTGCCTCCATCTTCTCGAAGGAATATGCTGACAAGCTCGCTGAATCCGGCAATCTTTCGGACCTGAACCAGAAGCCGGTCGGCACCGGCCCCTTCCAGTTCGTGGCCTACCAGCCCGACGCCGTGATCCGCTACAAGGCGCATCCCGATTACTGGAACGGCAAGCAGCCGATCGACGATCTGGTGTTCGCCATCACCACCGAGGCTTCGGTGCGCCAGCAGAAGCTGATCGCCGGCGAGTGCCACATCACGCCCTACCCGAACCCGGCCGACATCGAGAGCCTGAAGGCGAATGAAGCCCTGAAGGTTGACGAGCAGGAAGGCCTGAATGTCGGTTACCTCGCTTACAACACCAAGGTTGCGCCCTTCGACAACGCGAAGGTCCGCAAGGCGCTGAACATGGCAATCAACAAGGAAGCCATTCTCGACGCCGTGTTCCAGGGTGCCGGCCAGGCAGCCAAGAACCCGATTCCGCCGACAATGTGGTCGTATAACGACGCGGTCGAGGATGATGCCTACGATCCGGAAGCAGCCAAGAAGATGCTTGAGGAAGAGGGCGTTTCGGACCTTTCCATGAAGGTCTGGGCGATGCCTGTGCAGCGTCCCTACAACCCGAACGCGCGCCGCATGGCCGAACTGATCCAGGAGGATTTCTCCAAGGTCGGCGTCAATGTCGAGATCGTCTCTTATGAATGGGGTGAGTATCTCGAGCGCTCGAAGGCGGAAGACCGCGATGGCGCGGTGCTGCTTGGCTGGACCGGCGACAATGGCGACCCGGACAACTTCCTCGCCGTTCTGCTCGGCTGTGACGGTGTCGGCGGCTCCAACCGCGCCCAGTGGTGCAATGAGGAGTTCGAGGGTCTGATTCAGAAGGCCAAGACGCTCTCTTCGCAGGAGGAGCGTGCCAAGCTCTATGAAGAGGCCCAGGTCGTCTTCAAGCGTGAAGCCCCGTGGGCAACCATCGCTCACTCGGTCGTCCACATGCCAATGCGCAAGGAAGTGACCGGCTACAAGATGGACCCGCTTGGCGGCCACGCCTTTGAAGGCGTCGATATCGCCGAATAGGCCCCTTCACCAGAAACAGGAACCGGCGGCGGCGCGAGCTGTCGCCGGTCGTGTATTAGATGTTCCGTTTCTTTCTCTCCAGGCTGGCGCTGTTGATCCCCACCTTCATCGGGGTGTCCATCGTCGCCTTTTCCTTCATTCGCCTTCTGCCGGGCGATCCGATCATGCTTCTGGCCGGCGAGCGCGGCATGAGCGAGGAGCGCTACCAGCAGCTCCAGGCGCTCTATGGCTTCGACCAGCCGCTGTTCGTGCAGTATTTCAACTACATGACGGATCTGTTGCAGGGCGATTTCGGCACCTCCATCGTCACCAAACGGCCGGTGCTGCAGGAGTTCATGACCCTGTTCCCGGCGACGATCGAGCTCTCGCTTTGCGCGATCATCGTGGCGGTTGCCATTGGCGTTCCGCTCGGCGTGATCGCCGCTGTCCGGCGCGGTTCGTGGCTTGATCAGACCGTGATGGGTGCGGCCCTTGTCGGCTATTCCATGCCGATCTTCTGGTGGGGCCTGCTCCTGATCATCTTCTTCTCCGGCATTCTTGGCTGGACACCGGTGTCAGGCCGCATTTCGCTGCTTTATTTCTTCCCGCCGGTCACCGGCTTCATGCTGATCGACAGCCTTCTGTCGGGACAGGCGGGCGCGTTCAAATCGGCGCTGTCGCATCTCATCCTGCCGACCATCGTTCTGGCCACGATCCCGCTTGCGGTGATCGCCCGCCAGACGCGCTCGGCCATGCTTGAGGTGCTGGGCGAAGATTATGTGCGCACGGCGCGCTCCAAGGGCCTGCCGCCGCGCCGGGTGATCGGCCTCCATGCGCTGCGCAACGCGCTCATCCCCGTGGTGACCACGATCGGCCTCCAGGTGGGCGTGCTGCTGGCCGGCGCGATCCTCACCGAGACGATCTTCTCCTGGCCGGGCATCGGCAAGTGGATGGTCGATAGCGTGTTCAAGCGCGATTATGCGGTGGTGCAGGGCGGGCTTCTGCTCATTGCCGCCATCATCATGATCGTGAACCTGATCGTGGACGTTCTCTACGGTCTGATCAATCCGAGAATCAGGCACTGACCATGAGCTCGACAAACACAAAAGATCCGAATGCCGCCGTCGGTCTCGAAGGCGGCACGATCATCGCGGTCACGCGGCGCGCCCGCCTTGCGGAATTCTGGTACTATTTCAGCCAGAACCGCGGCGCCGTGATCGGCCTTTACGTTTTCCTCGCAATCGTGGTCATCGCGCTTCTGGCGCCGGTGATCGCGCCGCACAGCCCGAGCATGCAGAACCGCGGCTCCTTCCTCCTGCCCCCGGTCTGGCAGGAAGGCGGCAACTGGTCGTTCATACTCGGCACGGATGCCGTGGGCCGCGACCTGCTCTCACGCCTGATCTATGGCGCGCGCTTCTCGCTCTTTATCGGCGTGGTGGTGGTTTCGGTCGCCGTCTCGGTGGGTATTCTGATCGGCCTCATCGCCGGCTATTTCCGCGGCGCGGTGGACACGGTCATCATGCGCGTGATGGACATTATTCTCGCGTTTCCGTCGCTGCTTCTGGCACTGGTTCTGGTCGCCATTCTGGGGCCGGGCCTCGTCAACGCGATGATCGCCATCGCGCTCGTGCAGCAGCCGCACTATGTGCGCCTGACGCGCGCTGCGGTGATGTCGGAGAAAGGCCGCGACTATGTGACGGCGGCACGTGTTGCCGGCGCGAGTAACATCAGGTTGATGTTCAAGACCATCCTGCCGAACTGCACCGCACCGCTGATCGTGCAGGCGGCGCTCTCCTTCTCGACCGCGATCCTCGATGCAGCAGCGCTTGGCTTCCTCGGCATGGGTGCACAGCCGCCCACACCCGAATGGGGCACGATGCTGGCCGAAGCGCGCGAGTTCATCCTGCGTGCGTGGTGGGTCGTCACCTTCCCCGGTCTCGCCATCCTGATCACCGTTCTGGCCATCAATTTGATGGGCGACGGTCTTCGCGATGCGCTTGATCCCAAGCTGAAGAGGTCGTGACATGAGTGAAGCTCTTCTCGACATTCGCAATCTGAGCGTCGAATTCGAGACGGCAGGCGGCACGCTGCGCGCGGTGGATGGTGTTTCGCTGTCCGTCGAGGCGCGCGAGGTGCTGGCCATCGTCGGCGAATCGGGCTCGGGCAAATCCGTTTCGATGCTGGCGGTTATGGGGCTTCTGCCATGGACCGCAAAGGTCACGGCGGACGCCATGACCTTTCAGGGCCGCGACATTCTCAACCTGTCGCCATCGGACCGACGCAAGATCGTGGGCAAGGACATTGCCATGATTTTCCAGGAGCCAATCGCCAGTCTCAATCCGTGTTTCACCGTCGGTTTCCAGATCGATGAAACGCTCAAGATGCACACCGATCTTTCGGCCCGCCAGCGGCGTGACCGGACGGTGGAACTCTTCGAGGCGGTGGGCCTGCCAAATGCGAGCGACCGGGTGAATGCCTACCCGCACCAGATGTCGGGTGGCCAATGCCAGCGCGTGATGATCGCCATGGCCATTGCCTGTAACCCCAAGCTCCTGATTGCCGACGAGCCGACCACCGCGCTCGACGTGACGATCCAGAAGCAGATCCTCGATCTTCTGGTGTCGATCCAGGCCGAGAAGAACATGGGCATGATCATGATCACCCATGACATGGGCGTGGTAGCGGAAACGGCCGATCGCGTGATCGTGCAGTACAAGGGCAGGAAGATGGAGGAGGCCGACGTGCTTTCGCTCTTCGAAAAGCCCCAACACCCTTATACCAAGGCGCTGCTTTCGGCCCTGCCGGAGAACGCGACAGGCGACCGCCTGCCGACCGTCTCCGACTTCGTGTTCGATGAAGCGCCGCTGACAGGAGCCCGCCCATGAGCGAGATCGTCCTGGAAACGCGCGGCATCACGCGCGACTATCACATCGGCGGCGGCTTTTTCGGAAAGGGCCGCATCATCAACGCGCTGAAAGGCATCGACCTCAAGGTTGAGAAGGGCAAAACGCTGGCCATCGTCGGCGAATCGGGCTGCGGGAAATCCACCCTCGCCCGGATCATGACGATGATCGACGCACCCACTTCGGGCGAACTCCTGATCGACGGCAAGCCGGTGGAGATCGGCAAGACGGGTGTGGAGCCCGAAATGCGCCGCAAGGTGCAGATCGTCTTCCAGAACCCCTATGGCTCACTGAATCCACGCCAGAAGATCGGCGATGTGCTGATGGAACCGCTGATCATCAACGAGAAGGTTCCGGTGAAGGAGCGGCGCGAACGCGCCATGGAGATGCTTTTGAAGGTCGGTCTGCAGGCCGAGCACTTCAATCGCTATCCGCACATGTTCTCCGGCGGCCAGCGCCAGCGCATCGCCATCGCGCGCGCGCTCATGCTGAGGCCACGCCTGCTGGTGCTGGACGAGCCGGTCTCCGCGCTCGACCTCTCGGTGCAGGCGCAGGTGCTGAACCTTCTGGCCGACCTGCAGGAAGAATTCGGCCTCACCTATGTCTTCATCAGCCACGATCTTTCGGTGGTGCGCTATATCGCTGACGAAGTGATGGTGATGTATTTCGGTGAAGCGGTGGAATATGGAACCCGCGATGCGGTGTTCACCGATCCGCAGCACGAATACACGCGCACGCTCTTCGCGGCGACACCACGCGCCGATGTGGAGAGCATCCGGAAACGGCTGGCGGAGAAGGCGGCGTAAGCCTGACACCTGGCAGTGTGAACGCGCCGCGCTGAAAGCCACGCGACAGCGTCATCCCGGAAGCCCGAAGGGCTGTCCGGGACCCATTGGAAGATTGTTATGAAGCGCGGCCCGGTTTTGCTTCGGGCGCGGGTTGGGCCACCGGCACCTCCTGCCGATATCGGCCGTGCCTCTCAATGGATACCGGCTTTCGGGGTCCCGGCTCTCGCTCCGCTCGGACGGGATGACGATTGCGCTGCCTCACAGCCCCGTGCGTTCACCTACCTCTCTTTGGTCAGCGCATAGCCGGCCTCTTCGGCCCAACGCACATGCTCGGCCGCCTTCTTCAAGAGCCATGCCCGCATCGCCATCGCCGAAGGACTGACCGGGCCCCGCGAAACGGAGGAAAGGTAATAGCTGTTGCGGCCGGCGACCGATGGCCCGCAGGGACGCACCAGCCTTCCATCACGCAGCATGGCGGCCGCCGAGACATCATCGCCAAGAGCAACACCAAGCCCCCGCGCAGCCGCTTCAAGGCAAAGCTGCGTGCGGTGGAAGATGAGATGGCCCGATGCGGCGCTGAGGCTTGTGCCCTGCCGCCGCAGGAGTTCCTCCCAGGTGTTCACGCCGCGATCATAGATCAGCTTGTTGGCGATCAACCCGTGCATGCGCACATGCTCCGCGCGATCCGGCGCGCAGACCGGAAAGATCGTGAAATCCAGAAACGGCTCGCGTGTATAGCCCGGCACATCCAGCCGCCCCCAGGTGATCGCCAGATCGGTATCGGGGGCAATGGTGCGCGGTGGCTCGGGGTAAGAGCGCAATTCGAGCTCGATCCCCAACGTTTCCAGCACTTCGTCGGTCAGGAGGGGCATGAGCCACAGAGCCGCGAGATCAGAGTCCGATTCCAGAACGACGCGCCCCTTTGCATTGCGCGTTGCACGCGTGCCGGTGTCCAGCGAGATCAGCATCAGAGCATCGGCGACAATTTCCGCGTAGCGGGCTCCCCCCGGCGTGAGCGCCACCTGCCTGTGCCGGCGCTCGAAGAGCGGCATGCCCAACTCCGCTTCGAGATTCTTGATGTAGCGGCTGACAGATGCATGCGTCACGCCCAGCTCCGCCGCGGCGCGGGAAAAACTCTGGTGCCGGGCAGCCGCGTCAAACGCCCGGACGGCGTTTAGATTGGGCAGGCGATGTCTCATGATTTAGCGTAACATAAACGCACACAACAGGAAGAATAATTTCTATTGTGTAAAGCTCCTATAGAGACCAAATAGGAATTGTAGCGATGGGTTGACCGGGAGAACCGGCAGCACACCGCCGCAGACTCTCTACATTGCCAACCCTCTCAAGGAGGTTCTGATGTCACACTATACTGTGGGCGTTGGTTCCAGCCCTGAATTGCAGCGCTATGCGCGGCAGGCGAACAAAGCCCGTTCCACGGCGCTGAAGCACGCCTTGACCGCCCTTGGCACGCGGCTCGGGAACATCTGGCGCAGGCCAACGGGCACGCCACCGATTGGTGGAGCGGACCCGGTTTGACACTGTCAGGAAAGAGCGTCGAGACGCTTCTGGAACATCAGGAATAAGGGCCGGATCAGACAGCGGATCCGGCCCTTGTTGCATCTGCACTTTCGTTTCGATCACACCACCATGACGGGGCAATTGGCAAGGCTCGTGACCTTGTGGGACACGCTTCCCAGAAGATAGCCCTCCAGATCGCCCAGCCCGCGGCTGCCAAGCACGATCAGGTCCACCTCACGCTCTTTGCCGAACTTTACGATGGTGCGCGCAGGCTGGCCGCTTTTCACAAAGGCACGCGGGCTTTCAGCTCCCATCTCCACTGCCGCTTTCTTGGCGGCGTCGGCGATCTCCTTGGCATGTTCACGCATAACATCATCGATGCTTTCGGGATCATCGGGCCGCACCATCGACATGGAGGCCTCAAGCAGGCTGTGATGCCGGAAGACGGTGAGCGTCATCAATTCCGCTCCGGTGTTTTTCTGCAACTCAACGCCCATCTGCAGAGCCTTCACCGAGTTTTCCGAGCCATCGACCGGGACGAGTATCCTTTTGAACATCGGCTCTCTCCTAATCGAATGCCAGGCTGGGCAGGAACAGCGCGATCTGCGGGAAGAAGATCAGTGCTGCCGACACGCCAAGCAGGATGAGCGTGAAGGGCGGAATGCCCCGGATCACGTCCATATAGGGTCGCTTGAATATGGCTATCGCCGTGAAGATGTCACACCCGAATGGGGGTGTCGCGGAGCCAATGGCCACCTGCAGCGTAATGATGGTGCCGACCAGAACCTTGTCGAGGCCAACCGAATCCACCACTGGCGCGAAGATCGGCACCAGAACGAGGATCACCACGATCGGATCGACGAACATGCAGCCGACGAAGAAGGCGATCGAAATGACGGCGAGCACCATTTTAGGCCCCATCTCGTCTATGCCGATGGCGCCCAGGATCTGCTGCGGGATCTGCGCGAAGGAGATCACCCAGGAGAATGCCGTGCCGGCAGCGACGAGAATGAACACCACGGCGGTGATCAGGCCGGTGGACTTGGAGATCTTGTAGATGTCGGCCACGCTAAGCGAGCGGAAGATCACCAGTTCCAGGAAGAGCGCATAGGCCACGCAGATGGCCGCAGCCTCGGTGGGGCTGACAATCCCGCCATAGATGCCGCCGACGATGATGACCGGGAAGAACAGCGGCCAGATGGCCGCGCGCACTGCCGCCACACGCTCGCCCCATGGCGCTTTCGGCTCGGTCGGCACGCCCTTCACGATTGCATAGACGATGCAATAGGCGGAGAAGAGCACCAGGAGCAGAAGCCCGGGGCCGATGCCGGCGATGAACAGCTCGGCGATCGAGGTCTTGGAGACGACGCCATAGATGATCATGCCGATGGAGGGCGGGATCAGGAAGGCAATGTCGCTGGCGTTGATGATCAGCGCCAGAACGAAGGAATCGTTGTAGCCGGCTTTCAGCATGCGCGGGCGCAGCGGCGAGCCGACCGCGACCACAGTTGCCTGCGTGGAGCCGGAGACCGCGCCGAACAGCGTGCAAGCCGTGGCGGTGGAGACGGCAAGGCCGCCCTTGATGTGGCCGATGAACTTCATGACCATGTCGATCAGCCGGTCTGCCGACTGGCCACGCGTCATGATGTCGGCGGCGAGGATGAACATGGGCACCGCGATGAGCGAGGCCGGACGGATGCCTGCCAGCATCTGCTGAACCATGAAGTCCATACGGTCGAAACCGCCGAACAGACCGTAAAAACCGTACGCCGCACCCAGTATGAGCGGGATCATCATCGGGAAGCCAAACAGCAGCAACACGATCATGATGGTGGAAATTTTGAGTGTCATGGTCGTGGCCCCGCTCAGATCTCGATTTCGTCTTCCTCATATCCCTCCAGCACATGGGTGGAGAGATAGATGTCCTTCTGGACGACATTCTTCAGCGCGGTGAGCGCATATTGCACGCCGGTGATGAAGAAGCCGATGGGGACCCAGAGATAGATCCAGTAGACCGGGATCTGCATGGCCGGAAGAACACGGCCGGACTTGGCCACCTTGCCGATATAGCCGATGGCGAAATAGCACAGCGCGAACATGGTGAGCGCGGTGATGACCGTGATGATGATCATCAAGACCTTGCGGGTCTTGCCGGGCAGCGCATCGTAGAGCGCCGACATGCGGATGTGGCGGCCGTGACGCGCGGCATAGCCGATGCCGGCAAAGGTGATGAGAATGATGAGGATGCGGTTGAGCTCCTCGGAAAAGAAGATTGTGCTCCCAATAGCGCGGCTGACCACATTGGCGATCGTGTTGACCGCCATGAGCATCACGCCGAGCGCGAGCATCACCGATTCTATGCGGCTGATGGCATTGTCGAATATGCCTATGACGCCGGGCAGTGTGGATTCGTAGTGTTCGCTGTGCGGGTCAGATTTGTCGTCTTCACTGCCCATCTTCATTCCCCTCAATGAGATGACGGAACCCCGCGACCGAGAATGGCCGCAGGGTCCAGCTTATTGTTGCTCAAGGCAGCGGCTTATTGCGTGGCCGCCTTCAGGTCTTCCTTCATCTGGTCAAGGATCTTCTTGCCGCTGTCACCCGTCATCTCGATGAACTTTGCCTCCACCTGGGCTGCCGCTTCCCTGAAGGGAGCGCGCTGCTCTTCGGTGAGGTCGCTGATCGTCATCTCGGGCTTGGCTTCCTTGATCTTCTCGAGCGATTCTTCGCTCAGGCCCTTCTGGTACTCGAGGATGTGCTCGAAAGCCGCATCGGCAGCGTCCCGCACGACCTTCTTGTCCTCATCGCTCAGGCCGTCAAAGAATTCCTTGTTGGCCATCACCGCGGTGGTGAAGTTGTTGTGGCCGGTGAGCGTTATGGCGCCGGTCACTTCATACATCTTTGTGGACTCGACCCAGAACAGCGGATTTTCCTGGCCCTGAATAATGTTGGTCTGGAGACCGCCATAGACCTCGCCCCAGGGAAGCGGCGTCGGCGTCGCGCCGAATGCCTTGTAGCTTTCAACCAGAAGCGGGTTGGTCATGACGCGGAACTTCACCTCGTTGAGGTCTTCAGGCTTCTCCACCGGCTCCTTGGTGTTCATCACCACTTCGCCCTCGGGGAACATCTTGAGAAGCTCGAGACCCTGTTCTGCATAGAGCTCCGGGAACATCTCGTTGATGGCCTTCGAGTTGCGGAAGAAATCTCCGAGATCTTCCGACTTTGCCGGCAGAAGATAGGGAACGAAGAAAACCTGCGCCTCGGGGATCAGCGCACCGGTGAAGCCCGGAGACTGGTCGACGAACTGAAGGATGCCGGCCTGTGCCTGCTCCATGATGTCAGCGGATTCGCCCAGCGTACCGAACGGGAAAAGCTGAATCTCGTGGTCCGAGTTGGCCTCGACTTCTTCCTTGAACTTCTGGGCGTAAACGCCCTGAACATCCGTCATCGCTTCTTCGAAAGCGTATTTCCAGGTTTCCGCCTGAGCTGCAACGGCGCCTGCAAGCACGATCGCGGTGCTGGCAAGGCCTGCCATTAAGCGGGTTTTGATGGAACGCATACTGTTCTCCTCTGGTCATTTAACAAACGGGCAGGCAAAAAATATAAACAAGCCCCGCGCCGCCCATGCGGCTCGGGCAAACGATCTCAAACGAGCGTCGTCAGCTGGCCGGGAACCAGCCAGGCACGGTCGCGATACCGCGTAGGCGTGCTTTTGCCGGGAACTTGCGACGCCGCTTTTTGCTGCGTCCGAGAAGCAAAGGGAATGATACGGCGCTGGCCAGATCCGGGGCGATCACCGCCCTCAGTCGGCACAACGAACGCAAACGACCACACCGCGCCGGTGTGGCCCCATCGTTCAGGCCAATCATTTGGAGTGCGTTCAAACGCCCCTCCTTGCTCCCATTCGTCTTTCGACCCGGCCAGCGTGAAACAGACGCGCGGCAGAGTCAATCGATTGTTAAATCGATTGTTTCCGAGGTGAAAACGAGCCACACCGAACAAAGTTCCACAAAACGTGAAACCTTTTGCTTTCAACCGCAAGGACACGTGAACGACAGGCCAGCCGAACCGCGCGTATTCCCCTGGACGGCCCGGTTCGAATACTAGACGCGGGCTGCAGCCTGCCGGTTCAAAACTTCCCGGAGATTGAACGCAGCTTCCATCAGATCCTTCGTGTAATCACTCTGTGGATTGTCGAAGACTTCGCTGGTCGGCCCCTCCTCCACGACCTTTCCGGACCGCATCACGATCGCATAATCAGAAAGCGCCTTCACCACCGCCAGGTCGTGGCTGATGAAGATGAAGGAAAGGTTGTGGCTTTCCTGGATGCGGCGCAGCAATGTGATGATCTGCTTTTGCACCGAGCGGTCGAGTGCCGAGGTCGGCTCGTCGAGCACGATCACGGTAGGCTTCAGGATCACCGCACGGGCGATGGCGATGCGTTGCCGCTGACCGCCCGAGAACTCGTGCGGGAAGCGGTTGCGCATGGATGGATCGAGCCCGACCTCCTCCAGTGCCTGAATGGCGCGCCTGTCGCGCTCGCGAGCGGACAGACCCGGCTCATGCACCAGAAGACCTTCGGTGATGATCTCGCCGACCGTCATGCGTGGGCTGAGCGACCCGTAGGGATCCTGAAAGACCATCTGCAGATTGCGCCGGTATGGCCGCATGGCCGCACGGTCGAAGCCCTGAATGGGTGTGCCCTGATAGACGACTCGCCCCTCAGAGGGCAACAATTGGAGGAGCGCACGACCCAGCGTTGATTTTCCGGATCCCGATTCGCCAACAATGCCGATCGTCTGGCCGGCACGCAGTGTCAATCCGACATTCTGCACCGCCTTCAGTTCATAGCCCGGCCCCGAAAGGAAGCCGCCCTTGATAGTGAAAGTCACGCACATATCCCTGGCATCGAGCAGGACAGGCTGATCATTGCCCACCGGTGGCTTGTGGCCCTCCGGTTCGGCCGCCAGGAGCATTTTCGTGTAGTCCTTTTGCGGGCGCTGGAAGATGTCCTCCGTAGCACCCGTTTCCACCACCAGCCCTTTCTGCATCACATAGACCCGGTCGGCGAAGGCTTCCACGATGCCGAGATCATGGGTGATGAAAAGGATGGCCATGCCGAGTTTCTTCTGAAGCTCGGCCAGAAGACCGAGGATCTCGGCCTGGATCGTCACATCCAACGCCGTCGTTGGCTCATCGGCGATCAGCAGGTCCGGATCGTTGGCGAGTGCCATGGCGATCATGACACGCTGTCGCTGACCGCCCGAAAGCTCGTGCGGATAAGATTTCAGTCGCCGCTCGGGATCGGGAATGTGGACGAGCTTCAGGAGTTCCAGCGCCCGTTTGCGCGCCGCGGAAGCGGAAAGCCCGCCATGCACGCGGATCGGCTCGCAGATCTGCCGCTCGATGGTGTAGAGCGGGTCGAGCGATGTCATAGGCTCCTGAAAAATCATGGTGACCTTGGCGCCGCGGATCCTGTTGAGTTTCGCGCGCGGCAGACCGATGAGCTCCTGTCCGCGATAAGTCACGGAACCGGAGACGGAGCCATTGGTGGCCAGAAGCCCCATGGCGGCCATCATGATCTGGCTCTTGCCGGATCCCGATTCACCCACCACAGCGACCGTTTCGCCGGCGTTCACATGCATGCCCACGCCACGCACCGCCTCGACCGCACCGTCCGGCGTGTCGAAGGTGACGCGGATGTCGCGAATATCGAAGATGCGTTCCTCGTTCTGCTTCATCATGTCAGCGGTCCTTCGGATCGAGCGCGTCGCGCAGGCCATCGCCGAGGAAGTTGAGCGCGAAGAGAAGCGCGGTGAGTGCCAGCGACGGATAGAGCAGCATATAGGCTGCCCCACGCATGTTGCGCGCGCCCTCCGAGATCAGCACACCAAGGCTGGTGAGCGGCTCCTGTACACCAAGGCCGAGGAAGGAGAGGAAACTCTCCAGAAGAATGACCTTGGGCACGAGCAGCGTCATGTAGATGATCACCGGACCGAGCGTGTTGGGGATGATGTGGCGCTTGAGTATACCGCCTGAGCTAACGCCGAGCGCCTCCGCCGCCTGAACGAATTCACGCCGTCTCAGCGCGATTGTCTGCCCGCGCACGATGCGTGCCATGTCCAGCCATTCCACGGCACCGACCGCGATAAACATCAGAACCACGTTTCGCCCGAAGAACACCACGAGGAGAATGGCGAAAAAGGTGAAGGGGAGCGAATATAGAATGTCGACAATGCGCATCATGATGTTATCGATGCGTCCGCCGAGGAAACCGGCGGTGGCGCCATAAATCACGCCGATCAACAACGCCACGCCCGTCGCAAGCGCGCCGATCATCAACGATATGCGGATCGAGATAAGTACACGCGCAAACAGATCACGCCCGTTGGCATCCGTACCGAATATGAAGCGCAGACGCTGAACATCCGCCTCCATGACGATCGACTTCTTGTCATCTGCCTGCTCGACGATCCGTGCGTTCGAGAACAGGTCCGAGCGGTCAAGATAACGCGTCACGCGCGGGTCGATCTCGCGACGAGAGGTTGCCTCGATGCGCACCGTATTTCCATCGAGCTCGATGGTGCCTGTCTCCAGCCGCGCCCGCGACAGCGCGGCTTCCGCCAGGGGCACGATCTCCGACTGACGCGGGTATGCTTCCAGGCTGGCCGGGACTTTCACGAAGTCCGAATAAACACGCGCATAGGGATGCGGCGCCAGCATCGGACCAAAGATGCCGGCAACGACGAACAGGATCAGAATGAAGAGGCTGGCCATGGCGGCGCGGTTTCTCCGCAACCGCATGAAAGCCGTTTCCCAGGCCGAGCGGCTCTTGGTCGTCGGCAACTCACCCTCGGGCGGCATTTGGCCGGTGGCGATGTCAGTCATAGCGCACTCTCGGATCCAGCGCCGCATAGAGAAGGTCGACAATCAGATTGAAGACCACCACGAAGACGGCGATGATGATGACGGTGCCCATAACCAGCGTGTAGTCGCGGTTAAGCGCACCCTGAACGAAGTAACGGCCGATGCCCGGCAGGCCGAAAATGGTTTCAACCACCACCGAGCCTGTCAGAAGCGCGGCTGCCGCCGGCCCCAGATAGGAGATCACCGGCAGACAGGCTGCCCGCAGCGCATGCACGATGACGATCATGCGCTGCGGCAGGCCGTAGGCGCGCGCGGTGCGCACATGGTCGGAACGCAGCGCTTCGATCATGGAGCCTCGTATCAGACGGGCGATGATCGCCACCTGTGGCAGGGCCAGCGTGATTACCGGAAGCACCATGGATTCTGGGCTGTTCCAGCCGCCGGCCGGCAGCAGGCTGAGCCACACACCGAAGACCAGAGACAGAAGCGGGGCGACCACGAAGTTCGGCACGGTAATGCCGAAAGTGGCAACCGCAATGACGGAATAATCGACCCATGAATTCTGGCGCAACGCGGCGATGGTGCCGAGCACGCTGCCGATCAGCAGCGCGACAAGCAGTGCCATGCCACCGAGCTGTATGGATACCGGCAAGCCATTGCCGAGCAACTGCTGAACGGAAAAATCGCGATAGATGAAACTCGGCCCCAGATCGCCACGGGCGAGGTTGCCGAGATAGTAAAGGTACTGCTCCCAGACAGGCTTATCGAGATGGAAAACACGGTTCAGGTTTTCCAGCACCTTCGCTTCCAGCGTGCGCTCACGGTCGAAGGGACCACCCGGCGCCACCCGCATCAGGAAGAAGGCGAAGGTTATGATCAGGAACAGGGTTGGAATTGCGCCGAGGAGACGGCGCACGGCATATCCGAGCATCGCTACCAACTCTCATGCTGGTTCGATGCCGCCCGGCCCTCAAAGGGACCGGGCGGAAAAATCGAACGCTGTTGTTACTCGCTGATGCTCATGAAGCGTGTCCCATGAACATTCTGGATGTTGTCTTCCCAGCCCTTGAGCTTGGGCGATACCAGAGAAAGGGACGAATAGAAGAGAAGCGGAATATAGGGCATGTCTGCCATGAACATCGCTTCTGCCTCACGCAGGATCTCCGCACGCTTGACCAGATCGGTCTCGGCCGCGGCCTTGTCCATGAGTGCGTCGTATTCCGGGTTCTCGTACTGGGCGTAGTTGAAACCGGTGTTGTCGCTCTCGACCAGGAACAGGAAGTTCTGCGGATCGGAGTAGTCGCCGATCCAGCCGGCACGCGCCACGTCGAAGTCCTTCTGATCGCGCAGATTGGCGTAGTGCGCCGACAGATCGCGGACGTTGAATTCGACATTGACGCCGAGCGGCTTCCACATGTCGGCAATCGCGGTCGCCGTATTCTTGTGGTTTTCAGAGTTGTTGTAGGCCAGCTCGACTGTCAGCGGATTGTCGGGGCCGAAGCCAGCCTCCTTCATCAGCTCGATGGCCTTGTCCTCGCGGTCGAGCGGGGACATATCGGCCCACTCTGCCTGAGCGCCGCCGCCTTCATAATTGCCGATGCCGGGCGGAACCAGCGAATAGGCGGGCAACATGGAGCCAGCCCAGATCTCGTCGCCAAGGAACTCGCGATCGATCGCCATGGCGAGCGCCTGGCGCACCTTGGAATCGGCCATTGCCTCGCGCTTCATGTTGAGCGCGTAGTAGTAGGTGCCGAGATAGGGTGTGATCCGAACCTGATCGCCAAGACGCTCCTTGAGTGACTTGATCTGCTCGGTCGGCAGGTCGGAACAGCTATGGACTTCGCCCGCCTCGAAGCGGCGCACGCAGGTGGCGCGATCCTCGATCGGCAAATACTCGATCCGGTCGATCTGAACGCTGTCTGCGTCGTGGAAGTTCTCGTTCTTCTCCATGACGATCTTGTCGCCCGGCTGGAAAGATACGAGCTTGTAGGCGCCGTTGGTCACGATGTTTTCCGGCGCCACGAAATCGGTTCCGTGCGCTTCAACTGCCTTGGGGTTGACCGGCAGGCCCGTCTGGTGGGTCAGGAGTTCGAGGAAATAGGGGGTTGGCTGCTCCAGCGTGATCTCGAGCGTCCGCTCGTCCACTGCCTTGACGCCCAGCTGATCGGGCTCCATCTCGCCCTTGTTGATCGCCTCTGCATTCTTGATCGGGTAGAGAATGTTGGCATATTTCGCGCCGGTGTCCGGCATCATGATGCGGCGCAGCGAAAAGACGAAATCCCCGGCCACGACCGGGTCACCATTCGACCATTTGGCATCGTCGCGCAGCTTGAATGTGTAGACACTGCCATCATCCGAAACCGTCCACTCCTCGGCCACGCCGGGAATGATCTTGGCGCTGGCGTCATAAACGACGAGGCCTTCATAAAGGTCACGCAGAAGATGCGCCTCGACAACCGTCGAGGTCTTATGCTGGTCCAGCGTTTCCGGATCGCCGTCATTGCCGCGCACATAGGTGACGGCGGACGCTGCCATTGCCGAAGAAAGCAGAATCGTACCCGCGAGCAGCGGTCGCATCAGGGATTTCAACATTTTCCCGCACTCCCATTTTCTTGCTTGCTTGTCATCCAACCAAAGGATGAAAGAGGCGGCATTTGGCAACGAAATTCCGTATACGTCAAACGCTTTTGGGCACCTTTCCCTCAGGTTGCAAGAAATGCGCAAGAATCCCCGCCAGGATGCACTGTCCGTTGAAACGAAATTACCAAAAATCCTGCCCGGGCGGCACCATGCCCAACGCATTCCCATGGCCGAAACGGTCTTGGCGTTTCTGTGCAAATGCTCAGTCTGTTTCTTCCGCGCCGGGCACCGGCAAGCATGATCGAGCGCAGATCGCTTTCCACTCACTCGCCTGTTCCGTTGACGGAAACAGCGGCGCAAATCATTATCAAGAATAACATTGGCCAGCCTGCGTGAAATCTCTTGGACAGCACGGACACGCCGCAGATCGCACAAGCGAGCCCCTCGCCCAGGGAGACGGTCAACCTGTGTCCTGCGCATTTTGAGATGCTGTTCAGTCAGTGCCGGCCCGAGCGCTACAGAGCGGGCGACTATCTCTTCATGCATGAGGATCCGGCAGATCGCATATACGGTGTGCTTTCGGGGACGGTGGAGATCTCCAGCTATTCCATCAGCGGTCGGAAACTGGTCGCCAATATTGAGCTCTCACGCAGCCTCATTGGCGAAATCGGAGCCCTTGACGGCGGTGCCAGAACCGCAAGCGCCATCTGCCTGACCGATTGCGAGCTGGTGTCGCTGAGCCGCGTGCAACTGATGCGGAAGCTGGCGGAGGACGCCTCATTGTCGCTTGCGATGATCGAGCTCCTGTGCGCGCGGTTGCGATGGATCAGCAATGAGCGCAATGATCAGGCGCTGCTCAAGGTGGAAGCGCGGCTCGCCAAGCGCCTCCTGCTTCTCAATGACAGGATCGCCGGAGATGGTGGCTGGATCAGGATCTCCCAATCCGAGCTCGCCGCCTTTCTCGGCGCCACGCGCGAATCCGTCAACAAGATGCTGAACGCCTGGCGCAATGAGAACCTCATCGCCATCAGACGCGGCGCCATAAGACTGATCTCCAGAGCCGGGCTGCAGGAAATCATCCACCTGGAGGACGAGTGATCACAAGCGGGACAGGAGATAGCGCAGGCTCGAGCGGCTCGGCATAAAGAAATAGCCGCCGCCGCGAGTTGTCACGAAGCCTGGCAGATCATCCAAAATCAGACGCCCCTCGTCCATCGGGATAGAAAAACTGCCTTTGCCCTCGTTGGCGCCAATGGCTGGATCCTTCTCGTCCGTCAGCCCCTGAAAGAAGGAGGACGACACCCAGCTTTGCTGCATGAATTCATATTGTCGCTCGATATCGGCGTTGAGGCACATGAAGAGCAGGCCCGCTTCCTGACCGTTTTTATAAGTTCGGCCACAACGCAGGATGCGATGGCGATTGTTGATCTTGAGCTGGGTCTCGGGGTCGGCGCCGAGAGAGTCTCTGGGGTTCGAACGACGCACATGAGAGCCCAGCGGACAATGGAGCCCTTGCGGGTCCTCTGCAGCGAAGGTGAAATCGTTGTCCGGCTCGCGATCGGGGCGGCCATTTGGATTGCGCACCAAAGAGGTGCCGTCCTGCCAGCGCCCGACCATTTTGGCTGCGATCCATTTCGAATCGATCGTGGTATTGCCTGTCTCGGCTCGCACCGTCTCGGCAGCATGCCGGCAATAGGTATTGAAGGTCGAAACATGCTGCTCGAGCTGACGGATCACCATGAAACTGCCATTGCGCCCGAAGTCACGCAGGGCTGCCTTCTTGCCGAAGAGCGGCGCTTCTGCTCCCGCTTCCACTACCGGGAGTATTCCTTTGCTGTCCTCGGCTGGGGAGACCGTTGGAGAGGGCGGATAGAAATTGTTTTCATCCGGATAGCCAAGCACGAACTCGCCGGGCGCGATGAGGTGCATCGACGATGTGCTCCCGCTGGCGCGTGGCGTGCCCCGCACGATTGGCTGGGATATGCCGTCGGCGAAACCGAAATGTTCGACGGCATGCCTGCCCTCTCTCCTGATTTCGAGGGGGAGCTGGGCAACGCGCTTCACACCGGCCTTGTCCGTGGCGTCCATCAGTGACTGTATGTCTGCATCGAGTGTTTCATAACTACGCGCATAGCAGATTACCGCGAGATCGACCGGCTTCTCCTGCGAGCCCCAGAGCCAGCGCTGCGGCGCGCTTTTGCCGATGTCGTCCAGAACCCGACTGCGTGCCTCGGTTGCCATGCCTTGCCGAAAAGCGGCCGGAAATTCGTCCAGACAATCATCACCCGGCCGGTCTCCCAACCCCATTCGTCGCAAGCCATCCGGCCCGAACAAGGTGATCATGGCCCGCTCGGGCGGGAGCTGATTGCCGAAGCTGGTGCGTTCGAGCAAGAATGCCAACCACTCCCGCCGCGTAGGGCGCGACAGGTCCGCCGGGATATGGAAGGCAATCATTTCCGCTTTTGCGAGCGGGCCAAGAGGTCCGAAGAAGATCGACTGGATCTCCTCCGTTTCAAGCGTATCGCGCGGGCGCGGCTGCGAGCCGAAGAGGCGCAGCCAGTCGCGCGCTTCGCTTTCGGTTTCCGCTTTCGCGATCCCGCTGCGGATCAGCGAGTTGATGCGGATGCGCGCGGTGGTGAGGCCTGGATAGGCTGCGTACCAAAACAGAGTCGGCACCTGCTGTGCCCGTGCCCAGCGCTTGAAGCGGTCGCCATCGGTCGCCCCGTCGAAAAACAGCATCCGCGCTTTCGGAAAGCCTGCGGTATTGCTCCAGACACCGGTCAGGCCGGCATGAGCCTTGGTGATGAAATCCTCCAGATAGCTTTCCCAACTGCCACCATAATTGCTGAGGAAGACAAGCTGTTTCGTCCCCGGAAGGAGCACCCAGCGAGCAAAGTGGATGGTGTTGATATCGGAAAGGTATCCCGGCCGGAAAACCTGGCGAGCCATGATCGAGATCAGGTAGAAGGAGGTTCGAAGCGCAAGGCGTCTCAGCCAACCACCCTTCAGCGTGGACACCGCCGTCAGATGGTTTTGTGCCAGATGGTTCTCGCGCCTTGAGATCTCTTCCAGAAGTACCAGGCTCGCGTTCCCGTCGCTCGGGGGATCGCGCTTTTCCAGGTGGCGCAAATAGAGGATCAAAAGCCCGACGATGAAGAGCAGAAGCATGGTCACGCCGATCAGAGTAAGCACGATGGAGGTGCCCACGATCAGGAGATTGCGAAAGAAGCCGGGCGCGTATCCGAACACCAGCGAATAGGTGATCGCGAGGCAGATGAGGAGGATCACTGAAACCGTGACCAGAACCTTCGGCGCGCGCAATGTCCGCTTCACCGCGTTGGCAAGGTTGCCTGCTGGATTTTCGAGAAGTGCTTCGGCAGGCTCGAACGCCCAGTGGAAACGCCCGTCGTCGGCCAGTTTCTGCCGGACATTGTCCAGAATTTCGCCAGCCTCGACACCCTCGGGTGCCGCCGCGATTTCTTCGCGTGCGGCCTTTTCCAACTCGGCTTCTGCCCGGATGCGCCGGACGGAGTGGCCAGGTGTGCCGGAAAACACAAGTCCCGCGTTGCTGCCGAAAGTGGGGGAGATGTCGAGCGCATTGTCACGGACAAGCACACCGGCTGGCTTATGCACGCCCGTTCCGCTCGCCACGGCAAAGAGCTCCGACAAAACAGGTTCGGTCGCCTGTACAAAGGCATCCACGACCTGATCCTTCGTGCCGTCGCCTGACAGCTCGATGACGAGGTGGCCGGCGCTGTTCGTCCCCTTCTCGCCTCGCCCGTCGATCACGGCGATGCTGGCGAAATGGATCATGCCACTCGCGTCCAGCGCGCTCTTAATCGCCTCTCCCGCCGGGTTGCCCAGCCCATCGACCCTTTCGCGCAACGCGTCCATCGGCGCGTCCCTGTCGCAGGGAATCACAGCCGTCACCATGGCGTGCTCGACCGCCCTTGAAAGCGGCGCAGGATCAAAGCAGACCGTCAGACTTTCCGGATAGGCACCGAGCCGTTTCAAGCGCCCGTCTTTCCCGCCGGCGCGCTGCAGCCCGGGTTTTGAGAACAGCGCGCGAAAGCACTCAGCGATTTGTATCCGGGCGATTGCAGCACCGATGCATTGGTGAATGCCATGACCGAACACCATGTAATCCCGCGCCGGGCGGTCGGTGTCGAACCGCTCGGGTTCACTCACCACTGCCGGGTCGAACATGGCCGAAAGGGTCGCGGGCATCACCGTGGTGCCTGCTTTTATCTTCCGTTCGCGGCGTGTCCCTCTGGCGATCACCGCATCGCGCGCGGCATAGCGGAACGGACCGATCCAGATGGGCTTGAACCGCATTGCCTCAAGAATGGCCCGTTCAAGACGCGCATTGTCTTTCGCAGCAATGGCCTCTTCCACGGCCCGGCGCGCCTCGGGTCTGGAGAGCACGACGTCCAGGCAATTGCCGCTCGCCAGCAGATTGGTGGGCGTGAAACCGGCAATCATGCCCAGCATGATCGCATGGACCTCGCCGAGGCTGATCTGCGGTTCTTGCGCATCGAGCATCCTGACCAGCCGGCCAAGCGGTGTGGTGTTTGCCACCTTCCCCTCGCGTACCGCCATGACCGATCGGTCTATCGATCGCCGCACGCGATCTGCGGCCACGACCGCCAGTTCCCGTGTCACAGGATCGGCGGCGGGATCGGCAAAAAACAAACCGCTCAAAGCATTGGCCCAATCAGAGAAGGCCTCTTCATCATCAATGAGAATGCCGAAATACTCGCGGCAGATGCGGACGGGAACCACACGCAGAAGCCCGGCGACCGCATCGAAACGCGGGGCGGCGCGTTGCATGATGGCCGAAGCGTGCCGCGCCGCCATAGGGCGTACAACATCTTCGACCTCGTCTACCGGAAAGGCCGACAACACGGTCGATTTCATGCGCCGGTAATCCGGACCGTCCTGCATGCCGAGAATGAAGTTGGTTCCCCCGGCGATCTCCGCCATCTCGAGACCATAGGGGGTCTGGAACACGTCCTGACGCTCGAGAATTTCGCGCACATCCTCGCTGCGCGTAACGAGAACGAGACCCCCAAACTTCAGAATCGGATGAAACCGTCGCAACAGACCGAGCGCCCAGCGCGGATTCTCAAGGAGGCGGCTCGTGAGTGTGGCGCGCCAACCCTTTGCCCGCATCCGCTCGATATCGAACGGCGGCATGTCGGCTACGGGTCCCTGAGCGCGCTGCGCCTCGCGCACACCATCAAAATATTTTGTGGTCGTCATTGCGCTCCCCTCGGCGCTCCCCTCGGACGGCAAAAGCCTACGCGTGAATGGGCAGGATCTGTGTGAAGCACTTCACGCACGGCCAGCTTCGATCGCACCTCCGGTCTGGTCGGCCAGGTTGAAATTGCTGATGAGAAATGCGGTCGCGGACTTCTGCGTGAACGGGATCCATGCGACTCGATCAAGCGAGAAATCGGGATGATAGGCGTGGAAGAGCGCTTTCTCGCGTCGTGCCTCTTCCAACCGATTACTGCGCACCAGCGCCCCTATCTTAAGAAACCGTGCGTAAAAATAGCGCGGCGAAAGATCAAGTGACGCCTCTGCCGCCGCAATGGCCTCATCCCACCGCCCCTCAAAACAGCAGGCGGCGGCGAGTTCTCCGAGATTATGAAATCCGTAAATGTCGAACGGACTGAGCTGCCGTGCCGTCTTGAACAGGGGAATGGCCGTGCCAGCCTCACCCAGCAGCAGATACGCGCTTCCCATCACCGAATGCGCAAAGGCGAAGCTGGGATTGATCTGAAGTGCTTCATGCAGATGCTCGATTGCTGCCTTCGGCTGTCCACGCATGATCGCGACAGCGCCGAGATGCGCGTGAGGCCGGGCATCCTGACTGTCCATCAGAAGCGATCTGCGCGAGAAATCCGTTACCTTGTCGAGATCGTCACCCGCTCCGGCGCGCAGCCATCCACGCCAGAAATACCACCAAGCGAGTTCGTTGAGCACGGCGCTGGAATTGGGAGCCTTCCGACGCGCTTCGTCCAGACAGTCCAGTGCCAGCGTCGTGTCCTCGCGCGTGCGACGCTGCATGTGCCAGCGCGCACGCCGTACGAGCTGCCATGTCTCCAGGCTTTCCCAGGGCACCTGAAAGGTGCGCGCCTGCTCGACCCTCTCCACCTCCTTTTCCAGCATGGAGACGATCTGGCCGCCGATCTCGTCGTTCACCAGCGAAACCTCATCGAGCGGTCGGCGGAAGCCGCGCGACCAGACCAGCCGTTCGTTGGCAGCATCGGTCAATGTTATGACGAGGTCGAAATGACCGCTCGTGCGTGCGAGCCTGCCATCGACAAGGTAGCGCGCCCCAAGGGCGCTGCCCGTCATGCGAGCACCCAGAGCCTTGTCGCGAAACTGAAAGCTCGATTCCCGCGCGATTACCGGCAACCAGCGCGTGCTGCAAAGGCCCTGAATGATGTCTTCTGCAACACCGTCGGCGACGTAGTCGAATTCCCGCGCTCCGGCTTCGTTGTGAAACGGCAGAACGGCGACCGCGGGCGGAGCGGCCGGATCGACCGAACCGCCCGACGCGATTTCTGTCTGTTCCCCTTCCCGCCGGCTCGCAACGAAGATCCGCACCGGAAGGGCGATGTTCTTCAATCGTTGTTCCCCGAGATCGGTGAAGGTGGCGGCAACTTTGTCCCGCACATGGTTCCAGGTGGTTTCGGAGATCGCAAGCCCGTCTGTCGGCGCCAGTTCCTGGATACGAGCAGCTATGTTCACGTCATCGCCATAAAGGCTCGGACCACGAACAATCACGTTGCCCGTGTTGATACCGACCCGGAACGGCATGCGACGATCCCCGGGAACACGGTCATTGAGCTGGATGATCCGTTGCTGAAAATCGAAGGCTGCGCGCAACGCATCAATCGGCGTTCCGAACTCCGCCATGATGCTGTCGCCGGCGGCGCCAAACGTTCGTCCACCAGCAGCATCGCAGCTGTCGGCGATGATCGACCGCCGCTCCTCGAATGCGGCCACCGCGAATTCGTCATCGATCCCCATCAGGCGCGAGAATCCGACCGCATCAATCGATGCGATCGTCGTGACCTGTCGGGTGTATTGCCCCTCGGACATTGCTTTTCTGTTGGTGCCCCTCAAGAAACCGCAGCGTAGCCCCGCACAAAGGTTCGGGCAACCATGAAGAGCATCGGTCTGTTTGCCGGCACAGTTGGGTTGTTACGCGGCTGAGGAGACTCTCTATTAGCAAGTGTAGCCAATTTCACAGAAGTCACATGCTGACATGCTTAATCTGCCGTCCGTTAGCAGAGCAATCTTGACGAGAAACGGCGGGTTTTCGACATGACGGCCTTATCAGTTTGTACCGCATCCTCCCACGGCCCGGGTAGGCCGGCAGAACGAGCTCTCCGCGACCCGGTCAGGACAACTTCCAGCCGCGTGCTCGCGCAAAAGGGGTCGGTCGTCCTCATAGACGAGCGCATTCTGGCACGTGAGTGCCTGCGCAGCAGCCTGGCAGCCCATCCGGCTCCCTGGGATGTGGTCGCCTGCAGCACGATGGAAGAATGGCAGACTGAAGCGGACCGGCATCCTCCACTGGCCGCTGTGCTCCTCCATGTGGGATCCGCGAACATCGTGGAATCCCACATGGAGGAGCTCATCAGACAAACCATCAAACTGTCCGGACCGGCTCCGCTGATCATCCTCGCCGATCGAGATGATGTGGTGCAGATCGTCAATGCTCTCGATTATGGCGTGCGGGGCTATATACCTTCGTCGGTAAGTGTCGAGGTTTGTGTCGAAGCCATAAACCTCGCGCTTGCCGGCGGGGTATTCGTTCCCGCAAGCACGGTCTTCGCGATGCGTGAGGTTATCAATGGCGACGCCACGCATGACCAGCGCCTGACAGAGATGTTTACGCCGCGCCAGATCCAGGTGGCAGAAGCGATCTGGCAGGGCAAACCCAACAAGATCATCGCCTACGAGCTCAACATGTGCGAGAGCACCGTGAAGGTTCACATTCGAAACATCATGCAGAAACTGAAGGCGACCAATCGGACCGAAGCCGCCTACAAGGTATCCAATCTGTTCACGAGCAATGGCGGCGATCTACTGCAACGCTGAGATCCCTGCCCAGCCGCTGCCAAAGGATGGGCGGCCGTAAAGCCGCCCATCTGCAACAAGGGCGCAGGGCCCGCTATTTGATGCCGGTTTCAAGAAACACGCCAGGCGTTCGGTCCGGACTCCCATCGAAGGAATAGACCGTATAACGCGCGTCCGGATCGTACCCCATGCCGAGTGAACCCGACGGCATGCCCGGAACAGCGATCCCCTTGACGTCCGGCCTCTCCGACAGGAGCTTTTCCACGGCTTCAATAGGTACGTGCCCTTCCAGAACGTATTTGCGCTCCCCCTCTATAACCGCCGTATGACAGGCTTCGAGATCAGCTGGCACACCGGCCTGCTTCTTGACACCGGCAAGGTCTTCCAGGTCAGTCGTCTTCATTTCGAAACCAGCCTTCTGCAAAGCCTCAACCCAGACTTCGCAACAGCCACACCAGGGCGTCTTGAAAACCGCGATCGTTTTGCCATTGCTGACGGGAGTGGCGTTGGCAACACCCGTTGCGATCAAAATCGCCAGGGTAGCGCCGGCAGCCAAAGTGCGTGTGCGTTTGTTCATCGTCTTTCACTTTCGATTGTTCGTCCCACGGCTCAGTGTCCTGAGAACAGCAAACCGCGTGAGCCTGCGTCGTTCGGAATGGATCGAAGTATCGGTCAGGAAACGATGGGAGGTCGAAAGAATCCCGCGATCACGGGTTGATGAGGGGAACAGGCTGAAGGCTGTGCAAACGGCGGCACAGACGAACGAAGAAGCAGGGGCTGATCCGATGTGAGATAATGGCAATCGGTGACACAGTTCGAGAGTGTGTCGGCGTTGCTTTCATCCGACTGAGCACAACATTGCATGAACCCCGCGCCTTCCGCCTGCGCCATTGCCATGGACACATTATCGGACGCGACCGCCTTGACCCCGGGGATGGATCCCGCGAGGCCAATGACAACCAGTAGCAACAGGGTCAGAACCATACGCATTGCTCCGGTCATACCTGCAAGTGCTGATAAAATCCACTGAGAGGATGGCCGAACACCGGCCGCCGCCCTCAAAAACCAACGATCCTGTCAGGCAGCCAGGTTGCCAGCGCCGGAAACGCCACGACCAGCAGGAGTGTGAGGACCTGCAGCAGGATGAAGGGCAAAACGCCGCGGCACATCTGGCCATAGGTCATGTTCGGTGGGGCGATCGATTTCAGATAGAAGATCGAAGACGCCATTGGCGGTGTCAGATAGCCCGTCTGAATGACAATGAGCACCAGTGTTGCAAACCACACCGGATCAATGCCCGCGGCACGGATGAACGGCGTGAATAGCGGCACGCAGATCAGCACATTGGCCGTCCAGTCGAGCACGAAGCCGAGGATGAAGACCACCGCCAGGAAGAACACGATCATGCCCGTGGGGCCGAGCCCGGCACCGTCGATCACCTCGCGGATCAGCCGCGCCCCACCATTGGCGGCGAATGCCCCCATGAACATGGTGCCGGCGGCAACGATCAAGAGGATCATCGCTGAAATCCGCACGGTGATCGACAGCGATTCCCGCAGCATTGCGATCGAAAAGCGCTGGTTGACGATGCAGAGCACAAGCGCGCCGGCGGCACCCACCGCGGCTGCCTCCGTTGGCGAGGCGATGCCCGCCAGGATCGAACCGAGGACAGCGACGATCAGGAGCACGACCGGCAGCAGCACCGTGGCCGTCAGCCGCAGTTTCTCGGCAAGCTCCACAGGCTCGTCGACCGGATCGTCATCAGCCGGTTTGGCCGGATAGAGAAGGCCATGGATGAAAATATAAGCCAGAAACAGCACAACCATGAGCAGGCCGGGCAGCATCATGCCGGCGAGCAGCTTGCCCACCGACATCTGCGCAAGCGAGGCATACATGACGGCAATGACGGAGGGCGGGATCATCGTGCCCAGCGATCCGCCGGCGCAGATCGTGCCGGCAATCAGCGTGTTGCCATAGCGCGCCTTCTGCATCGCGGGAATGGCCATCATGCCGATCATCACCTCGACGGCGCCGACCACACCGGCGGCGGCGGCGAAGATCGCGCCCATGGCGATGGTCGCCAGCGCAAGACCGCCGGGCAGGCGCGAGAGCCAGAGATTCATCACCCGGAACAGACGCTCGGCAATGCCGGAACGTTCGAGCAGCGCACCCATCAGGATGAACATCGGGATCGCCGAGAGAATGAAATTCGTCGAGGCCGAATAGAACGAGCCATAGAGCTGGTTGAACGCGACGGAACCAAAGGCCGCCAGCCCCGCGCCAACCGCGACGATGGTGAGCGAAAACGCGATCGGCAATCCCAGAAGGATCAGCGCGAACAGCGCCGGAAACATCAATCCTGCGATAAGCATGTCAGGTCTCGATCTTGAAGCTGTCGTCGTCGCGCGGGTCGAACAGCGCGCGCAGCCCTTCGGCGAAGAGCTGGAGTGCCAGCGCGGAAAGCCCGATCGCCAGCGCGCTGTAGAAGGGCCACATCAAGGGCGCCCACGGGCTGACATGCTCCACTTCGCCGGTCATCCAGGCGCGCCAGGCGCGCTGGCCCGCAATGGATGCAAGCCACACAAAGACCGGAAAGAGGACGACAAGAAAGGCCAGACCATCGATCGCGCCGCGCACCCGTTTGGGCATCCGCGACGACAGGAAGTCGATCCGCACATGCGCATCTTCGCGCAGGGCCTGAGCCGCACCCAGAACGAAGAGCACACCGGTGCTCATGTAAGCGATGTCGAAGGCCCAGAGCGTTGGCGCGCCGAAGACATAGCGCGCCACCACTTCATAGAGCATGGAGGCGATCAGGATCAGCACCATCGCCTGCGCGACGATGTTCAGACTTGCCGAAATTCGATCCGCGACCGCGAGGACAGCATGTTTCAAGATCGCCTCCCGCCGGCTTACTTTTCGTTGCGGATCAGATAGCCGCTCTGTTCGGCCCAGCGATCCTCGTAAGCAAAGTAACCTTCGAGGATTTCGGCCATGCGGGGCTTGCCCTCCGCCTTCTGGGCTTCAGCAGTTTTCCTGATCCAGTCGCGGCCAGCGTCGGACAGCTCTTTCTGGAACGCCGCATCAAGCTCGATCACCTCGGCCTTGCTGGCACGCAGCGTCTCCATCGCCTTCATGTCCTGATCGTAGAAGTGGATCAGAGACTGAAGCGTGGTCAGCTCGGCTGCCGCTTCGATCTTCGCCCTGAGCGCCTCGTCCAGCGCATCCCAGGTTTCCAGCTTGACCACGACTTCCCAGAGGAAGGTGGGCTGATGAACGCCCGGCACGACGATATAGGGGGCAGCTTCGTGGAAACCCTCCGGCAGATTGCCCGATGGCGGCCCCCATTCGATAGCGTCCACGCCCTTGCGCTCGAGAAGCGTGTAAATTTCGCCCGGGGGCACAACGGTCGGCACCGCGTCGAAATAATCGCGCATCACCTCGGCCCAGGGGCCGGACGTGCGGTATTTCAGGCCCTTGAGATCGGCCGCGCTTTTGATCGGCTTGTTGGCGTGCGCCATGATTTCTGAAGAGCCTATGCCAACGACGAGCGACTTCAGCCCCTCTTCAGCACGGATCTCGGCGAGCTTTTCCCTGCCGCCTTCTTCAAAGATCCAGGTGGAATAGGCTTCGGGGCCCATGCCGCCGGGGAACCCTGCGAAGATCGCGTTCACCGGATCCTGATTGACCAGATAGCTCGGTGTCGAGTGACCTGCCTCGACAATGCCGTCTTTGACGCCGTCATAGACCTGCAGCGCCGGCACCAGAATGCCTGCACCAAAGGGCTGGATTTCGACAGCGCCATCGGTCAGGAGACCCACATTGTCGGCAAAACGCTCGAGAAAATTCACGTAGAAAGGCGACCCCTCTGGCACAGACGTCGGAACGCGCCAGGTCACTTCCTGCGCCTGCGCGCCAAACGTCGCAAACGCCACGGCCCCTGCAAGGGCCAATCGCTTAAGGCTGAGAAACATCTCAACTCCTCCATTGTTATTTTTTAAACCCGGTGAACCCGTCCGGGATGCACTCAAAATTTATACATCTCCAATTCTCCATGTCGACAAAAAAAATAATTAAATTTTTTAAGCAAGCCTGCGCTCTTCGCGCCGTTGAATCGACCTGCCAGAAACTGGAGAGGCGCGGCACATTGTCGTGCGCCGCGCCTCGCCACTGTCGCAATTGCGGTCTCTCGGGGTCAGCCCCTCGCGTCCTCAGGCAGCAGCGCTGCCGGCATGTTCTGGTAACAGACCGGACGCAGGAAACGTCTGATCGACAGCGTGCCAACACTGGTTGCGCCGAAATTGGTGCTGGCCGGATAGGGACCGCCATGAACCATGGAATCGACCACCTCTACGCCGGTCGGGAACCCGTTGACGAGCAGCCGTCCCGCCTTGCGCTCAAGAACGGGGCGAAGCGCCTTGGCCGCAGCAACGTCGTTTTCGTCGAGGTGCAGCGTTACCGTCAGCTGCCCTTCCAGAGCGCGGGCGATGGCCTCCATCTCCTCATCAGAGCTGGCGCGCACCACCAGTCCGAGCGGGCCAAAGACCTCGTGATGAAGCTGCGGGTTTGCAAGGAATTCCGTCGCCGTGGTTTCGAAGAGCGCCGGAGAAGCACTGCGCCCCTCCGCTTTGGCCACCATCACCGGGCGCGCCGCACCGCTTTGCGCAACCTGATCGCGCCCCGCATTGAAAGCCTTCGCGATCCCGTCGGTCAGCATAATCTGCGCCTCCACCTGCTTCAGCCCGTCCGCCGCAGCGTCCACGAAGCGGTCGGCAGCGTTGCCGTCAACCACAATCGCGATACCGGGATTGGTGCAGAACTGACCCGCCCCCATCGTCAATGATGCAGCCCAGCCGCGGCCGATCTCCTCGCCCCGGGCTTCAAGAGCGCGCGGAAGAACAAACATCGGATTGACCGATCCCAGCTCACCGAAAAAGGGAATGGGCTCTGGGCGTGCCGCACACAGGTCGAACAGCGCGCGTCCGCCGGCCAGGCTGCCCGTGAAACCCACGGCCTTGATCAGCGGGTGCTGCACCAGCGCCTGGCCGACGCTGCGGTCGCCGCCCTGGATGAGCGAGAACACGCCAGCCGGCATGCCGCATTTCTCAATGGCTACCCTGATCGCCTCCGCGACAATCTCGCCGGTTCCCGGATGCGCCTCATGTCCTTTCACCACGACCGGACAACCGGCAGCCAGCGCAGCGGCAGTGTCACCGCCGGCGGTTGAAAACGCGAGCGGAAAATTGGAGGCGCCGAAAACGGCAACCGGGCCGATGGGACGCTGCACCATCACCAGTTCGGGCCGCGGTGCGGGCTGGCGATCCGGCAGGGCCACATCATGGCGACGGTCGAGATAATCCCCCTTGCGAATGTGGGCAGCGAAGAGGCGAAGCTGGCCAGACGTGCGGCCACGCTCTCCTTCGAGACGCGCGGCGGGGAGACCGGTCTCCTGTGTGCCGATCTCGGTAATGTCGGCAGCACGGGCTTCGATCTCATCGGCGATGGTGTCGAGAAACCGCGCACGCTCCTCGCGGGATGAGCCTGCATATTTCTCAAACGCCGCCTCCGCCGCCTTTACCGCAACATCAACGAGCTCTACCGTCCCCATGGCGAAGCGATGTGCGGGGCCATGCGCGGGTGATGTTTCGAAAGTCTTGCTGCCTGATAGCCATTCACTGGCAATCAGATGTTTTCCATGAGGCGCGACGGGCATGCGCTCCCTCCTATGCTTTGCGTTTCGGACAATTCAGGTGCGGACAATTCAGGTGCGGACAAGGGCCGCAGGCAATAAGCTGCGCAGCGCTTGCAACCATTTCTTCATGCATACAAAATGTATGCAAAATTTCAACCCGGAGACTGGAGGAAAGGAAACTTTATGACCGAAACCACGCTGGCCATCGATGAGCTGACACAGCTTGTCGAGACCATCCTGCTCAAGGGGGGCCTTTCCCCACTCCACGCCAACGCGCTGACGCGCGTGATCGTGGCCGGAGAGCGCGATGCCTGCAAATCTCACGGCGTCTATCGAGTTGAAGGCTGCCTTCGCACCATCAAGGCAGGAAAGGTCGTGCCGGATGCAGAGCCAGAATTGACCAGCGATGAAAGTGCCATCGTGCGCGTTGCGGCAAAGGGCGGATTCGCCAATGCCGGTTTTGAACTCGGTGCACCTGTGTTGGCCGAAAAAGCCCGGCAGTTCGGGCTTGCAGCCCTTGTCATCAACGACTGCACCCATTTCTCCGCGCTCTGGCCCGAGATTGAAGCGCTTACCGCACACGGCCTCGCCGCAATGGCCATGTGCCCGAGCTATGCCAGCGTCTCCCCATCCGGCGGCAGCGCGCCCCTTCTGGGTACCAACCCCTTTGCCTTTGGGTGGCCACGGCGGGACAAAACCCCTTACGTGTTCGATTTCGCAACCAGCGTGGCGGCGCGTGGAGAGATCGAGCTCTATCGCCGCGCCGGTAAACCCCTACCAGAAGGCTGGGCGATCGACAGGGAAGGGAAGCCCACGACGGACCCTGAAGCCGCTCTCGATGGTGCAATGCTCCCCTTTGGCGGGCACAAGGGCTCTGCCATCTCCACGATGATTGAGCTGCTTGCCGGCGTGATGATCGGCGACCTGACCAGCCCGGAGGCTCTGGAGGCCCTTGGCACCACCGCTCTGGCACCAGCCCATGGCGAATTGATCCTCGCCTTCGACCCGGCCCGCTTCGCACAGGGACGGGCGGGCGACCCGATGGCGCGCGCCGAGACCCTGTTTGAAGCCATGGTGGGCCAGGGCGCGCGGCTCCCCTCCCAGCGCCGGTTTGCGGCCCGGAAGAAGGCGCTTGCCGAAGGCATCCACCTCACAGCCGGGGAGATGACGTTGCTCGAGCGTCTGCGCGAGAAAGGGCTCGACGCCGTTTAAACGCAGGAGCCCTCCCGATCCGGGAGGGCTCTTCGATAAAATCAGGCTGCGTATTTTGCCACCGCGCCAGGCAGCTTGCTCCAGTTCGCGTACCAGTCGCGGAACAATTTGTACTGGGCTTCCGCATAGCCACGCTGGCTCTCCGACAACGCATCCGTCTCGTTGAAATGCAGGCGATATTCCTCGTCGCCGTTCAGCACCATCAGGTATTTGTAGTAAAGAACGAGATCCGCCCCTTCATCGAAGGAGGACAGAACAGCGAGCGCTGCATCGAGTTCGGCGGCACGCTGACGCGCATCCGCATCGCCTGCCGCAGCAGCCTGACTGAGCGCGACGAGATGCAGAACTTCGCGGGGAAGCACATTGCCTATGCCGGTGATGGCTCCGTCGGCGCCGCAGTTCACGAACCCGTGATAGACCGTGGTGTCGACGCCGATCATGAGCTTGATGTCAGGGTCGCCGCTGGTGATGTTCTCCGCCGCATAGCGCAGATCTGCGGCACCGCCGAATTCCTTGAAGCCGATCAGGTTGGGATGCTCGGCGCGCAGAGCGAAGAACAGGTCCGCGCGGGTGGCAAACCCGTAATACGGGCTATTATAAATCACCGCCGGCAGATCGGGTGCAGCCGAAAGAATCGCCTTGAAGTGGTTCCGCTGCGCGGCCGGCGAGCTGCCGCGGGACAGGACGCGCGGAATAACCATGAGACCCTCGGCACCGACTTCGGCCGCGTGGGCGGCATGTGCCACGGCGCTTGCCGTGTTGACCGCACCAGTGCCAACGATGACCGGCACGCCGGCTTCAACCAGCCGGGCGACGCCTTCCATGCGCTGCGCGTCGGTCAGAAGCGGCCAGTCGCCCATGGATCCACAATAGACCACCGCCCTCATTCCGGTTTCGATGAGCTCCTTGCCTTTACGCACCAGCGCGTCGAAATCCGGGCTGCGATCAGCCTTGCAGGGGGTCATCAGAGCGGGAATGCATCCCGAAAAAATATGATTGGTCATGCCGATCTCCTTCAAATGCCCGATCTTGTGCACCGCGCGGCTTCTACAGGCCGTCGCTTCCCGGTTTGGGTCGAGAGCAAAATAACAGTTGTATTTTTTTTGTCGACACAAATTTTCACTTGATGATGTTGCCACTCCACGACTGGTCGGAGCCAATGATGCGCTTTTCTAAAGTGCGATCTTCTGGCGATGGTCCCGCGCGATCATGTTGCGGATCTGCTCGACGATCTGATCTGCATGTTCATTGGCCAGTGCATCGGCCTTTTCCACATCGCGCGCCTCAATCGCAGCGATCATATCCTCGTGCTCCACCACATAACGCTTCGGCAGCTGATCGTTGAATGAGGAATAGTAAAGCCGCAGGAGGCGCCGTCCCTCGTCCAGCAGGCGCAGGAAGAGACTTTCATAATAGGGGTTGCGAGCCGCAGCAGCGATGGCGGCGTGGAATTCCCGGTTGGTGGCGATCATGGCCAGCGCATCCTGTTCCTCGACCGCCTTGGCGAACTCTGCCTGCCGCGCACGAATCGTGACCAGATCGTCGGCCTGATGATTGAGCGCGGCCAGCCGTGTGGTTACGCGATACATCAACGTCAGCGCGTCAAAGAACGTGTGGAGGTTCAGGAAGTCGATATTTGCAACCACGGTGGAGCGGTTGGGCAGCGTCGTGACCAGCCCCTCGCCAGCGAGCCGAACAAGCGCTTCGCGGATGGGGGTGCGCGACATGGAAAGACGCTGCGCCAGTTGAATCTCGTCGATCGGTGTTCCTGGTGCCAATGCAAGGTCGAGGATTTCGTCACGCAGCACGTTGTAGACGAACTGAACGCCGGAACCGCGCTTGCGTTCGGCGGGTTTGCGCGTGGCGGTTTCGGGCATGGTTGACCTCATGTGTACAAGAAAAATACTGTTAGGAATGAAAGGGTGCGATCGTCAAGGGCGGAGGGGAATCCCGTACTGTCCTCCACTGCCCCAAAACCGAAGTGCTCAGACAGCCTTTGCGAAATGCGCCATCTGATCTGCATGAGCCTTCTTAAACGCCGGGCGGTCCAAGATTCGCTTCAGATAGGCTTCTGTCGCCGGACGCTCGCCAAATGACCGGACCCTTGGCACCCGCAGTGCATCAGCCATAAGCATATCTGCGACGGTAAAGCGGTCAGCTGCCAGCCATTCCCTTTCGCCGAGCACGTTTTCCACATGCTGAAGACGGCTTTCCAGCCAGCCGGTCAGGTGATTCTGCTCTGCGCCAGTCACTTCCAGGTACCACCAGGGCACAGAAACCATCTCGATCGAATTGAGCGCGGCGATCAACCATTGATGAGTCTGGGCTTCGCCGACTGAATCACGCGGCATCAGCTTTTCGCTTTTCCGGGCCAGATGGAGCAGGCAGGCACCACTTTCAAACAGTTCGACCTCACCATCCGTCAGAAACGGGATCTGACCGAAGGGCTGACGCGCAAAGTGCTCGGGCCGGCGGCCGTCGAACGGAACCGTGCGAACAGTGTAGGCCAATCCGGCTTCCTCGCACGCCCATCTCAGCCTTATGTCACGCACAAAACCGCGGGGGCCTTCAGGAACCTGGTCATACGTCCAGACAATCAGATCACTCATGACATCCAATCCAGCTCAACCGGCGCTCCCCAAGCGGCGTGATGCCGCCGGCACGATTGCCTGATTTTCCCTGCGGATCAAGGTTCGGGGAAACGTGCCGCAAAGGAGGGATTGATCTGTCGGGATTTCAGATGAAAAATGGTGGAGCCAAGGGGAGTCGAACCCCTGACCTCTTGAATGCCATTCAAGCGCTCTCCCAACTGAGCTATGGCCCCACACTCCGGCAATCTGGCCGGTCGCCGTCTCCGGCGAAGAGGTCCGGAAGGCCCGCCGGGCCAACCGTGTGGGCGGCTTCTAAACCCGCCCGGCGGGAAGATCAAGCCCCGATTTGCACCCCCGCGTCACTTTTGACACGGGGCCGAAGCCATTCTTCCCGCACGTGCTGAAAAATCAGCTTTCTTCGTCCTCGTCGCCGACGCCGATGAAGTCCTTCACGTCATCATCATCGTCGTCTTCGTCATCATCGAGGAACGTGTCATCGTCTTCGTCGCCGAGGTCGACATCATCGTCTTCATCGTCGAGATCGGGGATTTCCGTCTTGTCGCTGGAAGATGTCTCATCGTCAGCATCCTCGAGAGAAACCACCTCCGGTGCATCCTCCTCGCCATCCAGCTCCTTTTCCTCCACTTCCTCTTCTTCATCCATGGAGGTGTCGCCGCCAGCCTCGAAGAAGCTGCGCGGATAGGTCTGACCCGTGTAGGGCGAAACGATCGGGTCCTTGTTCAGGTCATAGAATTTGCGGCCCGTTTCCGGGCAGACGCGTTTTGTTCCGAGTTCCGGTTTAGCCACCTTGCTGCCTCATCGTCTTGCGGTCGGCCCAGCCTGCGACGGCTCCATCGCGGCCGGCACCGGAAGCGCTTCCTGCCTTACTGAAAATTTTGGTCCCCATAACGGCAAGTCGCGCACCTGTCAAAGCCTAATACGCACCCCGGAAAGGGCTCTCCTCCCAAGGCTCACTCTCTTTACAACCCCGTCGGGGGCCATCCGTCAACCGGGGGATGACCGACTATCCTCATCATGCTAGAGCGAACGCATAAAATCTTCGAATAGTCTGCCGCCCGGCAGAACGCATACCATCAGGGACCAGACGATGCATACCACCGAGCCGCGCCCCATGAGCGCCAGAAGATCAGACGCCCTTTCGGGCCGGGCCCGGGTGCCCGGCGACAAGTCGATTTCGCACCGGGCGCTGATGTTTGGCGGGCTGGCCACCGGCGAAACACGTATTACCGGGCTTCTGGAGGGCGAAGACGTTCTGCGCACCGGCGAGGCCATGAAGGCCATGGGCGCCACTATCGAAAAGCGCGGCGATGAATGGATCGCCACCGGCACCGGAAATGGCGCCCTGCTGGAGCCCGAAGCACCGCTCGATTTCGGAAACGCCGGCACAGGCGTGCGCCTGACGATGGGGCTTGTCGGCTCCTATGACATGACGACGCGCTTCATCGGTGACGCCTCTCTTTCCAGGCGCCCCATGGGTCGCGTGCTCGATCCGCTGAAGGAGATGGGGCTTCAGGTTCTCTCCGCCGAGCCGGGCGACCGTCTGCCGATCACGCTGCGCGGGCCGAAACATGCTGCCCCCATCTCCTACCGCGTGCCGATGCCGTCCGCCCAGGTGAAGTCGGCAGTGCTGCTTGCGGCGCTCAACACGCCGGGCGTGACAACGGTGATCGAACCCGTTGCCACCCGCGACCACACCGAGAAGATGCTGGCCGGCTTCGGTGCTGCACTTGAGGTGGAGACAGATGCCGAAGGTGCGCGCCACATCCGCATCGAGGGTCAGCCGAAACTCATCGGCCAGACCATCGCCGTTCCCGCCGACCCGTCTTCGGCCGCGTTTCCGCTGGTGGCCGCGCTTATCGTGCCGGGCTCGGACGTGGTGATCGAGAGCATGCTCATGAACCCCACCCGCACCGGGCTCGTCACCACGCTCATGGAGATGGGCGCGAACATCGAGATTCTCGAGCGCCGCAACGAAGGCGGGGAGGATGTGGCGGATCTGCGCGTGCGCGGCTCCGAGCTCAAGGGCGTGAACGTGCCGGAAGACCGCGCGCCCTCCATGATCGACGAATATCCCGTGCTTGCCGTGGCGGCCTCCTTTGCCGAGGGCGACACGCTGATGCAGGGGCTGGAAGAGCTGCGTGTGAAGGAATCCGACCGGCTTTCCGCCGTGGCCGAAGGGCTCAAGGCCAATGGAGTCGACTGCGAGGAAGGCGAGGTCTCGCTCAGGGTCACGGGCCGCCCCGGCGGCAAGGGGCTTGGCGGCGGCACGGTCAAAACCCATCTCGACCACCGCATCGCCATGAGCTTCCTCGTCATGGGCCTTGCGACCGAAAAGCCAGTGACCATTGACGACCAGACGATGATCGCCACCAGCTTTCCCGATTTCACCGCGCTCATGACGCGGCTCGGCGCAATGCTGGACTGATACCCGGATCGGAATGGGAGAGAGCAAATGACCGGACTAAAGGTAGCCATGATCATTGGCGGCGGCAGCGGCATGGGTGCCGCGGCAGTCCGCAAACTGTCAGAAAACGGCTTCGAGGTCGCAGTCATGTCATCGTCCGGAAAGGGCGAAACGCTCGGGAGAGAACTCGGTGGGCTGGGTTTCACCGGCTCAAACCTCTCCCCGGACGATCTCAAGCGCTTCACCGACGCAACGATGGAGCGGTTCGGTCGCATCGACGCGCTGGTGAATGGCGCCGGCCACGGGCCGAAGGGCGATGTGCTCGACATGTCCGACGCGGACTGGCACCAGGGCATGGAGGTCTACCTGCTCAATGTTGTGCGCGCGACGCGGCTTGTCACGCCAATCATGCAGACGCAGAAATCGGGCGCGATCGTCAACATCTCCACCTATGCCACCTTCGAGCCGGAAGCGGCCTTTCCGACATCCGGCGTGTTCCGCGCCGGGCTCGCCGCCTTCACCAAGCTTTTCTGCGACAAATACGCAGCCGAGGGCCTGCGCATGAACAATGTGCTGCCGGGCTTCATCGATTCCCTGCCGGAAAAGGAAGACCGCCGCGCGCGCATTCCCATGGGCCGCTATGGCACGGTGGACGAAGTTGCCGAGCTCATCGCCTTCCTTGCCGACGAGAAATCCGGCTACATCACCGGCCAGAACATCCGCATCGATGGCGGCATCACACGGTCGGTCTGACGGCATGAGCGACAGACTCACGATTGCCATCGACGGGCCCGCCGCCTCCGGAAAGGGCACGCTCGCGCGCCGGCTGGCCGAGCATTACGGCCTGCGCCATCTCGACACCGGCCTCACCTATCGCGGTGTCGCTCGCGCGCTGATGGAGGCCGGCGAGCCGCTCGACGACGAGGCGATTGCCGAAAAGGCCGCCCGCGCGCTCGATCTCGGCTCACTCGACCGGGCCGTGCTTTCCGAACACGGCATCGGCGAAGCTGCCTCGAAAGTGGCAGTGATGCCATCGGTGCGCAGCGCGCTCGTCGACAAGCAGCGCGCCTTTGCGAGCGCCCCGCCCGGCGCGGTGCTGGACGGCCGCGACATCGGCACGGTGGTGTGCCCCAACGCCGATGTGAAGCTTTATGTGATCGCGAGCGCCGAGGTGCGCGCCACGCGCCGCTGGCGCGAAATCATGGACGGTGGCGGCAGCGCCGACTATGTGCAAATCCTCGCCGATATCGAGCGGCGCGACGCCCGCGACATGGGCCGAAAAGACAGTCCGTTAAGGCCGGCGGACGATGCGCACTTGCTCGATACGAGCGAAATGGATATAGAGACGGCGTTCCAGGCGGCCTGCAAACTGGTGGATGCCAGACTGGCAGCCCGGAGCGAAGACTGAAAGTCAGAACTGAAAGAACCGTCTGCCACGCATTCTTTGCGCCGGATCTGCCGCTTCACGCGGCCTTGAGAGCGATCCGCTCGGATGCATGAACGGACAAACGCAACACGAACCACCGGCGCTTGGCCCCGCTTGAAAGACAGGGGCTTTTCAGGAGCATCAATGTCAGAACTCAATCCGTCTCGCGATGATTTCGCGAGCCTTCTCGCAGAATCCTTCACCGAACGCGACGCCGCAGAAGGCTCCGTCGTAAAGGGCATCGTCACCGCCATCGAGAAAGACATGGCGATCGTCGATGTCGGCCTGAAGGTCGAGGGCCGCGTGCCGCTCAAGGAATTCGGCGCGAAGGGCAAGGAAACCGATCTCAAGGTCGGCGACGAAGTCGAAGTCTATGTCGAGCGCATCGAAAACGCGCTTGGCGAAGCCATGCTGAGCCGCGAGAAGGCACGCCGCGAGGAAAGCTGGGTCAAGCTGGAAGCAAAGTTCAACGCCGGCGAGCGCGTCGAGGGCTTCATCTTCAACCAGGTCAAGGGCGGCTTCACCGTCGATCTGGACGGCGCCGTGGCCTTCCTGCCGCGTTCGCAGGTCGACATTCGTCCGATCCGTGACGTCACCCCGCTCATGCACACCCCGCAGCCCTTTGAAATCCTCAAGATGGACAAGCGCCGCGGCAACATCGTCGTGTCCCGCCGCACGGTTCTCGAAGAGAGCCGCGCCGAGCAGCGCTCCGAGATCGTCCAGAACCTCGAAGAGGGTCAGGTGGTCGAAGGCGTGGTCAAGAACATCACCGATTACGGTGCGTTCGTGGACCTGGGCGGCATCGACGGCCTGCTGCACGTGACCGACATGGCATGGCGCCGTGTCAACCATCCGACCGAGATCCTCAACATCGGTCAGACGGTCAAGGTGCAGATCATCCGCATCAACCAGGAAACCCACCGCATCTCGCTGGGCATGAAGCAGCTCGAGGCCGATCCTTGGGACGGCATCGGCGGCAAGTACCCGCTTGGCAAGAAGGTTCTGGGTCGCGTCACCAACATCACCGACTACGGTGCATTCGTGGAGCTGGAGCCGGGCATCGAAGGCCTGATCCACGTTTCGGAAATGTCCTGGACGAAGAAGAACGTTCATCCGGGCAAGATCCTCTCCACCACGCAGGAAGTCGAAGTGGTGGTGCTGGAAGTGGATCCGGTCAAGCGCCGCATCTCGCTCGGCCTCAAGCAGACGCTCGAGAACCCGTGGGAGGCATTTGCCCGCAATCACACCGTCGGCTCCGTTGTCGAGGGCGAGGTCAAGAACAAGACCGAGTTCGGCCTGTTCATCGGTCTCGATGGCGATGTGGACGGCATGGTTCACCTCTCCGATCTCGACTGGAACCGTCCGGGCGAGCAGGTGATCGAGGAATACAACCGTGGCGACATGGTGAAGGCGCAGGTTCTCGACGTGGACGTTGAGAAAGAGCGCATCTCGCTCGGCATCAAGCAGCTTGGCCATGACGCGATCGGTGAAGCGGCTGCTTCCGGCGAGCTGCGCAAGGGTGCCGTGGTGACCTGTGAAGTGACCGACGTGAAGGACGGTGGCCTTGAGGTTCGCCTGGTCGATCACGATGTCGAAAGCTTCATCAAGCGCTCCGACCTGTCGCGTGACCGTGCCGAGCAGCGCCCCGAGCGCTTCTCCGTCGGCCAGAAGGTGGACGCCCGCGTCACCGTCTTCGACAAGAAGACCCGCCGCATCAGCGTCTCGATCAAGGCTCTGGAGATCGCGGAAGAGAAGGAAGCTGTCGCACAGTTCGGTTCCACCGACTCCGGCGCCTCCCTCGGCGACATCCTCGGCGCAGCCCTGAAGAACAAGGGCGGCGACGACGAATAAGCCTCTGGGCTTTATTGAACGAAAATGAAAAACCCCGCCGGAGCGATCCGGTGGGGTTTTTTGATGATGGGGGAGAGATTTACTTGGCCTTGGTCACGTAGTCGGACGTGGTCTTAAAAATTCTGGAAGCTGTCGCTTTCCTGACCAGACGGCATGTCTGGTTCGCGGCAAAAAATCGACCGAACGCATGGTAACAGTTATCCGACAGCTATGCGGACAAAGTGCGCTTTCGTTGCGGCTGCGCGAATGGCTGCTTCCTCCGTTAACCTTATCATGAACGGACACCAACTCTTACTTTGACGGCTTCGGGGTCGTCGGCATCATATACATCGTAGTCTGCGAGATATGATCGGTTGAGAGCGCCATTCCATATGTTTTGCCACTGAGTGATCAAGGATTGCGGCTGCGGACCTTTTACATCGTAAACAAGCACGGACTGCTTGGGAACTTCAGCGCGATGAAGGCCTTCGGGCACGTTTGCTGACGGCGCACGATAGCCGATTGTCATGCGGTACGGGTCCATAAAGCCACCTTCGTAGTCGTGATAAACGCAGTAGACTTCTTTGGACGCTTCAGCGCCGACCTTCGTGCGAACATCGTCCGAATGGAAAGCCTCCCAAAGAGCACCAATCCCTGCCGGATCATCATTTCGGACCACCTCCGACACGCCGACAACACAGAAGCCTTCTTCCTCTTGCAAATCAGACATTACGCTTTCCTTTCATCGCGCAGATGTTAAACTAGGATACTTACTATCGGAGTTTGTAATGCAGCTGTCGGAAACTGTCGAGTGGGGACTTCACGCTTGTCTTGCATTGGCGATGTTGCCCGATGGCGCGCGCATTCCGGCGCGCGCTTTGGCGGAATATCACGGGATCAAACCAAGCTATTTTTCGAAGGCTATGCAGAAACTCGTCGCGGCAGGGATCGTGCAGTCGACCGAGGGGCGGTCAGGTGGGCTGGCTATGGGAAAGCCAGCCGAAGATGTTTCACTTCTTCAGATCGTCATGGCCTTGGAGGACCATCAGGTTCTCTTCCGGTGTACCGAAATTCGCCAGAAAGGCCCCTGTGCTGCGGCTTCGAGGCACTATCGTGCGCCCTGCAACATCGCGAGGGTGATGCGCAAGGCTGAAGCGGAGTGGCGGCGGGTCCTTGCGGAAACCAGCCTTGCGGAACTGAGACAGTCAGCAACCGCCGAACCTGTCCCGGGCGTCAACGAAGCGACACAAACCTGGCTTGCTGAAACCGGAGCTGTCCGAGGGACTTAGATGCGGCAAAACGGCGGCTTGGATACGCTTGCCTCCGGTCAAGGAGTCTGAATCAGGGCGGCGACAAAATTTCGGGTGATCCTCTGGAAATCGCGGGCCGCACCAATGAAATCTGACATTCGTGCATCCTGCGAAATCGGGCGCTATGAGCTCGAAAGCGGGCACGGTGGCCCGCGACGCACCTTTATCCCCGGCCCTCTCACCAATGCGGCGGCTTCGTCACGGGCACATCGCCCGCCGTCTGCTCCTCCAGCTCCATGAAGCGCTCCGAGAGCCGTTCGAGCTTCTTCTTCAGCGCTTCCGTCTCGCGCCACTGGCGCGTCAGCTCGGCGGAAAGCTCTTCGATGGTCTTTTCCTGCTCGGCGGCCAGGATTTCCAGCTTCGTGATGCGGTCTTCGCTCATGGCGCGCTTCTTTCTGCGGTTTCGGTGCATTCTCGCCTGCGGAAATTGACAAGCAAGGCCTGATTTGTCGAGAGTGCCTGAGGTGCCTTTCGCCCGGACTGCCTTGCGCCTTGTCTTCCCGCACCGGTTGGCAGGCGGCGGGCCCGCGTGATAGGAATTTGACCAAACGATAAAAACGGGGAAGCGGGCCGCCGATGGCTGAAACGGCAATCGAGCTCAAGGGCATCAGCAAGAGCTTTGGCGCGGTTCATGCAAACCGCAACATCGATCTGAAAATCGAGGCCGGGACAATCCACGGCGTTATCGGCGAAAACGGGGCCGGAAAATCGACCCTGATGTCGATCCTCTACGGCTTTTACCAGGCCGATCGCGGGCGGATCGACGTGAGCGGCAAGAAGGCCGCGATCAACACGCCGAGCGACGCCATCGCGTTAGGCATCGGCATGGTGCATCAGCACTTCATGCTGGTGCAGAATTTCTCCGTGCTGGAAAACGTGATCCTGGGAGCGGAAGGCGAAGCGCTGCTCAACACCTCCATCGCCAGGGCGCGTTCGGAGCTGGAGCGGCTGGAGCGCGACTATGGGCTGGAGGTGGACCCCGACGCCATCATCGAGGATCTGCCGGTGGGCCTGCAGCAGCGGGTGGAAATCCTCAAGGCGCTCTATCGCGGCGCCGACATCCTCATCCTCGACGAGCCGACCGGCGTTCTGACGCCGGCAGAGGCGGACCATTTGTTCCGCATTCTCGAACAGCTCAAGGAAGAGGGAAAAACCATCATCCTCATCACCCACAAGCTGCGCGAGATCATGGCGATCACCGACAATGTCTCGGTCATGCGGCAGGGCACGATGGTGGCAACCCGCAGGACCGCCGAGACCAGCGTGGAAGAGCTGGCCGAACTCATGGTCGGCCGGCGCGTGCTGCTTCAGGTGGAGAAGGGCGAGGCGAAGCCCGGCGAGGTGCTGCTTTCGGTGCGCAATCTGACCGTGAAGGATTCGCGCGGCGTCACCATGGTCGACAATGTATCGCTCGATGTGCGCGCGGGCGAGATCGTCGGCATTGCCGGCGTGGCGGGCAATGGCCAGTCGCAGCTTCTCGATGCCATCACCGGCGTGCGCAGGGCCGTTTCCGGCACGGTGACGCTGGGTGGCGAGCCGGTGGACCTGACGGGCGCTGCAGACCCCGCAGACCTGCGCGCGCGCGGCATGGCCCATGTGCCCGAAGACCGGCATCATGTGGGTCTCGTTCTGCCCTTTGAGGAAAACGAGAACGCCATGCTCGGCTATCATCGGCAGGCGAAATATCTGAACGGCCCCTTCCTCAACATCGAGGCGATCCGCGCCGATGCGCGCGAGAAGATCGAGAAATACGACATCCGCCCGCCCGACTGCCGGCTGAAGACGGCGAACTTTTCCGGCGGCAATCAGCAGAAGATCGTGCTGGCGCGCGAGATGGAGCAGGACCCCAAGGTGCTGATCGTCGGCCAGCCGACGCGCGGCGTTGATGTGGGCGCCATCGAGTTCATCCACAAACGGCTGATCGACATGCGCGATCAGGGCAAGGCGGTGCTTCTGGTCTCGGTCGAGCTCGATGAAATCCGCTCGCTCTCCGACCGCATCCTGGTCATGTTCGCCGGCCGCGTGGTGGGCGAGCGCGGGCCCGAAGCCAGCGAAGGCGAGCTTGGCCTGCTCATGGCCGGCGTCGAGGAAAAGGAGGCGGCGGAATGAGTGCGCCTTATGCGAAACTGCCCGCTTGGGCCGATTACGGGCTGATCCCGCTCATCAATCTCGCCGTCGCCTTTCTGGTGGCCGGGCTGGTGGTGATGCTTGTCGGAGAAAACCCCTTCCGCGCCGCCGCCATTCTGGTGGAAGGGGCGCTCGGCCGCGGGCAGAACATCGCCTATACGCTCTATTACGCGACAAGCTTCATCTTCACCGGGCTTGCCGTGGCCGTCGCCTTCCATTGCAGCCTGTTCAACATTGGCGGCGAGGGGCAGGCCTATGTGGGCGGGCTGGGCGTGGCGGTGGTCTGCCTCGCCTTCGACAGCATTCTGCCCTGGTGGCTGGTGTTTCCGCTGGCCATTGTGGGTGCTGCGCTGTTCGGTGCGGCGTGGGCCTTCATCCCGGCCTATTTCCAGGCAAAGCGCGGCTCGCATATCGTCATCACGACGATCATGTTCAATTTCATTGCCGCAAGCCTGATGGTCTATCTGCTGGTGAATGTGCTCAAACCCGCCGGCGCGCAGGCCCCGCAGACCCGCAATTTCCTCGAAGGCGGGCAATTGCCCAAGCTCAACTGGGTGCTGGAGGCAATGGGCTTTTCCATCCGCTCCGCCCCATTCAACCTCTCCTTTCTGCTGGCGCTTCTGGCGGCGTTTCTCGTCTGGGTTCTGATCTGGCGCACGCGGCTCGGCTATGAGATCCGCATGCGCGGTTTCAGCCCCAAGGCGGCGCGCTATGCCGGCGTCAGCGAAACGAAGATCATCATCATCACCATGCTCATCTCCGGCGCGCTTGCCGGCATGATGGCGCTCAACCCGGTGATGGGCGACCAGAACCGTTTGCAGATCGATTTCGTCACCGGCGCGGGTTTTGTGGGCATCGCCGTGGCGCTGATGGGGCGCTCGCATCCGGCAGGCATCGTGCCGGCGGCCATCCTGTTCGGCATGCTCTATCAGGGCGGGGCGGAGCTCGCCTTCGAGATGCCCAACATCTCGCGCGACATGATCGTCATCATTCAGGGCCTCGTCATCCTGTTCGCCGGCGCGCTGGAGCACATGTTCCGGCCTTCGATACAGGCGCTTTTCGCCAGTCTCAGCCCGCGTTCGGCGGGGATTGAGGCCCAGCAGGGCGAGGGTGGCTGAGATGGATTTCTTTCATTCCCTGATCCTCGTTCTCGATTCCACCGTGCGGCTGTCCATACCGCTCCTGCTGGCCGCGCTCGCCGGGCTTTATTCGGAGCGGTCGGGCGTGTTCGACATCGGCCTTGAGGGCAAGATGCTGGCCGGCGCATTTGCTGCCGGCGCGGCGGCGGCCGTCACCGGCTCTGCCTGGGCCGGGCTTGGGGCGGCCATGCTGATCTCGGTCTTCCTCGCGCTCGTGCATGGCTTTGCTTCGATCACCCATCGCGGCAACCAGATCGTCTCGGGCGTCGCCATCAACTTCATTGCCGCCGGCTCGACCATCATTCTGGGCCAGGCATGGTTCCGGCAGGGTGGGCGCACACCCTCGCTGCCGGGCGACGCCCGGTTTGGCGCCGTCGAACTCCCCTTTGCAGGGGCGGTGCGCGATGTGCCGATCCTCGGCGACATCTACTCCGAACTCATCTCCGGCCATTCGCTTCTCACCTACGCGGCCTTCCTGCTCGTGCCCTTCACCTGGTGGGTGCTGTTCCGCACCCGCTTCGGCCTCAGGCTCCGGGCGGTGGGTGAAAACCCGGCAGCGGTCGACACGGCAGGCGTTTCCGTCTCATGGCTGCGCTACCGCGCTGTCATCTGCACCGGCATCCTTACCGGCATGGCCGGCACCTATCTGTCGCTGGCGCAGAATGCCGGCTTCGTGAAGGACATGACGGCGGGGCGCGGCTTCATCGCGCTGGCCGCTCTCATCTTCGCCAAGTGGAAACCCGTGCCGGTCATGTTCGCCTGCCTCCTGTTCGGCTTCCTCGATGCTTTCGCCATCCGCATTCAGGGCACGCCCCTGCCCTTGATCGGCCAGGTGCCGGTGCAGTTCATGCAGGCGCTGCCCTACATTCTCACCGTGGTGCTTCTGGCCGGCTTTATCGGCAAGGCCGTGCCACCGCGCGCCGGCGGCGTGCCCTATGTGAAGGAGCGTTGATGAGCGCCGAAGATCTGTTTTCCGCCGCCAGCGCGGCAATGAAGAACGCCTATGCTCCCTATTCCCGCTTTCCCGTGGGGGCTGCGGTGAAAACCGAGACCGGCGCCATTCACGCCGGCTGCAACATCGAAAACGCTTCCTATCCCGAAGGCTGGTGTGCGGAGACCACCGCGCTCGGCCATCTCGTCATGGCGGGCGGCGGCCGCGTCACGGAGATCGCCCTCGTGGCAGAAAAGATGCCGAAGATCATGCCCTGCGGCGGCTGCCGGCAGCGGCTGGCGGAATTCGCTACGGAGAATGCGGTGCTGCACCTGTGCGATACCGGAGGTGTTCTGGAAACGGTGCCGTTCTCGGCGGTCTTTCCACGCGGTTTCAGCTTCGAGGATGGCAAATGAAACAGGCCGTGGACCGTCTGACCGAGCGGCTCAACGGGCTTGCCCCGCAGCTTGCTCTTGTGCTGGGCTCAGGGCTCGGCGGGCTTGTCAATGATGTGGAGGATGCCGTGCGCATCTCCTATTCCGAGTTACCGGGCTTTCCGCAAAGCGGCGTGACGGGCCATGCGGGCGAGATCGTCGCGGGCCGGCTTTCCGGTACTCCGGTCCTGATGCTCGCAGGCCGCGCGCACTACTATGAGCACGGCGATCCCGCCGCCATGCGCCCGGCGCTCGAAACCTTATGGGGCATAGGCATCACGCAGCTCATCCTCACCAATGCCGCCGGATCCCTGCGCGAAGACATGCCGCCTGGCTCGGTCATGCTGATCGAGGATCACATCAATTTCTCGGGCGCCAACCCGCTGATCGGTGAAGGCAGCGACCGCCGGTTCGTGGGCATGAGCGAGGCCTATGATGCGGGCCTGCGCGCGCGCCTTGAGAACGCCGCGCGCAAAACCGGCACGCAATTGCACAAGGGCGTCTATATGTGGTTCTCCGGCCCGACCTTCGAAACACCGGCGGAAATCCGCATGGCCCGCACTCTGGGGGCCGATGCTGTCGGCATGTCGACGGTTCCCGAGGTTATTCTATCGCGCTATCTCGGGCTTCGTGTCGCGGCCTGTTCGGTTATCACCAATCTTGGGGCCGGGATGAGCGCAGGCGAGCTTTCGCATCAGGAAACGAAGGACATGGCGCCCATTGGCGGGCAGCGGCTCGCCACCATTCTCGGCCAGTTGTGCGCCGATGGCCTGCCGGTAGGCTGAGGATCAAATGCTCCCTCAGGAAATCATCCGCAGGAAGCGCGACGGCAAGGCGCTGACAGGCGAGGAAATCTGCGCGTTCACCGCCGGACTCGCAGATGGTTCATGGAGCGAGGGGCAGATCGCGGCGCTCGCCATGGCAGTTCTTTTGAACGGCATGGATGCCGCGGAAGGGGCGGCCCTCACGCTCGCCATGCGCGATTCCGGCAGCGTGCTCGACTGGTCGAACCTGCCTGGCCCCGTGACCGACAAGCATTCCACCGGCGGTGTAGGTGACAATGTCTCCCTCATGCTTGCCCCCATCGTGGCGGCCTGCGGCGCCTTTGTGCCGATGATCTCCGGACGCGGCCTCGGCCACACCGGCGGCACGCTCGACAAGATGGATTCCATCCCCGGTTACACGAGCCAGCCAGACCAGAAACGCTTTGCCGAAACGGTGCGCAAGGTGGGCTGCGCGATCATCGGGCAGACGGGCGATCTCGCGCCTGCCGACAAGCGCTTCTATGCCGTGCGCGATGTTACCGGCACGGTGGAATCGATCCCGCTCATCACCGCCTCCATCCTGTCGAAGAAGCTGGCCGCCGGCCTTTCATCGCTGGTGCTCGATGTGAAGTCCGGCAATGGCGCCTTCATGGGCGATGCCCGTGCGGCGCGCAAGCTAGCCGAAAATCTGGTGCGCGTTGCGGGCGAAGCGGGCCTTTCGGCCTCCGCGCTCATAACCGACATGAACCAGCCACTCGCATCCGCCGCCGGCAATGCGGTGGAAGTTGTCAATGCGGTCGACTTTCTCACGGGCGAGAAGCGCGACCGCAGGCTGGAGGACGTCACACTGGCGCTTGCCAGCGAGATGCTGCTTGCCTCCGGCATCGCGACAACCACGCGCGAAGCCTACGACCGGGCCCATGAAGCGCTCGAGAGCGGGCGTGCTGCAGAACGATTCGGCCAGATGGTGTCCGCGCTTGGCGGACCGGGTGACTTTGTTGAAAATCCGGACAAGCATCTGCCTCGTGCGTCTGTAACCCTCCCCGTTCCTGCTGCGAATGATGGCTTTGTGAGCGCGATTGACGCGCGTGCGGTTGGCATTGGTGTGATCGGGCTCGGTGGCGGTCGGCGAACTCCCCAGGACACGATCGATCATTCCGTCGGCTTCACCGATCTTTTGCCTCTTGGGGCCGAAACGAAACATGGCGAACCGCTCTGCATGGTGCATGCATCATCGGAAGAAAGCGCCCGGCGCGCAGCGCGCATTGTGAGCAGCGCCTACGACATCACTGATGCGAAACCGCGTACGCGCAAAACGATCCTGCGTCGGGTAACGGCAGAGATTTGAAGCAGATCGGGCTGTGGAATCAAAGTCTTTCTATTGTTCGAGCACCAGCGCCCGGTTTTCCACCTGAAAGCGGGCAAGACGGTCAAGAAAGCTCATACCTATCAAGATCTTGTCCAGCGCCCGATCATCGAGCACCACCGCATCGATGTTTTCTACATAGATGCGGCCAATCTGGAGGCTATCGATCGTCGTCGCCGCCGCGCGTACCTTGCCGTTGGCCGTGTTCACTTCATATTTGAAGTCAGAGGAGTTCAAAGATACTCCGATCCGGCGCGCGGTATCCCGGTTGATCGCCACATAGGTCGCACCCGTATCAATCATCGCACTCAGCTCACGACCGTTCAATTTGAACCGCCCCACGAAATGACCCGTCTCATCGGCAGTGATGCTGACCTTCCTGCCCAGAAGAACCGACGTTTCGCTGTTCATCGGCAAGGGACTGGAAGCAGGGCGCGAGGCTGCGACCTGTTGTGGGTTTTCATTCGCGCTCAAAGTCAACGCCGCGTGCAGCAGCTCCCGGTAGAACTCCGGATTGCTCTGATAGAGAGCGGGAACGCCCCCTGCAGCGCCAGCCACCACCCCCAGCATGATCATCTTGCGAAACATCTGTTCCTTCCAGTTTGCTGCTGGAAGAACCATAAGAACCACCGCCGATCATTCGCTTAACGGCGCCGACAACCATTCCGGTTGGTTAAGTGTGGGTTACTTGGTCCCATACATGCGGTCACCTGCATCGCCGAGACCGGGCACGATATAGCCCTTCTCGTTCAGGCGCTCGTCTATTGAAGCTGTGAAAATCGGCACATCGGGGTGGGATCTCCGGAAGTTCTCAACACCTTCCGGGGCTGCCAGCAGGCACAGGAAGCGCAGATTGGTGGCGCCCCGCTCCTTGAGTTTATCAACGGCGGCGATGGCGGAGTTGGCCGTCGCCAGCATCGGATCGACCACGATCACCAGCCGGTCACCGAGATCACTCGGCGCCTTGAAAAAATACTCGATCGCTTCCAGCGTTTCATGATCGCGATACATGCCCACATGCGCTACACGCGCTGCCGGTACTAGATCGAGCATGCCGTCCAGGAGTCCGTTCCCGGCACGCAGCACCGAGGCGAACACGAGTTTCTTTCCTTCCAGCGTTGGCGAATCAATGGGCTGAAGAGGTGTTTCTATTCGCTTGGTGGTGAGTTCGAGATCACGCGTGACCTCATAACACAGCAATAGCGAAATCTCGCGCAGAAGACGTCGAAAGCCGGCCGTCGACGTCTCCTTGTCGCGCATGATTGTGAGCTTGTGCTGGACAAGCGGGTGGTCGACGACAGTCACGCCCTGCATGTGAAGTTCCCCGGATGCTGGTTTCTTGTTGCCGATACTAACCAACACGAACGTTTCAGCATACCGCATGCCTCATTGAGCCACAGTTTTGTCTTCAAGAGCATCGAGCAGGCGTCTGCGGGTGGCATCGTCGACAAAAGCCGCCTCTATGGCCGTACGCGTGAGGCTACGCAAGGTCGCATCGTCCAGGCCGAAATGCTCCCGTGCCACGTGATATTCGTAACCGAGCGAAGTATGGAAATGCGGCGGGTCATCCGAGTTGAGGGTGACGCGGCACCCAGCCTCGAGCAAGTCTGGTAGCGGGTGACTGGCGTAATCGGGGTAGACCTTCAGCACGATGTTGGAGACCGGACATACCTCCAGTACCACACCTTCGTCTGCGAGCCGGCGCACCAGATCGGGGTTTTCGATGGCGCGCACGCCATGGCCGATGCGCGCGGGGCGAATATGGTTGAGCGCTGCCTCCACACTCTCCCAGCCACCGAACTCCCCGGCATGGACAGTCAGGCCCAACCCGGCCTCGCGGGCGATCTCGAATGCATGTTCATAGTCACGCACATTGCCGAAACGCTCGTCTCCAGCCATGCCGAAACCGGTCACCAGAGGATGCCTGCAGGCGGCGGCAAACCGGGCCGCATCCTCAACCGCAGCCGCACCGAAATGACGCACGCCCGTGACGATGATCCTTCCCTCGATGCCGGTTTTCGCCCGCGCCCGCTCAATCCCCTCGCCGAGGGCATTTGTGTAGTCCATGCGGGACAAACCGGCGCGTTCGGCATGATCGGGTGAGGTGAAGATCTCCGAGTAAACGGCCCCTTCGCGCCACAGGCCGGTCAAGTAATCCTCGGCCAGAAGCGCGTAATCCTCCTCGCTTCGAAAGAGGTTCGCCGCGGCGTCATAAGCGGCCAGAAAACTCGTAAAATCGTACCAGTGATACGCCCCGTCACGAAGAAAGCCGGATGTATCGACGCCATATTTGCGGGCCTGGGACAAAACAAGCTCAGGCGAGGCAGCACCTTCGATATGACAGTGAAGCTCGGCTTTTGGGACCATGTGCGCTCCGTTTTAACCAGTCCGCCGGCGCGGCTGTTCATCGCGCTTTTGACAATAGCGCCAGAAGCGGCAATGAGCTATGGTCCCGGCGATTTCGAAAGGGTGATGATGTCAGATCAACGTACCACCGCCCAGGGCGGCATGGAGACGGCCTACGGTTTTCGTCAGGTTGACGAGAACGAGAAGCAGGGTCTGGTCAACACGGTGTTCCACCGCGTTGCAAAACGCTATGACGTGATGAACGACCTCATGTCCGCCGGGCTGCATCGGGCCTGGAAGGATGCCATGATTTCATGGCTCGCACCTTCGAAGCGACTGGGCTATCGCGCCCTTGACGTGGCCGGTGGCACGGGTGACATCGCCTTCCGTATCGTCGAGGCATCCCGCCGCAATGCGGACGTGACCGTGCTCGATATCAATGGCTCGATGCTGGAAGTCGGACGCGAACGCGCCGAAAAGAGAGGCTTTGCCGAAAATCTGACTTTCGTCGAAGCCAACGCAGAAGATCTGCCTTTCGAGAACAACAGTTTTGACGCCTATACGATTGCCTTTGGCATTCGCAATGTGCCGCACATCGACCGGGCACTGGATGAGGCTTTTCGCGTTCTGAAACCCGGCGGGCGCTTTCTGTCCCTCGAATTTTCCGAAGTCGAAATGCCGCTCCTCGACAAGGTCTATGAAAACTGGTCCTTCCATGCGATTCCGCGCATCGGGCAGGCGGTGACAGGCGACGGCGAGCCCTATCGGTATCTGATCGAATCCATCCGCAAGTTCCCAAACCAGCAGAATTTTGCCGCGATGATCACAAATGCGGGCTTCTCGCGCGTGACATGGCGCAATTATACTGGCGGGATCGCCGCCCTGCACTCCGGCTGGAAGATTTGACGGCATATTCATGAGTACGGTCGGCGCATATCTGAGGCTTGCACGCGCGGGCTGGATTCTCATTCGCGAAGGTGTGGTTGCGGCCATGCCGGGCGACCAGTTGGAAGGCATGCCGCGCTTTGGCTGGCGTGTCGCAAAGCTGATGTCTCGGCGTCGTTCGGCACGACGCGACCGCCCTGAACGACTTGCGCAGGCGGTGAACCGACTGGGGCCCTCCTATGTGAAGCTCGGTCAGTTCCTGGCAACCCGACCTGATGTCGTCGGCCATGACATGGCTCGGGACCTCTCCCGCCTTCAGGACCGGATGGATACGTTCCCGGAGACCCAGGCGCGGGCGGCCATAGAAACTTCGCTCGGGAGACCGGTTGAGGAGCTCTTTGTGCAGTTCGACGGGCCTGTTGCCGCCGCTTCCATTGCTCAGGTGCACGAGGCGCTTGTTGATGCCGGTGGATCAGAGCCCCGGAAGGTGGCCGTGAAGGTCATCAGACCCGGCGTCAGGCGCCGGTTTCAGAACGATCTCGAAAGCTATTTTCTGGCTGCACACCTGCAGGAACGGTTCATGCCGTCCACGCGTCGTCTCAAGCCTGTGAAGGTGGCGGAGACGCTGGCGCAGGTGACGAAGATCGAGATGGATCTGCGGCTGGAAGCCGCTGCCATTTCAGAGATACAGGAAAACACCAGGGACGACCCGGGTTTCCGCGTTCCGGCTGTCGACTGGCAGCGCACCGGTCGCGATGTGATGACACTCGAATGGGTCAACGGCACGAAGATGTCGGACATCGACGCGTTGCGGGAAGCAGGTCACGACCTCGAAGCGCTCGCCAGAACGCTGATCCAGTCCTTCCTGCGCCATACACTGCGCGACGGCTTCTTTCACGCGGACATGCATCCCGGCAACCTGTTTGTCGAGGATGACGGCACGATCGTTGCCGTCGATTTTGGCATCACCGGACGGATTGGACGCAAGGAGCGGCATTTCCTGGCCGAGATCCTCTACGGTTTTATTACCCGCGATTTCCGCCGGGTGGCGGAGGTGCATTTCGAGGCGGGTTATGTACCGGCGCACCACGACGTCGCCGCTTTTGCGCAGGCGCTGCGCGCCATTGGTGAGCCGATCCACGGCCAGTCTGCCGAGACCATTTCCATGGCGCGCCTTCTCACACTTCTCTTCGAAGTCACCGAACTCTTCGACATGCAGACCCGCCCGGAGCTGCTGCTGCTGCAGAAAACCATGGTGGTGGTCGAAGGTGTGGCGCGCACGCTCGATCCGCATTTCAACATGTGGAAGACGGCCGAGCCGGTGGTGTCCGACTGGATCGCCGCCAATCTCGGGCCACGCGGCATCATAAGGGATGCAGGCGAAGGCGTGGGGGCGCTCGTCGCGCTCGTTCGTCAGGCCCCGGATCTGGCCGCCCGTACGGAGCGCCTCTCCCGTGAGATCGACACGATGGCCCAGAAGGGTTTGCGCTTTGATCCCGAGACCGCCGAAGCGATTGGCAGGGCAGAAGCCCGCCATTCACGCGGCGGGCGTTTCGCCCTGTGGGTGATCGCGATTGCGCTTGCCGTTATCGCGTGGCAGATCTCCTGATCCCATCCAGCCCGTATCCGTTCGTCCGAGCATCGGCCTTCAGTCGCGCCAGGCTTACCCTGAAGGCAATGACAGCAATGCTAGCAAACCACACCTAAGACACGGATTCGCCTCATTATTCCACGCCGAAGAAGTGTGCATAATGCAACGCCAGCACTGACAGTCATGCTGTCATTGGGTTATGCCCAGACGTGAATGCGGCAGGCATGCAACATGCCTGCCGCTGCGTTAAGGCTGAAGTGTTTTGTAACGGAGTAACAATGGCGACACTGACCATTCGAAATGTGGACGAGAAGGTGCGGCGCGCTCTAAAAAAACGCGCCGCCGAAAACGACGTCTCGATGGAGGAAGAGGTCCGTCGCATACTCGCAAAAAGTGTACAGCCTCACCAGAATACCCGCACTCAGAAAATCCGTCATCGCATCGAGCTGATCGAATCGGTCTCGATGAGCCCCATCGGCCCTTTCAATCTGAAAGCCATCACCGACGAGATCTGGAATGGCCGTACATTGTGAAGCGAAATTCGTCGTCGACACGTCGGCGCTAATCGCCGTTCTGAACGGCGATGCGGATGCGGACATGTTTCGTCAGGCTTTCGTACATGCCGAACGAATCCTTATCAGCAGCACCACCACCTTCGAAGCGCATTGCGTTGCAAGGCACATTGCGATGATCGAAGGAACCGCGCGCCTCAACACACTGCTCAAGGCTCTCGACGTGGAAACGATCGACTTCGACGACCGGCAATTGAGCATCGCACGCAGGGCCTACGCGATCTATGGTCCGGGCACCGGCCACAAAGCCGCGCTCAACATTGGAGACTGCTTCGCTTACGCTCTCGCCCGCAGCGCTAACCTGCCGCTTCTTTTCAAGGGCGACGATTTCGTTCATACCGATATCGAGCCAGCCATGAAGCCGTCGTAAGAGAGCCTGCATCCATGACAGCCCCCCAGCAGACCCTTCGCAAAACGCGCATCCTGCTTCTGATCGGGGGCGGCATCGCAGCCTATAAATGCCTCGACCTGATCCGCCGCCTGCGCGAGCGCGGGGCGAGCGTGCGTTGCGTCATGACAAAGGCCGCACAGGAGTTCATCACCCCGCTATCCGTGGGCGCGCTTTCGGCAGACCACGTCTTCACCGATCTGTTCGACCGTCAGGACGAACACGATGTCGGCCATATCCGTCTTTCGCGCGAGGCCGACCTTCTCGTCGTCGCGCCCGCGACAGCCGACCTGATGGCAAAGCTCGCCACCGGTCAGGCCAATGACCTCGCCTCGACGGTGCTGCTGGCCACCGACAAGCCTGTTCTCCTGGCGCCCGCCATGAACCCCCGTATGTGGGAGCACCCGGCCACGCAGCGCAATGCAAGGACGCTCCGGGAAGACGGCGTGCATTTTGTCGGCCCCAACCGGGGAGAGATGGCCGAAAGCGGCGAAGCAGGCGAAGGTCGCATGGCCGAGCCGCTGGAGATCGTGGCAGCCATAGAGGCCCTGCTCGACACCGGCGAAAAGCCGCTTGCGGGGCGCAAGGTGATCGTTACCTCGGGACCAACCCATGAGGTGATCGACCCGGTTCGCTACATTGCCAACCGGTCTTCGGGCAAACAGGGACACGCCATCGCTGCGGCACTTGCCCGCCTCGGGGCATCGGTTCACCTCGTTTCGGGCCCCGTTTCCATTCCGGACCCGCAGGGTGTCACGACCACCCATGTGGAGACGGCACGCCAGATGCGCGAAGCGGTGGAAGCCGCACTTCCGGCAGATGCCGGGGTCTTCGTCGCTGCCGTCGCCGACTGGCGTCCGGCTGTCGAGACCGCCGAGAAGATCAAGAAGAAACCCGGACAGGGCGCTCCCACGCTCGAGCTCACCGAAAATCCCGACATCCTTTCGGGGATCGGGCATCATGAAAAGCGCCCGGCGCTCGTCATCGGCTTCGCTGCCGAAACGCAGGATCTGTTCAAGAATGCGCGCGCAAAGCTGAACAAGAAAGGCGCCGACATCATCGTCGCCAACGACGTCTCGCATGACAGCGGCGTCGGTCCCGGTGGCGTGATGGGTGGCGACCGCAACAGCGTGGTGATCGTCAGCCAGGACGGACACGATGAATGGCCGGAGATGGGCAAGGACGACGTTGCCGAACGCCTGGCACTACTGATCGCCGATCGGCTTGGACCGAAAGAATGACCCTGCAAACCCCGGTACTTGAAACGGAGCGCCTCCTGCTGCGTGCACACTCCAGCACCGATTTCGATGCCTTCGCCCACCTCTGGTCGCTGCCGGAGGCCACGCGCTTTACCTCGGGCAAACCACTCACCGGTGAAGATGCCTGGCGCCGTCTCGCCATGCATCGGGGCATGTGGGATCTGGTGGGTTTCGGCTATTTTGCCGTAACGGAGAAGGCGACGGGTGCTTTTCTGGGCGATGCCGGTGTTCAGGAAGCACGGCGCGCTATTACCCCTTCTGTTGAAGGCACGCTGGAGGCCGGATGGGTCTTCCTGCCGGAGGTCCACGGCAGAGGCTATGCGAAAGAAGCCATGGAAGCCGTGTTTTCCTGGTGCTCGCGAGCACACCGGGACAAAACCGTTACCTGCATCATCGATGAGGAGAACGCTCCGTCACGCAGGCTCGCGGAGCGCCTCGGCTTTGTTGAAAAAGCGCGCACCGAGTACAAGGACCGCCCGACAATCGTGTTCTGGCGTGACCAGAGCATTGGACCACGCACAGCGTCAATGCCGCCGATTGTCTCCAATATGTAAACAGCGCGTCTTCGCTGTCGCGGATGTCATAACCGCAGGCACGCACTATCTTTGCTCCAAGCAACAGATGGAGAGACGATCATGTCCATTCGTCCCGTAAAGCAGATTTCGCAGGCCCAGCCCACGATGGAAGGTGCAGGTGTTCGACTTGACCGAGCGTTCGGCTTTGGCGATCCGAAGCTGGCCGATCCGTTCCTTCTGCTCGATGACTTCCGCAACGATCGGCCGGAAGACTATCAGGCCGGCTTTCCCTGGCATCCGCATCGCGGCATCGAAACAATCACCTATGTTCTGGCGGGCAGCGTAGATCATGCAGACAGTCTCGGCAATGCCGGCTCACTTGGCGCCGGGGATGTGCAATGGATGACGGCCGGCAGCGGTATCCTCCATCAGGAAATGCCGCATGGTGACAGGCAGGGCCGTATGCACGGCTTCCAGCTCTGGGCCAACCTGCCATCGAGCGAGAAGATGACGACGCCACGCTATCAGGACGTGAAAGCCGGCGACATTCCCGAAGTGATCGACGATGACGGGACGCGCGTGCGTGTCGTGGTCGGTGAGTTCTGGGGCAAGCGTGGTCCCGTCGATGGTATTGCGGCTGATCCGCAATATCTCGATGTCTGGGTGCCGCCGGGAAAGCGCAAGGTCCTGCCGGTCGACACCTACCGTAGCGCATTCGCCTATATCTTCGAAGGCTCCGGCACGTTCCGCGATGCCTCGAAACCATTCGGGGTGCTGGTCGAAAAGGAGGTCGCAGGCGAGGAAGTGCATCTGCGCGACATGAGCGGTGACCGCACGCTCGTGGTTTTCGACACGGGCGACGAAGTGGTGGTGCAGGCCGGCGAACGAGGCATCCGCTTTCTGCTCGTTTCGGGCAAGCCCATCCAGGAGCCCGTCGCCTGGCACGGTCCCATCGTCATGAACACGCGCCAGGAACTGGTGCAGGCGTTCAACGAACTGAATGCCGGGACGTTCATCCGCGAAGGCGCGAAGTTCTGACGTCAGACTGAATGGAGGGCGGACGCCTTGTGTCCGCCCTTTCTTCTCAAGATGCCTCGAACATCTGAACGAGGTTGCCGCACGTATCCTCAAACACGGCGATGGTGGGCATCCCCTCCATCCGGGTCGGCTCTGCGCGAAACACCACGCCGCGCGCTTTCAGCCGCTCATACTCTGCCTGCACGTCCTCGCAGGCAAAAGTCGTACAGGGTATGCCGGCATCATAAAGCGCCTTCTGGTAGGTGCGCGCGAAGTCGTATCCCATGGGTTCCAGAAGCAACTCGGTGCCGTTCTCGGTTCCCGGTGTAACCACCGTCAGCCAGCGGGCGCCGCCGGCTGGAAAGTCCTGCTTCTTCCGGAAGCCCAGCACATCCGTGTAAAATGCCTCTGCCTTCTCCTGGTCGTCCACAAGGATGCTCATCAGAGCTATTTTCAACATATCGTCTTCACCAGGCGCCGGATTTATGGTCGACCAGATGGATGATCTGGGCGGGGCTCGATATCCAGAACCCGTCGAAATTTTCGCCCAGCGGTTCAATTTCGTCACAGCGCGCGATGCCTGCCGCTTCCAGCCGAGCGGCGGCGGCCTTGGTGTCGTCAGTCACGATTTCCAGCCAGAGTTCCGACTGGCTCATACCAGGGGTCTTGTCGATCCAGAGCTGGTTGGCTCCGAAGCGAAAGCCGACAGCGGGCAGAAGCTCCTCGATCTGCTCCATGCCGAGTACGTCCCGGTAGAAGCGTACCGTCTCGTCATACTGATGCGGTGGCACCTTCATCGCGATATTGCGCCCGCCGGCGAGCTTCGGTGCTGTGTCGGGCTGGGCGCCAGCCTTGGGCGGCGTAGCGGAAACGTTCATGTCATGCTCCTTGGTGCCAATAGCGAAAGGGGTCTCACCGTTCGTTGAAGCGTGCGGTGTATGCGGCTTCCAGCTCCACGATTTGCGACCAGAAGCGCGGCGTCTTCTCGCCTGCGAGCACCGCTTCCAGAACAGCCAGATGGGCATGCCAGCCACCGGAGACATTGATCATCTCGTCCCGGTCCGCAAGGCGTTTGTGGGTCACGACAAGGAGAACCCTGTCGCCCTCGGGAAAGAGCTCGAACTCTACCTGGCTATCGGCACCGTCTCCCGGCCAGGTCATGGCCAGATGCCGCGGTGGATCCCAGGCAATGATCCGCCCCTCGGAGAGAAATCCCTTCTCATTCATCTCCCTATAGGCCTCGGGCGGGTCCTCGTCGGTGAATTCGGAATGGCGGAACAGGAGTTTTGCGGAACCGCCTGCACGCGGCTCCATCTCTCCGCCCGCCAGCCATTGCCGGCGCTTGTCCGCCTCGGTCAGATAGGCCCAAACGCGTTCGACAGGGCCCGGGAGAGATCTCTCGAAGCGCACCTCATTGGGTGCCGTGGCGACGCCATAATCACTTTCTTCGATCTGTCTCATCATCTTCCTCTCAAAGGTTGAGGTGGCTGAGGGGGCGGCACGTCACTCTCTTCCGGCGGAACTCTCCCGATCCTCCGCTTCCAGGATCGCCTGCAGCTTGTCGAGCCGGTTGGACCAGAAGCGTTCGTAGTAGCGGAACCACGCCTGTGCTTCGGCAAGCCGCGCTGCCTCCAGCCGGCAATAATGGGTGCGGCCGTCCACGCGCCGGCTGACGAGGCCCGCCCCTTCCAGAACCTTCACATGTTTGGAGGCGCCGGCCAGCGACATGTCGAAGGGCTGCGCCAGTTGCGAGACACTTTGCTCACCGCCGGAAAGACGGTGCAGCATGGCCCGCCTGGTCGGGTCCGACAGGGCGTGGAAAACGGCATCGAGATGGGGTGACTGATATTCAACCATGTGGTTTACCTATCAGTCACAACCCAGATAGTCAACCTAATGGTTTACTTTCGCCGCCGGTCAGGTCAGTTTTTTGCGGCGCAGGACACCGGCTCCGCGTCCTCACCCTTCATCAGATCGTAGAGATCGGCATCGTCACCCTTGGTCCACCAGACATAGGGGCCACCGGCATATTTGACACCCGAGGCGGCAAGAACGCTGCTCATCACCACCGGGCCGCCGTCGATCGTGACCACCACAAGCGAAGTGTCTTCAGCATTATAATAAGTGGCGTCGATATCGCCGTCCGGGCACGCATAGGTTACCGTGACGGTCTCCACGGTTTCCGCATCGGGCAGATCGATCTCAAGCGTTGCCGCATAAGTCGGGGAACCGATTGCGAGGAGGGCGATCAGTGAAAGAGCGGGGCGGCGCATGGCGGACTCCTGAAACGGTTTCATATGGAATCATGAGACCGTGACAGCGTGTCGCTTTGAAGACAAGGCCGGGCCTGGCGCGCACATGAAGAGCCCCGGAAGCAACAATGCTTCCGGGGCGGATGTTCTCGATACCTCTCCTGCGAACGGATCAGCCTGCAGGCTGCTTCGTCTTGCGCAGATAGGGCAGAATGGTCTCGAACGAACCGAAGCGCTTCACCGCATCCTCGTTGGAAACGGCCGGTGTGATGATAACATCCTCGCCCTGCTGCCAATTGGCGGGCGTCGCCACCTGATGCCTGGCTGTGAGCTGAATGGAATCAATTGCGCGGAGGATTTCCGCAAAATTCCGGCCCGTCGTCATGGGATAGGTCAGCACAAGCTTGATCTTCTTGTCCGGACCCACGACATAAACCGAGCGCACCGTCGCGTTGTCGGCTGCGGTACGACCATCGGAGCTTTCGCCTGCATCAGACGGCAGCATGTCGTAAAGCTTGGCGACTTTCAGATCCTTGTCGCCGATCATCGGATAATCGACGGCATGGCCCGTGGCCTTCTTGATGTCGTCCTTCCAGCGGACATGATCCTCGACCGGGTCGACCGAAATGCCGATGATCTTGGTATTGCGCTTTTTGAACTCACCCTCGAGCCCAGCCATCGTTCCGAGCTCGGTCGTGCAGACCGGCGTGAAATCCTTCGGATGACTGAAGAGCACGGCCCACCCGTCGCCAATCCAGTCGTGAAAATTGATGGTCCCGTGAGTTGTCTCGGCGCTGAAATCCGGCGCTGTGTCGTTGATGCGAAGGCTCATCGTTCTCTCCTCCTGGGTGAGATGAAACGCGATTGGTGTTCCTGACGCTGCAGGATAGCAACCCGCACACGCCTAGATGAACCTCATCTAGGCGCTATTCTCTATTCGCGCTTGGAATTTCATACCCAAAAAGCGACAGAATGAGGAAAATACCTCTATCAGGAGAGCCGCGAGATAAACCTGTCCACTCAGGCCGCCTTGCGTGTCTGGTAGTCCTTCACCGTGGCAAAGCGTACGGCTTTCCAGCGGTCGGCCTCGTAGTTCAGACCGAACTCGTGCGGCGCAAGAAACACCGGATCGTCGTCCAGATCGCGCGCAATGTCGCCGCGATGACTGGCTATGAATCGATCCACTTCGCCTGGCTCATCGGACGAAATCCAGCGACACACGCTGAAGCGAGCCATCTCGAAATCCACCGGAAGTGAATATTCGACCTTGAGCCGCTCCCTGAGCACATCAAGCTGCAACGCTCCGACCACGCCGACAATGGCGGGCGACCCGTCTTCCGGTGTGAAGAGCTGAACCACGCCCTCTTCGGCCATCTGCTGAAGGGCCTCCCGGAGCTTCTTGGCCTTCATGGCATCGCCAAGCCGGACGCGACGGAGAATTTCCGGCGCGAAATTGGGCACGCCCCGAAACAGCAGCTCCTCGCCCTCGGTCAGCGTGTCGCCGATGCGCAGCGTGCCGTGATTGGGAATGCCCACCACGTCGCCGGCGAAGGCCTCATCTGCGGTGATGCGGCTCTTGGCGAAGAAAAACTGCGGTGCCGACAGGCTGATCGGCTTGCCGGTGCGCACCAGCTTGGCCTTCATGCCGCGCTGGAGCTTGCCGGAGCACACGCGCACGAAGGCGATGCGGTCGCGGTGATTGGGGTCCATATTGGCCTGGATCTTGAAAACGAAGGAGGTCATCTTCTCCTCCGTCGCTTCCACCCTGCGCGAATCCGCATCCTGCGCGCGCGGCGCAGGACCGAAAGTGCCAAGCGCTTCGATCAGGTCGCGTACACCGAAATTGCGCAACGCCGACCCAAAATAAACCGGCGTCAGGTGCCCCTCACGGAAGGCCTGAACATCGAACGGACGGCACGCCTCCTTGCCGAGCAGCATCTCTTCCACCAGCATCTCGCGCTCATGCTCGGGCAGGAGTCCGGCAACCTCATCGGATTCCGGCCCGTTGACGGCGATGGGCTCCACATCGTCATCCGAGCGGCGCATCGTGTTGTTGGCAAGATTGTAGGTGCCGGCAAAGCTCTTGCCCCTGCCAATCGGCCAGGTGATGGGTGCCGTATCGAGCGCCAGCTTCTGCTCGATCTCATCGAGGATCTCGAACGGGTCGCGGCTTTCGCGGTCGAGCTTGTTGACGAAGGTGACGATCGGGATGTCACGCAGGCGGCACACCTCGAACAGCTTCAGCGTGCGCGGCTCGATGCCCTTGGCTGCATCGATGACCATGATCGCGCTGTCGACCGCCGTCAGCGTGCGATAGGTGTCATCGGCAAAATCTTCGTGGCCTGGCGTATCGAGCAGGTTGAAGACGTGATCGCCATACTCGAACGTCATTACCGAGGTGACGACGGAGATGCCACGTTCGCGCTCGATGTTCATCCAGTCCGAACGGGTCTGGACACGGTTCTTCTTCGCTTTCACCTCGCCGGCAAGCTGAATGGCGCCGCCAAAAAGAAGCAGCTTCTCGGTCAGCGTGGTCTTACCCGCGTCCGGGTGCGAAATGATTGCGAAGGTGCGGCGGCGGGCCACCGCATCGGCGATTTTGTCGGTCATCTTGATATGGTTTTCCTGAGGCCGGGCGCTTGTAACAAGCGGCAGGGCGCGTGTCGAACAGAAAGTGGCCGCTTCCTTACCCATATAATGGTGCAGAGATCCGTCTGGCCGCCACGCCACGGTTGAATTCATCGGCAAAACGCGCCAGACGGAAAGGGTCGTGATCATCGCCCCCCCGGACTGCAGCGCACAGGATCAAGCCATGTCGAACACCGTTTCCTCCATGCCCGTTATCGGCCCCAATGTCGGCATTGTCCGTTTGCCTCACGGGGAGGGATTGCCGCTGCCGGCCTATGAGAGTGCCGCCGCTGCCGGTATGGACCTGCGCGCAGCCGTCTCGGAAGACCGCCGCATCGTTCTGCTTCCGGGAAAGCGGGTGCTGGTCCCCACCGGCTTCATCCTCGAACTTCCAGAGGGTCTCGAAGGGCAGGTGCGGCCGCGTTCGGGTCTCGCGCTCAAGCATGGCATTACCTGTCTCAACGCACCTGGCACCATCGACGCGGACTATCGCGGTGAGGTTCAGGTCCTGCTGATCAACCATGGTGAAGATGACTTCGCCATCACGCGCGGCCTCAGGATTGCGCAGCTCGTGATTGCCCCGGTGGTTCAGGTCCGGCTGGAAGAGCGCAGCCATGCCAGCGACACCGTGCGCGGCGCCGGCGGGTTCGGTTCGACCGGGATCGCCTGACATTCGGTTCCTCTCCACGCGTAACCACACCGCACCCTATACTTTGGTCTAAGGGACGCCGGTTGATTGCCCACACGCAGGGGGTTGCGCGCAATATCCTGTCCGATTATCGGCTTTCCAGGGCCGTTCAACCCTGTTGCCTGTCGCTTTCCGGTTGGCAAAAGGGCGCGGTTGTCTACAGTCAGAGTCAGCGCAGGCGGTGGTGCCTGCGGAGCAGCTATATTGCGGAGGAGACGTAATGTTACATGCAAGCAGGAAGTATCTCGCAGCCGGTGCCGTGGCGTTATCGCTGAGCCTTGCACCTGCCGGCGCCATGGCGCAGGACTTCATCAACGTGCTGACCGGCGGCACTTCGGGCGTCTATTACCCGCTCGGCTCACAGCTTTCCAAAATCTATGGCGAAAAAATCGACGGCGTGCGCACGCAGGTGCAGTCAACCAAGGCTTCGGTCGAGAACCTGAACCTGCTGCAGCAGGGCCGTGGCGAGATCGCATTTGCACTTGGCGATTCCGTCAAATCAGCCTGGGAAGGCGATGCAGAAGCAGGCTTCGACAAGAAACTCGACAAGCTGCGCGCCATCGCCGCAATCTATCCCAACTATATTCAGATCGTTGCGTCGCAGGAATCCGGCATCAAGGAATTCGCCGACCTGAAGGGCAAGGGTCTTTCCGTCGGTGCGCCGAAATCCGGCACCGAGCTCAACGCCCAGCGCATCTTCGGCGCCATGGATATGAGCTATGACGATCTCGGCAAGACGGAGTATCTGCCGTTCGGTGAGTCCGTTGAACTGATCAAGAACCGCCAGCTCGATGCGACGCTCCAGTCGGCCGGTCTTGGCGTTGCGTCCATCAAGGATCTCGCGCTTTCGCTTCCGGTAACGATCGTGTCCGTGCCCAACAGCGTTGCCGAGACGCTCGGTGCCCCATTCATTGCCGCCACCATTCCCGCCGGCACTTATGAGGGGCAGAGCGAGGATGTGCCAACGCTGGCCATCACAAACATTCTCGTTACCCATTCGGATGTTTCCGATGAGGTCGCGTATCAGATGACCAAGCAGCTCTTCGAAAACCTCGACGATATGGTGGCCGCACACGCTGCAGCCAAGGCGATCTCCGCAGAGAATGGTCCCAAGGGCCTGCCGCTGCCCCTGCACCCCGGTGCCGAGCGCTATTACAAAGAAAAAGGCCTGCTCTAATCCAATACGCAAAGGCCCCGTCAATCGACGGGGCCTTCCTGTCACTCTCCTCTTGGGGGCGTGACAGGAAGGCCCGAGATGTCGAGCCCTCCCGCATGCGATGCGCGGGAGCGGACAATCGGCAAGGCCCCGACGCGTAGCATGGGAAGCGGAGCGCCCGATGACGAATACAGAGACTGGCCAGGCCGCGAGCCCGGCCGAGGCTGAATTGCACGACCATACGCACGGAGAATTCGGGGCGGACCGCATCGGCCGGCTGCTGTTCTGGATTGCCGTGGTGTTCTCGCTGTACCAGATCGCCACCGCCGCGCATGTGATCAGCCTGCCAAGCCAGGTGGTCCGTGCTTTCCACGTCGGTTTCCTGACACTGCTGGTTTTCCCGCTGGTGGCGCAGGCGCGTGACAGCACCCCTCCCATCAAGGCGCTGGCATGGGCGCTGGCGCTCGCCGGTGTAGCTGTCGCGCTTTATCAGTATGTTGAATACAAGCCGCTGCTTCTGCGGGCCGGCGATCCCCTGCCGCTCGACATCGTGTTCGGCGTGATCGCACTCATCACCGTCTTTGCGGCCGCGTATGTGCTCATGGGACCGGCGCTGCCAATAATCTCGGGCGCGTTCCTCGCCTATTGCCTGTTCGGCCAATACCTGCCCGCGCCACTCAACCATCGCGGCTATGATTTCAGCCAGGTCATCGACCACATGGCCTATGGTACGGAAGGCATTTACGGCATACCGATCTATGTATCGGCCACCTATATCTTCCTGTTCATCCTGTTCGGCTCCTTCCTGGAGCGTGCCGGCATGATCAGGCTTTTCACGGATGTCTCGCTCGGCCTCGTTGGCCATGCACGCGGTGGCGCGGCCAAGGTGTCAGTCATTTCGTCGGGCCTGATGGGCACGATCTCCGGCTCCGGCGTTGCCAATGTGGTCACCACCGGCCAGTTCACCATCCCGCTCATGAAGCGGTTTGGCTACCGCGCGGCCTTCGCCGGAGGCGTGGAATCCACCGCCTCCATGGGCGGGCAGATCATGCCGCCGGTCATGGGCGCGGTAGCATTCATCATGGCCGAGACGCTGGGTGTGGAGTATTACGAGGTGGTCAAGGCGGCGATCATCCCCGCCGTGCTCTATTTCGCCTCGGCCTTCTGGATGGTGCATCTGGAAGCCGGCAAATACGGTCTGCATGGCCTGCCGCGCTCCGAGCTTCCTTCCGCCCGCAACGCGCTGAGAAAAGGCTGGTACCTCATCCTGCCGCTGGCAGTGCTGGTCTATCTGCTGTTCACGGGATACACGCCGCTCTTCGCTGGCACGATCGGCCTTTCGCTGACAGTGCTTCTTATTCTCGGCGGCTCGGTCGCACTCGGCCTTCCAGGGCAGGTGCTGCGGGTGATCTTCTGGGTTGGCCTTGGTCTCGTTGCAGCAAGCTTCTTTCGCTATGGCATCACGGCCATCCTGATCGCCGCCCTGGCACTCATCATCGCCAACCTGTTTGTCGATGGCGGGCGCAGGACACTCATTGTCTGTCGGGATTCACTCGCTGAGGGTGCCAAGACGGCACTTCCGGTCGGCGTGGCCTGCGCCGTGGTCGGCATCATTATCGGAACCATGACCCTGACCGGCGTTGCGAACACATTCGGCCAGTTCATCGTCTCCGTGGGCGAGACAAGCCTTTTCCTTTCGCTCGTGCTGACCATGATCACCTGCATCGTGCTGGGCATGGGCATCCCGACCATTCCCAACTACATCATCACATCGTCGATCGCCGGCCCGGCGCTTCTGGCGCTTGGTGTGCCGCTGATCGTCAGCCACATGTTCGTCTTTTATTTCGGCATTCTGGCGGACCTGACGCCGCCCGTTGCGCTTGCCTGCTTCGCCGCCGGCCCAATCGCCAGGGAGAACGGCCTCAAGATTTCCATGGAGGCCATCAAGGTGGCTGCCGCCGGTTTCGTCATCCCCTTCATGGCCGTCTACACGCCGGCGTTGATGCTGCAGGATGGCGGGCCGCTGGCGGAGGCCTGGGGCTATTATCCGGCGGTCGCCTATATCGTCTTCAAGGCGTTGCTTGCCATTGCGCTCTGGGGCGCGGCGGTTATCGGGTTTCTGCGCGCGAAACTGGCAATCTGGGAGCGCGTTCTCGCAGCCGCGGCAGCGTTCACGCTCATTGCCGCGCTGCCGATAACCGATGAACTCGGCTTTGGGCTGGCAGCGATCTTCCTTGGTCTGCACTGGTATCGCACCCGTGCAGCGCAGGCACCGGCGGATACGAAGGCCGACACATGAGCATATGTGTTCTGGCAGGAGGAAAGGCGCTCACACTTGGGGCTGCGCTTTTCACCCTGTCATGGACACACTCGGTGGAGAAAATCCGCTGGGAAGAAGACTGGCGGGCGACACGCGCCGGTCTTGAGATTATCGAGGCACGTGTTCAGGGCTCGGGTGCCGGCATGGAGCCACCGCCCGAAGCACGATTTTCAGAAGGCTGGTGGCGCTATCGCCCCTCCCTGCCGCCGCGGGTTCAGCTTGCACTGGCGGCGTCGGGCGCAACAGGCTCCGGCTGGCGGCTATGCGCCGCCGGATCATGCCATGAGATCGGCACTGAAGCAGGCGAGCCTGTCATCGTGAAATATTGTGAATAGGTAGCGTCAGGCCGCAGTCGGTGTACCCGTGGGGGAACCGCCACCACGCTTCTGGCATGCGGGACCGGGGCCACGCATATAGTGACGCTCGGGATGATAGCGAGGGGCGAAGAAGTCGCGAAGAACGGCAGCGAGTCGAATGATAAGAGCCATGGGTCATGTCCAACCGGTGGCGGCTCCTCCAAAACCGCCTGTGTGAAGTATCGGGCCAAAAATACACGCACGAAGTGAACGCTCCGTGAATGCCGATCGGATTTCGCCGGGATTTGTGCCGGTTTGATGGCTGAAATCGGGTCTTGTTGCAGCAAACAGTTTCGGTGTGGCCGCCGCGCCACAGCTCGTCTGGGCGCAGCGGTGCCTGGTGTTCAGTTTTCTCCGAGATAAGCGACGATGATGTCGAGCGCGGCCTGAAGGTCGTTGCGGTCGATCATCTCGGTGACAGTGTGGATGTAGCGCGTACCGACCACGATGCCCACGGCGCGCGCGCCTGCGGCTGCCTGCTGGGCTGCCGCGCCGTCCTGCCCACCGCGGGCAAGGATGGTCCGCTGATAGGGGATCGCCTTTTTCTTCGCCAGTTGCTCGACCTCGCGTACCAGCGCCTGGTCGGCGATAAAGGAGGAATCCTTCACGTGAAGACCGAAGCCTTGTCCCTGCTTCGTAACCGCCTCGTGCTCGCCAATGCCCGGCGTATCACAGGAGAGTGTGGTGTCGATGCCGAGCCCGATGTCGGGCTTCACCGCATAGGCGGCCGTGCGCGCCCCGCGCAGTCCCACCTCTTCCTGTGCGGTGAAGGCCACATGGATCTCGCAGTTATGCTTCGTGCCGGCTTCTTCAAGCGCGCGAATTGCCTCGATGCCGAGCCAGCAGGCGACACGATTGTCGAGCGCCTTGGAGACGAATTTCTCGCCCATCTCAAGGAATGGTTCGTCCATCACCACGAAGTCGCCAACCTGAACGAGATCGCGCGCCTTTTCGCCGAGCCCCATATCGACGATAAAGTCACCGGGCTCAGGCACCTTCTTGCGCTCTTCCGCACTCTGGATGTGAATGGGCTTGCCGGCGGGGTTCATCACACCCTTGTAGTCGCCACTCTCGGTACAGACGAGCACGCGGCGGGAAAACAGGTTGCGCGGATCAAAGCCACCCACCGGGTCGAGATGCAGGAAGCCCTTTTCGGTCACATGGGTGACGAGAAAGGCAATCTCGTCCATGTGGCAAAGAAGCATGATTTTGAGCGGGTCGCCCTTCACCTTCTTGCGTGGCCTGCGCACACACAGGAGCGAGCCCATCGGGTCGGTCCGCACTTCATCGAACAGTCCATCGATCTCTTTTTCGATCAGGGCGCGGACGCGCGTTTCGTGGCCCGGTGCACCCGGTGTCTCACAAAGCCTGCGCAGCAATTCGGTGTTCATCAGTGTCCCCGGCAGAGTGTTGTTGGAATCATCGGTGAAGCGCGACCATGGCGCAAAGAGACGCGGAAGGAAACGGCCACGTTTCCGTTTCGCGCTGGCTCAAGCCTCGCGCAGCAATTTCTCGAAGGCGGTGCGTCCGGGTGGGGTAAAGCGGATGACGCGGCTGTCTTTCTCCCGCCGCACCCAGCGCAAAGCGATAAACCGATCGAGAAGCCCGGCCCCCAGGCTTCCAGCCAGATGAGAGCGCCGCACGCTCCAGTCAAGGCATGAGCGGCATACCGGGCGGCGCTTCTCCAACATAGCCTCGATGTCGAGACCGAAACCGGAGAAATAGATGGCGCCCCTGGTCGTGAGGTTAACCTCGTCACCCTCAATCGCGATCAAATCACGCGCGGCAAACGCATCGAACATGGCGACGCCTGCCTCGCCCGCTAGATGGTCATAGCATATCCGGGCTTCGCGCATGGCCGTGTCGCGTGGACCAGGTAAAACCTTTCGCGGTCCAAGCTCCGCGGCCACGCCCATTATCGATTCCAGCATACCGGCGACCTGATGGCCTGCCAGCGCGTAGTAGCGGTGACGGCCCTGCCGCGTCATCCGCAGCAAGCCGCCATCTGACAGCCTGGCAAGATGCGCACTGGCTGTCGGCAAAGTGACACCGGCTTCCATGGCGAGTTCACTGGCCGTGAGCGCTGTGCCACCCATCAGCGCCGCCAGCATGTTGGCGCGCGCAGGATCGCCTACAAGGCTTGCAATCTGGGCGAGATCCGTTCCTGCTTTCATAGTTCGATGCTAACCAAAGTATGAATGTTCGACAAGCGCTATTCTCGGACCGACGAACAGGGAGAGAAGCGATGCGGGCATATGAGAGATCGATCATTCCCCCCGTGGGACAGGCCAAAATCCGCCGAACGTGGATCCTGTCGTGGTTCTACCGGCTCGCGCTTGCTTCGGAGCGATACCGCCAGCGGCGAGACCTCGCCGATCTCACCGACGAGCAGCTCCGCGATGTCGGCCTCACCCGCCGTGATGTGGAACGCGAATGCGCTAAGCCCTTCTGGGACGTCTGACACAGAAAACCTGAAAATGCTTCCACGCTCATCGAAGCATGCCGGCAGAAAGGAGCCATACCCGTGACCATCACGTGTTTCATCCGCTACGAGATCGACCCGTTCAAGCGGGACGCTTTTGAGGAATATTCCCGCAACTGGGGGCAGGCGATCCCGCGCGCCGGTGTCGATCTCATCGGCTATTTCGCGCCATATGAGGGCTCGGCGACGACCGCCTATGGCGTCTATAATGTCGACAGTCTCGCTGCCTATGAGGCTTATCGGACACGGCTTGCGGCGAGCTCCGAAGGTCGCGCAAATTACGAGTTCGCAAGGCGCGAGCGCTTTATTCTCAAGGAGGATCGCATGTTCCTGAAACGCGCTTCCACGCCCCATGCCGAATGGGTGCGGCCATGATCGCGGTCATCTTCGAGGTTGAGCCGGCTGATGGCAGGCGCGATGCCTATCTCGGCATCGCCGCCGATCTGCGTCCGCTGCTCGACGGGATCGACGGCTTCATTTCTATCGAACGCTTCCAGAGCCTCAGCGATGAAAACCGCATTCTTTCACTGTCGTTCTGGCGTGACGAGGAAGCGGTCAGGGCCTGGCGCAACACGGAGGAGCACAGGCAGGCCCAGCGCGCGGGTCGCGGCGGGATATTTGCCGGCTACCGTCTGCGCATCGCCCATGTCCTGCGCGACTATGGCATGGCCGAGCGCGCGGAAGCGCCGGAAGAGAGCCGCGCGCTGCATGACGCATGAGCGGCGTCAGGCATTGCCGATGAGCATGCCCGTGGCGAAGACAAGCGCACCGCCAAGCACCACCTGAAAGGTGGCGCGGCTCCACGGGGTCTCCATGTAGCGGTTCTGGATCCAGGCGATCGCCCACAGCTCGATGAAAACGATGATGAAAGCGATGATCGTCGCGGTCCAGAAATGCGGGATCAGATAGGGAAGCGCATGGCCGAGACCACCCACGGTCGTCATGATACCCGTGGCAAGGCCGCGCTTTATCGGTGAGCCACGCCCCGAGATCACGCCGTCGTCGGAGGCCACTTCCGTGAAGCCCATGGAGATGCCCGCGCCGATGGATGCTGCAAGGCCAACGAGGAAAGTCTGCCACGTGTCGCCCGTTGCGAAAGCGGCAGCGAAGATAGGTGCCAGCGTGGAGACTGAACCGTCCATCAGGCCGGCAAGGCCAGGCTGCACATAGGTCAGGATGAACTGTTTGCGCTCGGTCTGCTCTTCCTCGGCGCGCTCGTCTTCGCCAAGATGTTTTTCGGAGAGCCGGTGCGCCAGAGATTCATGTGTCTTTTCGGCGATCGCCAGATCGCCAAGCAGTTTGCGAATGCCGGCATCCTCGGTTCGCCTGGCCGCTTCAACGTAGAAGCGATGCGCCTGCTCCTCCATCCGCTCGGCCTGCGCGCGCACCCTGTCGAGCCCGAGCGGCCGCACCAGCCAGTCGGGTTTGCGCTCATAATAGCCGCGCACATGCTCGCGGCGGATCAAGGGGATGCGCTCGCCGAAACGCGCGCGATGCGCCTCGATCAGCGCCGCACGGTGTCCGTCCTCTTCCTCCGCCATGTCATCGAAAACGGCTGCTGAATGCGGATATTCATCGCGCAGCCCGTCCGCGTAGGCGCGATAGATGCGGGCGTCGTCCTCTTCCGACGAAATTGCAAGGGCGAGAACTTCCTGCTCGCTGAGTGAGGAGAACGCGCGGCGCTGGGAACCGAAGAATCGTGAAAACATGAAAAGAGCAGTCCACTGTTTAGAATGATTCTAAGATAGAAGGCGGCGCAGAGACCGTCAATAGATTAGAATGCTTCTAAAAAATACCCCATCTCAATCCAGTGTCCGGCGAAATCGCATCAACGCCAGGCCGGCATAGACAAGGATAAAGAGAGCGAGGATTCCCGTCTCGAATGCCACTGCCGGCAGATCCGCTCCCTTGAGCATGATGGCGCGGATGACGCGCAGGAAATGCGTGAGCGGAAAGGTTTCTCCGAGCCACTGTGCCCAAAGGGGCATGCCGCGAAATGGAAACATGAAGCCGGAAAGAAGAAGTGATGGCAGGAAAAAGAAGAAGGTGAGCTGCATGGCCTGCATCTGCGTGCGGGCGATGGTCGAGATCGTGTAGCCCAGCAGAACCAGCGCCAGAACGAAGACAAGGACCGCCGTCAGAAGAAGCCACAGGCTGCCGATGAAGGGAACGCCGAAAAGCAGTTTCGCGGCACCAAGGATCACCGCCACCTGCACCGCTCCCACCACCAGATATGGCAGAACCTTTCCGAGCATGATCTCCAGCGGGCTTGCCGGCATGGCGAGCAGGTTCTCCATCGTGCCGCGCTCGCGTTCACGGGTGAGCGCGATGGATGTCATCATCACCATGGTCATCTGCAGGATCACGCCCAGCAGCCCCGGCACGATGTTGTATTGCGAAATGCCTTCGGGATTGTAGCGGCGGTGAACGATCACCTCCAGCCGATCAGCCGGCGTCGCTTCCGAAGCCGGCACGCCGCGTTCGCGCAAAAGCGCTTCCGAGACCACCGTTCCGAGCGTGGAAATCGCCCCGGAGGCCACCGACGGGTCGGTCGCATCCGCCTCGATCAGGATCTGTGGCCGCTGCCCCCTGTCGACACGGCGGGCGAAATCTGACGGGATGGTGACCACAAAAACCACCGCTCCGCTCGCAATGAGCTGCTCAGCCTCTGCTGCGCTCTCCACCACATGATCGAAGCGGTAATAGTCGGTGTTTTCGAGCGCCGAGACCATGGCCCGGCTGTAATGGTCCTGGCTGAGCGACACGAGTGCCGCCGGCAAAGCCTTTGGGTCGGAATTGATCGCATAGCCGAAAAGGACGAGCTGCATCAGCGGAACGCCCAGCATCATGCCGAAGGTGATGCGGTCGCGCCGCATCTGGATGAATTCCTTGATCAGCATAGCTATGAGCCGGCTAATTGAAAAGAAGCCGCTCATTGCATGTTGTCCGTCGAATTGGCCATGAACTGGATGAACACATCCTCAAGGCTCGTTTCGCCACGTGACACGCTCACGCCCTCGCGCCCGTCGAGATCCTGTAGCGCCGCCTTCAGCGCGTCTTCATCCGACCCCACCACATGAAGGCTTGCGCCGAAGGGCGCGACCTGCTCCACGCCGGGCCGCTCCCGCAGTTCGTCAGCCAGCTTTTCAAGCTTCGGCCCGTCAACGAGATAGGTGACAAGCCCGGCATCGCGCACCACGTCTGTCACGGACCCCGTGGCCAGCATGGTTCCGTAGGAGATATAGGAAATGCGGTGGCAGCGCTCGGCCTCATCCATGTAGTGGGTGGAGACCAGAACCGTCAGCCCGTCTGCGGCAAGACGATGAATTTCGTCCCAGAAATCGCGCCGCGCCTTCGGGTCGACACCCGCCGTCGGCTCATCGAGCAGGAGAAGTTTCGGCTGATGCATGATGCAGGCCGCCAGCGCCAGCCGCTGCTTCCAGCCGCCAGAAAGTGTTCCGGCAAGCTGGTTGCGCCGTGAGGAAAGTCCGAGATCCTCAAGTGTCCGGTCTACATGCGCGCCCACCGGTCTGAGATCGTAGAGCCTTGCGACAAAGGCCAGATTCTCGGCGATGGTCAGGTCTTCATAGAAGGAGAAACGCTGAGTCATGTAGCCGACTTCACGCTTGATCTTCAGGCCTTCGGTTCGCAGGTTGAAGCCCAGAACCGTGCCATCGCCCTCGTCCGGTGTCAGAAGCCCGCACATGATGCGGATGGTCGTTGTCTTGCCAGATCCGTTCGGGCCGAGAAAGCCGACTATCTCGCCCTTCGCCACCTGCATCGTCACATTGTTGACGACGGTCTTGTCGCCGAAGCGTTTCACCAGGCCGTGGACATCGATCGCGTTCATGGCGCGTCGGCTTTCAGACGTACATCCACGATCTGTCCCGGCTGCAGACTGCGCGCCTCACCCTCCGGCCGCGCCTCGACGAGATAAACCAGCTTCTGGCGCGTCTCAAGCGAGTAGATCACCGGCGGTGTGAACTCCGGGTCCGGGGAAATATAGGAGATGCGTGCCGTCAGCCCCGGCGCGCAACCATCGCAGTTCACGACCAGCAGCGCATCGGGTTCAAGACTGGAGAAAGCTGCTTCCGGCACATAGACCTTCAGCTTTACCCCGCCATCCGGCAGAAGCGAGACCACCGGCGCAGAGGGTCCTGCCACATCGCCCGCATTGCGGATCACATCATCGATGCGACCGGCGGAAGGCGCGGTGATGGCGCGTTCGGAAAGCCGCCAGCGCGCCTGCTCCAGCGCTGCCTGCATCTGGTCGCGACGCCTGGCTGCGGCCCTGATCGCCTCGGCGCGGGCCGGCAGTCTGGCGACCGCCAGATTGGCTTCGGCCTGGCCGACGCGCGTGTCCGCCAGTTCCTTTGCCGTGCGTGCCTTGTCGAGCTCGGCCTGCGTGGCGATGCCGCGGCGAGAGAGATCTTCGGTTCGCGAGAGCACGCGTCCCGCCTCCGCCGCCTCAGCCTTCACGGAGGCCAGCGCTGCCTCCAGCACGGCGATCTCTTCTGGCCGCTTCGGCTCCTTGAGGTCGGCAAGCTGGGCTTCCGCTTCCGCCAGTCCCGCCTCAGCCTGCCGAACGGCGATGCGTGCATCCGTGTCATCCATAACGGCAACTGTCGCACCGGCTTCCACGATCGCGCCGCGCCGCACCGGAACGGCGCTCAGCTGCCCCACTTCCGTTGGTGCGAGCAGCACATAATCGCCTTCCACATAGCCGACTGCCAGGGGCTCGGCTGCACCGCAACCGGTGATCAGACCAGCCAGAACCGGTATGGCACAAAGCATGCTCATGGTGTTTCCTTCTCGCGCATCCGCGCGGCAAGTATGGCGTCGAGATTTCCGCTGGCTATGGCCGTAATGGCGGCTGCTTCCCGCGCACCGATCCGGCTCCAGCCCATGCGTCGCTGCACCGCCTCGCTGGCAATGCGGAAGTAAACAAGCTGGCCGATCAGCGTGAAGACGGTCAGCCTTGTCTCGTCGCTCTCCGCAGGCTCGCCAGTCGCCGCCTCCCAGACCACGCAGAGACGTTTGTGAACCGGGGCGAACATGCCTTCATAGATGCGATCGAGTGCGACCGTGGGATGGGAGAGTTCCCGCAGAACGAATTTGACGATCAGCCCGGCTTCGGGCCGCGCGGCTATAAACCCGGTCATCGTTTCGAGCACCTGCATCAGCACCGCGCGTGCCTCAGCAGGCGTCAGGGTAGCCCCATGGTCCGGCTCGAGGTTGAGGGCACTGCCGGCAATCCTGCCGATCAACTCGACGATGTGGTCGGCACACGCCGCGCGCAGGCCCTCCTTGCCGCCGAAATGATAGGAGATGGAGCCAATATTCGCATCGGCCGCCCGCGCAATCTCGCGCGTTGTCGTACCGTCAAACCCTTTCTCACCGAAGAGCTTCAAACCCGCTCGAATGAGCGAGAGCCGCGTGTGCTCCGCCGATGAAAGCCGCGCTTCGGCATTTTGCGTATTGCCATTATTCTGCATCATGCCTCTGATTTAATCAAACGATTGAATTAAGTCAAGCTGATCTCCGAGAGAGCTCGGTCACATCAGCCCGTTTGCCCAACGGAATAAAACCTCTAAGTTCCACCTGCCATTGATCGAAGAATCGCGGACGGGAGCGAATGAGCGAACAACCCAGCACCCTGCTCGACCGGTTCGGCCGTTTCCTGGCGCGGCGGCTGCAAAGCGAATCCTCGGGGTATCAACCCTACACGCCGTCGGACCCGGAAACCCTGCATCGCACCCTGCAGCCCGGCGATATTCTGCTGATCGAGGGCAATCAGCGCATTTCAGCAGCGATCAAATATCTTACCCAGTCCACCTGGAGCCACGCAGCGCTCTATGTAGGCGATGCCCTGCCGGAGCCCGAGGACGGCTCCGAACGCCCTCGTCTCGTAGAAGTCATCCTGGGCGATGGCTGCATTGCCGTGCCCCTGTCCAAGTACAGAACGTACAACACACGCATCTGTCGCGCGAACGGTCTTACACCGGATGATCGGGATTCGATCGTCGCATTCATGATCGAGAAGCTCGGCCTGCGTTACGACATGCGCAACATATTCGATCTGATGCGCTACTTCCTGCCGACGCCTCCCGTGCCGGTTCGCTGGCGCCGCCGAATGATCGCCATCGGCTCCGGCGATCCGACGCGCGCCATCTGTTCATCGCTCATTGCCCAGGCATTTCAAAACGTGGGTTATCCGATCCTGCCCGAAACTACCAAAGCCAAAGGGCATGCTTCCGCCGAATCCGCCTACTCGCGGCAGGAGATTCTCCACATCCGTCATCACAGCCTTTTCACGCCGCGTGATTTTGACCTTTCTCCCTATTTTGCCATCGTCAAGCCGACCCTCGCCTTCGGCTTCGACTACAAGACACTGAAATGGGGCACGCCGAAAAGTGCTGGCGCCACCACGGAAGACAGGGGAACGCACTGATGGACACTCATGTGGCGCTTGTTCTGCTTTTTGTCGCATTCACCGGCTACTCGCTCATCTCGCGAAAGCTTGAAGCCTCCGTTCTGTCAGGCCCAATGCTCTTTACCGCGCTGGGTTATGGCTTCTACATGGCCGACGCCACACTCGCTTCGCCGCTGGATAGTTCAGTTGTAGAGTTCCTCGCGACGGCAACGCTTGCGATTATCCTTTTCCGCGATGCCGCGAACATTCGTATCTCGAGCGTCATGGCCAAGCGCGCAACGGCCCTCCTTTCCGCACGCCTTCTCTTCATCGGCATTCCGCTCACGATCCTTGCCGGGACCGCTGCGGGAATGGTTCTTTTTCCGGCACTCGGCGTTTTCGGTGCGCTCGTGCTCGCCATTGTTCTGACACCGACAGACGCGGCGCTGGCGCAGCCGGTCTTCGGAAATGACGGTCTCCCCGAGGTCGAGCGCGAGGCTCTGGATGTCGAAAGCGGGCTGAACGATGGCCTGTGCCTGCCTCTCCTGCTGATCGCCCTGGCGCTCGCAGCCGATACCGGCAGCGGCGAAGGCATGGCCGGTCACGCCACGTTTTTCCTAAAGCAGGTGGTTCTCGGTCCGCTCGCCGGTCTCGCTGTCGGCTACGCCGGTGCAGCGGCAGCTGCCCATGCATTTACGCATTCACTTTCAAATCCCGCCGGGCGTACGCCCATCATGGTCGGTCTTGCGGGGCTCGCCTATCTCGGTGCGGAACTGACCGGCGGCAACGGGTTTCTTGCGGCTTTCGCGGCCGGGCTGGCGTTTGGATGGCGGCTGCCCACCGAAACCGTCGAAAAAGCCAGCAATTTCGCCATGACGGAAGGCTCGATCCTCACCAATCTCACCTTTCTCCTTTTTGGCATGGCAATGCTCCCGCAGGCGCTGCAAGCACCCGCTTTGCCGGCACTGCTTTATGCAGCACTCAGTCTCACCGTCATTCGCATTGTTCCCGTTTTCGTCGCCATGCTGGGTACGGGAACCGACACCAGAGCCAAGCTGTTCGTTGGCTGGTTCGGTCCGCGCGGGCTCGCCTCGGTCCTCTATCTCATTCTTGTGGTGGACCAGTCCGGCTTCGATGTGGCGCAGGCGATTACCAACATAGCCGTCTTCGCGATTCTTCTTTCAGTGCTCCTTCACGGGGCGACGGCGCCCTTCGCGCAGAAGACATTCTTCCCCGTGCGGTCCTGACGCCGGTCACCAACCGCTCCGGAAGATGTTACCGGCAACAACCTCGCCGCGAGCCGGCGGAGGGCCTATAATCCGGCTACACTTTGCCGTCGGGGTGCGGCCTGCGTCCCGGCAGATCCGGGAGGTCTGAAATGACGGATTTTCATGTCATGGCAGGAACCGAGAAGACCCTGTCTTTGCCGGCTGTTCGCAAGATCAACACGTCGGATGTGATCGATGCGCTTGGACGTGGGCTGGATGATTTCTGGCAGAAACCCTCACATTACGCGTTCCTTTGTGTCATCTACCCGCTGGTCGGAGTGGTTCTGATATACTGGGCTTCGGGCGCGAATGCGCTGCCGCTTCTTTTTCCGCTTGCTTCCGGCTTTGCTCTTATCGGCCCCTTTGCCGCCATCGGTCTTTATGAGATCAGCCGCAGACGCGAGGCCGGGCTCAACACGTCCTGGCGGTACGCTCTGGCGGTGCGTAGATCGCCGGCGATCCCTTCCATCATGGCTGTGGGCGCAATGCTCTTTGCCGTCTTCGTGACCTGGCTTCTGGTGGCGCAGGGACTTTATGTGCGCCTTCTCGGTCCCGAACCGCCCGCATCGTTCTCACAGTTCCTTGAATTGCTGTTTACAACCGATGCCGGCCTGATGCTCCTGACACTCGGCAATGCGATCGGCTTCATTTTTGCGCTCTTTGTGCTGATCACCACAGTCATAGCCTTTCCCATCCTGCTCGACCGGGATTGCGGGGCGGTGGCTGCAATTGTCACCTCCGTACGGGCGGCCAGCGCCAACCCCGTACCCATCGCTCTCTGGGGTGTGCTGGTGGCGGGCGCGCTCATTGTCGGGTCTCTGCCGCTCTTTGCCGGTCTTGCCGTGGTGATGCCAATTCTCGGTCACGCCACATGGCACCTCTACCGCAAACTGGTGGCCGATTGATCGGCCGTCCTGTTGCCGTCTAAGCGGAAGCCCCGTTGCGTGGCGCCGGTGAGGCACAGGGAGCGATCACCGCCGGCTCTTCTGCCGCAGCTCCATAGAGATTGTGCGCGACCTTGCCCAGCGCGTCGATCAGGATGCGCCGTTCATCATCGGCGAGGCCGGAAAGCGCCTCATCATGCACAGTCTCGGTGATCGCCCGAATACCGGAGCACGCTTCACGAGCCTTGCGCGTGGCGTAGATCATGCGGACGCGGCGGTCTGTAGGAGCTAGACGGCGCTCCACCCAGCCGCTTTCCGCCAAACGGTCGACCATACGCGAAACGCTGATTGGCTCTACTTCCAGAAGCTCGGCCAGCCGCACCTGCGGCATACCATCTGCCTTCAAAAGGCCAAAGAGCAACCGCCACTGAGCGGATGAAAGGCCGAACTCATTGTCTATTTCCTGAAAACGCTTGCGCATCAGGCGCGCGACGTCATGGATCAGGAAACCCAGCTTGGTTTCATCGGGATCGTTCATGGGCGGGATATATGGTCGCCCATTCCCATGCGCAATGTCGCGAACTTTTTGCTCCTGACACGCCACGACGTCGATCTGCTGCAGCAATCTGCTTGTCGAAGAACGGACTGCCTGCTAAGGCCAGCGGCATGACGAACACGCCACTTTCCAATATTCGCAACTTTTCCATCGTCGCGCATATCGACCATGGCAAGTCGACGCTCGCCGACCGGCTGATCCAGATGACCGGATCCCTGGAAGACCGCGAGATGAAGGATCAGATCCTCGACTCGATGGATATCGAGCGTGAACGCGGCATCACCATCAAGGCGCAGACCGTGCGTCTCGAATATGATGCGCGCGACGGGCAGCACTATGTGCTGAACCTGATCGACACGCCCGGCCACGTGGACTTTGCCTACGAGGTCTCGCGCTCGCTCTCGGCCTGCGAGGGTTCGCTTCTGGTGGTCGACGCCAGCCAGGGCGTCGAGGCTCAGACACTTGCCAATGTCTATCAGGCCATCGACAACGATCATGAGATCGTGACTGTCCTCAACAAGGTCGATTTGCCGGCCGCCGACACCGATCGCGTCAAGGAACAGATCGAAGAGGTGATCGGGCTTGATGCCTCAGATGCGATACCGATTTCCGCAAAGACCGGCGTGGGCATCGCCGAGGTTCTGGAAGCCATCGTGACACGCCTGCCCGCCCCCGAGGGCGGTGACCGTGAGGCTCCACTCAAGGCGTTGCTGGTCGATAGCTGGTACGATGCCTATCTCGGCGTGATCGTGCTGGTGCGGGTGATCGACGGAAAGCTCCGGAAGGGCCAGACCATCCGCATGATGGGCACGGACGCCAAATATCCGGTGGATCGGGTTGGCGTCATGACCCCGAAGATGGTGATGGTGGAGGAGCTTGGTCCCGGTGAGATCGGCTTCATCACCGCCTCGATCAAGGAAGTGGCCGACACCCGTGTCGGCGACACCATCACCGAGGACAAACGGCAGACGGATAAACCGCTACCGGGCTTCAAACCCGCGCAGCCAGTGGTCTTTTGTGGTCTGTTTCCCGTCGATGCGGCAGATTTTGAAGACCTGCGTGCCGCCATGGGCAAGCTGCGCCTCAACGATGCCTCCTTCTCCTTTGAGATGGAGACCTCCGCAGCCCTTGGTTTCGGCTTCCGCTGCGGCTTCCTCGGCCTTCTGCATCTGGAAATCATTCAGGAGCGGCTGGAGCGCGAGTTCAATCTTGACCTCATCGCCACCGCGCCCTCGGTGGTCTACCGCATGAACCTGACATCCGGTGATCAGGTCGAACTTCACAACCCAGCCGACATGCCGGACGTGGTGAAGATCGCCTCCATCGAGGAACCGTGGATTAAGGCGACCATCCTCACACCGGACGATTACCTCGGCGCGATCCTGAAGCTCTGCCAGGAGCGGCGCGGCATCCAGACGGATCTTTCCTATGTCGGCAAGCGCGCCATGGTCACCTATGAGCTGCCGCTCAACGAGGTGGTGTTCGATTTCTACGACCGGCTGAAATCCATCACCAAGGGCTATGCGAGCTTCGACTATCAGCTCACCGGCTACCGCGAAGGCGACCTCGTCAAGATGTCGATCCTCGTCAATGAGGAGCCGGTGGATGCGCTTTCCATGCTCGTGCACCGGCAGGCCGCGGAAAAGCGCGGTCGCGTCATGTGCGAGAAGCTGAAAGAGCTTATCCCTCGCCACATGTTCAAGATCCCGATCCAGGCGGCCATCGGCGGCAAGGTCATTGCACGCGAAACCATCTCGGCCATGCGCAAGGACGTGACGGCCAAGTGTTACGGCGGCGACGTGACCCGCAAGCGCAAGCTGCTCGAGAAGCAGAAAGAGGGCAAGAAGCGCATGCGCCAGTTCGGCAAGGTCGAGATTCCGCAGGAAGCCTTCATCCAGGCCCTGAAGATGAGTGACTAAAGCATCTCGCAGTCAGGTGGAAACACCTGACTTGCGCACAAGAGCGGAAAACGGGTGGGCTTGCTGCCACGGCAGACAAACCCACCCCGATGCCGCTGAAACGGGCTGCCCCGCCACCCGGGCCCGGCGGCACCGTTTCTTGTTCAGCGGGCCTTGAGCTTCAAGCCTCCGCTGCATTCGACGATCTGCTTGCCGGCCATCTGATAAGCAGAGTCCCATGAGACTTTCACCGTCTTCGGACAGCTGCGATAGGTCTTGTCTACAAGGTTCACGCTGCCCTGCGGGGTGTTGGCGGTGATCTTGACCAGCTTCAGTCCCTTGGCGCTGCTGATGGTGCAGACGACGTGGTTGGGCACTGAACAATTCATGGACGGCCCTGCCATCTGCGGCGCAAGGGCGAATTGACCGGCAACGCCGGTGGTGGGTAATCCAGTGGCTGACAGCATGATCAGTGAGGCTGCAGCCATTGCGATGCGGTTGGTCTTGAAAGAATAGGGCATTGTCATCTCCAGTTCGGGTCCAGTTCGGGTCCAGTTCGGGTTTCGGGAAGGGGCAATCACGCCCCGACATCCGTTAGTCGCCGTGGTCTGGAGAAAGGTTCATCAGGAAAATTCTGATGGACGTTCGCTTCTCAGTTGGGGTTGAGATGGTAGCCCGGCCCGACGGTGAGCGGCCTGTCTGGTACGACCTTGTCGCTGATCTGGCTCGCAAAGGTCGTGTCCCCTTCCCAGATCATGCTGGTTTTCTCACGGTCGTAGACACGGATCGATACCTTGTACGGCTTCTTCGCTTCGACCCCGCGAACCGGCGGTGTTCTGAGCGCGTAGCGGTCGGTCATCGTGCTCACCCGCTCCGACACCACGAGCGGCGCGCCGCCCGCCGGGTTCTCGAATGTCGCCTCGATGATTGAGCCACTGGCCAGCGGTCGCACCACCTGAGCGGTAAACCCATAGAACACCTCACCCTGGCGGTAGTTGAACATGAAACCACCGCCCAGGATCTTCACGTAGGGGTCCTGCGAGGGATCATTGCGGGTGAACCACCCCACAGCAAAAAGCAGCCCACACAACACAAATGCGGCAACGACGATGCTGCGTAAAGATATGAATTTCATGATCTTTTTTCCCTCAAACGGGCAGCATGGCGCCGTGCTTTCGCCGCGCCCCCACAATGCTCCATGCTGCACCAGCGGCGGGAGGCATTTTTCGTTTCATCGAAGAACAGCCATCCGCAGCCTTCCGGCCCGGGACAGGCCTTCAGTCGATGCAGCTCGCCTTCTGTGAGCATCGCTTCAGCGCTGAGCGCAACAGCCAGAAGAGGAACATCGAGATCGAGGCGGCTCTTGTCCCAGCTCCAGATAAAGCGCTCCGCGTCCTTCTTCAGGCATTGACGCTGCCGGCCCGCGCTCACGAGTTCGCCAAGCGCGCCGAGCGCATCCTTCGACGGGTCTTCTCCGATGATCGTGTTCTGGAAAACCGCAAAGAGCGTTTCGCGAAATTGCGCGGCTCTGGCATGTGCGGCCGCCGCCACAGGAGGGTTCGTTTCCGCCATCGTCTGCAGACGGGTCAGAGTTTCCGTGTCGAACACAGCCAGTTGGCTGCACCAGCCGAGCAGTGCCGCCATATCGGGGATATAGTCCTTCGTTGCCGGCCTCGAACGGCAATTCACCGTGTTGACGAAGTCCAGGCAAAGCCTGCCGCCAAAAAAGAACGGCACTGGCCACGCTGCGTTCTCAGCCAAGGCTCCAATCTCCCATTGACTAACCAGCTAAAACCATTTTGCCGGTTAGTCAATGATTGAACCGAAGAACGGATGTGCGCCAAACGAAAACGGCGCCGGTTGCCCGGCGCCGCTTGCATGAAACCGACTGCGGAACAGCGTCAAATATCGAGATTTGCCACAGACAGCGCGTTGTCCTGGATGAACTCCCGACGCGGTTCCACTTCGTCACCCATCAAGCGTGAGAAGAGCGAATCCGCGTCCGTCGCATCGGTCACCTTGACCTGGAGCAGCGAGCGCGCATCGGGATCCAGCGTCGTCTCCCAAAGCTGCTCGGCATTCATCTCGCCAAGGCCTTTATAGCGCTGCATGGTGAGGCCCTTACGGCCCGTGGCGAAGACCTGATCGAGCAGCGCCATCGGCCCGGAAATGACTTCCGACTTGTCCTTGCGGCGCAGCACAGGCGACTTTGTATAAATCTCCTGCAGACGCGCTGTGTAGCGGTCGATCGCACGCGCATCGGCCGAAGCGACCAGCGCCGAATCAAGCACAACCACCTCCCGTACGCCACGAACTGTGCGCTCAAAGAGGTAACCGCCCGCACCCTCGTTCGAAGGGTTGACGCGCCCTTCCCAGCCGCGCTCGGTATCCTCGGCGATCATGTCGAGCCGCTCGGCCACGTGCTTCACAGCTTCTGCGGCTCGACCCGGATCGGCGAGCACCGCCGCGCTGAGCGCACCGGCAATCGCCGCCTGCTCCACCACAGAACGATTGTAGCGGGTATGAAGGCCATTGATCAGCGAGCGTACCCCGCGCGCATCCTCGATCACCTGCTTCAGATCCTGACCGCCGCGCACTTCGCCGTTGGAAAGTTCCAGCGTTGCCTCTTCGAGGCCCGAATCGATCAGGAATTCCTCAAATGCCGCCTCATCCTTGATGTACTGAACGGACTTGCCGCGCGTCACCTTGTAGAGCGGCGGCTGGGCGATATAGAGATGCCCGCGCTCGATCAGTTCCGGCATCTGCCGGAAGAAAAAGGTAAGAAGCAGCGTGCGGATATGGGCGCCGTCAACGTCGGCGTCCGTCATGATGATGATCTTGTGGTAGCGCAGCTTCTCTGCGTTGAACTCATCCTTGCCGATGCCCGTTCCCAGCGCCGTGATCAGCGTGCCGATCATGTCGGATGAAAGCATGCGGTCGAAGCGGGCGCGCTCCACATTCAGAATCTTGCCGCGCAGCGGCAGGATCGCCTGGTTCTTGCGCGAGCGGCCGGATTTTGCCGAACCGCCAGCGGAGTCACCCTCGACGATGAAGAGTTCGGATTTGGCCGGGTCGCGTTCCTGGCAGTCGGCGAGCTTGCCTGGCAGAGACGTGATGTCGAGCACACCCTTGCGCCGTGTCAGCTCACGCGCCTTGCGCGCCGCCTCTCGCGCTGCCGCAGCTTCCACCACCTTGCCGATCAACACCTTGGCTTCCGCCGGATGCTCCTCGAACCAGGTGCCTAACGCCTCGTTGACGAGACTTTCCACCACCGGTCGCACTTCGGAGGAAACCAGCTTGTCCTTGGTCTGGGAGGAGAACTTCGGATCCGGCACCTTCACCGAGAGAACCGCTGTCAGACCCTCACGGCAATCGTCGCCGGTGAGCGAGACCTTTTCCTTCTTGGTAAGGCCCGAGTTCTCCGCGTAACCCGTCACCTGCCTTGTCAGAGCGCCACGGAAGCCGGCCATGTGGGTGCCGCCATCACGCTGAGGAATGTTGTTGGTAAAGGCCAGCACATTCTCATGGTAGGAATCGTTCCACCACATGGCCACTTCCACCGTGATGCCGTCCTTCTCAGCGCCGATGGAAATCGGCGCGTCGATCAGCGGTTTCTTGGCGCGGTCCAGATATTTGACGAACTCGACAATACCGCCGTCGAAGAGGAATTCCTGCTTCCTCTCGTCGGCATGGCGTTTGTCGGTCAGAAGGATGCGCACACCCGAATTCAGGAAAGCAAGCTCGCGCAGGCGGTGCTCCAGCGTGTCGTAATTGAATTCCGTCATCGTGAAGGTATCGGGCGAAGGCAGGAAGCTCACTTCCGTCCCCGTCTCGTCACCTGCGTCACCCGTCACCGCAAGCGGCGCATCGGCGACGCCGTGAGTGAAACTCATCTCGTGGACTTTGCCCTTGCGGCGGATCTTGAGCTTTAGCCAGATGGACAGTGCGTTCACCACCGACACACCGACGCCGTGGAGACCACCGGAAACCTTGTAGGAATTCTGGTCGAACTTACCGCCGGCATGGAGCTGCGTCATAATGACCTCGGCAGCAGATACACCCTCCCCTGCGTGCATGTCGGTCGGGATGCCGCGGCCATTGTCGGTCACCGTGCAGGAACCATCGGGATTGAGCGTTACCGTCACCAGGGTTGCATGCCCCGCCAGCGCCTCGTCGATGGCGTTGTCGACCACCTCATACACCATGTGGTGCAGGCCGGACCCGTCATCCGTATCGCCAATATACATGCCGGGGCGTTTGCGGACGGCATCCAGCCCCTTCAAAACCTTGATGGATTCAGCGCCGTATTCGGCCGGTTCGCCTGGGAGAGTTTCGGGCGTGTCGCTCATCAAATTCTTTCGCTCAGGAGCCCTGAGGGAACCCCCTTTTGGGCATGGGAAATCTGCGCCGCGAATCATCCGGCGCCTGTCCCCCAAGATATAGGCGTTTCAGGGCTTTTTTCCAAGTTTTGCAGCGATTTCCGCCTGGGGATGAAAACTATCGCGGGGCACCCTTTGCCTTTGGAGCGAAACCGATTATGAAGCCGTTGAGAAACCGGAGACAGAGGCAAATGGCCACCATCAGCCAGAAACCTAAGCTCATCACCATTTTCGGCGGCAACGGCTTTGTCGGCCGACATCTGGTACAGGCCCTCACACGACGCGGCCACCGGGTGCGTGTTGCATGCCGCAATCCCAATCTGGCCATACACCTGCAGCCGCTCGGCAATGTGGGCCAGGTGCAGGTCGTGCAGGCAAACCTGCGCAACCGCGCTTCGATCGACCGCGCGGTCGACGGTGCCGATCACGTGATCAATCTCGTTGGCATCCTCTATGAATCCGGCCGCCAGTCTTTTGACGCGGTTCAGCATTTCGGTGCCCGTGCGGTGGCGGAAGCCGCCCGCGCCGCCGGTGCGAAACTGACCCACGGGTCTGCCATCGGGGCCGATCCGGAGTCCGATTCCGACTATGCCCGCACCAAGGCACTGGGCGAAAAGGCGGTGCTGGAAACCGTCAAGGATGCGGTGATCATTCGCCCCTCCATCGTATTCGGTCCGGAAGACGATTTCTTCAATCGCTTTGCCAACATGGCGCGGTTCTCGCCGTTCCTGCCGCTGATCGGTGGTGGCGAGACGAAGTTCCAGCCTGTCTATGTTGGTGATGTGGCCGAGGCCTATGCCCGCTCGGTCGATGGAGATCTCAAAGGCGGCCAGATCTACGAGCTGGGTGGACCGGAAGTGCTCTCCTTCCGAGAGTGTCTCGAAGAAATGCTCGAAGCGACCTATCGCAAGCGCTGGTTCGTCACCCTGCCCTGGTTCGTCGCGCGCATTCAGGCCCGCATTCTCGGACTTTTGCCGAATCCGATGCTGACGCTCGATCAGGTGAAGCTCCTGAAGACCGATAATATCGTTTCCGAAGAGGCGAAAACGGCTGGTCGCACGCTCGACGGCCTTGGCATCCAGAAGCATTCACTGGCTGCCATTCTGCCAACCTATCTTTGGCGCTACCGCCCGGCTGGCCAGTTTACCCGAAAACAGTTCCTGTAAGGCGGGGCTCTTGAGCGGTTGGGATACGCTTCTACCTGAAGCGCTGGGCGCGGTCCCGGCGCTTCTCCTTGTGATCGCCAGCTTCTTCACCTCCGCGCTCACCGCCGCCTTTGGCGTGGGCGGCGGTGTGGCCATGCTGGCGCTGCTTGGCCTTTTCATCCCGGTCGCGGCGTTGATCCCCGTTCATGGCGCGGTACAGCTCGGCTCCAACACCGGCCGCGCCTGGCATCAGCGGGCGCATATCCGCTTTTCCATCGCCACGCCGTTCATTCTCGGTAGCCTGATCGGCGCTGCCGTGGGTGCCTATTTCGTGGTGCAATTGCCCGACGCGCTCCTGAAGCTCGTTCTGGGCGTTTTCGTCATCGCCGTCACGTGGACAAAAATCCCCGGTGCGGCGCAACTCAGCCACGCAGGCCTCGCCGCCGGCAGTGCGGTGCTCGCGCTTGCGACAATGTTTGTAGGTGCAACTGGCCCGCTGCTATCGGCCTTTTTCGCGCAGATCATTCCCGACGACCGGAAAGCGCTGATCGCCACACACGCGGCCGGCATGACGGTGCAGCACGCGCTCAAGGTGATTGCCTTTGCCCTTGCAGGCTTCGCCTTCTGGCGCTGGCTTCCCTTCATCGCGCTGATGATCGCATCGGGCTATCTCGGCACGGTCTATGGAACGCGCCTTCTTCAGAAAATGCCGGAAAAGACCTTCCGCCGCTGGTTCAGGATCGGTCTCACGCTTCTCGCACTCGACCTCATCCGTCGCGGCGTGATTGGGATGATGTAAGCGGCTTTCCACGTCCTCATTCGTCATCCTGTGGCTAGACCATAGGATGACGAGACGGGAGCCGGAATCAGCGCGGCGGGGTGCCGTTTTCGGCCAGGACCGCACCAATCAGATAGAGCGAACCGCAGATCAGGATGCGCGGCGGGGGCTCGGTGCCGTCGCGGCCGGTATCGAGCGTATCACGCAAAAGCTTGAGCGCATTGGCGACCGAATGGACAGGTTCGGCCGAAAGCCCCGCGTCCATGGCGCGCGCCGCGAGCTCGGCATTGGGCACACCCGCATCGCTCGACGGCACCGGGACCGTATAGACATGCCTGGCCATGCCCTCGAAGGCGCGGAAATAGCCGGTCTGGTCCTTGGTGTTGATCATGCCGGCAATCAGGAAAAGAGGCCGCGGCGAGCGGTCTTCCTCGGAAGCAAGCGCCTCGGCTATCGCTTCGCCCGCGCCGGGATTGTGCCCGCCATCGATCCAGATTTCAGCGCCTTCCGGCCCGAGCTCCGAAAGCGTCCCCTGTGGGAGACGCTGCAGGCGACCGGGCCAGACAACGCGCTCCATCGCCGCCTCGGCCGAACGCAGACCAACAGGAAAACCCGCCGCCTTGACGGTGGCGATGGCTGCCGCCGCATTGGCGATCTGATGCCGGCCCGAAAGCTGGGGCAGCGACATGTCAAAGAGACCGTCATTGTCCTGATAGATCATGCGGCCGTTTTCCTCGAAGGCCAGAAAATCCTCGCCATAGACGGTGAGCGGGCAGGAAAGCCGCTCCGCCGTGTCCACAAGGACCTCGCGCGCCGCATCGAACGGCTGCTGCCCGACCACGACAGGCGCACCGCGCTTGATGATGCCGGCCTTCTCGACAGCAATCAGCTCTACACGGTCGCCGAGATAGGCTTCGTGGTCGAGCGAAATCGGCATAATGAGGCTGGCTGCCGGATGGGGAATGACATTGGTCGCGTCAAACCGGCCGCCGAGCCCGACCTCGACAATCGCCACATCCGCCGGATGCTCCGAAAAGAGCACGAACATCACCGCCGTGAGGATCTCGAAGACGGTGATCTTTTCACCGGCATTCGCCTCAGCCACCCGCGCCACGGCATCCGCCAGAACCGCATCCTCGACCAGCCTTCCGCCAGCTTCGGCACCGAGCCGGTAGCGCTCGTGCCAGTTGACCAGATGCGGTGAGGTGTGGACATGAACGATCCGGCCCGACGCTTCCAGAACGGCGCGGGCGAAAGCCGTGGCCGAACCCTTGCCGTTCGTTCCGGCCACATGGATGACTGGCGGCATTTTCAGATGCGGGTTGTCCAGCCGGTCGAGCAGGCGCGTGATGCGCTCGAGCGACAGGTCGAAGCCCTTGGGATGGAGCGACAGAAGACGCTCTATTTCCCGCTCGGCGGAGAGAATGGTCATCTGAGTCCTGCCTGGAGGTTTTTCAGCCGGCTAATATCTATGTCATCAAGCCTTCGGCTGTTCCACCGCTGTCTGTTTTGACTCGACAGGAACCGGAGCCGTTTCGGCCTCGTCCACCGGTGCGTCTTCCACGACTTCCGGCGCAGCTTCCGCCTTCTCCCTGAGCAGAATCTTCAACAGCCGTGCGATGGTTTCCTTCATCTCCAGCCGCGAAACCACCATGTCGACCATGCCGTGATCGCGCAGGTATTCGGCGCGCTGGAAGCCTTCCGGGAGCTTTTCCCGAATGGTCTGCTCGATCACGCGCGGGCCGGCGAAGCCGATCAGCGCACCGGGCTCGGCGATGTGGACATCGCCCAGCATGGCGTAGGACGCGGTCACGCCACCGGTCGTGGGGTTGGTGAGCACGACGATGTAGGGCAGGCCCGCCTCCTTCAGCCGGTCGAGCGCGACCGTGGTGCGCGGCAGCTGCATCAGCGAGAGGATGCCTTCCTGCATGCGCGCGCCGCCCGAGGCGGCATAGAGCACCAGCGGCAACCTGCGCTCAACGGCGGTCTCGAACGCCCGGACGATCGCTTCGCCGGCTGCCATGCCAAGGGAACCGCCCATGAAGGCGAAATCCTGCACCGTGGCCAGTAGCTCAAGCCCCTGAACCCGGCCAACGCCGCTCAACACGGCATCTTCCATGTTGGTCTTGGCCTTGGCATCACGCAGGCGTTCGGTATAGCGGCGTTCATCGCGGAATTTCAGCGGGTCGGTCACGACCTTCGGGTTTTCCAGCGTCTCATACTCGCCATCGTCGAAGAAGCTTTTCAGCCGCTCGCGGGCGGAAATCTTCATGTGATGGCCGGAGGAGGGAATGACCCAGAGATTGTCTTCCAGATCCTTGTGAAAGACCATCTCGCCGGTCTCGGGATCCTTGATCCAGAGGTTCTCCGGCATGTCCCGGCGACCGAGCATCGAGTTGATCTTCGGTCTCACATAGCTGGTGATCCAGTTCATTCCATATGCCTTCTGTTTTTCCGCATTCCGAAGATGCGCCAATTATCGGGCAGCAGCAAGGCGCGCCTGGCGCACCCCGTCTGCCAGCCCCTTCACAAGGGTTGCCACGGCCTCGGCGGGGTCTTCGATCCGTTTGCCGTTGTCGTCGTAGCACTGGGCGATGGCCGCAACGACGGCGCTGCCGACCACAACACCATCCGCCGCCTCGCCTATCGCCCTGGCCTGCCGCGCCGTCTTCACGCCGAAGCCGACGCAGATCGGCAGATCCGTGTGCTCCTTGATGCGCGAAACCGCTTCCGAAACATTGTTCGTGTCAGGCAATGCTGATCCCGTCACACCCGTCATCGAGACGTAATAGACAAAGCCCGACGTGTTCTCCAGAACCTTTGGGAGACGCTCCTCGTCTGTCGTCGGTGTGGCCAGACGAATGAAATTCAGCCCCGCCTTGATCGCCGGAACGCAAAGCTCCTGATCCATCTCCGGCGGCAGGTCGACGATGATCAGCCCGTCAATGCCGGCTTCCTTCGCATCGGTCAGGAAGCGTTCCACGCCATAGATGTAGATCGGGTTGTAATAACCCATCATCACGATGGGCGTGTCGTTATTTTCCTGGCGAAAGTCACGCGCCATCTGGAGCGTCTTCGCAAGCGTCTGCCCGCCCTTGAGCGCGCGCAGGCCAGCGGCCTGGATGGCCGGGCCGTCGGCCATGGGGTCGGAGAAGGGCATGCCCAGCTCGATCACGTCGCTGCCGGCCGCAGGCAGCGCCTTCATGATCGAGAGCGAGGTCTCATAGTCCGGATCCCCGCCCATGAAATAGGTCACGAGTGCCGGGCGGTTTTCTTCCTTCAGCCGCGCGAAGCGGCGGTCAATGCGGGTGGTCATGATGGTCCTGGGTCCTCGTACATCCAGCGCGGCGCCCCCACGCCGTCTTGCAGTCCTTGCGGTTGCAGCGGCCTTATCGCTCGATCACGAACGCGGCAATGCAATGCGATCAGCCTATCCCTCGGCGTGCTCGCGGATTTCAATGGTGACAGTGAAGGCGTAGAAGCCATCGCGCTCGATCCGGCTTTTCGCTTCTTCGGGGTCGAAGGCGATGCGCGGTTCGCCGTCATCGGCCACACGGGTCAGGAAGGCAAGGTTCTGGCTTGCCCTTATCCCCTTCGGGTTTTCCCTATCGTCGTCCTGGCGAATGGCCACGTAGTGGTGCTGGTTTTGCTTGGAACGATAGATTTCGAACATGTTCACATCTCCATGCCGAGCATCTTTCCGACGGTGTGGACGTCCTTGTCCCCGCGTCCGGAGAAATTGACGATCATGATCTGGTCCCTGCCCATGGTGGGTGCAAGCTTGATCGCATGGGCAATCGCATGGGCCGATTCCAGCGCCGGGATGATGCCCTCAAGCCGCGTCGTCATCTGGAACGCCTCGATCGCCTCATCGTCCAGAACGGGCGAATAGATCACACGGCCCGTATCCTTCAGCCAGCTATGCTCCGGCCCGACGCCGGGATAATCGAGCCCGGCAGAGACCGAATGCCCGTCGAGGATCTGCCCGTCTTCATTCTGCAGAAGATAGGTGCGGTTGCCATGCAGCACGCCCGGGCGGCCCGCCGTCATGGAGGCGCAGTGCTCGTCACCCGCAAGCCCGTGCCCACCGGCCTCCACGCCGTGGATTGCCACCTGGCGGTCGTCGAGGAAGGGATGGAACAGGCCGATGGCGTTCGAGCCGCCGCCCACGGCCGCCACGATGGCATCGGGCAGCCTGCCTTCCAGCTCCTTTATCTGCTCGCGCGCTTCCGTGCCGATCACCGACTGCAGCTCACGCACCAGCTCGGGATAGGGATGCGGGCCTGCCGCCGTGCCGATCAGATAATAGGTGTCCCCGACATTGGTCACCCAGTCGCGCAGCGCCTCGTTCATGGCGTCTTTCAGCGTGCCATGCCCGGAAGAAACCGGCTTCACCTCGGCGCCCAGAAGATGCATGCGGAAGACGTTCGGCTTCTGCCGCTCCACATCGGTCGCGCCCATATAGACCACGCAGGGCAGGCCGAAGCGGGCGGCCACGGTGGCAGACGCCACGCCATGCTGGCCGGCGCCGGTCTCGGCGATGATGCGGGTCTTGCCCATGCGCTTTGCGAGCAGGATCTGGCCAAGGCAATTGTTGATCTTGTGCGAGCCGGTGTGGTTCAGATCCTCACGCTTGAAGTAGATCTTCGCGCCGCCCAGATGCTCGGTCAGCCGTTCGGCGAAATAGAGCGGCGAGGGCCGGCCCGTATAGTGGCGGCCCAGATATTCAAGCTCGGCGCGAAACGCCGGATCGTTCTTCGCCTCATTCCAGTGTTTTTCCAGATCGAGGATCAGCGGCATCAGCGTCTCGGCCACAAACCGGCCGCCGAAGATCCCATACATGCCCTCGTCATCAGGGCCAATCCGGAAGGAATTGGGTTCTGCCGGTTTGTTCAAGCCACTCTCCTCATGCCGGAGCCGCATCTGGTTCAAGCGCACGCCGGATGGCGGCGAAGAAGTTGCGTATCAATTCCGGGTCTTTCTCGCCAGGCGCGCTTTCAACGCCAGACGAAATGTCTATTCCGCGCGGCGTCGCGGCTTTCAGGGCCGCGCCAATATTGGCCGCATTCAGGCCACCGGAAAGCATGTAATCCACGTTATCGTCAAGGCCGGCCAGAAGCTGCCAGTCGAAGGAGACCCCATTGCCGCCGGGAAGCTCGGATCCTTTCGGCGGCTTGGCATCGAACAGGAAACGGTCGGCAACGCCGCGATAGGGTGCGATGCGATCCAGATCGGCCGCCTCGCGGATGGCGAAGGCCTTCATCACCGGCAGGCCGTAGCGTGCTTTCACCTGGGCGACGCGCTCCGGGCTCTCGCCGCCATGAAGCTGCAGAACATCGGGCTGAACAGCGCTCACGATGGCATCCAGTCCCGCATCATCGGCATTCACCGAAACGGCAACAGCCTGTGCGCGGCCAAGGGCTGCTTTTCGCAGGTTTGCAGCCGTATCGGTCTCCACATGGCGAGGGCTTTTCTCGAAGAAAATAAAGCCGATATGGCTCGCCCCGCCATCGAGTGCTGCCGCCACGGTTTCATCGGTCTTCAGACCACAGATTTTCACGTCGAATGTCATAAAAGGGAAGTGGCACGAAACGGCGGCGGAGTCGAGGCTGGAGGCGAGGGCGCCAGGCGCCGGCATCTCAATAGCAATCAGGCAAACCTGCCCTCAGAGACAGACCCGGCAAAGCACGCCCGTCACTCAAACCAAATGGCCTGTAAAGCCGTGCCGTTGCGTTTCAGCCAGTCCTTGCAACGGTCCGTTTCGGGGCACAGCTCCCGGCAGAGCTTCCAGAAACGGGCGCTGTGGTTCATCTCTTTCAGATGCGCGACCTCATGAGCGACCAGATAATCGATCACCAGCGGCGGAGCCATCATGATGCGCCAGGAAAATGAGAGTGTGCCATCGGAGGTGCAGGAGCCCCAGCGGCTCCTGGTGTCGCGGAAGCGGATCGCGCGGGCGCGTTTGCCGATGGTGGTGGTATGCTTTGCCACCAAAGCTTCGATGTCGCGCTTGGCCTCGCGCTTCAGGAAGTCTGCGACCCGCCGCGGCAGGCGCTCCCCCTCCCCAGGCACAACGATCACGGGCGCGCCTTCGTGCACGGCAAGCCGCGCAGCGCCACGCCTCTCCGGATCGTGCACGATGAGATGCGGCACGCCGCGCACCGGGATCTTGATGCCCGGTCGGACCAGAGGTCGTTCGGGCAGTTTTTTCAGCTTCTGCTCAAGCCAGCCGGTGTGGCGGTCGAGAAACTCTTCCACCTCACGGGAGCGGGAGAGTCCCGGCGGAACAGTGACGCGAAGACCCCGTCCGCCAGGCTCGATACGCAGCGTTAACCGCCGCGCTCTGGCATTTTCGACAATGCGTAGCGGCAACTCCCGTCCGGCAACGCGATGCATGCGTTCGGCCGGAGGAGCTGCCACCCTGAGCCCGATCATCTTGTTGAGGAAACCAAGCGCCATGGAGAAAGAATAAGCGATTCGTGGAGAAAAACGCGTAAAGAAAACGGCACCTCGATGAGATGCCGTTTCAACCGTTTACCTGTTGTCCACTGGATCAGGCCTCGTCGGTCACATCGGGGACGGACTTGCCGCGGCCCGATTTACGACCCTTGTTGCGTTCGTTCATGAAACGATCGAACTCTTCCTGATCCTTGGCCCGGCGCAGCTCGCGCATGTAATCATCGAACTCGTCGCGCATCTCGTCGAGCTTGCGGCGTTCCTCGGCGAGGCGCTCCAGCTCCTTGTCGCGCCAGTCGTCAAAGGCGACGTTGCCTGTAAACGCATGACGCTTTGATGCACGCCGGCAGCCGGCGAAAACTTCATCGGTTTTTCGGTTCACGTCCTTCTTGAACTCCCCGAGCCGGTCACCCCACAGAATGTAGGCGAGCATGGCGAGGCCGAGCGGCCAGAACACCATGAAACCCACCACCATCAGAGCAATCGTCGCAGGCGTCCAGGCGGGACGGATAAGCGCAGAATTTGTCATGTTCACCCGTTCCTTTCCTTGAGCATGCAACCCCCGGGAAGCTGCATGGTTTCGAAATGGGGGCTCAATTTTCGAGATTCAAGGAAATGATAAACGAGAATCGCACAAACATTTGATTTTACGACATTTATTTACACATTTCCGCATCATTCCGGCAACCAGCCTAAACCGCGCGATCGATCAAACCTTCCAGTGACCGCAAGATCAGTGCGATGTCCTGCGGCCTGGAAAGCCGATGATCGCCGTCGCCGATGAGCGACAGGGTGACGTCATCCGCCGGCAGGTGTTCTGTAAGCCGCATGGCGTGGGTGAAGGGAACGTCGGGATCGGCTTTGCCCTGCAGAATGTGGACCGGGCAGTGCGTGTCGAGAATGCCATCAAGCACCCGATTGCGCTTTCCGTCCTCAAGCAGCGCGCGTGTATAAATGTAGGGTTCGTCGGAATATTCGGAGGGCTCTTCCATATACCCCTTCTCTTCAAGCTCCCGGCGATTGGCCGCCGACATTTTGGGCTCGACCAGCTCGCTGGTGAAATCGGGAGCCGGCGCCAGGAGAAGCAGGGCGGCCAACCTGTCACCCTCTCCCTCCTCGTTCAGCTTCTGCGCCATCCGCAGGGCGATCCACGCGCCCATGGACGACCCAACGAGAATCTGCGGCCCTTTCGTGAAAGCCCGGAAAACGCCAAGGCTCTGCTCCAGCCAGAGAGAGATCGTGCCTTCTTTGAACGCGCCGCCGGATTCACCATGGCCAGAATAATCATGCCGCAGGAAAGCGTGGCCCTTTTTGGCTGCCCATCCATCCAGTGCCTCAGCCTTGGTGCCGAGCATGTCGGATTTATAGCCGCCCAGCCAGACGACACCGGGTGCGCGGCCCTCCCGATATCGGTATGCGATCTGCGTATCGCCAATCGTCAGAAAGCTCGCCTTCGCATCACTCATCAACTGTCTCCCATACCGGAACCAATGGTCGATCAAACGCTTTCCCGTTCAGGCAGAACGAGAAACGTGATTCTTTTGCCCTTATATGCTATTGACACTTCGCCTGCCGAGACGACATACGCCTCGTCTCAAAGGCAAAGCCGAAACAAGTGGTTCAACAATCAGGAGATCACGACCATTCGCAGACCATTCAAAGCGCCGCCTCAGAAAGTAGAAGGCCCGCGCGCAAACCGCGACATCCGGGTTCCCCAGATTCAGCTCATTGACGATGAAGGCAACAACCGCGGCGTTCTCGACACGGAAGAAGCCCTGCGTCTTGCCGAGGAAGCGGGTCTGGACCTGGTAGAGGTGGCTTCCAACGCCAAGCCGCCCGTTTGCAAGATCACCGATCTTGGCAAGATGAAATATCAAAGCCAGAAAAAGGCTGCCGAGGCGCGCAAGAAGCAGAAGACCATCGAGATCAAGGAGATCAAGATGCGTCCGAACATCGACACCCATGACTATGAGGTGAAGATGAAGGCCGTGCGCCGCTTCTTCGAGGCTGGCGACAAGGTCAAGCTGACGCTGCGTTTCCGCGGCCGCGAAATGGCGCATATGGAACTCGGCATGCAGCTCCTCAACCGGGTCAAGGAAGAGGTCGAGCCTATTGCCAAGGTGGAAGCCGAGCCTAAGCTCGAAGGCCGTCAGATGATGATGGTTCTGGCACCGCGCACCACCTGATTGGCACTGCGCTCGAAAAGACGCACACCAACACGACAACAAGCCGGGGCTCGCTCCGGCTTTTTCTTTCGCAAATGCGCCGCATTCTTTTCCTAGGCGTCATTTCCTGTCAGTTTTGAAAAAGCCTGACGATGGGGTGCAACATCATCCGGGATGCGAGAATGTCGATTCATCAAATTGCGCTGGGGCAATTCCAGCGCCTGCGTATCGCGAGCTTCTGGCTCATCGCTGCATTGCTTTGCGGCTTTGTTCTCTTCTTCCACTCGGGCTGGGCGCACTATCAGCCTCTCGGCATCGATATCGAGGAAATCATCGAAATCGCGGGGCTCGGACTCATCGGCATCGCCATCGCGGGCAGACTCTGGTGCACGCTTTACATTGGCGGGCGCAAGGCAGCAGAGCTCGTGCAGGACGGCCCCTATTCCATGACGCGCAACCCGCTCTATCTCTTCTCCACCATTGGAGCCATGGGGGTCGGCGCCCAAACCGGAAGCATGGTGGTTGCGGCGATCTGCGGCGTTCTGGCGGCCTTTATTCTCAGCATCACCACGCGCCGGGAAGAGCACCACCTGCGCGAAACCTTCGGCGAGGCCTACGACGCCTATCTGGCGCGCGTACCCGCCTTCATTCCGAACCCGCGTCTCTTTCACGATCCCAAAACGCTGACCATTTTGCCCGAGCGCCTTTATGGCACGCTGCGGGACGGGCTGATCTTCTTCCTCTCGATGCCCGCGTTCGAACTGGTAGAGTACGCTCAGGATCACGCGCTCCTGCCGATCCTTTTCCGTCTTTACTAACGAGGCGCGGGCAACACACCATCAAATGAGGAGTTGCGCAAACGGACGGTCGCCGCTATAAGGCCGCGTTCCTGGACCGGCCGGCAGGGCATGCCGTGGCGGTCCTTAATGCTGAAATGCGCATGCGTGACACTGTGGGAAGCGGAAGCCGCTCGGCGCGCTTCACGCGACAGGTAGCGCAAGCGATAGAACGGAGAAGCAAAATGCCCAAGATGAAGACAAAGTCTTCTGTCAAGAAGCGGTTCAAGGTAACCGCCACCGGCAAGGTGAAAGTCGCAGCCGCTGGCAAGCGCCACGGCATGATCAAGCGTTCCAACAAGTTCATCCGCGACGCCCGCGGCACGATGGTTCTTTCCGATCCCGATACGAAGATCGTGAAGAAGTTCATGCCCTACGGCCTGTGATCGCAGGAACCCCGGAACAGATTTAAGGAGATCATGTCATGGCACGCGTAAAGAGGGGCGTTACCGCCCACGCCAAGCACAAGAAGGTCATGAAAGCCGCAAAGGGTTTCTACGGCCGTCGCAAGAACACCATTCGCATCGCCAAGCAGGCGGTCGAGAAGTCGCTGCAGTACGCCTACCGCGATCGCAAGGCCCGCAAGCGCAATTTCCGCGCCCTGTGGATCCAGCGCATCAACGCCGGCGCGCGCGAACACGGCCTGACCTATGGCCGCTTCATCGACGGCCTCAACAAGGCCGGCATCGAGATCGACCGCAAGGTGCTGGCCGACATGGCCGTGCATGAGCCGCAGGCCTTCGCCGCTCTGGTGAAGAAGTCCAAGGAAGCGCTCGTGTACCTCAAGGACACCACCCCGAATGCTTTTGAAAGCGCTGTCGCTTAAGGTCAGCGCTTCCCGAAGCAAACAGGTTTAATTCGGGAAACCCGCGCTGGCAGGGCTGGCGCGGGTTTTTCTTTGCGATGATGACCATGGATGACGAGACAGAGAACAAAAGGGACGTGCTTTCGCCGGAAGCGACGGCGGCGCTCCTGCGCCTGCTCATTACCGGTGAGCGTCGGCGCGTTTCGTCTACCGTGCTGGATGGGCATACCGTCTGGATCAAACGCTATGACGTGGAGCGTCAGCCGTTGGCCAAATGGCTTCACGGGGCAATGACCCCGCTGATGCCGGCCGCCTTTCTGCGAGCCTCGCCCAGCACGAACACCGCCACCGCCATCGAGCGCGAAGTGCGCAAGCTCGAGGCCTTCCGCAGGGCAGGGCTACCGACAGCGAAACTGCTTTTCCGCAACGACCGGGTTCTGGTCCTGTCGAATGTCGCCCCCATCGCCCAGAGTGAGCTCGATATGCTGGCACGTCATGGCGAACATGACGCCCATGACGGTCTTCTGGTACAGGCGGCGGAAGCGCTATGCAAAGCGCACGGACTTGGCCTCTGCCACGGTCGGCCACACCCGCGCGACATGTTCATCACCGGGGATGGCCACTGGGGCTTTGTGGATTTCGAGGAGGAACCCGAGGCCGCGATGCCGCTTGCGACAGCGCAGGCGCGCGATGTGTGGCTTGTCTTTCTTCAGATCTGCATGCAGGCGAAGCTGCCGGACACGCCGCAAAGGGCATTCGACGCATATTTCTCCGAACCGCCCCGGCTGGTGGCCGACGAGTTGCGGCGGATCATTCGGTTTTTTGCGCCGCTCATCCCCCTTCTTGGTGCAATCGAGCACTGGGGGCTTGGCAGCGACGGCAAGCGCGTGTTGAAAGCAACACGGTTCTTGAAATCGGCTCTCGGCAAAACGGTGGAGATCCCCACCGACAAGAGCCAGAAAGATATGAAAGCCAAAAGGGGCTACGAGGCATGAGCGAACTCGAGGAACTGGAAAAGACCATCGCCGGGCAGATCGAAGCTGCCGCCGACGAGCAGGAGATCGAGGCAGTGCGCGTGGCCACGCTCGGCAAGAAGGGCTCAGTCTCGCAGATGCTGAAAACGCTCGGCTCCATGTCCCCGGAAGAGCGGCAGGTGATGGGCCCGGCGATCAACGGACTGAAGGCGCGCATCACCGAAGCGCTGACTGAACGGCGTGATGCGCTACGCAACGCCGCCATCGACGCCAGGCTCGAGCGCGAGAAGGTGGATGTCACCCTGCCCGTGCGCCGCCCACCCGCCGAGCGCGGCCGCATTCACCCGATCAGCCAGGTGATCGACGAGATCACGGCGATCTTCGCGGATATGGGTTTTTCCATCGCCGAAGGACCGGACATCGAGACCGACTATTACAATTTCACGGCGCTGAATTTCCCCGAAGGCCATCCGGCGCGCGAGATGCACGACACATTCTTCTTCCCGCCGGATGAGAAGGGCGAGCGCAAGCTTCTGCGCACGCACACCTCGCCGGTGCAGATCCACACGATGGAGGCGCAGGAGCCGCCGATCCGCATCGTCATTCCGGGCAAGACCTACCGGCAGGACTCGGACGCAACCCATTCGCCCATGTTCCACCAGCTCGAAGGTCTGGTGATCGACAGGACGGCCAATGTTGCCAACATGAAGTGGGTGCTGCAGGAATTCTGCAAATCCTTCTTCGAGGTGCCGCATCTGAACATGCGCTTCCGCCCGTCCTTCTTCCCCTTCACCGAGCCGAGCCTGGAGGTGGACATCCAGTGCGACCGCTCGCAGCCGGGCGAAGTGCGCTTCGGCGAGGGCAATGACTGGATGGAGATCCTCGGCTGCGGCATGGTGCACCCCAATGTGCTGCGCGCCTGCAATCTCGATCCCGATGTGTATCAGGGCTTTGCCTGGGGCATGGGCATCGACCGCATCGCCACGCTGAAATACGGCATGCCGGACCTGCGCGACTATTTCGACGCCGATGTGCGCTGGATCGAGCATTACGGCTTCCGCCCGCTGGACCTGCCGACGCTGTTCGGCGGATTGAGCGCCTAAGGAGATAGACCAATGAAATTCACGCTCTCCTGGCTCAAGGAGCACCTTGAGACCGATGCCACGCTCGACGAGATCGTCGAAAAGCTCACCATGATCGGCCTCGAGGTCGAGGAGGTGGACGACAAGGCATCGCTGAAGCCCTTCGTGATTGCAAAGGTTCTGACCGCCGAGCAGCATCCCGATGCCGACCGGCTGCGCGTGCTTTCCGTCGACACGGGCGACGGCAAGCCGGTGCAGGTGGTGTGTGGTGCGCCCAATGCGCGCGCGGGTCTCGTCGGCGCGTTTGCAGCGCCCGGCACCTATGTGCCCGGCATCGACGTCACGCTCTCGGTCGGCAAGATACGCGGCGTGGAAAGCCACGGCATGATGTGCTCGGAACGCGAATTGCAGATGTCGGACGAGCATGACGGCATCATCGACCTGCCCGAAGACGCCCCCGTCGGCATCTCCTTCGCAAGCTGGGCGAAGCTCGACGATCCGGTGATTGAAATCGGCCTCACGCCGAACCGGCCCGATTGCACCGGCGTCCACGGCATCGCGCGTGATCTGGCAGCCGCTGGCCTCGGCACATTGAAGGATGCGCCCATCGCGCCGGTGGCCGGCAAGGGAGCATGCCCGGTCGATCTCACCATCGAAGCGCCGGAACTCTGTCCCGGTTTCGCGCTACGGCTCGTACGCGGCGTGAAGAACGGCCCCTCGCCAAAATGGATGCAGCAGCGGCTTACGGCCATCGGCCTGCGTCCCATCAATGCGCTGGTCGACATCACCAATTATGTGACCTTCGACCGCGGGCGCCCCCTCCACGTTTTCGACGCTGCCAAGGTGAAAGGCAATCTCACCGTGCGCCGCGCCAGAGAGGGCGAGACGCTGCTGGCGCTCGATGAGCGCGAATACACGCTGACGCCGGAAATGTGTGTCATCGCCGACGAAAACGGTGTTGAATCCATCGCCGGCATCATGGGCGGGGAGCATTCGGGCTGTGACGAGAACACCACGGATGTGCTGATCGAATCCGCCCTGTGGGACGCGATGAACATTGCCCGCACGGGCCGCGACCTCGGCATCATCACCGATGCGCGCTATCGCTTCGAGCGTGGCGTCGACCCGGAAATGATGGAGCCAGGCCTTGAGCTTGCTACCCAGCTCGTTCTCGACCTGTGCGGCGGTGAGGCCACCGAAAGCTGCGTTGTCGGCTATGAAGGCTATAAGCCACGCAGCATCACCTTCCCGGTGAGCGAGGTGAAGCGCCTGACCGGACTTGAGGTTTCGAGTGCGGAAAGCAGGGACATTCTCAACCGCCTCGGCTTCGCCTCCACCGGCGACGGCGATGTGCTGGAAGTGTCCGTACCATCCTGGCGTCCAGACATCGACGGCAAGGCCGATCTGGTGGAAGAGGTGATGCGCATTCACGGCGTCAATGAGATCGCGCCGCAGCCCCTGCCCTCTCACGGCGCGGTCAACGGGCAGATCCTCACCGTGCTTCAGAACCGCACGCGCCAGGCGCGCCGCGCGCTAGCCGTGCGCGGCATGCTGGAGGCTGTCACCTGGACCTTCATCGACGAGAATCAGGCAAAGCTTTTCGGCGGGGGTGATGCTTCGCTCAAACTCTCCAACCCGATAGCCGCCTCCATGTCGGACATGCGCCCCTCATTGCTGCCGGGCCTCATCGCAGCAGCCCAGCGCAATGCAGCGCGCGGCTATGGCGATGTGGCGCTGTTCGAGGTGTCGAGCACTTATGAGAACGACAGCTATGAAGGCCAGCGCCGCGTGGCGGGCGGCATTCGTCGCGGCACAGCGGTGATTGACGGTGCCGGGCGGCACTGGTCGGGCAACAGCGCGCCGGTCGGCGTGTTCGATGCCAAGGCCGATGCGCTGGCAGCCCTTGAGGCTGCGGGCGCACCCGCCGACAAACTGCAGGTGGTGGCCGGCGGTCCGGACTGGTATCACCCCGGCCGCTCCGGCACGATCCGTCTTGGGCCGAAGATCGTGCTTGCCACGTTCGGTGAGATGCACCCGCGCACGCTGGAGGCGCTGGATGCCGAAGGGCCGATCTGTGGTTTCGAAGTGTTCCTCGACGCGATTCCCGAGCCGAAGGCAAAGGCCACACGCACCAAGCCGCGTCTCGACCTTTCGCCCTTCCAGCTCGTGCGGCGCGACTTTGCGTTCGTTGTCGATAAGGCCGTGGAAGCTGCAACCATCGAGCGCGCGGCAGCCGCCGCCGACAAGAAACTCGTCACCGGTGTGCGCGTGTTCGACATTTTCGAAGGTGCCTCGCTTGGCGAAGACAAGAAGTCCGTCGCCATCGAAGTCTCGATCCAGCCGCGCGACAAGACGTTGACGGATGAGGAGCTCGAAGCCATCGCCGACCGCATCGTCGCCAATGTCGGCAAGCAGACGGGCGGCGCACTGCGGGGTTAAACGCGTTCAGCGGCGGCTTTTCGGCAGCTGTTTCGCTTCGCGGACGAGCGCAGCAATGTGCTCGTCCGCTTTTTTGTGGCGCTCGATCTTTTGCTGTTCGGAAAATTTCTCGAATTCCGCGCGCGCATGATCCTTTGCAGCATCCGCACTCACACCGCCGCCTGTGCGCAGGACGGCCGGCCAAGACCTTCGAGCTGTTGGTCGAGAAGCCGGGTTGCATCCTCCATGACCACAAGCCGGCCTAGATCCGCCTGATCCTCGAAGATATCCAGAAGGATCGTGGTCAGGCGGTTGAGCTCACGGATTTTAGCATCGGCAAGATAATTCTTTGAGACAGTTACGTCCCGCTTGCGGATCGTGTCGCCTGGCCAGCTTTGCAGCCCCATATTCTCGACCTGTACTTGTGTGCATTTTTTGCACAGAAGTCTCTTCGTCGAGTTCTCCTTCCTCCAAAATGTTTGCAATATGTTTGGTGATGACGCTTCGCTCACGCCCGAATAGTCGGGCGATCTGATCCTGCGTCATCCAGAGCGTTTCGCCCTCATAGCGAATGTCGAGCCGCAGGCCCTTTTCACCATCGTAGATCAGAAACCGGTCTCCGGTTTCTGCATCTTCCACGAGATGGACGGGTTCATCCGCTTTCATGCGCCTCTCCAAGGGTTTCCAGAACATTAGAAGAACAAAATGGCGCGCGAAACCTTGCCGGTTTTCAATCCCCGGCATAGAGCGGATCACCGTTTCATAGAAACGCTGCTCCGCTCAATCCTTCCCTCTCTTCCCGCATTAGTGCGGACGTCAGGTGATTCCACCTGACTGCAAAATGCTCTATGTGTTTGCCTGCGCAAAACAGGAGGAAAGTGCATGTTCCGTTGGGGCGTTCTTTCGACGGCAAGGATTGGCCGCGAACAGGTGATTCCGCAGATCCAGGATTCGGAAAACGGCGTTGTGACGGCGATCGCCAGCCGCGATGAATCGAAGGCGCAGGCAGTGGCGGACCGCTTCGGCATCCCCCACGTGTTTTCTTCCTACGACGCGCTTCTTGCCTCGCCCGAGGTCGACGGCGTCTATATTCCGTTGCCCACCTCCGATCACGTGGCCTTTGCGATCAAGGCCGCGGATGCCGGAAAGCACGTGCTTGTGGAAAAGCCTCTGGCACTCGATGCCAAGGAGATTGCCCGCGTCATCGAGGCACGCGACCGCAACAATGTGGTCGTATCGGAAGCCTTTATGGTGACGTATCACCCACAATGGCACAAGGTGCGCGATCTGATCGCCGAAGGCGCGATCGGGCGGTTGCGGCATGTGCAGGGCGTGTTCTGCTACCACAATGTCGATCCCGACAACATGCGCAACAAGCCCGAGCTTGGCGGTGGCGGTCTCCCCGACATCGGCGTCTACCCCACCGTGACCACGCGCTTCGCCACGGGGCTGGAGCCCGAGCGCGTGCAGGCCGTGGTCGAACGCGACCCGAAATTCGGCACCGACATCTACTCAAGCGTCAAGGCCGACTTCGGCACGTTCGAACTCAGCTTCTACGTGTCGACGCAGATGGCGCTTCGCCAAAGTATGGTGTTCCACGGCGACAAGGGGTTCATTGAGGTGAACGCGCCCTTCAACACACCCGACTATGGCGATACGCGGGTGACGCTCTTCAGCGCAGATCACAACAGCGCCAGCATCTTCCGCTTTCCACGTGCACGTCAGTATCGTTTGCAGGCGGAAGCCATTGTGCGGGCGGCAGAGGGCGGCGCGGAAGCAACTGTCTTCACGCTTGAAGACTCGATCAGGAACCAGAAGCTGATCGATGCGATCTTCCGTGCCGGCGCGCATGACGGCTGGGAGACCGTTTAGCGTTCAGCATCAGTTCAAACGGGCCCGCGGCGCTTTCTTGCAAAAAATATGTGCCGGCCTATGCGTCCGAGCTTGTGCAGACGCCGCGCCCATCCCGGACGCACATAGCTGGCATGGTAATGCGTAGCCGCGCTCAGGGCCTGCAAGCGACCATCGGCTGAGCTCGTTTCCCTGGCGCACTCATTGGCGCAACTCTGCATGGCCGCAGCAATCTCCCGGGCCCGCCGCCAAGGCTTCTCTTCCTTTGGAAGGAGCGCCACGCCGGTGCATGTGAAAGAGAACTGGCAGCGATAGGGCCTGTGTGCGTTCTGAAACACCACGCCACAAATAGTGCTGGGGTACGATGCGGAGCGAACACGGTTTACGATGACCATCGCAACCGCCTTCTGGCCGTCTACGGGCTCGCTGCGCGCCTCATGATAAACCGCCGCCGACAGACAGGTCATCTCGGCTTCCCTGATAAGGGAGGGCAACACTGGATTGAATGCGGAACGCCGGGGCGAAGCGATTTCCCCGCTGGCCAGCTTTGTTATCGTTTTGAAAGTGGCCGGGAAGACCGCATCGGGCTCCCAGGCAGGGATCGACTGAAGTAGTGATGAAACGTACAATCCCCCGAACAAAATACTTTCTGCAAACATTGACACTCCTGTGAATACCATCCTGGTATCACCACCCTCCCGGGCCCCTGTCGCAGATCAGTCACACAACCTATGCGTGAAAACAAATTGGCTTTGCTTCAAATCCGGATATGAAGGTTTACCTTTCGTCAGGGTGCCCACCGGCGGACACCTCGCGCCGGAACGGGACCAGCTCGATCAAAATCGAGGCAAATCCCGCCTTGCGTTGCAAAAATAGCGTTCTTATATACGCCCCGAAGCTGTTCGGCGCGTTTCGTCCAGGGATGCTGCCGCAGCAAATTCGTGTGAACAGGGGCTGTCATCTGGAACGCCGGAATGGGTCCTGACAGTCTGCTTAGCGGAGAGAAGACATGGCAAAAGTTATCGGTATCGACCTCGGAACAACCAATTCCTGCGTCGCCGTCATGGACGGCAAGGACGCCAAGGTTATTGAGAACGCGGAAGGTGCACGCACCACGCCATCCATCGTGGCCTTTACGGATTCGGATGAGCGTCTGGTTGGTCAGCCGGCGAAGCGCCAGGCGGTCACCAACCCGGAGAACACCCTTTTTGCAATCAAGCGCCTGATCGGCCGCCGCTTCTCCGACCCTACGGTCGAGAAGGACAAGAAGCTGGTCCCCTACAAGATCGTCAAGGCTGATAATGGCGATGCCTGGGTCGAGGCGCACGGCAAGACCTATTCGCCCTCACAGATCTCTGCGATGACGCTGCAGAAGATGAAGGAAACGGCTGAATCCTATCTCGGCGAAAAGGTCGAGAAGGCGGTTATCACCGTTCCCGCCTATTTCAACGACGCCCAGCGTCAGGCCACCAAGGACGCCGGCAAGATCGCCGGTCTTGAAGTGCTGCGCATCATCAACGAACCGACCGCGGCTGCACTCGCCTACGGCCTCGACAAGAAGGACGGCAAGACCATTGCCGTCTACGACCTTGGCGGCGGCACATTCGATATTTCGATCCTCGAGATCGGCGATGGCGTGTTCGAGGTGAAGTCCACCAATGGCGACACATTCCTGGGCGGTGAAGACTTCGACATGCGTCTTGTCGAGTATCTGGCTGCCGAGTTCAAGAAAGAGCAGGGCATCGATCTCCAGCAGGACAAACTGGCTCTTCAGCGCCTGAAAGAGGCTGCCGAGAAAGCCAAGATCGAGCTTTCGTCTTCTTCGCAGACCGAGATCAACCTCCCCTTCATTACCGCTGACCAGTCGGGTCCGAAGCACCTGACGATGAAGCTGACACGCGCCAAGTTCGAGAGCCTCGTCGAGGACCTCGTCAAGCGCACGGTCGAGCCCTGCAAGGCCGCCCTTAAAGATGCTGGTCTGAACGCCGGCGAGATCGACGAAGTGGTTCTGGTCGGTGGCATGACCCGCATGCCCAAGGTCCAGGAAACGGTGAAGAGCTTCTTCGGCAAGGAGCCGCACAAGGGCGTGAACCCGGACGAAGTGGTCGCCATGGGTGCTGCGATTCAGGCCGGTGTTCTGCAGGGTGACGTGAAAGACGTTCTGCTGCTTGATGTGACCCCGCTGTCGCTGGGCATCGAAACGCTGGGCGGTGTCTTCACCCGCCTGATCGACCGCAACACGACGATCCCGACCAAGAAGAGCCAGGTCTTCTCGACCGCCGAGGACAACCAGAATGCGGTGACCATCAACGTGTTCCAGGGCGAGCGCGAAATGGCTGCCGACAACAAGAGCCTTGGCCGTTTCGATCTGACCGGCCTTCCGCCCGCACCGCGCGGCGTGCCGCAGATCGAGGTCACGTTCGACATCGACGCCAACGGCATCGTGAACGTCTCGGCCAAGGACAAGGGCACCGGCAAGGAGCAGGCGATCCGCATCCAGGCCTCTGGCGGTCTCAGCGACGACGAAATCGAGAAGATGGTGAAGGACGCCGAGTCCAACGCCGAAGCCGACAAGAAGCGCCGTGAAGCCGTGGAAGCCAAGAACCAGGCGGAAGCCCTGATCCACTCGACCGAGAAGTCCCTCAGCGAATATGGCGACAAGGTCTCCGAAGAGGAGAAGAAGGCCATCGAGGACGCGCTGGCCGAACTGAAAACCGCTACCGAAGGCGACGATGCCGAGGACATCAAGGCGAAGACCAACGCACTCGCCGAGGCTTCCATGAAGCTTGGTCAGGCCATGTATGAGGCAAGCCAGGCAGAAGCGGCCGAATCCGATGCGGCTGCCGACGCAAAGGCTTCGGGCGATGATGTCGTGGATGCCGATTTCGAGGAAATCGACGAAGACGACAAGAAGTCTGCCTGAGCGAGGCGATAAACCGATCGAAAAAGCCCGGGATTCACCTCCCGGGCTTTTTCATATCTTCTTAAATCTCCCCCCAATAGACTTGCCGGCAAACTAAAATCCACGGATTGGTCATGGGGAGGCTGATGATCCGGTACCGGCTCTTCGAGATCTGGCGCTTCGTCGCTGCGCTGCTGATCATGCTATACCACTTCGGGCATTTCGCGCCCGGCGCTGGTCTTGCCGTCAAGAACGAGCTGGCCTCGCTCCGGCCGCTGCTCGACATGTTTTTTATCATATCGGGATTCCTGATCTTTGCGCGGTACGGGGAACAGGTCCGGGATGCGAAGAGTTATGGCGTCTATCTCTACAAGCGACTGATCCGCCTTTACCCGCTGCATCTGGCCACACTCTCCTATTTTGTCCTGATCGGGCTTCTCGTCGCTCTTGGTGTCTTGCGTACAGGCGGCGAGCCGCAGCTTTACGACTGGAGTGCATTGCCATCCAATCTCCTGCTCATCCAGGCCTGGGGTGTGGAAGACAGGCTGACCTTCAATTTTGTCTCCTGGTCGCTTTCCGCCGAGTGGTTTGCCTATCTTCTGCTGCCCGTGATCCTCTTCGCCTATCGCCGTTCAGGACTTGCCGGCCTGTTCCTCCTGCTCTTCGCCTGCTACGCGGTTCTGGAGTTGCTGGTGCACACCGGCGTCATGCCGTTCGAAAGCTGGGTCAAGGCGGATACATGGGGCGCTTACCGCACCTTTGCCGACTTCGTTCTGGGAGCGCTACTGGCTGTTCTGGCGCAGCGCTCCTCCATGACCGTTTCAGCGCGATGGCCTGCATGGATCGCGATCCTGCTGGCCTGCACGTCCATGGTGCTTCAACTCAACATTTACGTAACCCTGCTTCTGCTTGCGATTGCGGTTTTCCTTGCGGGGCTTGTCGAGCGCAATGATCCTGAACGGTATGGCTACCCGGTCTTCCTGCGCCCGGCAGCCGCTGTCTCATTCGGTATCTATCTCTGGCATCCGGTGACAGAGAGCATCTTCTTTTCCTACCTGTGGAGCCATCGGATCCAATCCCATTCGATTGCGCTTTTTTTCATGTACACCGCCTTTGTAATGCTGGTGACCGTGATCGTTGCCATGGCCTCTTTCCGCTTCTTTGAGAACAGGCTGTCCGGATACCTTCTGCGGGTCGCCGGCCTCACACGGCCCAGACCCGGCGCAGCCACGCCCGCGACCGAGACAAACTGAAAACCGGTTCCTGCAGCCGGATGGAACTGCCTACTCGCTCGCATGGCTGGCAATCTGCTGAAAACTATGGCATTCGCTGTCGCGAATACCTAAATAACGAACACTGATCGGGGGAACAGTGTTCGCTCCAGATAGACTATGCGGGACTCTCATTCATGAAGGCAGATTTTTACGAGACGCTCAGCGTGTCGAGAAACGCCGACGAGAAGGAACTTAAGAGCGCTTTTCGCAAGCTCGCCATGCGGTATCACCCTGACCGCAATCCGGGCGACGAAGAGGCCGAGCAGAAGTTCAAGGAAGTCAACGAAGCCTACGAGACGCTGCGCGATCCTCAGAAACGTGCAGCCTACGACCAGTTCGGCCACGCCGCGTTTGAGAATGGCGGCATGGGCGCGCGCGGCGGCTTTGGCGGTGGCGGTGGATTCGCCGATATTTTCGAGGACATTTTCGGCGACATGATGGGCGGCGGCGGACGCCGCCGCGGTGGTCGCCAACATGGCGCGGATTTGCGCTTCAATATGGAAATAACCCTCGAGGAAGCCTTTACCGGCAAGACCGGACAGATTCGGGTTCCGACGGCGGTCGCCTGCGACGACTGTGCCGGCACCGGGGCCAAGCCGGGCACCTCGCCGACGCAGTGTCAGATGTGCCATGGTTCCGGACGGGTGCGCGCCGCACAGGGCTTCTTTTCGATCGAGCGAACCTGCCCGACATGTCAGGGGCGCGGAGAGACCATCTCCGATCCCTGCCCCAAATGTTCCGGGCAGGGGCGCGTCGCCGAAGAGCGGTCGCTTTCCGTCAACATACCCGCGGGCATCGAGGATGGCACGCGCATCCGCCTCGCGGGTGAAGGCGAAGCAGGCTTGCGAGGTGGCCCCGCGGGCGACCTCTACATTTTTCTTTCCGTCAAACCGCATGAGTTCTTCCAGCGCGACGGTGCAGACCTCTACTGCAAGGTGCCAATCTCAATGACCACGGCTGCGCTTGGCGGCGCGTTCGAGGTCACCACGCTCGATGGGACACAGACCCGCGTGAAAGTGCCTGAAGGCACGCAGAATGGGCGGCAGTTCCGCCTCGGCGGAAAGGGCATGCCTATTCTCCGCCAGCCCAAGGTTGGCGATCTTTACATTCAGGTGGCCGTAGAAACGCCGCAAAACCTGACCAGGAAGCAGCGGGAACTTCTGGAGGAGTTCGAGAACATATCTTCCAAAGAAAACAGCCCTCAATCGGCCGGTTTCTTTTCACGGATGAAAGACTTCTTCGAATCCTTCGGTGAGTAGCCAAAGCGTGCTAAGAGGAACCACCGGGTCGGTTGCCCGGTTACTCCTTTGCGGTCACGCATACGCGGAGGCTGCACGGAGTTCGGGAACATAAAGGAGGACGCCGGAAAGATGAGCAAGGGCTTGGATATGCGCAAGGCCATCGCGGATCGCTTTGGAGAAGAGCTGCGTTTTTTTCGCGGCTGGATCGAGCAGCCCAAGGCCGTCGGCTCCATCATTCCAACGAGTGGCGTGACAGCGCGACGTATGGCGTCTGTCATCAACACCGGTTCCGGTCTCCCGGTTCTCGAAGTGGGGCCCGGCACAGGCGTCATCACCAAGGCCATCCTGGCACATGGGGTAAAACCCGACCAACTCTACGCGGTCGAATACTCACCGGATTTCGTCAAGCACCTGCGCGAAGCCTACCCTGGAGTGCACGTCATCCAGGGCGATGCTTTCAACCTCGAACAGACGTTGACGCAGGCTCTGGGCGACGAGGCCCCGCGGGTCTTTGATAGTGTCATCTCCGGCGTGCCGCTGCTCAACTTCCCTGTTGAAGCGCGCATCGCCTATCTCGATTCCCTTTTGGATCGCATTCCCGAAGGGCGTCCCGTGATCCAGCTTACCTACGGACCGAAATCGCCGATCCCACCCGGACAGGGCAACTATACGGTCGAGCATTTTGATTTCGTGCTGCGGAACATTCCACCGACACAGCTCTGGGTATACCGTCGCGGCAGGCATTAAAGTCAGCACCTATCAATCCTCGATCACATTGGCTATACGGCTCTCTCAAAAGGGAGCTGTGACCAATGACCCCAAAGATTCTGGTGTTCGCGGGCTCAATCCGTACCGGCGCCTTTAGCGGCAAAACTGCCGACGCCGCCATGAAGGAACTGGCGCAGCAGGGCGCCGAGGTGACACGCATCTCGCTGGCGGATTATCCGCTGCCCATCATGGACCAGGACCTGGAGAAGGAAAAAGGCATTCCTGACAATGCCTACCGGCTCGGCCGGCTGATCGCCGCCCATGATGGCGTCCTGATTGCCAGCCCCGAATACAACGCCTCCATCCCCCCTCTGCTCAAGAATACAGTCGACTGGATAAGCCGAATCTCGAAGGACGGTGGCAAACCGCTGCGCCCCTGGACTGGAAAACCGGTTGGCCTTTGCTCTTCTTCGGATGGAAACTTCGCCGGCATTCGCGGGCTCTATCACCTGCGCGCGGTGCTGATGAACTGCAAGGCTGACATCATCACCCAGCAGTGCTCGGTCGCCCGTGCGCAGGATGCCTTCGACGAGAATGGCAACTTCAGGGATGACCGAACGCGCGGAATGATGGAAGCCGTGTGCAGCAACCTGATCGAACGCGCGAAATTGACATCGACAAGAGTGGGAGCCTGACACTATGAGCGACGCAATGCGGGACCGCCTGATCGTAGGCCTGGACGTGCCGACCCTGACCGAAGCCGACAAGGTGGTCGCCGCGCTTGGCGATACCGTGTCGTTCTACAAGATCGGCCATCAGCTCGCATTCGCCGGCGGGTTGAGCTTTGCACGGGAACTGGCAGGCTCTGGCAAGAAAATCTTCCTCGACATGAAACTGCTCGATATCGACAACACGGTCGCCAAGGGCGTCGAGAACATCGCACGAATGGGCATGACGATGCTGACGATCCATGCCTATCCGAAGGCCATGCGCGCGGCGGTAAAGGCGGCTGATGGATCAGGGCTTACCCTGCTCGGCGTGACGGTGCTGACATCCATGGACGATGCAGATCTAAGCGAAGCCGGCTATGCGCTGACGGCACGTGATCTGGTGAAGAAGCGTGTGGAGCAGGCGCGCGAGGCGGGAATGGGCGGTATTGTCTGTGCACCGACCGAAGTCAGCGAAATGCGTGATGTGGCCGGCCCCGGTATGGCACTGGTCACGCCCGGCATCCGCCCCGCCGGCAGCGACCATGGCGACCAGAAGCGCGTAATGACTCCAGCCGACGCAATCCGTGCGGGAAGCTCACACCTGGTGGTGGCCCGCCCGATCGTGGCAGCGCAGGATCCCAAGGCAGCAGCCGAGAGCATTCTCGACGAGATGGCCTCGGCCTGACAGAGTGGGACCAAAGCTGATCAACGGAGGAGAAACCCATGCCCAAGGGATACTGGATCGCTCATGTGGATGTGCGCGACCCCGAGCGCTACAAGGATTACGTCGCCACAGCCAGGCCTGCCTTCGAGAAATTCGGGGCGCGCTTCCTCGCGCGCGGTGGCGCGTGGGAAGGGCTGGAGGGCACCGGGCGCGGGCGCAATGTGGTGATCGAATTTCCTTCTCTGCAGGCCGCACATGATTGCTACAATTCGCCTGAATATCAGGCCGCTAAGGCAATCCGCACTTCTGTGGCTGATGCGGACATGATCCTCGTCGAAGGCGCGGAATAGGCTGCGCGGAGGAGACAGAACCACGCCCGATCTTCCCGCCAAATATGCAATTCGGCCCTATCGCAGTGCCGATGCCGCACTTCTTCCAGAGGTGGAAGCGCGTGCGGCTCGGCTCTTTGCGGCGTATGGATATGCCAGCCTGGCGTCCACCCCGGCCATGGCGAAGGACGCCTTTGACACAATCGCCCTGCAGAACGGCACCCTTGTCGCGGCACATGAGACCGATGGCGCCGTAGGGTTCGCTATTTTCGGTCAGATCGGGTCTTTTCTTCATCTGAACGAGCTTTCCGTGGCACCGGAGCACGGACGGCGGGGGCTTGGAGGTGCGTTGCTTGAGGCAGTGATTGCCGAAAGCGTTTCTCGTGAGCTGGATGGCGTATCGCTCAGTACCTTTCGAGTTGTGCCTTTCAACGCCCCTTTCTATGCGCACCACGGCTTTGTGGAACAGTCTCTCGATACCGCGCCCGAGGGACTGAAAGAGCGATTCTTCACTGAAATTCCTGCGGGAGTTGCGGCAGACGATCGCCTTTTGATGCTGCGCCGCAACAGGGACGCATGACGCAGTGACAAAATTAGTATTTTGATTTCAACCAACTAGCGCATTCTGGCTCCGGCACTTTAGCCGGAAATCGCCCTTCTATTGCAACGCAGCAAAAGTCGTTTACTCTAACCGGAAAGCAAATGATCAAGGCCACGCCATTTTTTATCCATTTCACGCGGCGATCCGGCCATAGCGAAGGTCCTGTCAGGAAACCTAGCGATGTATTATCAGCTCTATGAATTCAACCACGCCGCGCTTCAACCGGCGCGGGCCTATGCCGATGCGGTTCGGCTCTTTTACAGCAATCCTTTGAACCCGGTGGCCAAGACCTATTTTGGACGAACCGTCGCTGCCGCAGCAGAAGTATTCGAGCGCAGCACACGCCGCTACACGAAGCCCGAGTTCGGCCTCAAGGAAACGAACGTCAACGGCGTGAGAGTGGATGTGCGCGAACAGACCGTGTGGTCGCAGCCTTTCTGCGATGTCATAAGGTTCAAGCGTGATCTACCCAGGGGAGCGCATCCAGGCCCGAAGATCCTGATGGTGGCGCCAATGTCGGGCCACTATGCCACGCTGCTCCGCGGCACAGTGGAAACGATGCTGCCCTACGCGGATGTCTACATCACGGACTGGGCGGACGCGCGCATGGTGCCGGTTTCCGATGGGCCGTTCGATCTCGATGACTACATCGATTACCTGATCGACATTTTCGACCATCTGGGCCCAGACACGCATGTGATGGCGGTTTGTCAGCCTTCTGTTCCCGTGCTCGCAGCCATCGCTTTGATGGAAGCACGCGGCGAGAAGAATGTGCCCGCCAGCATGACACTGATGGGGGGGCCGATCGACACACGCAAGAACCCGACGGCGGTCAATGAACTGGCCGAGCAGAAGGACATCTCCTGGTTCCGCGACAACGTGATCATGCCGGTGCCGTGGCCCAATCCCGGCTTCATGCGACACGTCTATCCGGGTTTTCTGCAGCTTTCCGGCTTCATGAGCATGAACCTTGATCGCCACATCACGGCGCATAAGGACTTTTTCATGCACCTGGTGAAAAACGACGGTGATTCCGCCGAGAAGCATCGCGACTTCTATGACGAGTATCTTGCGGTGATGGACCTGACCGCCGAGTTTTACCTGCAGACGGTGGAAACCGTTTTCATTCGCCACGACCTGCCACGCGGGCAGATGCGGCATCGCGGCGAATTGGTGGACCCCGGCGCAATCCGCCGCGTGGCGCTCCTGACCGTGGAAGGTGAGAACGACGATATCTCCGGTGTCGGGCAGACGAAGGCTGCGCATGATCTATGCATCAACCTCTCCGAAGACATGCGCTATCACTACATGCAGCCGGCGGTTGGCCATTATGGCGTTTTCAACGGTTCGCGCTTCCGCTCCGAGATCGCGCCACGCATTCTTGATTTCATGCGCAGCCATCCTGCCGGCGGACTGAAAACCACGGCAAAAACACCCTCCGGCGTTTCCCGGAAAAAGGTTCAGAAACGACAAATTCGGGCTAAACAGCCCTGAAATTCCGGAAAACGGGGCGGTTTCGGAAATTTCCTGCCATCTCGAAGAACCCTCCGCAGCAGCAACCCCAACCTACCGTGTATTTCGGCAACAGCCCGGTTGAAACCGACCCTGCCATCCGCCGCCGGTAACCATAGCTGGTAAGATTGCCCGTGCAGCAATTGACATTGCCCCCTCACGTTTCTTAACGTTTCATTAACGATAGAAACAAGCGGGGAGCGGCATGATGGCTGCTTTGCGGGGGGTAATCCGCAACGGGTTTTTTGCGGGCCTGATTCTGGCGGGCGCCATGACGGCACCGGCTGGAGCAATGAACGCAATGGAAACCGGTGGCTTCACGTCCCAGCCGATCGGACACTACGAATTCTGCAAGGCCAATCCTGTTGAATGCTCCATCCGTTTGCGGGATCGGGGACCGGAGCACATGACGAAGACGCTCTGGAAAACCATCAGCGATATCAACGCGGCGGTGAACCGCGCCGTTCAGCCGATGAACGATATCGACATTTATGGCGCGGAAGAGGTCTGGACCTATCCCTCGACCGGGGTCGGTGACTGCGAGGATTATGTGCTCGAAAAGCGCCGTGAACTGAAGCGCGCGGGGTTATCGCTCACGAACCTGTTGATCACCGTTGTCCGCAAGCCCAATGGCGAGGGCCATGCTGTCCTTACCGTCCGAACGGACCGGGGTGACTTCGTGCTGGACAATTTGAGTGACAGCGTGAAGTTGTGGAATGCTACCAGTTATCGCTACCTGAAACGGCAAGCCAGCAATCACACGGGCCGCTGGGTAAGCCTGCGCGAGGGCAACAACCCGGTTGTCGGCGCGGTCAGCGAATAAGCGGAGCAGCGCTGCTCCAATCTTTGTCACAGTTGATCTTTTATATTCTCCAGACTTTCGCGAAAGGGAACTCTGGATGTATGGATTGTTGCCTTTGTCCGGCGGTCGGGCTTTGTGCGTTGTGGTGGCGCTTCTGATCGCAGCCGCCCCTCACAGCGGCGCTTTCGCGCAAACGTCTCTCATCACCGCGGCCGAAAGCGGCGACCTCCCGGCGCTGCAACGCGCGCTGCAAGCCGGGGCGGCGCTGGAAGAGCGCGACGCGCAGCAAAGGACTGCGCTGATGGCAGCCGTCCAGGCGAACCAGACAAAAGCGGCACGCCTGCTCATAGAAGCAGGGGCAGACGTCAACGCCCGCGACAGTATCGAGGACAGTCCTTATCTTCTGGCGGGCGCACGGGGCTATCTGGAGATTCTTCGCCTTACTCTCGAAAACGGAGCCAATCTGGAAAGCACCAACCGGTTCGGTGGCACTGCACTGATCCCCGCTGCCGAGCGTGGCCATGTAGAGACCGGGCGAACGCTGATCGCGGCGGGTGTGGATCTGGATCATGTAAACAGACTTGGCTGGACGGCGTTGCTCGAAGCCGTGATCCTCGGCGACGGGGGGCCAGATCATGTGGCCATCGTCGGACTGCTGGTTGACGCCGGGGCCAGCACCGACATCGCCGACCGCGCGGGCGTAACCGCGCTGCAGCACGCAAAACGCAGCCGCTATACAGAGATCGTCGAGATACTTGAGGCCGCCGGCGCGCGTTAGACCCGCACACACAAGCATCCGGGCAAAGCGCAAGATGGCCGATATGCCCGCCTCTTCCAGTCTTGACAACTCATAACTGGATGGTTATTGATCAAATTCATAGCCATTCAGTTATGAATTGAAATGCAACAAACTCGCGATATCCTCTTTCGCACACTGGCTGACCCGACGCGCCGCGCGATTTTCGAGCGTCTCTGCCGCGATGGCGACCTGACGGTCGGAGTGCTGACGGCCGGCGCCGGTGTGTCGCAGCCAGCGGTTTCCAAGCACCTTGGCGTGCTGAAGCGCGCCGGGCTGGTGCAAGACAGGCAGGAAGGCCGACAGACCCGCTACAGTGCGCGCATCGAAGCGCTGGCCCCGCTCGTGGACTGGACCAAGGAGATGAGCGGTTTCTGGCAGAGCCGGTTCGACGATCTGGAAGATCTGCTCAACAGGATGGATCAATGACAAGTGCCGCAACCCAGACGCGCTCCGTGGTGGTTGAGCGTGAGATTCCGCACCCCCCGGAAAAGATCTGGCGCGCGCTCACGCAGCCGCATTTGATCGCGGAATGGCTGATGAAGAACGACTTCGAAGCGCGTGAGGGTCATCGGTTCAGCCTGACCGCCGACTGGGGCGGAGTGGACTGCGTGGTAAAGACGGTGGAGCCGCACAGGGCGCTTTCCTACGCCTGGGACACAAAGGACCTGCGCAGCACCGTCAGCTGGACTCTCACTCGCACAAAGAATGGGACGCTCCTGCGCATGGAGCAGGAAGGGTTTCAGCCGAACCAGAAGCCCTATTATCAGGGCGCAAGCGTCGGATGGCCGCGCTTCATCTCGGCGCTCGAACGGGTGGTCGAGAGGCTCGACTGAGGCGGCTGCGCAAAGCCGAACGAATGCAAACCCGGAATGCACGAGGACGATACATGACCACAACCGATACCGGAAAATCACCGCCCGAGCTGATCGACGCCAGGATCGCGGAACTGGGCGACTGGCGGGGCGCGATGCTTTCAAGGCTTCGCGGCATCATCAAACAGGCGCTTCCCGACGTGATCGAGGAGTGGAAATGGCGCGGCGTGCCCGTCTGGTACCACGACGGAATGCTCTGCACCGGCGAGACCTACAAGAAGGCTGTGAAAATGACCTTTGCCAAGGGTGCTTCGCTTGAAGACCCTTCCGGTCTTTTCAACGCCAGTCTTGAGGGCAACACACGGCGCGCCATCGATTTCCATGAAGGTGAGGCCATCGACGAGGACGCGCTGAAAGCGCTCCTTCGCGCCGCCGCCCGACTGAACGCATCGACACAGAAACAGGAGCGTACCGGATGAAGTGGAACCTCTGGCTTCGACAGGCGCATCGCTGGATTTCGATCGCCTTCACGGTTGGCGTGATCATCAACACCATCGCGGCAATGCGCGGCCAGGAACCCCCCGTCTGGGTTTACTTTCTGGCGGGTGGCCCGCTCATCCTGCTGCTGATCACCGGACTTTATCTTTTTGCGCTTCCCTATGTGACGCGCCACCGCGCGCATGGGGAAGCCGACGCATAGACAATATCAGGAGGCATGCAAATGCCTGCGAAGCCTTCCGGGAAAGTACAGGGCAAGGCGGAATCGCCACGCCTCCTCTCCGGCGGAAACCCGCAGATACCCAAGGGCGATGGGGATGCACCCGTTCAGGCCTACATCGCGGCGATGCCAGGCTGGAAGCGTGAGGCCGGTTGCGTGATCGACCGGTTGATCGTGCGCGAGCTTCCAGAGGTTCGCAAGGCGGTGAAGTGGAACTCACCGCTCTACGGGATCGAGGGCCAGGGCTGGTTTCTCGGGCTGCACTGCTACACGCGCTATATCAAAATGGCATTCTTTCACGGCGCCGCGCTTGAACCGCTGCCCCCCGTGGCATCCAAAGACGCCAACACGCGCTATTTTCACCTTCATGAGGATGAAGTGCTCGACGAGAAACAGTTCGTCTCATGGGTGCGGCAGGCTTCCGCCCTGCCCGGCTGGGTTCCCTAGATCGCCGTGCGTACACCCGGACGCACAAAGGACGATCTAAACCCCTGCTGGAGCATCGGAACAACCCGATAACCGGATTCCACTTTTCAGGCCGATGCTTAAGATCGCCGTGCGTCCATCCAGACGCACAAAGGACGATCTAAACTATTGATGGAGCATCGAAATAAACCGAAAACCGGTTTCCACTTTTCGGGTCGATGCTCTGGAACAGTTCACCGTTTCATGATCCAACCCTGACGCCCTGGCGCGGTGCATTAATTAGCCAGCTTTATTCCTCGTCAGAGCCATCATCTTTCCTGCAGGGCAAGACGTGCCCCGAGAGCCAGATAGATGGTGCCGACGACGCGCCCCTGCCAGCGTGCGACCGCAGGGTTGCGCCGCAGCCACGCACCGACCGAGCCGGCGCCGATCGCAATCAGCGAGGTGAAGGCCGCGCTCATCACGACAAAGACAAATCCCAGCGTCGCGAGCTGGAGGACGGCCGAGCCTCCCGGCTGAACGAACTGCGGCAGAAAGGCAAGGAAGAACAAAGCCGTCTTCGGGTTGAGCACCTCGGCAAGCAGTGCCTGCCGAAAGGCCCGTGGCGCCGTCAGCGGCCGCACGACGGGCAGATTAAACCGATCCGTCTTCTCCAGAAAAGCACTGATGCCAAGGTAGATCAGATACGCGACACCGACATATTTGACGATGGTGAAGGCCAGCGCCGAGGTCATGAGGATCGCGGACAGGCCGACTGTCGCCATGATCGTGTGAACGAGATCGCCCGCCGCGATGCCGAGCCCTGTAGCAATGCCGATCCGCCGACCGCCGCTGGCGGCACGGGCAAGTGTCATCAGCACTGCAGGACCGGGGATCAGAAACAGTCCCAGGACAACGAGTACGTAGGTCAACAGGGTTCCGGTCTCGACCATTTCATCCTCTCCGTGGAGCGCCATGCACCCTTTCGGGCACTTGAAGGACGTTCAATTTCTGCACTCTTTCCCATCCATGCGGACGCCAGATGATCCCATCTGACCGCAAGATGCTCCAGCCACCGGCGCAACTATGCGGTGCTTTTCAGGCTTCAGCAACCTCGAACCCCGCGCGACAGATTCAGGCAATCTCCGCCCTTGCCTGCCCGGCCATGCGATAGGAAATCGCTTCGGCGATATGGGGTCTCGCAACAGCATCGGCACCGTCGAGATCCGCCAGCGTGCGCGCAACCTTGAGCACGCGATGATAGGCGCGGGCAGAGAAGCCAAGTTTCTCGCTCGCCTGACGGATCAGGGCCGTGCAATCGGCATCGAGAGAAACGACGTCTTCGATGAGTGCCGCGGAACAGGATGCATTCGTGGTCCACGCCGGCAGGCCATGCGCCGTATAGCGTGCCTGCTGCTTTTGCCGGGCAAAGGCGACACGATCGGCCACCGTGGCGCTCGTTTCGGCCCGCCCGCCCCCGCCGATGAGATCCCCGGCAGAAACCGCCGGAACATCGATGCGAAGATCGATGCGGTCGAGCAGCGGACCTGAAATGCGCGCCTGATAATCTGCCACGCAGCGCGGCCCGCGCCGGCAACGATGGCCGGGCTCCCCCGCCATGCCGCAGCGACACGGGTTCATGGCAGCGACAAGCTGGATGCGCGCCGGGTAGCTGACCCGGTGATTGGCACGGGCGATCACGCATTCGGCCGTCTCCAGAGGCTGACGCAGGGAATCAAGTACCTGCGGTGAAAACTCCGGCAATTCATCGAGAAACAGGACGCCGTGATGAGACAGCGAAGCTTCCCCCGGCCGCGCCTTCAGCCCGCCGCCCACGATCGCAGCCATCGAGGCTGAATGATGGGGTGCGCGGAAGGGACGCCGGTCGGACAGTTTTCCATCCGCCAGTTCCCCGGCGATGGAGGCGATCATCGAAACCTCCAGAAGCTCGCGCGGCGAGAGCGGAGGCAGAATGGAAGGCAAGCGCTGCGCCAGCATGGACTTGCCTGCCCCGGGAGGCCCGATCATCAGGAGATTGTGCCCGCCAGCGGCCGCCACCTCGAGCGTCCGCTTGGCCGCTTCCTGCCCACGGATATCGGCAAGGTCAGGCATCGAGACCGGCGCGGGATAGAGTGCCGGTTCAGGCCGGCTCATGACCTGGGTGCCACGGAAGTGATTTGCAAGCGCAATCAGGCTGCGCGGCGCGAGAATGTCGATGTCCGCGCCCGCCCAGGCAGCCTCGGCCCCACAGGCATGAGGACAGATCAATCCGCGCTCCATGGCGTTTGCGCCAATGGCCGCCGGCAAAACACCATTGACCGCAGCAATTGTGCCGTCGAGCGACAACTCACCGAGGACGACATAACCCGACAGTGCGTCCGACGGGACAGCGCCAAGCGCCGCCATCAAACCGAGAGCGATGGGGAGATCATAATGACTTCCTTCCTTCGGCAAGTCGGCGGGCGCGAGATTGATCGTCACCTTCCTGGGAGGCATCGACAAGCCGGATGCATGAAGTGCTGCCTGCACCCGCTCCCGGCTTTCCGCCACCGCCTTGTCGGCAAGCCCGACAATCTGCATCCCCATCTTGCCGGGCGCGATCATGACCTGCACGTCGACAGGAACGGCCTCCACCCCCTGAAAGGCCACCGTGCAGACATGCGAAACCATGCGTTTCCCCCAAGTCCCCGGAGCGCTTTGCGGGCAAAAAACACACGCAAGACGCTCGAAAATGCCACCGGGCGACCACATGCTCAGCCCCGGGATACACCCAGGACAAGAAATTTGATCGCCTCACAACCACATTGAAGCAGCTTGCGGCACCCAGATCAAGAACATTTCAGGAACAAGGAAACGCCATGGCTGTTTTCCGGTTGCGAATGGTTGTACCCGCGGAACAATCCATTCGTCATCCGGCTGTCATTCGCCGGCCCGGCGTGCCTCGACCGCGTCCCAAAACAGCGCAGCAATGTCGGCGCCGCCGAAACGCTTCACTTCGCGTATGCCCGTCGGCGACGTCACGTTGATTTCCGTCAGCCAGTCGCCGATGACATCAATACCGACGAGGGTGAAGCCACGTTCACGCAGGGACGGCCCGATACGCGCGCAAATTTCGCGTTCACGATCTGTCAGTTCCGCATGCTCGGCGCGTCCACCCACATGCATATTTGAACGGGAGTCATGCTCGGCGGGAACCCGGTTGATGGCGCCAACAGGTTCGCCCTCGATGAGAATGATCCGCTTGTCACCACCCCTCACCTCTTTGAGATAACGCTGCACGATGAAGGGCTCGCGAAACGCCCCCATGAACATTTCCAACAGCGAGGCGAGATTTCGGTCACCCTCCCTGAGATGAAAGATGCCAGCGCCACCATTGCCATAAAGCGGCTTGACGATGATGTCGCCGTGCTTCCTGCGAAAATCATCGACCTCTCGCGTGTCCCGCGTGATGAGCGTTTCGGGCATCAGATCCGCGAACTCGGTGACAAAGATCTTTTCGGGACTGTTGCGCACCCAGGACGGATCGTTGACGACCAGTGTGCTGGGATGAATACGGTCGAGGATATGGGTGGTGGTGATATAATTCATGTCGAAGGGCGGATCCTGACGCAGGAGAACAACGTCCATCCCGGAAAGATCAAGCCGCTTTGGCTCGCCAAGCGTGAAATGATCGCCCTTGATATCGCGCACTTCCAGAGTTTCCGCCCAGGCGATGACCCTGCCGTCGACCATGGACAGCCTGTCCGGCGTGTAGTGCCAGAGCGCATGGCCCCTCGCCTGTGCTTCCAGCGCAAGCGCAAAGCTCGTGTCGCCGGCAATCGAAACGGTAGAAATATGGTCCATCTGGACCGCGATTTTGAGGGGCATGGAATAAACTCCGGAGGGACTCAGGCAGTTCGCATTCAACATTCGCATCCTGGCCGCCCGAGCCGCCAGAGCAAATATTGGAAACACGATGCCACTGGCAGCTTTATGTTTCCTGGGACGTGACCCGGATGGAATTTATGTATTTGACATTCAATCTCAAGGTGAGTGCAAACAGCTTTCGACGTCAAACTCCATCCACCAACGCCAGCAGATGACGGCGCAGGCACGCATGTGTCAAGACAGGGCAGCGGCCCAGATGCAAAGTCGCGCCCGAACTGGCAGAAACCACGTGCGTATTGTCAGAGTATTGGATACGATTCCTAAACAATTTAGGTCCATGGTTCGGCCCATGTGATCAAAAAATCGCCAAAGCAACGGAGTTTCGATGCAGCCGGCGCCCGCACCTGAACGGACGATAACGGCGGACCAGTCCGATTTTGCCTTCACCGATGCGTTGACGGGCCTTGGAAACATGCGCCGGTTCTTCGACAAGATTGATCGACTGATCGAAGAGCGCGCCGACGATCCCGCCCCGTTCGCCATCGGTGTTCTCGACCTCGACGGATTCAAACCGATCAATGACCTCTTCGGTCGCGCTGCCGGCGATGAAATCCTGCAACAGGTAGCCATGCGGCTTCGGGCCGCGATGGATGGAAATTCCACCGTGACGCGGATCGGCGCCGATGAATTCGCGTTTCTGTTTCCCCTCGTCTTCAGCGAAGAGACGGCCCGAGAGAAAACAAGGCTTCTGATTGAGATTCTCTCCGCCCCCTATGATGTGGGTCAGCGCACGGCGCGGCTCTCGGCTTCGGCCGGTTGTTCGCTCTACTACTCCGAAGAGGAAACGAGCGAGGTTCTGCTCAACAAGGCCGAAACCGCGCTCTATCAGGCAAAACGCACCGGGCGCGGGGCGGTGGTGGTCTACACCCGCGAGATGGAGGAAGCCGCCAAGCGGGTGACCCATATCGAACAGGCGCTGCGACGCGCCGTGGCCGCAGGAGAGGTGGAGCCGCATTTCCAGCCGATTGTCGACCTTGAAACGCGCCGCACTGTCGGCTTCGAGACGCTGGCCCGATGGACAGACCGTGATCTGGGCCCCGTCTCCCCCGGCATTTTCATCCCCATTGCCGAAGAGCGCGGCATTATCGGCCAGCTTTCGCAGCTCGTGCTTCGCAAGGCCACCGAGGCCGCGCGCGATTGGCCGAAAGACCTGTTTTTGTCCTTCAATCTCTCGCCATCACAGCTCGTGGACCACAATACGGGCCTGCAGATCCTCTCCATCCTGGAACGGACGGGCTTCGACCCGCGTCGTCTGGAGATCGAGATAACCGAAACCGGCCTGATGAACGACCCTGCTTCAGCCCGCCGCATCGTGGAAGATCTGCGCCGTGTCGGCATCCGCGTTTCGCTGGATGATTTCGGCACCGGCCAGTCGAGCCTCGGGCGGCTTCGCGAGTTTCACTTCGACAAGCTGAAGATCGACCGCGCCTTCGTTTCTTCCATTCTGGAAGATCGTCCGTCCGAACACATCATCCGTGCCATTCTCGCCATGTGCGAGGGATTGGGTATGGACGTGGTGGCCGAAGGCATCGAGGCGGAGGCCCAGGCCGACCGCCTGGTGCAATTCGGCTGCTCAGGCGGGCAGGGCTTTCTCTTCGGTCGTCCCTGCAACGCCGACGAGACACTCGGTTATCTTCGACAGAACAGCTGGTTTCCGGCTCAGCACAAGCAGATTATCTGATCAACCCGGAGCGAAGGGTTCAGCGCTTTTGCAGGCAGACCCTTGTGTGGCCGGCCCGGATAAAGCCAAGCCTGGCAGCCGCAGCTTTCGACAGATCAAGTATCCGGCCACGCACAAACGGCCCGCGATCGTTGATCCGCACAACGACGCTGCGTCCATTTCTCTCGTTGGTCACACGCAGTTTCGTGCCGAAGGGCAGGGTGCGATGCGCCGCAGTCATCGCCGCCGGGTTCATCCGTTCGCCCGAGGCCGTCTTTGAAGTCAGGGCATACCATGAGGCGCCACCGCACTGCGCAAAGGCCGGCGCGGTCACCACGGCCAAGATCAGGGCGGCTGCCGGCGTGATCAACACGCTGCGGGAAAGTCGCTTGTGCATATTATCGTCCTGAATTTCGTTGCGGAGCAAACGGCCCCCTTCAGCGTTTCACGGAATGGGTAAAGCGATCCAAAGGATGGTTTTCACGGATTCCGGATGGAAAACCGGAAGCCGATTGTCCCGGGAAGCGCTTTATCGGCCAAATGAGGCGATGAATGGGCGTTGCCCCGGGGCGGCACGACCGGTCCCCTTAACGTTGGGGTAACGGGCGGCTGATATCCGCCGAACCATGAAACCGGTTTTGCTCAAGGCTGCGATCGCAACGCTTCTTTCCATCATCGCTTCACTGGCGATCTCCTGGACGACGATACGCCTGACCGGCAGCTCAATGAACGGGTTTGCTGCCTTCATGAGTACGCTGTGTCCGCTGCTGATCGCATTCCCGGCCAGCACCTATACATTCTACCAGAACCACAGGATCGCTCTGGCGCACCAGGAGCTGGAGGCTGCACACCGCGAACTCGCCGGCGTCTATCGCAGGCTTGCCGCGGCAGCGCGCATTGATGATATGACCGGACTTCTTAATCGCAGCACCTTCATCAAGGAGCTGAATCAGGCAGGACAGCGGGGCGCGGGCGGCGTTTTGCTCGTCATCGACGCCGACGACTTCAAGGGGATCAATGACACGCACGGCCATCTGACCGGGGACCGTGCGCTTGCCGCAATCGCTGATGTCATTCAGGACTTGTTTGGCGCGGAAGGCATTGCCGGGCGGATTGGCGGCGAGGAATTCGGGGTGTTTGTGGAAGGGGTGCCCCTCTCCCGCGGCAGAGCGCTGGCCGAACGGCTGCGGCGAAGTGTCGAGCGGATCGAGGTCCGGACGATACAAGGCGGGACTGCCCGTCTCAGTGTCAGCATCGGGGTTTCGTTCGTGGAGACGGCAGCCGACTTCTCCACTCTGATGGCGATCGCCGATGAACAGCTTTATGCCGCGAAAGGGCGGGGCCGCAACCAGGTGTGCGCGCCGGATCCGGAGACGGTGACCGTACAGCTGCGCACGGCTTCGTGAAGGCCCGGCCCGACCCAAATAAAATGCGCTGCGGAAACGATCACGCAGCGCCGGAAAATACGCATTCTGATATGAAAGAATGGTGCCCAGGAGAGGACTCGAACCTCCACGCCTCGCGGCACACGGACCTGAACCGTGCGCGTCTACCAATTCCGCCACCTGGGCAGGTGTGCGATGCCGATGTAAGGGGCAAGCCCGTCCGTGTCAACGCGGATTCTTGCTGTTTGTCAGGAAAATGACACGGGCCGATACCGAGGCCTCCCGCAAAAGCGGGCAGGGGCGCTGCGGAGCCCCTGCCATGACGGATCAATCTTCAAGAACCTCTTTCGACGCCACGGTCGAATCGGCGTTGAGCCTGTAGACAATGGGAACGCCGGTGGCGATTTCCATCTTCACGATCTCCTCGCCTGAAAGACCGTCGAGCGCCATCACGAGGGCGCGCAGCGAATTGCCATGGGCGGCCACCAGAACCGTCTCGCCGCGCAGCACATGCGGCAGGATCTCATGCAGGAAATAGGGCCACACGCGTGCGCCCGTGTCCTTCAGGCTTTCGCCGCCGGGGGGTGGTGTGTCGTAGGAACGGCGCCAGATATGCACCTGCTCCTCACCCCATTTTTCGCGCGCATCATCCTTGTTGAGGCCCGACAGATCGCCATAGTCGCGCTCATTGAGCGCCTGGTCGCGGATGGTCTCCAGATCTTCCATCCCGAGCTCCTTCAGGATGTGGTCATTGGTAACCTGCGCGCGGGAGAGGACCGAGGTGTAGGCGATATCGGGCCTGAAGCCGCGCGCCTTCAGCCGGCGGCCGGCATCCTTTGCTTCCTCATGGCCTTTCTCGGTGAGGCCCGGATCGCGCCAGCCGGTGAACAGGTTCTTCAGGTTCCATTCGCTCTGACCGTGACGAACGAGAATGAGAGTACCGGACATGGTGCGTTCCTTGTTGCTTCGTGGGTGAAAGTTCAGTTGAGCCCGAGCACGTCGAGCATGGAATAGAGGCCGGGCTTGCGGCCATGCGCCCAAAGGGCGGCCTTTGCCGCTCCATGGGCGAAGATGCCACGATCCTCGGCCTGGTGCGAAAGGGTGATGCGCTCGCCCGCGCCCGCCAGAATGACCGAGTGCTCGCCGACAACGGAGCCGCCGCGCAGCGTGGCAAAACCGATCGTGCCTTCCTCGCGCGGGCCGGTCTGCCCATCGCGCACACGCACACTCTTTTCCGCAAGCGCGATTTCACGCCCTCTTGCAGCGGCCTCTCCGAGCAGTAGCGCAGTGCCAGAAGGGGCATCGACCTTGTGGCGGTGGTGCATCTCCAGCACCTCAATGTCGAAATCGGACGCCTCCAGCGCGCGGGCGGCCTTTTCAACCAGCACCGCAAGCAGATTCACCCCAAGGCTCATATTGCCTGATTTCACGATGGTGGCGTGGTGTGCGGCAGCCTTGATCTTCGCTTCGTGTTCCGGTGCAAAGCCCGTGGTGCCGATCACGTGGACAATCTGTGCCTGAGCGGCATAGCCGGCAAACTCGACGCTGGAGTCCGGCGCGGTGAAATCCAGCACGCCATCGGCCTTCGCGAAGGCTGCCAGCGGGTCGTCGGTGATCGCAACATTGATCGTGCCGATGCCGGCAAGCTCGCCCGCATCGCGGCCAAGGAAGGACGAGTCCGGGCGCTCCACGGCGGCTGCGACGTGCAATCCCTCCATCGTATGCACGGTGCGGATGAGCGTCTGCCCCATACGGCCGGCAGCGCCGACGATGACAAGCCCCATATCGCTCATGTGTTCTGCTCCTGCGGCTCTGCTGCTGTCGTGTTGGCGAGCAGGTTCTCGCCCTTCTGGCTCTGCATGCGATGGAAGCGCGCATAGATGCCATGTGGCCTGGCAAGGAGGGTTTCATGTGTGCCCTCCTCAACCAGGTGCCCTTCTTCAAGCACGATGATGCGGTCGGAATTGACGACGGTGGATAGCCGGTGCGCGATGACCAGCGTGGTGCGGGATTCCATGATGCCTTCCAGCGCCTGCTGGACACGTGCCTCCGACTCGTTATCGAGAGCAGAGGTCGCCTCGTCGAGGAGCAGGATCGGTGCGTCGCGCACAATGGCCCGGGCGATGGAAATGCGTTGGCGTTGCCCCCCGGAAAGATTGGCGCCATTCTCGCCCACAAGCGTTTCATAACCTTTTGCCTGCTGGCGGATGAACTCGTCGGCAAAGGCAAGCCGTGCTGCCTCCTCCACCTCCGCGTCGGTTGCGTCCGGGCGGCCATAGCGGATGTTGTCGCGGATCGTGCCCTCGAACAGGTAGGGCTGTTGCGACACATAGGCGATGGCATTGCGCAGCGAGCTCTTGGTGACGCCAGAAATATCCTGCCCGTCGATTTCGATCTTGCCGCCATCGAGATCGTAGAAGCGCTGGAGAAGCGCAAAGAGCGTGGACTTGCCGGCACCCGACGGGCCCACGATGGCCGTGGTTTCACCCGCCTTTGCAACAAAGCTGACGCCGTGCAGAACGGGCAGATCGTCACCATAGGAAAAGGCGACCTTATCGAAGGTGACCGTGCCCTCACTGACCGAAAGCGTGCCTGCCCCCGGCGCATCGCGTTGCTGCGGCTCGGTGTCGAGAATCTCGTAGATCATGCGCGCATTGACCAGCGCGCGTTCCAGATTGACCTGGACGCGCGCAAGCTTGCGCACGGGATCATAGGCCAAGAGCAGAGCGGTGATGAAGGAGAAAACCCCCCCCGGCGGCTGCGCGCTGACGGATGCGCGCCAAGCCGCGTAGCCTATCACGCCGGCGATCGCGAGGCCCGCCAGCAGCTCGGTGATGGGGCCAAGCCGCTCGGAGACGCGGGCAATCTTGTTGGAGCGGTCCTCGGCGTAGGAAATCAGCCCTGACATCTTGTTCGAGAGCTGCTTCTCCATGGTGAAGGCCTTGATGATGGCGATGCCCTGAACCGATTCCTGCATGGCTCCCAGCAGGCGCGAGTTCACATCGACGGCCTCACGCGTGACGCGGCGCAGGCGGCGCATCAGGTAATTGACAGAATAGATGAGCGGCGGGCCGATGACCAAAGCGATCACCGAGAGCAGGGGATCCTGCATCACCATGACGGCCACGAGACCGATGAGCGTGACCAGATCGCGGGCTATGGAGGCGACCGTCATGTTGAGCAGGTCGCGGATGCCGGTCACGTTCTGGCTGATCTGAGCTGCAAGCTGGCCGGAACGCGTGGTGGTGAAATAATCGATGCCAAGCCGCATAAGATGATCGAACATGCGCTGCTGGTAGCGGGCAACGATGTTGTTGCCGATCTTGGCCAGTATCACCGACTGGCCGTAGGTGGCGAAACCGCGAACAGCGAAGGCTACGACGATGGAGGCGCAGATCCAGCCGACCAGTTCCCAGCGCTGGTTATAGAACACCTCGTTAATGATGTCCCGCATGATCCACGCGCTGAAAGCGGTGGTCGCGGCGATGGCCAGCATGCAGGCAATCGCGATCGCATAATGGCCGATATAGTCGCGGCCGTTTTCGGCGAAGATGCGGCGAATGACAGGAAGAACGTCTCCCACATCCGCCTTGTTCTTTCCAAGCTTCAAAACATCCGTTCCTGTTCAGCCGGGCGACCGGGCGTTGGACGGCCGCACTTTTTCAGCAACAGGCTATGCCCGTTCGACCGCACTCATGCAACGGTGAATCCTGTTCCAGAAGCCGCTTTTCATGCGGCCTTCCAGCGCCGCCCCTGGGTTTCGATGCCGAAACGAACGGGTGTGCGGGCATAGGCGGCAAGGCCCACAAGGGCGGCTTTCGGATGCGTGATGACATAGACAGGGATGTCTTTTAGCAGGGCTCCGTGCGGCGCCTTATCCTCGAAGGCCGCCCGGAAATGACCGTTCTTGAGCGTTGGAACGATTTTCTGGGCAATGCCACCACTTAGATAAACGCCGCCCCGCGCCATGAAGATGAGCGCCATATCGCCGGCAAGCCGCCCCAGATAGGTGACGAAGAGATCAAGGGTTTCGACGGCAACCGGATCGGCCCCCTCGAGACCGGCGCTGCTGATCTCCGCTGGCGTTTCGTGGACCGGCTCCTTACCGTTGGCAGCATTAATTGCGCGGTATAGATTCATCATGCCACGCCCGCATAGTATCTGCTCCGCCGCTACGCGGCCCTCGATACGCTCCAGATGCGGAAAGATTTCGAGGTCACGATCGGATCGCGGGCCCAGATCCACGTGCCCGCCTTCGCCCGGCACCGGAAACCAGGTGTGCTGCGCATGGACCAGGCCGGCCATGCCAAGCCCTGTGCCGGGTCCAAGGACCACGCGACTGCCCGTGGCTTCCGACCTCCCGGGACAGACCATTTCCAGACTGTCGTCGTCGAGCGCAACGACAGCCAGCGCCTGGGCTTCGAAATCATTGATGACGATGATGTCGCTAAAACCCATCGTCTCCATCATCTTGCGCGGGCGCACGACCCAGTCGCAGTTGGTCAGGTCGATCTCATCACCCTCGACCGGACCAGCCACCGCCAGCACCGCCGATTGCGGAATAATCGAGGTACGATCAAGAATGGCGCTCTGAATGGCTTCGTCGATGGTCGCAAAGTCTGCGGTCTGCACCACCGGAAATGTTTTCGGCTCGGCGTTGGAGTCCACCAGAATGGCGAAGCGCGCATTGGTGCCGCCGATGTCGCCGATCAGGACGGGAAATCGCAGGGCTGTATCGTTCTCATTCTTGAAATGCATGGGACAGACTCTGGCGATTTGCCGCTTCAAAGACAGGGGTTAAAGCGGAATTAAATCGGTTAAAGCCGGAACGCAAGCGCGCCGGCAGCAAAAATGTCGGCGCGGCCGCCACATCAGCGCCGATTGGCTCTACTGAAACCCGGGGCGATTGGTCGGCCGGGGAACCCGCGCCGGGGGCATCGCCGAAAGGACATTGGCAGGGCTGGCGGGCTGGTAGCCAAGTGCGGGCAGATCAGCGCCCGCAGCCTGTGGAACCCCGCCCTGACCGGCGACGGTCACTGCTGCTTCCGAAGCAGGATTCGGCGCATCTAGCACGGCGCGGCACGCAGTGGGCAGGGCCGCCATGGTCATCACGTCGCGGGCCTTCGGTTTGGCAGGACCCTTTGCCGGCTTCCATGGTTCATCTGTGAACCACCAGGCGAGTGAATCGTCGCACCCCTCGCTGCGAGGGGGCGGGCTTTGCGGTTTGCAGCCGGTAGAGCCAGCCGGGCAACCGATGCGGACATGAAAATGGTAGTGATGCCCCCAGAATGGCCTGATCTTGCTGAGCCACGAGCGATCACCGCGCACGGTATCGCAAAGCTTCTTCTTGATACCCGGATGAACGAGGATGCGCTCGACTTCGGAGTAATTTGCAGCGCGACGCAAAACGGCTTCGTGGGCCGGAGTCCACTTTCTGTCATCGACGTAAAGCGAATCTTTCTTCAGCATCGAGACTGCGCTGATGCGCTCACGATCCGTCACACTCATGCGCTGGGCCGGCATCGGGGTGAACCAGATATCGGCATCCAGCCCGATCTGATGCGACGCATGACCGGAAAGCATGGGACCGCCACGCGGCTGCGAAATGTCTCCGACGAGAAGCCCGCGCCATCCATCCTGCGCGGCTTCTCTCGACAGGCGCTCCAGCAGGGATATGAGGACAGGATGCCCCCAGCGGCGGTTGCGCGAGAGGCGCATGGCCTGCCAGTGCGGGCCATCGGGTGCGATGGCAACGCCACCGGAAAAACACCCCTTGGAGTAAAAGCCATAGGCTGCAGGCCGCGTAGCGGCGGGGAGTTTCTTGGCCCCAAAAAGCTCCTTGGCGAGGGGTTCAGCCTGAACGGAGGCAATCGTGGTGGAAAGGCCAAGCATGGCCAGGGCCACCAATTTCAAAGTCCGTTGGAATCGCATCGCTTCCTCGTTGTCAGCCCACCGCGCGATGATCGAATCATATCATGCTTGCCAACCGCTTACCGCATTCGTTTACGATTCTTCTCCACGCCAGCTTCCGTCTGCCCACATGGTTTCGAGTGCCGCGCGATACTCCGGATGCCGCATTCGATAGCCCGTGCCTTTGAGTCGTGCATTCGAAACGCGTTTGCATTCGCCGTAAAACGACCGACCCATGGGGGAGAGGTCTGCGTCTTCAAATGCGATCTCCGTGGGCGGCTGGCGACCTGCCACAGCGGCGGCGTGCGCCACCACATCCTGCGGGGGAGAAGGCGCGTCGTCCGTCACATTGAAAATACCCGTCTCAAAGCGTCGGGCGAGATGCGCTGTCGCCCCTGCGATGTCGCCCACATGGATGCGGTTGAACACCTGGCCCGGCTTGACGATGCGTCGCGCCTTGCCCGTGTGAAGACTGCAGAATGCATTGCGGCCCGGCCCGTAAATACCCGACAGGCGGATAATGGCGGCGGGCAGATTGAGCGCCGCGCCAAGCCGCATCCACTCTTCTTCTGCAACAAGCCGTTGTTTCGAACGATCTGAGACCGGATCACAGGCTGCGGTTTCATCCACCCACGCTCCGCCATGGTCGCCATAGACTCCCACCGTGGAGAGATAGCCGATCCATCTGAGCGACGGCATGGCCCGGGTGATTACATCGCGCCCGGCAGCCAGTACAGGATCGCCTTCCGCGTCCGGTGCAATGCTGACGATGAGATGCGTGGTGGAGGCCAGCGCATCTTTCGCTTCGGCGGGAATGGTGCCCTGAAACAGGTAGGGCACGATGCCCGCGCGTTTCAGTTCCTCGACTTTTTCAGCGCTGCGTGTGGTGCCGGCCACGGTCGCGGCTTCGCGAGCGACTTCGCGGGCGATGGCCCGGCCCGAATAGCCTGCTCCGAAGATGAAGAATCGCTTGGTCATGATCGCCCGTCCCATTCAGTCTGCACCTGTGCGTCCGTTTCCTGCGGGCGCAGCCGGGTTTCGATTGCCCGAAAGGCCTTGTCGTCCAGAAGTCGGGACAGCGCCCAGACAGCCGCGCCACGCACGAGCGGCGAAGCATCTTCGGCGAGGCGCCTGCACGGGTCAAGCAGGCTGGTTTCGCCGGAATTGCCCGCCGCAATCAGCACATTTCGGATGAAACGGTCGCGACCGATGCGCTTGACCGGTGAGCCGGAAAACAATGCGCGAAAGCCGGCATCGTCCAGTTCCAGAAGCTCGGAAAGCGACGGCGCCCTGAGTTCGTCACGTGCCTTCAGCTTCGCTTCGGCGGCATCCTGCGCGAACTTGTTCCACGGGCAGACGGCAAGGCAATCGTCGCAGCCATAGATGCGGTTACCCATGGGAATGCGGAACTGGCGGGGAATTGGCCCCTTGTTTTCGATGGTGAGATAGGAGATGCAGCGCCGCGCATCGATCTGATAGGGGGCGGGGAAGGCCTTCGTCGGACAGATGTCCAGGCAGGCGCGGCAGGAGCCGCAATGGTCGCGCTCCGGCGCATCCGGCGGCAACTCCGCCGTGGTGAAGACGGAACCGAGAAACAGCCAGGAGCCGAATTCACGGCTTACCAGATTTGTGTGCTTGCCCTGCCAGCCGAGGCCGGCCTCGCGGGCCAGCGGCTTTTCCATCACCGGCGCGGTGTCGACGAAAACTTTCACATCCTCGCCGGTGCGGGCAGCGAGTTTGCCGGCAAGCTGTTTCAGCCGTCCCTTGATGATGTCGTGATAGTCTCGGTTGCGCGCATAGACCGAAATCGCCGCCCGGTCGCGGCTTTTCAATATCTCAAGCGGGTTGTCGTCCGGACCGTAATTCATGCCGAGCATGATGACAGAGCGCGCTTCCGGCCAGAGATCGCGCGGGTGGGCGCGGCGATCGGCCGTTTCCTCCATCCATTGCATGCTGCCATGCCGGCCCTCCTTGAGGAAATGGCCAAGTTCGGCCGCGCGCGATGGAGCGTGCTCCGCCGAGACTACCGCCACTGCATCGAAGCCCAGTGCGCGCGCCTCCTTGTCGACGAACGCGCGAAGCCTGTCGGCCTGCGCGCGTTGCATCAGAAATCCAGATCCGCGTAATGGGAAACGGGAGAGAGCCCACGCACGCGGTCAGCCAGGATGGAGCGGAAGGAGGGGCGCGACTTCATGCGGGTATACCAGTCGCGCGCCGCAGGATAATCATTCCATTCAATCTCGCCCAGATAATCGAGCACCGAGATTGTGGCGCCTGCCGCAAGGTCGGCATAGGAGAGACGTTTGCCGGCCATCCAGTCGCGCGTGCCGGCCAGCCAGTTGGTGTATTTCATATGCTGCCGCACATTGGTGCGTGCAGCGCGGATGGCTGCCGAGTCCGGAGACCCGCCGCCTTCCGAGCCAGCCATCTGCGGCTTGAGCGCGCGTTCGCGCACCAGATGCCGGGTGACATCGGCATCGGCCTTGACGAGATACCACTCGACCAGACGACGAATTTCCGCCCGGTCGACGGAATCTTCCGCCATCAGCCGCTTCTCGCGCTTGAGCGCGCCACGCGTCTCGTCCAGGTACTCGGCGATGACCGTGGCGCCAACGATCGGGTGATCGCCCTCGGCCAGAAGCACCGGAATGGTGCCGGCGGGATTGAGCGTCAGAAATTCCTCGCGCCGCGCCCACGGCCGTTCCTCGATCAGGGCGAGTTCCTCGCCATATTCGCCGAAGGAAAGCCGGATAAAACGGCACGAAGCGTAGAGGGGGTGATGAAACAGGGTCAGCATGCTGTCGCTTCTAAAGGAAGGCTCTGGCCATTTCATGGCCTTGGCGGTAATTCTTCGATTACCTGATTCTGCAAGTACTCCCTTCTGCTATAGGGGGAGACGTATCTGCTGACAAGCAAGCCGTGATTGAGGAGCAAACATGACGGATCAGACCATCGTGGGGGCCCTCCTTCTCGGCGTCCTCGAAGGACTGACGGAATTCATACCCGTCTCCTCGACCGGTCACATCCTGCTGGCCGGCCATTTCCTCGGTTTTGAATCCACCGGCAAGGCGTTTGAGGTTCTGATCCAGCTCGGCGCGATACTGGCGATCCTCAGCGTCTATGCCGCGCGCCTCTGGCAGATGCTTGTCGCTCTGCCGCGCGATCCTGCAACGCAGCGCTTCGTCATCGGCATCCTGATTGCCTTTTTGCCGGCTGCGATCATCGGTGTGCTGGCCTACAAGATCATCAAGACCGTGTTCTTCGAGACGCCGCTTCTGATCTGCGCAATGCTCATTCTGGGCGGCTTCGTTCTTCTCTGGGTGGATCGCCGGGCCAACAAGCCGCGCTACCATGACATCACGAAATTCCCGCTCTCCATGTATCTTGGTATCGGTCTGTTCCAGTGCCTTTCGATGATCCCGGGCACCTCACGCTCCGGTGCGACAATCGTCGGAGGGCTCCTGATGGGCGCGGACAAGCGCTCGGCGGCGGAGTTTTCCTTCTTCCTCGCCATGCCGACCATGACCGGCGCCTTCGCCTATGATCTCTACAAGAATTACGATCTTCTCTCGGCAGCGGATGTGAAGATCATCGCCATCGGTTTCATCGCCGCCTTTTTTGCTGCGCTTCTGGTGGTGCGCTGGCTGCTTGGCTACGTATCGCGGCGTGGCTATGCGCTGTTTGGCTGGTGGCGGCTGCTCGTGGGCAGTGTCGGTCTGATCGCACTGCTTGTGTGGGGTTGAGGACCGAATGCAGTACCGTCGTGCGTGGTTCGACAAGCTCACCATGAGGGATGTAGAGCCTTGCAGAAATGCCTGTCTCCACGGTGTTTCAGCTGGTGTTGCAGTCATACACCCTCCCTCATGGTGAGCTTGTCGAACCACGCACCCCATCAATGCCATGGCGGCGCGTCCACATGAACACAGACTCACCCATCCAACAAAAAACCCGGCACGAGGCCGGGCTTTTCATGTCTCTGCAGGTGACGTTTTAGGCAACGGCACCATTGATCCAGGCCGAGAGAGCAGTCTTCGGTGCAGCACCGACTTTCATGTCGGCCACTTCGCCGCCCTTGAACATCATGAGCGTCGGGATGGAGCGCACGCCATACTGCGCGGCGAGTTCCGGGTTCTCGTCAATGTTCACCTTGGCGATCTTGACCTTGCCACCGAGCTCGGCGGCAATCTCGTCCAGCGCGGGCGCGATCATCTTGCACGGGCCGCACCACTCGGCCCAGAAATCAACAACCACGGGCTCGGACGCCTGCAGCACGTCGGACTGGAAATTGTTCTTGTCCGCCTTCACGGTGGCCATGGGAATTCTCCTTATCGGCAAATCGGTCACACCACATGTGGGGGTGGCGCGGGGTCGCGTCAAGCTCTCTTGTGTCACGCTCCCGTGAGTCGTTCAAGCGCGTCTGCCAGTCGATCCCCGGGCACCGGCAGCAGGACCGGCGTTTCGGTGAACAGAAGGGCTGCTTCGATCCGGCGGCCGGGATAAAGCGGTTTCAGAAGCTCCGCATAGAGCGCAAGCTGCGCGACATAGGCGGCGGGTGCTTCTTCCAGCGTTTCGGCGGCAGGGCGATTGGTCTTGTAATCGACAATCAGAACCGCCTCATCGGTGACAGCCAAGCGGTCGATCTTGCCGGAGACGGCGTGGCGGCGCTTGCCAAGCGTGAGTTCTCCCATCACCGAAACTTCGGCGCGGGACCCCGACGCGAAGATGGGCGCGAAGCGCGTGTCCTCAAGGATCGCGCAGACAGAGCGCCAGACAGCCTCCCGTTCTTTACTGCTCCAGGTGCCGCCGACACGGTTGAGATAGCGATCGGTTGCAGCCTCTCGCTCTTCCTGCGGACATTCGGGGAGCAATTGCAGAAGCCTGTGCACGGCCAGACCACGCTGGATGGCAAAGCCCGGTCTGCTCGCCTCATCGAGAACCGGCGAGAGGGGAGACGGGACCGGCTCGTAATCAGCTTCGATCAGAGCGCCAGCGCGTGACGGCGAAAGCGGGCGCGGCAGATCGACCGGCATGGGCGGCGGGGTGAGCAGGGCTTCGGGAAGCGCGGTTTCGGGCGCGGTCTCAGCAGGTTTCTCTACCTCAGGCTTCACTGCCGGTGCATCACTGACACGATAGCGATAGACCGGAACGCAGATTTCCGGGCTCGCCCGTTCCTCCACCCGGTCGGCCCCGGAAAGCGCGGCGCGCACGACATTGAGCCAGGTCAATTCCTGAGGCTCGCGCTGGCCGTGATAGCCGCAGACGATGAGGCGGTCCTCGGCGCGCGTCATGCCCACATAGAGAAGGCGGCGGTATTCTTCCTCCGCCTTGATCTTCGCATCAGCCTCGAAACGCGCGGCCACCGTGTTGGAAACATCCTTGCCGGCGCGCCAGAGGAAACCCTTGCCCTGCCAGCCTTCACCGCGCGGCGCGAAGGGCATGAGCTTGGGGAGATGCTGGGAGACGAAGGGCGCACTGCCCGGATCGACCAGAAACACCACCGGCGCTTCGAGCCCCTTGGCGGCGTGAACCGTCATGATGCGCAGCTCGTCGCGCGTCTGGTCCATCTCGCGCTTGATTTCCGGCGCCTGCCCTTCAAGCGCCGAAAGCAGCGCTTCGAGCCCGTTCAGCCCCGCCCGCTCACCTGCGAGCGCGAAGGAGAGGAACTCGTCGAGAATGTCGTTTGCCTCATGGCCAAGCCGGGCAACGAAAAGCCGACGCGCGCCCTCCCGCTCACGTGTGCCCGTGAGAAGACTGGCATAAAACTCGAAAGCCGGCTTGAAAGCCGCTTCGTTCTGCCAGTTCTGCAGGGTCTCGACCATGCCGGCCACGGCCGGATCCTCCAGCGCCTGCGCGCGCATGGCATCGAACAGCGGCACGGCGCGCCCGCGGTTCCAGGCAAGGCGGAAGAGGCGTTCCTCATCCATGCCGAAAAGAGGGCTTTTCAGCACTGCTGCCAGCGAGAGATCGTCATGCGGCTGAAGCAGGAAGCGGCCAAGCGCGATCAGATCCTGCACGGCGATGTGCGCAGTGAGCCGCAGGCGGTCCGCACCGGCCACATCGATGTGGCGGTTTTTCAGACTGCGCGAGAGCGCGTGCACGAACCGGTCGCGCTTGCGCACGAGCACGAGCACATCGCCAGCGGTGAGGCGCTTGCCGGTGCCTTCGATGATCTCGCCATTGCGGATCCAGTCCTCGACCGTCTGCGCGATGGTTTCGGCCAGCCGCACGGCGGGTGCGGAGGCATGGTCGATGGCCTCCGTCCAGTCTTCCGGCTCATCCACCGCGACCGGCGCGATGGGCGACCAGACTTCCACATAGCCGGGCTGGCCCGCGCGAACCGCCAGATGCTCGATCGGCTCGGGATCATGCGTCAGCCCCTGCGCCACATCAGCCTTCGAGAACACGAGATCGGCGGCGCGCAGCACATCCTCGGTGGAGCGGAAGGAATAGCGCAGGCGCAGACGCTCGAAACGGCGCTCGACCTCGCGCACCTTTTTCTCAAAAGCGCGGCCGCTCTCGCCGAAGGCCGCAGGCTCCGCTCCCTGAAACGAATAGATGGACTGCTTTTCATCGCCCACCGCGAAGATGGTGCGCAGGAGGCCTTCGCGCGCACCTTCGCCGGCAAAGAACTCTTCCGCCAAAAGGCGCACGATCTGCCATTGCTCGGGGCTCGTGTCCTGCGCCTCGTCGATCAGCACGTGGTCGATGCCCTTGTCGAGCTTGTACTGCACCCACGGTCCGGCGTCGGCGCGGGCCAGAAGCCGGATGGTGCGCATGATGAGATCATTGAAATCGAGAAAGCCGCGCGCGCGCTTCAGCCGCTCATAGCGGGCGATCATGCCATCGGCGATGACAAGGGCCGCACGCGTTGCCTCCAGCATGCGGAAAAGCGCCACGCGGTCGACCGCATCGCGGATTGCCTCCGCCGCCTCGCCATAGCGCTCCACAATGTCGGGCAGGGCGGTGCGCAGCGCCTTTTTGAACGTGGTCTCGCCATAGACGCCGCCATCGGCCTTCAAAAAGCCCTTGCGCAGATGGTCGAGCCTTCGCAGCGGGTCCGCCTCCTCGAAGGCGCGGCTGGCATCGGGCACGATGCTCTTCAAAACCGTTTTGGCGTCGACGGCCTCCGCCTCGGCCACGAAGGCACGAAACGCGCCGGCATCGAAGCCCGGAAGCGGCCAGATGGAGGCGGCAATCGATGCTGCGGTGTCATTGGCTGCGAAATCGAACTCCTCGAACAGGGCGCTGTAGGGAACCGGGTCGTTGCCGATTTCATCGATAAAGGTGCGCAAGCCGTCGCGGCGGGCGATGATCTCCGACAGGAGCTCCTGCAAGCCGCTCTCGCCACCACGCTCCAGCACCTCGGCAAAGGCTTCGGCCAGCGCGCCATCCTCGCCGGCGGCCCCGGACAGAAGATCGCGCCGCGCCTCGGCGAGAAGCGCCTCCTCCATCTGCGTGTCGAGCAGCTCGAAATGGCCGGCAATGTTTGCCTCCAGCGGGAACTGGTGCAGGATCGCCTCGCAGAAGGCGTGGATCGTCTGGATTTTCAGACCGCCCGGCGTTTCCAGCGCGCGGGCAAAAAGCCGCCGCGCGCGGGCGAGCTTTTCACGGCTGGGTGCCTTGCCTTCCATCTTTGCGATCACATCGGACAGCGCCTCGTCGGGCAGGAGGCTCCAGCCGGCAAGATCGCGGAACACGCGGTTGGCCATGTTGGCAGCGGCAGCGCGCGTGTAGGTGAGGCAGAGGATCTTGGACGGGTCCGCCCCCTGCAACAGAAGCCGGATCACGCGCTGGGCAAGGACGTGCGTCTTGCCGGAGCCGGCATTGGCCGAAACCCAGGCCGATGTGGTGGGGTCGGCGGCAAGCGACTGCGCCTTTATCGTGTCCTCGGGGATGAAGGGAAACTTTTTCATTCGTCCCCTCCGCTATCGCCTGCATCGCCGCCGGCAGACCATTCGAGCACACGCGCCAGATGATCGTAATCGCCGTCCACATCGCCCTCGCGGAAAGGCAGGACGCGCGAGCGATAGCCTGTCTCAGGCTTGTGATAATGGGCGAGAAGCTGCCCCAGCCGTTCCCATGCCTCTTCGGCCATGCCGGGCGCGGTCTTGTCGCTGTCCTTCATGCGGAGAATGGATTCAGGCACCACCTCGCCATTGGCCTTGAGCCGCACATAGGCGAGGTCGCCGGGCTCGGCGGGGCCGATATCGGCGAAGGCGCCACGCTGAAGCAGCGCCGCCTCCAGCGCAAGCTGTGGCGAGAGAAGCGTGTGTGCCTGCCGGCGCGACGGCGAGGCGCCGGTCTTGTAATCGAGGATTTCGGCGCTGCCATCGGCGCGGATGTCGATGCGGTCGGCGCGGCCTGAAAGGGTGAGGCCGAGCTTTGCCACCTCGATGGCCGAGGCGCGGATTTCGGCATGGCGCTTTGCGATGCCTTCGGCGCGACCGCGCTCCCATTCGACGACGGAGGCCGCCGTGCGCTCGAAGCGCGGCCACCAGACCGTTGCCACATCCTGCGGGAGACCGGCTTCGGCAAAAAGCTCGCGGCCAATGGCGATCAGGCGGTCGAGCGCGTCGGGGGCCGTCGGGTCTTCCACCTCCTTGATGAAGCGCTCCAGAACATCGTGGAAGAGATTGCCGCGTTCTGCGGCACCCGGATCGCGGATCAGCGGGTCGAGCGCGACAAGCGCCAGAATGCGTTTGGCGTAGACGGCATAGGGATCGCGCCGCAGCGTCTCGATCTCGGTGATGGAGAAGCGGGTGGGGCGCGCCTCGACGGGCGGTGCTGGCTCGGGCCGTGGGGCGAAATCCTCGTCCGGCCTGTCGTCCAGAAGGCGTGCCCAGGCGATCAGCTCCCGGCCCCGCGCGCGCATGGTTTCGGCAACATCTTTGCCGGCAAACGCCGTGAGGCGCTGCAGCCAGCGTGAAGCGACAGCCGGCGCATCGCCGGCGCGGGCGGCGCGTGTCAGCACCACCTCTTTCGTGCCCATCGCCATCATGAAATCATGCGCGGCCTGGCCGATGCGTCGCTCCGGCGGCTCCAGCGAAAGCTCGGCCTTCATCAGCCGCGACATGAAGCGGTCGGAGGAGGGAATGGCAGGCCAGGTGCCCTCGTTCATGCCGCCCAGAACCATCGTGTCGACATGCAGAAGCCGTGCTTCCAGCGTGCCCCAGATGGCCACGCGCCTGTCTGCGCCCATGGTGGGTTTCACGACTTCGGTGGCGATGAGCGCGGCAAAGACCGCCGGCCACTCGGCGGCATCGAAGGGCAGGGTGGTTTGCGAACCCACCAGACCGCGCAGGAAGGCGGCCATGGCCTGTCCGCGCTCGCCGTCATAATAACTGGTGAGACTGCCATCCTCTGAGCGACCCAGCGCTTCGAGAACCTCGACTGTCTTGCGCGCCATCTCGGGCACGCCGATGCCCGATTGCCCGCGCAGGGCGACCAGTGGGCGCAGCGCTTCGACCAGAGCACCGAGCACCGCGCGCGCTTCGGCCAGTGCGGCGTCGTTGACACGCGGGAACCAGAAAGGCTTGCGCGTGTCGCGTTCAATCGCTCCCCAGCGTGTTTCAAAAAGCGCATCGAGCGTGGCGATGTCTGGCCGACCCGTGCCACCGCGCAGCGCCACGAGCTCGATGGTCTCGGCAGCGCGGCGCACGCTGGCGCGCTTCAGCCCCAGCCGGAGCAAGGGATGCTTGAGCAGGGCCACCATGGCGATGGGTTCACCCGGGCGGAACACGGTTTCGAGCAGCAGTCGGGCGAGCGTTGCCGGCGGCGTGTCGGCGAGCGGCGTGCCGCCGGAATCATCCGCCTCGATGCCGAAGCGGCGCAGCTCCACCGCGACACGCCGCGCCAGACCGCGATCGGGTGTGACGAGTGCTGCCGTGGCGTTCTCGTCGGTCAGGGCCAGGCGCAGCGCAACGGCAATCGACAGCGCTTCCTCACGCTCGTTTGCGGTCTCGACCAGGGTCACGCCGGAAAGCGCATCCCCTTCTGTCGCATCGGCTGCCAGCGCCTGATTTTCGAGCCAGGCATCCGTGGTCTCGGCCGGGCGCAGGGTTTCGCTGACCAGTGCACGGCGCAGGGCGAGCGGCGGGGCAGGCTCGCCAAGCTCCACCACCGCTTCGCGCGCGATGCCCATCGCTGAAAGCAGCTTTTTCAAGCCGGCCTGCGGATGGCCGAAGGCAGATGGCTCGTCCGCATCGCCCACCGCCTCCCAGGCACGCGCGTCGAGCCGCGTGTCGAGACCCGGCAGGACCACGGCACCGTTTTCCAGCCCGGCGATTGTCGCCAGAAGCCGGGCGGTCGCCGGTATGGAGCCGGTGGAGCCGGCAGCGATGACCGGGCCCTTGTGTGCGTGGGCCCTGAGACGCGCGGCTTCTGCTGCCAGCATCGCGTTGCGGTGTGCGGCGGGGTTGGAACGGTCGAGCTCTTCGAGCAGCTTTGGCCAATGGGCGGTGACGATCTGCAGGAATTCGAGCGTCACCTGCCACCAATGCGCCAGCGTATCGGGCGCGAGGCTGGCAAGCTTCGTCCAGCCGGCTTCCTCGGTTTCGATTTCGTCCATCAAGCCGGCCAGATCGCGCGCGAGCCAGATGGAATCCGACGCCGAAGCCGGCACCACAACGCCTTCCTCGAAGAGTGCGGCCACGTGGCCGGGCAGCCGCGCCTTCCACGCCTGCACGAGCGGTGCCAGCAACAGGATGCGATCCAGCGCCTCTATCGGCGGGGCGAGATCGAGCGCGGTGGCACCCTCCGTATCGAACAGCGCGGCCTCTTCATCGAACTCGCCCAGCGGGCGAATGACGGGGAGGATGGCGGACTGGCCGTCGAGCTTTCGCAGCAGGACATCGCGCAGGGCGCGGGCGGCACGGCGGGTCGGCAGATAGATGGTGACATCGGCCAGCGCCAGCGGATCGCCCGTGTGGCGAAAGCCCGGCACGAGCTTTCCACCGAATAGAGCTTCGACAAGCGTCTCCAGAAAGCCGACACCGGGGGGAATGGAAAAGACGCGGCTTTTATCTTCAGCCAGCATCGCTCTTCTCGGTGTGCATCGCCACCACCGTTTCGGCGGGCGCGATGGCATCCGGCGTGCCGACGGTGATCCACGCGCCGTCCATTCTCATGCCGAAAAGCCGGCCCTTGGCTTCGGCTGCGTCGAAATAGGCGTTGAGAGACTGCGGCTCATTGCCTGCACCGGCAAAGATGCGCGGGTGAAGCACGATCGCGCCGGCATAGATGACGCCGCCTTCCACGCCGCGATCACGGGTGAGGCGGCCTTGTGCATCCATTCGGTAATCGGTCGAGCCGGAATGACCCGTCGCCTGTTCGGTGTCTGCAACCATGAGGAGAATATCCATGTTGTCAGGCTCCCAGGCAAGTGCCATGCGCTCGAGATTGGACGTGCCAGATTCAAGCCAGAACGTATCGGCGTTTAGAATGAAGAAGGGCGCGTTTCCCAGATGCGGCAGGGCGTGAATGATGCCACCGGCCGAATCCAGAAGCTGCGCGCGCTCATCGGAAATGACGATCTTCGGCGCGGTGCGGCCTGCCAGATGCGCCTCCATCTGGTCGGCGAGGTAGTGCACATTCACCACGGCCGTCTCGACCCCGACACGCTCCAGCATGTCGAGCGCTCGGTCGATCAGCGTGCGTCCGGCGATCTTCACCAGCGGTTTGGGCATGGTGTCGGTGATGGGGCGCATGCGCTTGCCGAGCCCGGCGGCGAGCACCATCGCCTTTGTCGGGACCGTTCCGCTCATGCCTCGTCTCCGCTCAGGAAGCCGGCTTCTTCATAGAATGTGCGCAGCTCGTCCAGCACGGGATGGCGCATTGCACGGCGAAGATAGGCGCGGATGCGCGGCAGGTGCTTGATGTAGAAAGGCTTGTGATCGCGCTGCTCCAGCCGCACGAAGGTGCCAAGCAGCTTGGAATTGCGCTGGGTGGCGCAGATCGCATAGGCCTCGTCGAAAGCTTCGCGGTCAAACGGCGCCTGCTCGGCACGGGCGGCGCAATAGGCTTCCACCACAGCGCGTTCCAGCGCTTCGGGCATGGTGACGCGGGCATCGAGCGCAAGCGAGGCGACGTCATAGGCCGCCGGCCCGCACACCGCATCCTGCAAATCGATCAGCCCCAGCCGGTCGAACCCTTCGCGCTCGCCGCGCCAGATCAGGTTTGGCGAGTGAAAATCGCGCAGGACGAGATTTTTCTCGAAGTCTTCAAGGCGTGCGAAGAGCCGGTTCCAGCGTTCCATATAGCCCGCGCGTTCCGCATCGTTTGCGGGGCGTCCGGCCATGAACGGCATGTACCAGTCGGTCAGAAGGCTCACTTCGATGCCGAGCGCTTCGCCGTCATAGGGCGGCAGCTCGTGGATGAGCTGATCGTTGACGGGTATCTCTTTCGGCCAGGCATCGCGGTGAAGTGCCGCCAGAAGGCGCGCGGCCTCCATATAGCGCTCCGCAACCGGTTCGCCCTCGGCCGAGAGAAACGGTGTCTCGCCAAGATGCTCTGTCAGGAGAAGCCCTGTTTCCAGATCCTGTGCATAGACCTGATAGGCCGAGAAGCCACGGGCGCGGATGGCGTTTGCCATGGCAACGGAGGCGGCGACGGACTGCGCCAGATGGGCGATCCGGCTATAGGGGCGTCCGCAGGCAAGCAGCGGCTCATCGCGGCGCTCCGGCGCGTTCATCAGAATGCGACGGGCACCCGTGCGTGTCGTCACGGTCTCATAGGCACGCAGTGAGGCGTCCCCGAGGAGAAACGCACGGTGGGCGCGCGGCTCGCCGGCATTGTTGAGAAAATCACGAATGGCGAAGCTGCGCTCCAGCCGTAGCATCGCTTCCCCGGGCCCCGCGATCACCGCAAGCCTGCCCTCGCCGCTGTCGTGCAGCTCAATGCGGATCGCATCAGCAAAACGCTCGCCAGCACGCTCCGGCCACTCCACAAGCGCAACGCCATCTTCTGCCGCTTCGAACAGGCCGAGCTCTTCCAACTCGTCGGGATCGGCCAGCCGATAGAGATCGAAATGATGCACGGGGATGCGCGCGTCGTAGCTTTGCACCAGCGTGAAGGTGGGGCTTGGTACCTCCAGCTCCGGATTGTCGGCCAAAGCGCGGATGATGGAACGGGCGAGGGTCGTCTTGCCGGCGCCGAGATCGCCTCGGAGAGCCAGAATATCGCCGGGCCGCAACGCCACGGCGATATCCTCGCCGAAAAGCGTGGTTGCGTCTTCATCCGGCAGGAAGCGTTCCAGAACGCGTGCTGTCATACGGTTTGGCTACTCTGCGGCGACCCGCGCCTGTGTCGGCGCGGAGGGGAACCGGCAGGTTACCGTGGTTCCGCGCCCTTCGCCCGTGTCGATGTGAACCGAGCCGCCATGCAGCTCAACGAAGCTCTTGACGATGGAGAGGCCAAGCCCCGCACCACGTCTGCGGCCGCCATTAACATGCGGTTCGAAACGTTTGAAGATGGTTTCAAGCACATCGGGTGCCATGCCCGGCCCATCATCATGGACGCTGAATTCCACCGCGTCGTCATATTGCCGCGCAGAAAGGCGGATTGTGCTGTGTTCGGGCGCGTAATTGGCCGCATTGGAGAGCAGGTTGAACAGCACCTGCCGCACACGGTTTTCGTCTGCATGGAAAACGAGTGCGCCATCGTCCATCTGCACGTCGAGGCGGATCTGGTGCTCGCGCAGGCGCTCGGAAATGAGCCCGGCCGCAGCCTCCACCATGTCGCCAACCCGGACCTCTCCGATCTCCAGTTCCATGATGCCGGCGTCAACCGTCGCAAGGTCGAGAATGTCGTTCACGACAGTGAGCAGCACGGAGGATGAGGACCCTATGTGATCCAGATACTCACGCTGCTTCTGATTGAGCGGACCCGTTTCCGGAAGGTTCAGGAGTTCGGTAAAGCCGATGATGTTGGTCAGCGGTGAGCGTAGTTCATAGGAAACATGCTGCACGAAATCGTTCTTGAGCTTGTCTGCCTTCTGCAGCGCGTCGTTCTTTTCCTTCAACGCGCGTTCCACATTCACGCTGTCGGTCATGTCGACAAAGGTTATCATCACCTGGCCGTTGGGCAGCGGAATCGTGGCATGGCTCAGTACGGAACCGTTTGAGAGCTCCACCTGACCATGCTGGCTGCGCCGCTCGTCATCGAACCCGGTGACCGACGCGACGAAGCTGTGCCACGGGCTTTCCTTGGCCAGCGGGTCGCACACCGCTCGAATATCGGCAATGTGCGCCTCGGGCGTGACAAGCTGATCCGGCAGGTTCCAGATGCGCTGGAATGCGGGATTGGAAAGGCGCAGACGCCCATCCGGCCCGAACACCGCGACGCCTTCGGTGAGATTGTCCAGCGTTTCGCCCTGAACGCGCATCGCCGCATTGTAGCGGCTCTCCAGATCGAACTTTTCCGTCAAATTCTCGAAAACCCAGGTCACGCCACCCTTGGGTTGCGGATTGGCGATCACGCGGATCGTGCGTCCGTCAGGCAGGTGCCACCAGTGTTCCTGTGGCTTCATGCTGCGATAGGCGGACAGGAGGCCTTCCTTCCAGCGCCGCCATTCGGGCTGTTCGGCCAGCGTGCCTTCGCTGCGCAGCCGGTCGAGCAACAATGCGTTGTCAGGTCTGCTCTCAAGAAAGGGCGTATCGAGGTCCCAGAGCTTCTGGAACGACTGATTGAAGAAGCGCAGCTTCTGGTTTTCGTCGAAAATCGCCACCGCTGTGGTGAGTTGATCGAGCGTGTCGGAGTGGCTCTGAACCGTGCTCTCAAATTCCCGACGGATCGTTTCCACTTCGCTGATGTCGGCAGCAATGCCCGCCGAGCCGTGCCCGCCAGCGTAATCGGTGACAGCAAAAACCCGCCGCTCGCCATGAACAACGGCGGACAAGGATTGCCGGAACACCTCATTGGCCTCGCGGTGACGGCTGATGATTTCCTCCCGCGCCGACATGGGCAGGAACTCAACCTGTTCGCGCAGAACCGCATCACCCGTGGCGGCATCCACCGCACCGGTAAACGCACGGTTTACCCAGGCCAGTTGTCCTGCCTTGTCGCGCAGCCAGAACGGCATGTCGAGCGCATCGAGCAGACCCAGAAGCGTGGCACGTTCAGACAACAGATTATCCTGCTCAAGCTGAAGACGTGCATGTTCTTCACGCACGCCGGCAAGCGAGACGAACCGCAGAACCGTGTGCTGCGCGGATTTGCGCCCCTGAGCCTCCAGCATCGTGCCGGATCTGGTTTCGATGGTCAGGTCGAAGTTTTCTCCGGTCTCGCGCAGAGTGGCGAGCGCGCGGTCGAGCGCAGAGGCGGAACGCGGCATCATCCACCGCCCAAACGCCAGGAATGCGGAACGCTCGTCCGGCGCACCGCATCCAGGTGGAAGATCGCCTACAATCGCCGGCTTGTCCGAACCGCCGCCCCAGACGACCGCACGCTGATCCTTCAGATTGAGGAGAGCCTCGGAGCGGCCGAGTGCGCCACTCAACTCAGCAATCCGCGCGCGCAGTTCGAGATTTTCAGACGCGATGCGGGCGCGTTGGCGGATCAACCATATGGCAGAGAGAAATGCTGCGCCCATGACGCCGGCAAAGACCGCGATCTGGATGACCTCGACAGCGGTGACCGATATGCCCGGTGCAAGTTGCGCAGTCGCCTGCGCGGCGGCCACGGAAGGCACTGCCACACCAGTCGTCAGCGTCAGTAACCGCATCAGCCCCCGCACGATGCCTGCTTTGCGCTGTCGGCCCCTAGGGCCTGTAGATCCGCCGTTCAGCGGGTCCAGCCCCGGCATGTCTTGTTCCTTCTCCGCCGCATGATCTGGCAAGACCGCCCCTTCCTTTCGCCAGGCCCGCAGCCCGGAAGGTCAGCCGCCTCGCGAATCACAGCACTGTACCGCGTGAGCGAATCGCCGTGAAGAAGGGCACGCGACAAAAATAATACCGGGCCAAAAGTCAATGGCCCGGTATCAATATATTGTGTCTTAGTTAATTTTACTTAATAGCGGTAGTGTTCCGGCTTGAACGGCCCCTGCGGTGTGACACCGATATAGGAGGCCTGTTCTTCCGAAAGTGTGGTCAGTTGAGCGCCCAGTTTGTCGAGATGCAGGCGCGCGACCTTTTCGTCGAGATGCTTCGGGAGGACATAGACCTCGTTCTTGTACTGATCGCCGCGCACAAAGAGCTCGATCTGCGCCAGCACCTGATTGGTGAAGGAAGCAGACATGACGAAGCTCGGGTGGCCCGTGGCGTTGCCAAGATTGAGAAGACGGCCTTCGGACAGGAGGATCATCCGCTTGTTGTCCGGGAAGGTGATCATGTCCACCTGCGGCTTGATGTTCGTCCATTTGAGATTGCGCAGCGCCGCGACCTGAATCTCGTTGTCGAAATGGCCGATATTGCCGACGATCGCCATGTCTTTCATCTTGCGCATGTGATCGATGGTGATGACGTCCTTGTTGCCGGTCGTCGTGATAACGATGTCGGCGGTGGGGGCGGCGTCATCGAGCGTGACCACCTCGAAACCGTCCATGGCAGCCTGAAGGGCACAGATCGGATCGACTTCCGTGACCTTCACGCGCGCACCGGCACCCGCCAGCGACTGGGCCGAGCCCTTGCCGACATCGCCATAGCCGCAAACCACGGCCACCTTGCCGGCCATCATCACGTCGGTAGCGCGACGGATGCCGTCGACCAGCGATTCCTTACAGCCATACTTGTTGTCGAATTTCGACTTGGTCACGGAATCATTGACATTGATTGCCGGGAAGGGAAGGAGGCCCTTCTTCTGGAGCTGATAGAGGCGGTTCACACCGGTCGTGGTTTCTTCTGTCACGCCCTTGATGGCTGCCTTCTGGCGCGCGAAGAAGCCCGGGGTTTCAGCCATGCGCTTCTTGATCTGCGCGAACAGGACTTCTTCTTCCTCGCTGCCCGGGTTGGACAAAACGTCCTCACCGGCCTCAGCGCGGGCGCCGATCAGAATGTACATGGTGGCGTCGCCGCCATCATCCAGGATCATGTTGGAGGGCTCGCCATCGCTCCACTGGAAGATCTGGTCCGTGTAGGTCCAGTACTCTTCAAGCGTCTCACCCTTGACGGCGAACACCGGCGTGCCGCTCTCTGCAATTGCTGCAGCGGCATGGTCCTGGGTGGAGAAAATGTTGCAGGAGGCCCAGCGCACATCCGCGCCGAGCGCCTTCAGCGTCTCGATAAGAACGGCGGTCTGGATCGTCATGTGCAGCGAGCCGGAGATGCGCGCGCCCTTGAGCGGCTGCTCGGTGCCAAACTCCTCGCGGCAGGCCATCAGGCCCGGCATTTCCGTCTCCGCGATCTCGATTTCCTTGCGGCCCCAGTCGGCCAGAGAAATGTCAGCGACCACATAATCCTTGTCAGCGCTCATTGGTGTACTCTCCGATTTTCATGAATCCGGGCGCCACGAGCAGCAAGCCGGGCGCGAATGCTGGTGTCTGACTACCAGATCACGCCGCCGCTCACAATGGACATAAAGAAATCTTTATTCGTGCATGTGTGAGACTACATAAGCCTCAACACTCCTCACCGAAGCGCTCTGCAATGAGGGTCTGCAGGGCGTCGAGCAGTGCTTCCGCCTCCGGGCCGCTGGCGCTCACGCGGATCTTGCAGCCCGGACTCGCGGCGAGCATCATCAGCCCCATGATGGAGGTACCGCCCACGGTGATGCCGTCTTTCTCGACCTCGACATCAGCATCGTGGCTTTCCACCATCTGCACGAACTTGGCCGACGCCCGCGCGTGAAGGCCGCGCTGGTTGACGATGCTGAACTCGCGCGTCAACGCTTCCGAAGGCCGCGTCCGCGCAGAGATATCGTTTGCCTGGGCCCCGGTCATTTTCCGCTCAGTACCTGGCTTGCGACATTGATGTATTTGCGACCGGCCGCCTGCGCCTCATCAAGCGCCTGCGCCATGTCGTCATTGGCGCGTGCGGAAGAGAGCTTGATGAGCATGGGCAGATTTACGCCCGCTATCACCTCGACACGGCCCGCGTCCATCACCGAAATCGCGAGGTTGGAGGGCGTTCCACCGAACATGTCGGTGAGAATGATCACGCCCGAACCGGTGTCTGCCCGAGCAACCGCATCGACAATGTCGCGGCGGCGCTGCTCCATGTCGTCCTCGGCGCCGATGGAAACCGTTTCCAGGTTTTCCTGATGGCCCACCACATGCTCCACAGCGTGGCGGAATTCCTCGGCCAGCTGGCCATGCGTCACCAAGACGAGCCCGATCATCGGCACATCATCCGAATGCTTGGTTTTGCGCTCGAGCCTGTCACGCGTTCACTCCATCCACTGGCTTCACGGGCCTGCCCGTTTATCCGGTTTTTCTTCACTTAGCGTTCGGACCCTGATGGTCCACCCCTGTTGGAGACAGGACCGGAAACGCCCCAGTCTCGTCCTGCCCCATGGCAAGAGCGCTATCTTGTCAACGCACAGGCCGTTGACAAGCCCAAAACTGCGGCGATTCGCCTAAATAAAGTTCAAACGGCGGTGCAACCCGGACCAAAAGGCGGCAATTGCAGGGTTGCGGCAATGGCATGGACCGCCCTTCGTGCCTGCCGTTGCGGCAATACCACGCACGGAATCGCAATGCCCTCGCGGACAATCTCCGTTTCCTCGGAGATGCGTGGCGCCTTTTGCTCATCGACCAGAAGAATGGCAAGATCGATGACCGTAGCCGGCACATGGTCCAGCCTTGCCGGCCCCAGACCGCGCGCTTCGGCCAACCCGGCGATGGAACGAGGCGTGCGTGCGACGAGACGCCCGTTTCGTGCCGAGAGGCAGACCTGATCGTCTGAAACAAAGGCTGCAAAGATGCCTGCCGCCTGGAAAAAGGCGAGGGCCTCCAGAGCGAGCATCGTCTTGCCGCTGCCCGAGTGACCCTCGACCAGTATTCCGATTCCGGCGACGACAATGGCGGTGGCGTGGCAGTTGGGCATTTCGGTCAGGCCTCGGCGGGCAGAGCCACAATGAAGCGGGCGCCCTTGATGTCACCAGGCTTCGCCCCGGCGATGTTCTCCGCCGTCAATGTGCCGCCATGCGCTTCGATGATCTGGCGACTGATCGAAAGACCAAGGCCGGAGTTTTGGCCAAACGCTTCACCGGCCGGACGATCCGTGTAGAATCGCTCAAAAATCCGATCGATATTTTCCACGCGAATCCCCGGCCCATTGTCTTCCACGGTGAGGATGATGCGCTTGCCGGCGCGCGACAGGCGTACATCAATCCGTCCCGTCTTTTCCGGCACGAAGGAACGAGCATTCTCGATGAGATTTGTGATCACCTGCCCGAGACGCAGATCGTGCCCCTGGATGAGATAGGCCGTCTCGGTTTCACCCTTCGGTTCGGCCGTAAAGGTTATCTCCACGGGCTTCTTTGTCGAGCCTGCCTCACGGATCGCTCCGACCAGATCGCCAACGAACTGCTTCAGTTCCACACGGTCTGCATCCTCGCGGGAAAGCTCGGCGTCAAGGCGCGAGGCGTCGGAAATGTCGGTGATCAAACGGTCCAGCCGCCGCACATCGTGCTGGATGATTTCCAGAAGCCGCTCGCGTGAGCGCTCGTCTTTGGCAAGCGGAAGCGTTTCAACGGCGCTGCCCAACGAGGTCAACGGATTTTTGAGCTCATGGGCCACGTCGGCAGCGAAGCTTTCGATGGCATCAATGCGCGCATAGAGCGCCTTGGTCATATCGCGCAGAGCCGAGGACAAATTGCCGATCTCATCCTGGCGATGGGAAAAGTCGGGAATTTCCTCTCGTGACCGCGCACCACGACGCACCCGCACCGCTGCCGCAGACAGCCGCCGCAGCGGGTTTGCAATGGTGGAAGCAAGAAGCAGGGACAGGATGGCTGTGACCAGAGCAGCCACAAAGAAAACGCGCAAAATGGCCTTGCGCTCGGCAGCCACGATCTTGTCGATATCTCCACCCTGCGTCGACAGAAGCAACACGCCGAGGACAGCCCGGAAGCGCTGAATCGGTACTGCAACGGAGACAATCTGCTCGCCCTGTTCGCTGACGCGCACCACGTGGTTGGTGGTGCCGGTGAGTGCCCGCATCACCTCGGGATAGGCCACGCCGCTGCCTCCCGGCTGCTCTTTGTAAACCGGCAGATCCCGGCGACGGAAAATCTCTTTCAACCGCTGCCAGACCTGATCGAAAATGCTCGCATCGTCATCCTCTATAGACGGCAATTCGTAGCGAAGAACCTGTCCGAGATACTGGGAATCCAGCAGCAGGTTGGCATCCGGATCATAGATGCGGGCACGGGTGCGGGTTTGCGGTATGAGCCTTCGCAAAAGAGGGGCTACACGTTCCGGATTGATCGGGAAATCAAGGCTCTCCAACTGGTCGCCTCGCGGCGGAAGGCTTTGCCCCGCCTGCAGCTCGAGCAGCTTGTCGGGATCCACAAGGATGGAATCGGTCTCCACCTCGGCAGAGCTGGCGATGGCGCCAGCGATAATCTCGCCCTGGGTCATCAGGCTCTCGACGCGAGCGCTGATCAGCTCTTCGCGAAACTCATTCAGATAGAGAACGCCGACCACCAGAACGCCAAGGCCAGCGAGATTGAGAAACAGGATACGCCGTGTGAGGCTGGAGAATACATAGTGGCCGAAAAGACGACGCAGCGGCACGGCAAGCCGACCCAGAAAGGGCTGACCCGCTGGACGTGCGGCCTTCGAGGACCGCCGCTCCGTCTTGTCTGCTTCTGCACTCATCGCCACTGTCTTGCCGACGCGCGCGCCGGGCAACCGCATCTCCGGGATGATCCCAAGGTCTAGATCTCGCGGAAGCGATAACCTACGCCATAGAGCGTTTCGATCATGTCGAACTCGCCGTCAACTGCCTTGAACTTCTTGCGCAGGCGCTTGATGTGGCTGTCGATGGTGCGGTCGTCCACGTACACCTGCTCGTCATAGGCTGAATCCATCAGCGCATCGCGGCTCTTCACCACGCCTGGACGCTGGGCCAGAGAATGCAGGATCAGGAACTCCGTGACGGTGAGCGTGACCGGCTGGCCCTTCCACGTGCAGGTATGGCGTTCCTGATCCATGACGAGCTGTCCGCGTTCCAGCGATTGCGACTGCTTGCCCGGCGTCTTTGCAGCGGTTTCGCGATTGCTCGCGCGGCGCAGAACTGCCCGGACCCGCTCAACCAGAAGGCGCTGCGAGAACGGTTTGCGGACGAAATCGTCGGCGCCCATCTTGAGGCCGAAAAGTTCGTCGATCTCGTCATCCTTGGAAGTCAGGAAGATTACCGGCACATCGCTCTTCTGGCGCAGTCGGCGCAGAAGCTCCATGCCATCCATCCGCGGCATCTTGATATCGAGAATCGCGAGATTGGGTGGACGGGCACCAAGTCCTTCCAGCGCCGAAACTCCATCCGTATAGGTTTCGACCCGATAGCCTTCCGATTCCAGTGCAATGGAAACGGAGGTGAGAATGTTGCGGTCGTCATCGACAAGCGCGATTGTTGCCATATCCAGCGGCTCCCTCATGGGCATGTCGTCCCTATCTGCATCGGTCGGCTGTGCAGATGCAGGACAAATTGGGTACAAAATGTGGCATATAAAGCCCCCCGTGTCACACGGGTGCTTCTCATGACACCTCCCGACGCTGCGAAGCTGTGCAAATACTGGTCGAATCCAACCCGATTTAAACGATTTAAACGATTTTAAAAAATTTAAATCGATTAATGGTTTGATATCTCTTGCTTATTTGTGTTTTCAGCTTGGATCGCCTGCGCGGACAGGCATCTCAAGGGAAATCTGGTGGTTACGATGAACGAAACCGGCATGCGCAACCCGGCTTGCGGGATCGACAGCAATGGTCTGAAAACGACGGGTGCCGTCCATTATAATTTTCAGCCGGCTGCGCTTTATGAGGAGGCGATCCGCCGCGGGGAGGCGAAACTCACCGCAGATGGTGCCCTGGTCGCGGAAACCGGCCAGCACACGGGCCGCTCCGCCAAGGACAAGTTCGTCGTGCGTACCGCCGAGACGGAAGATGCGGTCTGGTGGGACAACAACAAGCCCATGTCATCGGCGCATTTCGAGACGCTTCACGCCGATTTCATCGCCCATGCAGCCGACCGCGATCTGTTTGTGCAGGATCTCGTCGGCGGAGCCGATCCCGAAAACAGCCTGCCCGTGCGCGTCATCACGGAATATGCATGGCATTCGCTGTTCATCCGCAATCTGCTCCTGCGGCCCGAGGTGGAGGCGCTCGCCTCCTTCGTGCCGGAGATGACGATCATCGATCTGCCGTCCTTCCGCGCCGACCCGGAGCGTCATGGCTGCCGTACGGAAACCGTCATCGCCGTGGATCTGACCCGCAATATCGTTCTGGTCGGCGGTACCTCCTATGCGGGCGAAATGAAAAAGTCGGTCTTCACCGCCCTCAACTACATTCTGCCGGCAAAGGGCGTGATGCCGATGCACTGCTCGGCCAATGTCGGACCGGATGGCGATGCCGCCGTGTTCTTCGGCCTCTCGGGTACCGGCAAGACCACGCTTTCGGCGGATCCGTCACGGACGCTGATCGGCGACGACGAGCATGGCTGGGGCGAAACGGGCCTCTTCAACTTCGAGGGCGGCTGCTACGCCAAGACGATACGCCTTTCTGAAGAGGCCGAGCCGGAAATCTTTGCCACCACGCGCCGTTTCGGCACGGTTCTGGAGAATGTGGTTCTGGATGAAGAGCGCCGGCCGGATTTTGACGATGGCAGACTGACCGAAAACACGCGCTGCGCCTATCCGCTGCACTTCATCCCGAACGCAAGCGAAACCGGTCGTAGCGGTCATCCAAGCAACATCATCATGCTGACAGCGGATGCTTTCGGTGTCCTGCCACCTATCGCCAAACTCACCCCTGCCCAGGCCATGTATCACTTCCTGTCGGGTTACACCGCAAAAGTGGCCGGAACCGAAAAGGGCGTGACGGAACCTGAGGCCACCTTCTCCACCTGTTTCGGGGCACCCTTCATGCCGCGTCATCCTTCCGAATACGGGAACCTGCTGCGCGATCTGATCGCCCGTCACGGTGTCGACTGCTGGCTGGTCAACACGGGCTGGACCGGCGGTGCGTATGGTGTCGGCAATCGTATGCCAATCAAGGTGACGCGGGGCCTGCTCAACGCAGCATTAAGCGGTGAGCTGAACGACGCGGAATTCCGGACCGACCCGCATTTCGGCTTCGCCGTGCCTGTGGCGGTACCGGGCATCGAAAGCAACGTGCTGGATCCGCGCTCCACCTGGGCTGACAAAGCAGCCTACGATGCGCAGGCACGCCGGCTCGTCGGCATGTTCATCGACAATTTCGAAAAGTTCGAAACGCATGTGGATGCCACCGTGCGCGAAGCGGCACCGCAGATGGCACAAGCCGCAGAATAGCACCAGCACGCTTGCATCCCACTGGCTGAATGCGCATGTTCAGGCCCGGTCTCCAAGACCGGGCCTTTTCATTATGGCGGACAGGAGCGATGGCCGAGGGCGACCTCAATATCAGGGACGGTATGACGGTTTTCGAGGACGAGCTGGAAGAACAGTTTATCCGGTCCTCCGGTCCCGGCGGTCAGAACGTCAACAAGGTGGCAACCGCCGTGCAGCTGCGTTTCAACGCAAGGGCAGCACGCGGCCTACCGCAGCGCGTGCGGGAAAAGGTTCTGGAGCTTGCGGGAAGCCGTGCCACCAAAGAAGGCGAGGTCGTCATCGAGGCAGGCCGCTACCGCACCCAGGAACTGAATCGCGCCGACGCACGCGATCGGCTGACCCAACTTCTGACCCGCGCCGCCGAACCCCCACCCAGACCCCGCAAGAAGACCAAACCCTCTCGTTCCGCGATAGAACGCCGGTTGAAGGCCAAAGCCGGTCGTTCATCGGTCAAGAAACTACGCGGGAAAATCAGTTTCGATTGAGATTGTCACAGTCTCGCCGGCGGACCTGCTACCGTAACTTATGCCCAGTGACTGTTTTGCAGTTGAAATTTTGGGCTGATACACGTCAAATATCAGCGAATTCTAACCGGAGACATTTCCATGGGCATTTTCGATTTTGTCAAATCAGTCGGCAAGAAGCTCGGCATGGTGGACGAAGAGCCACCAGCAGCGGACGAACTGAAGAAAGAACTCGATTCCCACAAGCTCGGAACCGACAGGGTCGATGTGGTCGTGGAAGGTGACAAGGTCGTTCTCAAAGGTGAGGTGGCTGATCAGTCGGCTTTTGAAAAGGCTGTTGTCGCGGTCGGCAACACGCTCGGCATTTCCAAGGTGGAGGCTGGCGAACTCAAGGTCGCTTCAGCCGAGGCAAAGGCACCGGTCTTCTACACCGTAAAAAAAGGCGACAATCTCTGGAAGATTGCCGAGGCCAATTACGGCAAGGGCAAAGGTGCGAAATACACCGTCATCTTCGAGGCCAACAAGCCCATGCTTGACGACCCGGACAAGATCTATCCCGGCCAGGTGCTGCGCATTCCCGATCTCGCCGAGGCGTGATCGCACCTGTCATGATCTGGCATGAGACGGCGGCTTTCGGGTCGCCGTTTTTTGTTTGCAGGCGTAAGTTTCCTACGCGAGGCTGTCTGCGTGGTGAGCGTGTCGAACCACGCACTCCATCAATGCAACGGCGCATCATGCACCTTACTTGATTTAAGGAGATTTGATTGCCCACCCTCACCGAAGGCGTGATCCACCTGCCCGAATATCTCGACCGCTCGGCACAGGAGGCGCTGCTCGGCGAGATACGCGCCGTGGTGCGCGAGGCGCCGCTGTTCGTGCCGGCCATGCCGCGGACCGGCAAGGAAATGAGTGTCCGCATGACCAATTGCGGAGTGCTCGGCTGGGTTACGGACAAGGAACGCGGATACCGGTATCAGGAGACGCACCCTGTCACCGGGAAGCCCTGGCCTGCCATCCCGGCACGGCTTCTTGCACTTTGGAACGAGGTCGCGGAATTTCCCGCTCCGCCTGAAGCCTGCCTTGTCAACCACTATACCGAAGGGGCAAAGATGGGCCTGCATCAGGATCGCGATGAGGAAGCTTTCGCAGCACCTGTGATCTCAGTATCCCTCGGCGATGCCTGTCTCTTTCGTGTCGGTGGAACAAAACGCAGCGACAAAACCCTGTCAGTCAGGCTCCAGTCCGGCGATGTGGTGGTGCTCGGCGGGGCAGGGCGACTTGCCTTTCACGGGGTCGACCGCATCTATCCGGGCACGTCCACGCTGCTCTCAGCACCAGGTCGCATCAATCTGACCCTGCGACGCGTTACAGCTTCCTGAGCGCAACCTCTTCCGTCAAATGGTTGGCGCCCTTGCGCAGAATGAGGTCGGCACGCGGCCTGGTGGGAAGAATATTCTCGCGCAGATTTTTGAGGTTGATGTTCTCCCAGAGCTGCTCGGCAATTGCGAGCGCCGCATTGGGTTTTAGTGCTGCGTAGCGGTGAAAGAACGACTGGGGGTTCTGGAACGCCGTTTCGCGCAGCCGCATGAAGCGGTCCACATACCATTGATGAATCAGATCTTCCGGCGCGTCGATGTAAATCGAGAAATCAAAAAAGTCCGAAACAACCGGAACCGCTGTTCCATCCTGCGGCAGATCGCGTGTCTGCAGGACATTGATCCCTTCGAAAATCAGAATATCCGGTCGGTCGATGGTGCGAAATTCGCCCGGCAGAACGTCATAGGTAAGGTGTGAATAGAGCGGCGCCTGAACGTTTGGCAACCCCGCCTTGATCGCAGACAAAAACCGCAGCACCGCGCCAAGGTCGTAGCTTTCCGGGAATCCCTTCCGCTCCATGAGGTTGTCGCGCCGCAGAATTTCGTTGGGATAGAGAAAACCGTCCGTTGTCACCAGATCCACTTTCGGGCTGGAAGGCCAGCGAGCGAGCAGTTCCTGCAGAACGCGGGCAGTTGTTGACTTGCCGACCGCCACCGAGCCGGCGATGCCGATGATGAAGGGTGATTTCACTACGTCCTGGCTGTCAAAAAACGCCTGTCTTTGGCGAAACAGAAGCTGCGTGGCCTCCACATGAGCCGAAAGAAGCCGCGACATGGACAGATATATCCGGCGCACTTCTTCCAGATCGACGGGGTCGTTCAGCGAACGCAACCGCCGAACCTCGTCCTCGGTCAGGGTGAGTGGCGTGTCGGCGCGAAACTTCGCCCAGTTTTCCGCCGTGAAAATGCGATAGGGGGAGTATTTCTCCCCTGAGACAAGCTGGTCCATGAAATTCGCGGCCCCCTTCCTCGCCGCCATGGCTGTCTTCGCCCTCCGGGATCTCTGGCTATCGCCCATGTGCCAGATGATGCCATCCTGCGCAGAAACGATCTATCCCTTTCGGGATGCCTTTTCCTCAACACCCGTGCGCGCCGTGCGACGCTCGAGCTCGGACATCACCTCATCAAGCGAGACTCCCTCAAGAGCCAGAACCACCAACCAATGATAAAGAAGATCGGCGCTTTCGGAAACGAGCTCATGCCTGTCGTGCGAAACAGCGGCAATCACCGTTTCGACAGCTTCTTCGCCGAGCTTTTGTGCAGCCTTTGACGTGCCTTTGGAAAACAGCCTGGCCGTCCATGAATTTTCGTCACCTGAACGCGCGCGCTCGGCGATGATCGCTTCCAGGCGGGTGAGGTCGAACTGGCTCATGCCTGCTCCGGGGTCTGCGCGGGATCGAGCCGCATGGGAATGCCGGCGGCGGCCATATGCGCCTTGGCCTCGCCGATCGTGTAGGTGCCGAAATGAAAGATCGAGGCGGCCAGCACGGCGCTCGCATGCCCATCGCGCACGCCTTCGACCAGGTGATCGAGCGTGCCCACTCCACCCGAGGCGATCACCGGCGCGCGCACCGCATCGGCCACGGCGCACGTCAGCGGGATATTGTAGCCGGCCTTGGTGCCATCGCGATCCATGGAAGTAAGCAGGATTTCGCCGGCACCGAGATCCACTACCTTTCGGGCGAACTCCACTGCATCAATGCCGGTGGGTGTGCGCCCGCCATGGGTGAAAATTTCCCAGCGCAGCGGTTCCCCTTCACCAGAGACCTGCTTGGCGTCTATCGCCACAACAATGCATTGATCGCCGAATTTGTCTGCCGCGCGCGCCACCAGCTCGGGATCCTTCACCGCGGCTGTGTTGATCGACACCTTGTCGGCTCCGGCGAGCAGAAGTTTGCGGATGTCGGAAACCTCGCGCACGCCACCGCCCACCGTCAGCGGCATGAAGCACTGTTCGGCAGTGCGCGCCACGACATCGAAGATCGTCTCGCGGTTGTCGCTGGAGGCGGTGATGTCGAGGAAGCAGAGTTCGTCCGCGCCTGCGGCGTCATAGGCTTTTGCCGCTTCCACCGGATCGCCGGCATCGATCAGATCGACGAAATTGACGCCCTTGACGACGCGGCCGTCCTTCACATCGAGACAGGGAATGACGCGGGCTTTGAGTGTCATGCGATTTCTGCCTTCCTCCGCGCCTGGATCACGGCGATCATCAGCGCAATGGTCCAGGCAATCAGTGCTGCCATGCCGAAAGGCAGACTGATCAGCATCAGCCAGCCCATCACGAACATCGTATAAAGCATGTCGCCTCGATCCGCACCGGCGATCATGCAGGGATTACTGAAACCCTCGTGAAGCGTGCAGCCATGCCAGCTCGCCAGAATGCTGGAGAACGCGACAGAAAGGACGGGCAGGGCAGCAAGAACGAGGATGACAACGAGAAGAACAATGAAGGCCGTTTTCGTCTTCCGGTTCAGCTTCCCGTCACCGCTCACGCGGCTTCTCCCTTAAGCACTCTCAACGCCTCCGCCGGATCAATCCGCCCGTCATAAAGCGCGCGGCCGGAGATTGCGCCTTCCAGTTTGGTCGCGTCGGGCATGGTCATCCGCACAATGTCGGCGAGGGAGGCGAGGCCGCCAGAGGCGATTACGGGGATGGAAACGGCATCGGCAAGCTCGATGGTCGATTCCCAGTTGATCCCGGTCAGAACACCGTCGCGGTCGATGTCGGTATAGATGATCGCAGCCACGCCTGCGCCTTCGAACCGGCGGGCGAGTTCGATGGCCGAGAGATCGGATGTTTCCGCCCAGCCTTCGACGGCCACCTTGCCGCCGCGCGCATCAATGCCGACGGCGATCCTGCCCGGAAACGCCCTGCAGGCTTCCTTCACCAGATCGGGATCGCGCACCGCGACAGTGCCGAGGATCACGCGCGACAGGCCCTTGTCGAGCCAGGCCTCGATATGGGCGAGCGTGCGGATGCCGCCACCGAGCTGTACCGGGTTTTTCGTCGCTTTCAGGATCGCCTCGACGGCATCGCCATTGACGCTCGCGCCGGCGAAGGCGCCGTTCAGGTCGACCACATGCAGCCATTCAAAGCCCTGCTCTTCGAAACTGCGGGCCTGGGCGGCGGGGTCGGTGTTGTAGACCGTCGCCTCGTCCATGTCGCCCAGTTTGAGCCGAACGCACTGGCCGTCTTTCAGGTCAATGGCGGGAAAAAGGATCATGTGTCAAACGCCTTCGATAATGCTGAGCCTGGCTCTTGAAACGGGTTGCCGGAATGTGATCGCATGCTGGTATTCAGGCGAGTGGTAGCAGGCGAGCGCCTGCTCATAGGATGCGAACTCGATGACCACCTGACGATCGCCCGCCGGCTCCTCCGGCGCAACCGACTGCCCGCCCCGCACCAGAAATTTCGCGCCGTATTTCTCGAAGGCTACAGCGTTGGCTTCGATATATTTCCTGTAGCCCTCGAGGTCGGCGATCTCGACCTGCGCGATCCAGTAGCCTTTTTTGTTCATGCACTTTTGGAAGGGATTCAGAATGAAAAATAAGAATCCAGCGGTGTTCGACTTGAATAGATGCTGCAATTCTCATTCGGCCACTTATCCCCAAAAAGCATAAGCGGCTGTTAATCTGCATTAAACCAATCTGGACTCCCTCACGCTCCCTACGTAAGACTCGATTCGCCAAATACAAAAAGCCGGGATTCCGGCCCGGCTTTTTGAAGCCCGCAACGAATTGGATGCCGAGGGCAATAGGATATTTCCTACTGGAGTTTCAAATCATATCGCTGAATCTCAGTCAACTTCCTTCCTTTGGCCGGCATCCGCATTTTCCTCCCAAGGAGAAGAGCAATGGCTCATGCCAAGTTAACACATACCGACGCCGTAAAGTCCTGGGTATTGAGGGCTTGCGGCTGGAAACTAAGAGACATTCAAGCACGCTTCGACGTCGACCCGCGTCGCCTATACGAGGTATGGGAAGAGATAGAATGTCCAGGCAGTAAAGAAGCTGCGATTAAAGTGTTCCGACGACTGCTTCCGAATCAACCAGTTAAGGATAGATTCGAGAAGCACCAGCCTCGCTTCATGCGCTTGCAGAAGCAGGCAAGTTCAGAACCGATGCTGCCAGGTTTCTAAGGCCTCCAGCGAAGGAAACTGGCGATCAGGGCCAGGCCAAGCGCCTGGCTCTTTTCCGGGTGGAACTGCGTGCCCACCAGATTGTCCCGCGCGACCGCGGCGGTGATCGGTCCACCATAGTCAGCGGTGGCGAGGACCTCCGCCTCATTGCGGGCGGCGAAGTGATAGGAATGCACGAAATAGGCATGCAACCCGTCGGTTCCAGTAGGGATGCCTTTGAAGACCGGGTGCGAATGTTTCACGTGAATCGTGTTCCAGCCGATCTGCGGAATCTTCAGTCCCGGGTCGCAGGGTGTCATCTCGACCACATCTCCGGCGATCCAGCCAAGCCCGTCCGTAACCGTCTTCTCCAGCCCGCGCTCGCTCATGAGCTGCATGCCGACGCAGATGCCGAGGAAGGGACGCGCCTGGTGGATGGCGACATCCGTTATCGCCTCGACCATGCCGGGCACTGCATCGAGCCCATGCCGGCAGTCCGCATAGGCACCGACGCCCGGCAGAACGACCCGGTCGGCAGTGCGCACAGCATCGGCATCCGCAGTCACGTCGATTTCCGCCGCTATGCCGTTTTCACGAGCGGCACGCTCAAAGGCCTTTGCGGCCGAGCGCAGATTGCCCGAACCGTAATCGATGATCGCAACCTTCATGGTCAACGCGCTCCAGGATAGGTGAAGAGACCGAGCGCCGGTTCGCTGGCACGGCTTGCAATCCTTGCCGGTCCCGGCGTTTCCCGGAGAGCGGGAAGTGGTGTTTCCCTGCGGGCTTCCGGCTCGTCGGACAAGAGCCCGGCCATATAGCGGGTCTCGGCCTCGTCACGGGTTGTCGCATCGACCACTCCCCATTCACGCCAGCCGCGCCGTGTGAGCATGGCGACGCGCAAATTGCGCGCCTCGAGGGCAAGAAAGAGCGAGAGACACAGCGAAGCGACCGTCGCCGACGCGGACCAGCCTTCCAGCGTTCCCAGCGCGGCAATGAGAAGGGCGGCGGCAAGAGCCGCCAGCGCCTCCAGCCACATGCGATGCCAGAGAAACCAGAGAAACGGCATGATGAAGGCCAGCAGGGCAAAACCATCGCGCACGAGGATTGCCTGTTCCGGACCTCCCTCGGGCGGCTCCATCACCATATAGCTTGCCATCGGCCTATCCCTTCAGGCTGCCCTTGGTGGAGGGTATGGCGTTGCCCTGGCGCGGATCTGCCTCACAGGCGGTGCGCAGCACACGCGCCACTGCCTTGAAACAGGTCTCGGCAATGTGGTGGCTGTTGGCGCCGTAGTGATTGGTCACGTGCAGGGTGATGCCGGCGTTCTGCGCCAGCGCCTGAAAGAACTCACGCACCAGCTCGGTGTCGAACGTGCCGATCTTCTGGGTCGGAAACGCCACATCCCAGACAAGGAAGGGGCGCCCCGACACATCGATCGCCGCGCGTGTCAGACATTCATCCATGGCAAGGTCGAGTGAAGCATAGCGGGTGATGCCGCGCCGCTCGCCGAGCGCATCGGAGATCGCCTTGCCCAGCGCGATGCCGCAATCCTCCACCGTGTGGTGATCGTCAATATGAAGATCGCCCTTGGCCTTCACCGTCATGTCGATCAGCGAATGACGGGAAAGCTGCTCCAGCATATGATCGAAAAAGCCCACACCGGTGGCCACCTCGAAGCGGCCGGCGCCATCGATATCAACCTTGACCGAAATGGCCGTCTCATTGGTCTTGCGGCTGATTTCGGCGGTGCGCGTCTTGCTGGAAGCCATGGTCTTTCCCTTTGCGCTGCATGAAGGCCAGCCTTCTAGCAGCATGTTCGGGCAGCGCCAAGCACTCTCGCCAATCTCGTCTCTCGCGTTTGCATTCGACGATGTTGAACTTACATATTCGCTCTGACGGTGCCGTGCCTTATCGGGCGGCACGAAAAGGAGTGTGCGATGAGCAACGAGAATTCCATGCACGCCACGACAATCGTCACTGTGCGCAAGGGCGGCAGGGTGGTGATTGCCGGGGACGGGCAGGTCAGCCTTGGCAATACCGTGATGAAGGGCAATGCGCGCAAGGTGCGGCGCATCGGCAAGGGCAATGTGATTGCCGGCTTTGCCGGAGCGACGGCCGATGCCTTCACCCTTCTCGAACGGCTCGAGGCCAAACTGGAACAGTATCCCGAGCAGCTGATGCGTGCCTGTGTCGAACTGGCCAAGGACTGGCGTACGGACCGCTATCTGCGCCGGCTCGAAGCGATGATGCTGGTCGCCGACAAGAACATCACCCTGGCGCTGACGGGCAATGGCGACGTGCTGGAGCCGGAAGGGGGCATCATGGCCATCGGTTCCGGCGGCAATTTTGCACTCGCCGCAGCGCGTGCGCTGGCCGACACCGACAAGGACGCCGAAGAGATCGCCCGCAGGGCGATGGAGATCGCCGCATCCATCTGCATCTACACCAATGACAATGTCGTGGTGGAAACGCTCGATGCCGAGTGACCCGGGGCAGATCGACTTTACCCCGGTCACGGCCGAGCACTATCCGCTCCTGCTTGACTGGCTCCACCGACCGCACGTGCGGCGATGGTGGGGCGAACCCGAGACGGAGCTAGAGTATATCCGCGATATGGTGGAAGGGCGCGATAGCTCCCGGCCTTTTCTGATCCTTCTGGATGGGAACCCCATTGGCTACATCCAGTACTGGTTTGTAGCTGACAACAGGGGCCCCGAAATCCTTGTGGATGAGCCCTGGGTGGCCGAGTTGCCGGACGATGCCGTGGGCGTTGATTTGTCTATCGGCGAAGAAGCGCTTCTTTCCAGAGGTATCGGCAGCCGCTCGGTGAAGCAGATGGTCCATCGGCTTGTGGGCAAGGGATATACCAACATCGTGATCGACCCGGAGCGCGAAAATAGCCGTGCCGTGCGTGCCTACGAGAAAGCGGGCTTCCGACCGATCCCCCATCTCGAAGGACGCTCCGGAAGCGCTCTCATCATGCAATACGACAAGAACAACGAGACGGACACATGACCACATTTTCCCCGCGCGAGATCGTTTCCGAACTCGATCGCTACATTATCGGCCAGAAGGATGCCAAGCGCGCCGTGGCCATCGCGCTGCGCAATCGCTGGCGCCGGCAGCAGCTTGAACCCAAGCTGCGCGAAGAGGTGATGCCCAAGAACATCCTCATGATCGGCCCCACCGGCGTCGGCAAGACCGAAATTTCCAGACGCCTGGCCAAGCTCGCCGGTGCGCCGTTTGTGAAGGTCGAGGCAACGAAATTCACCGAGGTCGGTTATGTCGGACGCGATGTGGAACAGATCATCCGCGACCTGGTCGAGGTTTCAATCGGGCTGACACGCGAGAAGATGCGCGAGAATGTCAAGGCGCGGGCTCATATGAACGCCGAAGAGCGGGTTCTTGAAGCGCTGGTTGGCAAAACGGCAAGCCCCGCCACGAAAGACAGTTTCCGCAAGAAGCTGCGCAGTGGCGAGCTGGACGACAAGGAAATCGAGGTGGAGGTTTCCGATTCCGGTGGCGGCATGCCCGGTTTCGAGCTTCCCGGCATGCCGGGCGCCAATATCGGCGTTCTGAACATCAACGACATGCTGCAGAAGGCCATGGGCGGCCAGCAGACCAAGAAGCGCAAGACGACGGTCAAGGAATCCTACGAACTCCTGATCGCCGATGAATCCGACAAGCTTCTTGACCAGGACGAAGTGACCCAGCGGGCTCTGGAATCGGCGCAGAACGATGGCATCGTCTTTCTCGACGAGATTGACAAGATCGCCACCCGCGAGGGCGGCGTGGGGGCGGGCGTTTCGCGCGAAGGTGTACAGCGCGATCTGCTTCCGCTGGTGGAAGGCACCACGGTTGCGACAAAATACGGGCCGGTGAAGACCGATCACATCCTCTTCATCGCCTCCGGTGCGTTCCATGTCTCCAAGCCATCGGATCTTCTGCCGGAGCTTCAGGGCAGGCTGCCGATCCGCGTTGAACTGCGGGCATTGGAGAAGGACGATTTCCGCCGCATCCTGACGGAAACCGAAGCGAGCCTCATCAAGCAGTATGTGGCGCTGATGGAGACGGAAGGCGTGACCCTGGAGTTCACTGACGATGCCATCGACCGGCTGGCGGCCATCGCTGTCGACCTCAACGCGACCGTCGAGAACATCGGAGCCCGCCGGTTGCAGACGGTGATGGAACGTGTGCTCGACGAGATATCTTTCGATGCGCCCGACCGCTCGGGTAGCGCACTCAAGATCGATGCAGATTATGTCGACGAGAATGTCGGCGATCTGGCCAGAAACACAGACCTGTCGCGCTTCATACTCTAGGCAGACGCGGTTTCATGGCCCGCCGGGACGGGGCCGTGAAACCGCTTTTTCAAGTGTGACATCTCTGCCGCGGTCGCGATGTCATCGCGCCAGGGATCCGAATGCCTCTCGACTTGCTGACAGGCTTTGCCTAACTTGCGCTTCATCCAAAAAAAGAATGCACCGGGGGCGCAAGCGGCGCGACATGGCATCACGGGCTCGATTGGTTATTGGCATTTGCGCCGGCTTGATGGGCGCCGGCAATTTGCCTGTGGCAGCGGCAAACCTGGTGCCCGAAGGCAATCGCAATGCCGAACAGCCCCCCATACCCGGGGTTTCCGCAAAACGCACCAAGTCTGCGCAAACCACTTATGATGCCAAATATGGAAAGGTCTATCAGCTTCTGAAGAACGACAGTGGGCTGGTTTCCAAGATCCGCTCCATTTCCGCCCGGTATCAGATCGATCCCGTTCACATGGTCGGCGCTATCGTCGGCGAACACACCTACAATGTGGATGCCTACGACCGCCTGCAAACCTACTATGTGAAGGCAATCTCCTATCTGAAGAGCGATTTCTCGTTTTCCCATGGCGGTGAGACCGTTGGGCAATTCATAAAGCGACCCGAGTTCGCCGAATGCGAGAAGGAAAATGGCAGCTACGAACTATGGAGCTGTCGCGAGGCAGTGTGGGACAAAGCGTTTCGCGGCAAGAGCGTGGATGGAACAAAATGGCCGAATGATCGTTTCGGCGCGGTTTTCTTCCAGCCCTTCTATGCCGGTCAGACCTTTGGTATTGGCCAGCTCAATCCGCTGACCGCGCTTAAAATGACCGACATGGTGCACAAGGTCTCCGGATTCAGACGGATCAGCCATGACAACCCGCAGGAAGTTTACCAGACCATCATGGACCCGGATAAGTCGCTCGCCTATGTCGCGGCGACCGTGAAAAAGTCCATCTCCGCTTATAAGCGCATTGCCGATTTCGACATTTCCGGGAATCCCGGCATTACGGCAACGCTTTACAATCTTGGAAATCCCGAGGCGCGCGCCGCGCGGCTCGCGGCCGAAAACCGCATTCGCCGGGCTAAGGGGCAGCGGGTCAAGCTTCCCGAAGAAAACTATTATGGCTGGCTGGTGAACGACAAGCTGGACGAGCTGAAGGCGCTATTCCAGGACTCGTGACATATTCTATTTTTTGCTGGCCGCGCGGTCCCCGGTGATATCACGCAACTGCTTCAGCAGCAGGTCTATCTCGGCGTTTTTCAAAGAACCTATATGCGCCGCCAGGAGATTGGCGAGCTCGGTCGCATTGGGAGAAAGCCTTGCCGTGTCCACCACAACACGCGGATGGGAGAGCTCCGCGATGCGCTGCATCTCGTCTGCGTCGTCCCATATCACGTTGAAATAGCCAATGATCTTCTGAACCATTGCCCAGTTGGGTGGGCTGGCGCGGCCATGTTCCAGAGACGAGAGATAGGCGGCGCTCACACCAATGGCAGCCGCCATTTCCTTCTGGCTAACGCCGCGTTCCCTGCGAAGGCGCCGGATTTTCTCCCCAAGCGGTGTCACATCCCGCTCCTGTGTTTGCGTTTCAGCCGAACATAAAACGCACCGCCCCCACCATGCCGGCGGCTCGCCTCGTCGATTCCGCTGACAAGGGTGGAAAATGGCGGCGTTGCAAGCCATTGCGGAACGGCACGCCGCAACACGCCGTCACTTCCGAACGAAGCTCCCTTTCCGGTGATGACCAACACATGGCGCACACCATCCGCATGGGCCCGGCTCAGGAAGGAAAGGAGAAGGCTATGCGCTTCAGGCTGCGTCAGCCCGTGCAGATCCACGCGGCCTTCCAACGCAAGCCGGCCCCGTGCGAGCTTGGTATGAGTAGGCTTGTCTATCCGCCGTGTGGGATGCGCTTTCGGCTGGGGTGTCTCCCTGAGCGCCGGCCTGGCAGGGCTCTTGCTGCTCGTGTCCTTTGCAACAAGGCGGGAAAGTTCTGCCATCGTGTCGTCGGTAGGCTCCGACGCCTCTTCCAGCATTTTTCCCTTTAGCGGCTCGGTTGACCGCGCCACCCGGTTCCAAAGAATGCGGTCTTCCATGCTCAGTCGTTTGGGTGGGAGGCTGGTCATTGATCAGCCTCCCAGGAGTGTGCGCGGAACCAGTGCATAGAAATCCGCTTTATGGCGGATTCCGCCGGCGACCTCTCCGGCAGCGAATCCGCTGCCGATGAAAAGATCGGCGCGTGCCTGCCCTGTAATCGCCGAACCCGTATCCTGGGCGATCATCAGGCGGCGGAGCGGCCCCCCATCCACTGCACGAAGATCCGGCGCGTCGATGAAAAAGGGTGTGCCAAATGTGTGAAGGAGCCGATCAACCGCAATCGAGCGCCCGGGTGTCAGTTGAACCTTTGCGGCGGCGACGGGCCCCAATTCGCTATCGCCTACCTGTGTCTCCCGAAAGAAGATGAATGAGCGATTCTGCCACAGAATTTCGTCGATACGGTCGGGATTCTCCGAAAACCACGCCCTAATGCTTTGCATCGTCACCGCTTCCGGAGAGAGTTCACCGAGTTCGATGAGCACCTTTCCCGCGCCTGTGAAATAGTGACCGGACTTGGCGGCATAGGTGACACGCATTACCGATCCATCCTGGAGACGCAGTCGCGCTGCGCCCTGGACGTGGATGAAATAGGCATCGACCCTGTCGTCCAACCAGACAAGCTCCAACCCGCGGCCCGTCAAGGCACCGCGATCGATTGCGCCCCGATCATGGTATGCAACCAGACCGCTGTCCGTCTCTCTGGCAAAGGCGAAATAGGGATCCAGATCACGAGGCCTGTTGCTGTCATCGACATCAACCAGATCGCGCGGACGCCGATAGAGGGGGACATGGAAGCGTCCGGTTTTGACGCGCGAGGCCTCGACTTCCGGTTCGTAGTAACCGGTTACGAAACCCGGGCCTCCATCCTCCGACCTGATGCGACAGGGAATGAAGTGATCTTCAAAGAAGGCGCGCGCTGCCCGCTCATCGGCATCCGGGGCATCCAACATGGCACGCGCTGCCGTGTACGCAGGGGCAAAGGCGGAAAGGACAATACCGAGAGAGCCCGAACGATATGGCTTTGTCTCGACATGGGCCGCCGAGCGGGCAAAGGCATGAAAGGCGTCGACTACAGTGTCCTGCTGCCATCCCGGCACATCTTCGAACGAGAGGCGTTCAAAGCCTGGCGAAAGCGCCGCAAAGGGTGCGGCCGTACACGACGCTTCGCCTGGCAAGGATCAATCCTCGGCTTCGGTGGCGACGAGCTTCCAGTTGGGATCGCGGGAACGCGTATCACGCGCGAAAGTCCAGACGTCCTTGACCTCAGCCACCGTCTCCGGATCGCCGTCGATCACCTCGCCGGCGCTGTCGCGCGTGGCAGAGATGAGTTCGCTGACAATGCGCAAGGTAACGTGTGCCTCGGAGCCCTTCATCTCGGCTGCGATGATGGTCATGTCATCAATGCCGACAAATGAGGATTCAATCTTCTCGTTGCGCTTCTCGCGTTCGTCGATGGCAGAAACAAAACCCTCGTAGACCTCACGGGAAAGCAGGTTCTTCAACGTACGACGATCACCATCTGCAAAAGCCATGACAATCATCTCATAGGCCATCTTTGCGCCCTCAACGAAGCTTTTGGGGGCAAAGGACGGGTCGGCATCCCGTATGGCGCGCATTCCCCTGTTCAGTTCGGTGCCGGGCTTGGCCACCCTGTCGATATCGGCATAGGTCTGGTCAGGTTCCGCAGCGCCTTTACGCCGCGGTAGAGAAACCACGTTTTCGCCGTCGGCGGCCTGTTCTTTCCGGGAAGCATTGCGTCCAGCCGTGTAAGGATCGAACGGTGGACGCTCATTGCCCGTGCGCCGGCCCAGCACATTGCGCAACTGGAAAAAGATCACCACAGCGGCAATCAGGAAGAAAATCGTGCCGAAATCGAAGAATTCCATAACGTCCAGCCAAACGAGCCACTATGGTCCACAGCACCTGCCGGCTCGGGGCAGGCGCAGAGGCGACGGCATCCCGTCCCTACTGGAAATCATATAGAACGCAGAGAGCCATCATTCAAATTTCCGGTCAGAATACCTATGTTTTCTCAACTGGCCAGCATGGAACGGTCAGAATCGGCTGAAACACGCAACAAGGCTAACAGGTTCGTGCGCTTTTCCCTCGTCCCCTTCCTGCTTCTCGCCATACCGCTCGCAGAAATCGCGACCTTTGTCGTGGTCGGCAGCCAGATTGGTGTCTTTCCCACGCTCGGTCTCGTGGTCGTGACGGCCATTGCCGGCTCCATCCTGCTCCGGATTCAGGGATTTGGCGTTGTTCGCCGAATCCAGGAAACCATGAATGAGGGTGGTGTGCCAGGCCGGGATCTTGTCCATGGCATGATGATCATGGTTGCCGGGGTGCTGCTGTTGACCCCGGGCTTCGTCACCGACACGCTGGGTTTCCTGCTCTTTGTCCCGGCGATCCGCGAGGCGGGCTGGTCATTCCTGCGCAACCGCATCGTGATCCTTGGCGATCCGGCACCGCATGGTACGGGACCCACCTCGGCCTATCGGCCTGACCGCGGCGCTCAGACAATCGATCTCTCAGAGGACGATTACAGCCATACGGGAAACCACGAATCACCATGGCGCAAACCCGATCAGGACTAGTTTCCGGACCTGGCGCCGCCTTGTCATGCGCCAATGCCCATGCTAGCGAGCAGGCAAATTCAAAAAAGGGGAGCCGCGGCGGCTGCCGAACCACGCTTGAGGAATAGACGCATGGCGAAGAAACCAGAAGAAAAGACCGAAGCTGCCAAGGCAGGCAATGGCGCTCAGCCCTCTCTCAATGTGCTGACTCAGTATGTGAAGGATCTTTCCTTCGAAAGCCCTGGCGCTCCGCAGTCGCTGCGTGGCCGTTCCGAGGCACCGGCGATCAACATCAATGTCAATGTCAATGCCAACCCGCTCGGCGACACGGACTATGACGTGGTGCTGACGCTTAATGCCAAGGCCGAGGCAGAAGGCAAAGTCCTGTTCAATGTCGAGCTGATCTATGGCGGTGTCTTCCGGGTTGCCGGGTTCCCCCAGGAACACATGCTTCCGGTTCTCTTCATCGAATGCCCGCGTCTGCTGTTCCCGTTTGCCCGTCAGGTCATCGCGGATACGACGCGTGCAGGTGGCTTCCCGCCGCTGATGATCGATCCGATCGATTTTGCCCGCATGTTCCAGCAGCGTGTTGCCGAGGAACAGGCGAAGGGGCAGGTTCAGGTTTCCTGAACCAGCCATTTCCAGGTTTTCAGACGGGGCGGTGCTTTCGGGCGCTGCCCCGTTTCATTTTAAAATCAAGCACTGTGGTTAAAATAAAACACTCTGGGCAACGCCCGATGCCGGGCGCATTGAGACAGAGCAGTTCAGGTGCGCAAAGCGTGCCACAGGGATTTTTCACCGAGCTTCTCGATCAGCGCTTCATGCGCCGCCCGCTCGGCTTCGCTAATCCTGGGGGGTAAGGGTACAGGCCTTGCTGAAACTCTCACCGAGCCATGGTTCGCATCCTGCCCCGCATCATCGCCACCGGACGAGACTTCAAGTCCGAGTGCGGCCTGCTTTCCGCCGATAAGTTCGATATACACCTCGGCGAGAAGCTCGGCGTCGAGCAGAGCTCCGTGCTTGGTACGGTGGCTGTTGTCGATCCCGTAGCGGCGGCAGAGCGCATCAAGCGAGTTCGGACCCATCGGATGTTTGCGCCGTGCGATCGCCAGTGTATCAACGACCAGAGCGGGATCCACCGGCGGCACACCAAGCCGGTCGAACTCGGCATTAATGAAGCCGATGTCGAAATTTGCGTTGTGCGCGACGAGCTTTGCGCCATCGATGAATTCGAGAAACTCATCGAGAATCGCTCCAAACACCGGTTTGTCAGCCAGATCCGCGTCGGAAATGCCGTGTACCGCCTGCGCTTCAGGATGAACCGAGCGGCCCTGAGCATTGATGAAATGATGGAGTGAGCGGCCCGTCGGAAACCGGTTATCCAGTTCGACACAGCCAAGCTCGATCACCCGGTCCTCATTGGGATCAAGACCCGTGGTTTCCGTATCAAAAACGATTTCGCGCATTCCCACACTCCGAAGGTCGGACCAAATCAACATGCGCACCCGCTGCGGTAGACGCAAGGTTGCCGTCAGGTTGCATCCTAATCCGCTGGGGAAAGTTCACTTATCACGGCTTTCACAGCCTGACGCGCCGGTTCCATGCCCTCGCCCGTATCAATAATGAAATCCGCGCGTCTGCGTTTTTCCGCGTCAGGCACCTGTCGTGCGAGAATCGCCGCGAACTTCTCTTCCGTCATGCCAGGACGAGAAAGGACACGTCTGCGCTGCTCTTCCGCAGGGGCGGTTACCACGACGATGCGGTCGACACGATCTTCCCCGCCAGTCTCGAAAAGAAGCGGTATATCGAGCACGACGAGGGGTGTGGCATTCTCCCGGTGACCGGCGACGAAATCATCGGCATCCTGACGTACAAGGGGATGGACGATCTCTTCCAGAGCTTTGAAGGCTTCCGGCTTGCCCATCACCGCTTCGGCAAGGCGGGCCCGGTCGACCGTGCCCTCGATCACGGTTCCGGGAAAGCGCGCCTCGATCAGCGGCGCGGCGACGCCAGTGTATAGACGATGAACCGCCGCATCGGCATCGTGAACCGGGATACCCTCGTCCATGAACATCCTGCCCGTGGTCGATTTTCCCATGCCAATGGAGCCGGTCAGGCCGAGAACGATTGTCATGCCGAATCTCCACCTGCAAGCACGTGCAACCGCAGCGCATCCGTCACGTCTGGCCGGACACCGAACCAGCGCTCGAAACCAGGCACGGCCTGATGCAACAACATGCCGAGACCATCGACCGCTTTCAGCCCACGCTGCTCAGCAGCAGCCAAAAGGTCAGTCTTTAGCGGGGCATAAACGATATCGCTGACAATTGCGCCCTCCGGCAGAGGGACGAGCGAAATATCCAGCGGTGGCTGACCGGTCATACCGAGCGAGCTGGTATTGACCACGAGGTCCGCTCTGCCAAGAAGCGCAGGTATTTCCGCCCAATTGTGAGCGCTGACGCTTTTGCCGAAGCGGGTCGCGAGTTCCTGTGCGCGGGCAAGTGTGCGATTGACGATGCAGATCTTCTTGTAGCCGGCTTTATGAATGGCATGGACGATGGCACGTGCCGCACCACCCGCGCCGAGCACGACTGCCGTTTGGCCATCAGCCCAGCCCGGTGCGCTGGCGCTCAAATGTGCGGCGAAGCCATAAGCGTCCGTGTTTCCACCAATCAGTTTGCCGGATTCAAACCAGAGCGTGTTGACCGCACCGATCATCTCCGCTGCCTCATCGCGGCCATCAACCGCCGAGAAGGCCGCTTCCTTGTGGGGCAGGGTGACATTGCCCCCAGCATACCCGGTCGCTCGCAAATCATCGAGAAATCCACGGAAATCAAGTGGCGCAACGTCAAGCCTTTCATAGCTGCCGTCGATGCCGTGCTGTTCAAGCCAGAATCCGTGAATGAGTGGCGAACGCGAGTGGGCGATCGGATGACCGCAAACAAAAGCGCGGATCTCAGCCATCAATGGCTCCCAGGCTGCGAAGCTCGGCAAGCAAAGGCAAAAGCGGAAGGCCGACGATGGTGAACGTGTCGCCCTCAATCTTCTCGAAAAGCTGAATCCCTTCGCCCTCGATCTGATAAGCGCCGACGCTTGCGAGCGCCTTTTCTCCCACATTGGAGAGGTGTCTGCCGACAAAGCCGGGATCGAGGTCACGCATGGTGAGGCGGGCAACGCCCACATGCCGCCAGATCACCTCGCCATCGCGTGCAATGACCACAGCACTGTTGAGCTGATGCGTACGACCGGAAAGCTTCAGAAGGTGGCGGCGCGCGCCCTCCATATCAGCCGGCTTATGAAACACCTCATCGCCCAGCGAAAGCGTCTGATCGGCACCAATCACCAAAGCGCCCGGCTCTCGTTCGGAAACGTCGATGGCCTTGGCTTCAGCGAGAATTTGCGCGACGGTTTCGGGGTCAGAACCACTGCCCTCCAGGGCCTTTTCCACGGCGCGCTCGTCGATCTGCGAGCGCTCCACGCGGAACGTCACTCCGGCATCGCGCAGCATTTTCTGGCGAAAGACACTGCCAGACGCAAGAATGATGTCGGGGTTGTCGGTCATGTCGTCACCCTCTGTTCTCCTTCGACTTCGCATACAATGCGAGAATTGCTGCGGCGGTTTCCTCGATCGAGCGGCGGGTTACGTCAATTACCGGCCAGCCATGGCGCGCGCAGAGCTGGCGGGCATAGGCGATCTCTCGGGAAATGGTCAGGCGATCGGTATAGGGGTTGAAGGCGTTTTCATCCACCGACCCCAAAATCCGGTTCTGGCGGATTTGCGAAATGCGTTCCGCCGAGGCGACCAGTCCCACGATCAAGGGCCTTTGCGCACTGGAAAGCTGCTCCGGAAGCTTCATGTCCAGAACGATGGGTACGTTCGCGGTCTTAACACCCCTGTTGGCCAGGTAGATGCTGGTCGGCGTTTTTGAAGTGCGGGAAATGCCCACGAGTATGACATCGGCTTCCTCCACATCGAGCGGGAGCTGTCCATCATCATGGTCCATCGTGAAATTCAGCGCTTCTATGCGGTGAAAATACTGGGCATCGAGCACGTGCTGAGCACCCATACGCCTTCCTGCCGGCGTTCCGAGATAAGACTGGAAGACCATCAAAACAGGTTCGAGCACCGACACGCAGGGCAGGCCCAGGGCAGCACAGCTCTCGTCGACCTGGCGGGCGAGTTTCTGGTCCACCACCGTATAGAGCACGATGCCGGGTTCACGTTCCACCTCATCAAGTACACGGGCAAGCTGTTTCTCGTTTCGAATCAGCGGATAGATGTGCTCGATCGCCCGCGCGTCCTTGTATTGAGCGGCCGCGGCGCGTCCGGCAGCGAGCAGGGTCTCACCGGTCGCATCAGAAATCATGTGAAGATGGAAGAAGCGCTGTGGCTGTTGCACGGATTTTTGCCCCGCCATGTGGATGCCTGTTGATAACGCGGGCCCGAAAGAATGGCGAGGCCGCACCCTTTGATAACTCCACCTGTTCTTCCACAGATCAGCCCTATGTGAATTGCGATCGTCCCATGTGGAGAACAATCGACAATTCCCGAAGCTTCCTTCATTGTCCACTGGGGCAGAATAAATGAAGTCCTGTCATCCTATTGAATCTGCGCGTTGAATCCGCATTATCCCCGATCTTCTGAAGATGTGCGTTTCCTTGGGGCGCGGCAATAAGACCGGGATGATGATGCGCAAAACCGTGGACAGATTTGAATCCACATTACAAACAGAGTCTAAGAATCAAAAGAATCATCAAATCAGTAATTATCTTTTGAATCCTGACTGTGGAGCAGCCTGATGGGGCACCGGAAAATCCTTGATGTCCTTAGAGGCGAAACGGTGTTTCCGCCTCCCGTCTGGATGATGCGCCAGGCAGGACGGTATCTGCCAGAATACCGGGAAATCCGTAAGCAGGCGGGTAGCTTTCTCGATCTCTGCTACAATCCCGACCTGGCGGTGGAAGTGACATTGCAGCCAATCCGCCGTTTCGGCTTTGATGCGTCCATCCTCTTCTCCGATATTCTTGTTGTGCCTCACGCCCTCGGACGCGATCTGCGCTTTGAAGAGGGCAGAGGACCCATCCTGACGCCGATCGATGTGGACGGCATCGGAAAACTTGAAGCATCGGGTTTTCACGATCATCTGGCGCCGGTCTACGAAACGGTGCGGCGGCTCAGGAAGGAACTTCCCGAAGAGACGACACTGCTTGGTTTTTGCGGGGCGCCATGGACAGTGGCGACTTACATGATTGCCGGACACGGCACGCCAGACCAGGCTCCGGCGCGTATGTTTGCTCTGGAACAGCCTGAAGCCTTCTCCGCGTTGATCGACTGCATTGCGGACTGCTCCGCCGATTATCTCATCCGGCAGATTGATGCTGGCGCGGACGCCGTGCAGATCTTCGATTCCTGGGCGGGTGTTCTTGACGAACTTTCCTTTGAGCAATGGTGCGTCAGACCAGTCGCGCGGATGGTGGCAAAGGTGCGGGAGAAGCACCCCGATACACCGATCATCGGCTTTCCGAAGGGCGCAGGTGCGCTTTATGCGGGCTATCGCCGGGAAACGGGCGTGACGGCGCTTGGTCTCGACTGGACGGTTCCGCTGGGCACAGCGCGCCGCCTGCAGGCCGAGGGCGCGGTTCAGGGCAATCTGGACCCCCTGAGGCTGATTGCCGGCGGGAAGGCTCTCCATGAGGGCGTGGACGCTATTGTGGATGCGCTGCGGCATGGCCCGTTCATTTTTAACCTGGGACATGGCATCACGCCGAAAACTCCGGTTGAGCATGTGGAAGCGATGCTGAAACGCGTTCGGGAGACCGAGTGATGGCTGAAAGCGACACGGGCGGCAGAAAAGCCGCAGGCAGGGCCTTTGCGGCACTGGCGATCTTCGGTGGTCTCACGGCGCTTCTGTTTATCTACAACCCGTCCGGATTCTACCTCTGGGCCAAAGCCATTCATGTGATCGCGGTGATCGCCTGGATGGCGGGCATGCTCTACCTGCCGCGTCTCTTCGTCTATCACGCGGATGCGGAGCCGGGCTCGGAGAAGTCCGAGACCTTCAAGGTTATGGAAAGACGTCTCTTACGGTTGATCATAAACCCGGCAATGATGGTCACCTGGGTGTTCGGACTGTGGCTTGCCTGGAGCGGCTTTGGATTTTCCGGCGGATGGCTGCATGGAAAGATCGCACTGGTGGTCGCCATGTCGGGCGTCCATGGCTACTTCTCGGCCGCTGTCCGGCGCTTTGCGGCAGATCAGAACAGCAAGCCGGCGCGTCATTGGCGTATAATGAACGAAGTGCCGACGCTTCTGATGATCGTCATCGTTATCCTTGTTATCGTCAAACCCTTCTGATACGGGTTTCGGGACTGCCTTTTAAAGGGATCGCCAAAGCTGTCTTGCCCTTTGGTTGCGACAGCGGTAAGAGTCGGTTCCTTCCTCTTTGTCCGGTTTCACCCATATCTTCCTTTTTGAGTGAAGCCGGCAGGCCTCAAATACGCCTACCCAATCTCCATCTTCCCTTTGCCCTTCCAGAGTCCGCACATGCAGGAAATGAAACTTCAAGAGCTGAAAAGCAAATCGCCCACCGATCTCATCGCGTTCGCAGAATCGCTTGAGGTCGAGAACGCCAGCATCATGCGCAAGCAGGAGCTGATGTTCGCGATCTTAAAGAAGCTCTCCACCCAGGATATCGAGATCATCGGTGAGGGTGTTGTCGAAGTGTTGCAGGACGGTTTCGGTTTCCTCCGCTCGGCGACAGCAAACTATCTGCCTGGCCCTGACGATATTTATATCTCTCCCTCGCAGATCCGCCGCTTCTCACTGAAAACCGGTGATACGGTGGAAGGGCCGATCCGTAGCCCCAAGGAAGGTGAGCGTTATTTCGCCCTTCTCAAGGTTAACACGATCAATTTCGAGGATCCGGAGAAGATCCGTCACAAGATCCATTTCGATAACCTGACGCCGCTCTATCCCGACGAGCGGCTGAACATGGAAATCGAAGACCCAACGAAGAAAGACCTGTCAGCGCGTGTCATCGACCTGGTGGCACCGCTCGGAAAAGGCCAGCGCGGCCTGATCGTCGCGCCGCCGCGTACGGGTAAGACAGTTCTTCTTCAGAACATCGCGCATTCCATCACATCCAATCACCCGGAATGCTTTCTGATCGTGCTTTTGATTGACGAACGTCCGGAAGAAGTGACGGATATGCAGCGCTCGGTGAATGGTGAGGTGATTTCCTCGACATTCGACGAGCCGGCTTCTCGCCACGTGCAGGTCGCCGAGATGGTCATCGAGAAGGCTAAACGTCTTGTGGAGCACGGCCGCGACGTGGTCATTCTGCTCGATTCGATCACGCGTCTGGGCCGAGCTTACAACACGGTCGTGCCGTCTTCCGGCAAGGTTCTGACAGGCGGTGTTGACGCCAATGCCCTGCAGCGTCCCAAGCGCTTCTTTGGTGCCGCGCGCAACATCGAAGAAGGTGGATCGCTGACGATTATCGCAACCGCGCTTATCGATACGGGCAGCCGTATGGATGAAGTGATCTTCGAGGAATTCAAGGGAACGGGCAACTCGGAAATCGTGCTCGACCGCAAGGTTGCCGATAAACGCATCTTCCCGGCGATCGACATTCTCAAGTCCGGCACGCGCAAGGAAGACCTGCTCATTGCCCGTCAAGATCTGCAGAAGATCTTCGTTCTGCGCCGTATTCTCGCACCGATGGGCACGACCGACGCCATTGAGTTCCTCAATGACAAACTGAAGCAGACCAAGACGAACTCGGAATTCTTCGATTCCATGAACACCTGATCGGTTTGCGGTTTTTCAACGCTTCTGACGAAACTGAAGGCGGCGCTTATGTGCCGCCTTTATCATTTGTTCACCAAGAAGTTTTCGGCTGGTTGGCTCGGCGCAGGGCGGCCTCCAGCTCCTCAGACGATTGAAATGGTGGCAGACAGATTTGCCCGATGCAGAGATAGGCCGCTCTCTTATCAGCATTGATGCTCATTCCGTCCGGCAGGTTTTGAGGGCGGCCATCGGTGATCACAATATCGAATCGCGATGGATCCAGATTTCGATTCGCTACCGGAACGAAAAAGCGATGACGGTCGGGTTCGACCATAAGAAGCTTTTTGGACATCTCAACCAGTGCCGCGACGTAGACAATGCCCGCCTGGCCATAGGCTTGCCCCACTGTCCGGCCCAGAGCGGCCTCCGCCACGTCTGAAACATGCGTGTTCAGCGTCTCGTGGGAAAGCATGGAGAGCGCCAGAAGGGCCTCAATAATCTGGCTCGTGGCGGATGGCACGGCTTCATCGACATCTCCGCGTATCCGCATGGGCAGATCCGCCGCATCGCTTGCCGTGAGATAGTAGCCTGTTCCGCTGTCGTCCAGGTACCAGGCACGGAGGTTGTCAGCCCAATCCCTGGCCTGATCCAGATAGGCCTGCTCTGCGGTTGATTGAAAAAGCGACGCTGCGGCGGAAATCATGCAGGCGTAATCACTTGAGAGGCCTGGGAAAACCCCTCTTCCATCGCGGAAGCTGTGCGGTAGACGTCCGTCTTTCATCGATTCGCATACGAAACGAAAAGCCTGTCGTGCTGCGTTCAACCAGTCTGGGCGCTCGAGCAGGCGTGCCGCCTCTGCAAGTGCACCGATCGCGAGGCCGTTCCAGTCGACAAGCACCTTGTCGTCGCGGTCGGGCTGATCACGCCTCTGTCTGGCTGAGAGGAGCTCATCCAGCATGGACCGCAAGTGCGTTTCCCGCGGTTCGCCGAGATATTGAGGGTGGCCGCGGCGGTGAAGGATCGGATCCCCCTCCCAATGCTCAGGTCTGGCCAGAGAGAAGGTCTCGAAGAAGGAGCCTGCCTGATTGCCCAGTACGTCCGCGATCTGTCCCTTCGTCCAAAGATAGGTTGTTCCTTCAACGCCACCCGTATCGGCATCAAGACTGGAGGCGAAGGCGCCACCCTCCACCCGCATATCACGCAGTATCCAGCTGACAGTCTCTTCGATTCGGATACGGAACAACTTATCTGCTGTGTCGCTGTAAACCCAGCACAACAAACGCAGGAGCTGGGCATTGTCGTACAGCATTTTCTCGAAGTGAGGGACAAGCCATCTGTCATCAGTCGAGTAGCGTGCAAGCCCACCGCCGACATGGTCATAGATCCCGCCAGCGAGCATCGCAGCGAGACTTTCGGTGACGGCGGATCTATGATCAGCGGTACCGCTCAGCCAAAGCGTGCGCATGAACGGGGCATTGGGAAACTTGGGCGCTCCGCGCAACCCGCCGAGATCCTTGTCGATCATCGAATAGATCCTGGTGGAGAGGGACTCAAGCGTAGCGCGCGGCGAAACTGGATTTCCCCGATCGGATGCAAGCTGCGCTTTGACGTGTGCGCTGAGTGCGCCGGCGCTCTTAGAAAGCTCGCTTCGCTTGTTCTGCCAGGCTTCATGTACAGCTTCGAGGATTTGCGGAAAACCGGGTCGACCGTATCGTTGTTCCGGAGGAAAGTATGTACCTCCCCAGAAGGGTTTGGCTTCGGAATCGAGAAACATCGTCAACGGCCAGCCGCCTTGCTCTCCCATCGCGGAAAGCGAAGCCATGTATATCTGGTCAATCTCCGGCCGCTCTTCCCGATCGACCTTGATATTGACGAAATAACGGTTCATCACCTCCGCGATCCGAGGATCCTCAAACGACTCATGCGCCATCACATGGCACCAGTGACAGGCCGCGTAGCCAACCGAAAGCAGGATGGGCTTGCCGGCTTCCCTTGCCTCCTCCAGGGCATCTGCTGTCCAGGGCCTCCAGTGAACAGGATTATCCTTGTGCTGAAGGAGATACGGACTTGTCTCTTCAGCCAGAAGGTTTTTTGCGGGCAGCGACATGGCGGCTCCTTGCACATCCGACGGTTATGGAAAATATCTAACCCCGACTTTGGCGCCACGGTAGGGCGCTTTCCACGCGAGAGCAAACAACATGAGAGAAACCATATTCGCACTCTCCAGCGGCGCGCTGCCATCGGGCGTGGCCGTCGTGCGATTGTCGGGGCCAGATACTGCTGATGCGCTTGTATCGCTGGCAGGTGAATTGCCTCAGCCGCGTCGCGCGACGCTGAAAGCACTGAGAGATCAGGACGGCGTGGTTCTGGACAAGTCTCTTGTTCTTTTCTTTCCCGGTCCGGAGAGCTTTACCGGCGAGGATTGCGGCGAACTGCATCTTCACGGCGGGCGTGCAGTTGTCAGGGCTGTGCTGGAGACGCTTTCCCGGCGAAAATACTTTCGACTGGCGGAAGCGGGTGAATTCACGCGGCGCGCATTTCTGAACGGGAAGTTCAATCTCACGGAGGCGGAAGCGCTCTCAGATCTGATTGCCGCAGAAACAGAAACACAGCGGCGTTTCGCGCTGTCGAATTCTGAGGACCGCCATAAGAGGCTCTACGACGAATGGCGCAAAATCCTTATTCAGACGCGCGCAATGATCGAGGCGGAGCTCGACTTCGCGGATGAGGAAGATGTGCCGGGCTCGGTTGGCGATCGGGTGTGGCAGGGAGTGGAGCGCCTGCGGGATTCACTTAAACATCATGCGGCCGGCTATCGTACTGCCGAAATCATCAGGGAAGGGTTTCGGGTGGTGATCCTCGGCGCGCCAAACGCGGGAAAATCGAGCCTCCTGAACACCCTTGCGCGCCGTGATATCGCCATCGTGACGGAGGAACCAGGCACCACCCGCGACGTCCTTGAAGCGATTCTGGATGTCGATGGCATCAGGGTGATCCTCACCGACACCGCCGGAATCCGAGAGAACCCAGGCCGTGTTGAAGCATTGGGAATAGACCGTGCCATCGACCGCGCGCGCCAGGCCGATCTTCTTCTTCTTCTTGAAGATTGCAGCAACCCTGTCAGCATAGATATTCCTCATGACGTACCGTATCTGAGAATCGGTAATAAGGTTGATCTTGCTGGCGGTGTTCCCAAAAGTACGCTCTACGACCTGCTGATCTCTGCCCGTACCGGGGAGGGGATTGACAGTCTTCTGAACAAACTGCGCTCGATTGCAGAGACAGCCACAACCGGCGCTACCGAGACGCTTCCTTTTCGGGAGCGACACGTTCAACTGATCCTGGAAGCAGCCGAGCATGTTGAGCGGGCCGCCACGCAATACAACCTGCCACTTGAGATCCGCGCTGAGGAACTGAGACTAGCAGCTGATGCCCTTGGGCGCATTACAGGCACAATTGACGTGGAAGATCTTCTCGACACAATTTTCTCGCAGTTCTGCATAGGCAAGTGACTCACGTGAAACACTTGGAACCGAATCCCGATCAATGACTCACGTGAAACACGCGCAAGCGGGCCACAGCGTGACTCACGTGAAACATCGACTGGCGTGCTTTGGCTTTACGCAACAATGTTTCACGTGAAACGGATACGCTTCGCAAATGACTTGACTGCTTTTGCAGAAAAGGACATGTCTGGCCCTCCTCATTCCCGCGAAATTCCGGGCTTCGCCCGGTCTTCACGATGCCCCGCACCGCCGTTGGAACCGGACAATGACGAACAGCAGTTATGATGTAATTGTTATTGGAGGCGGACACGCCGGAACCGAAGCGGCGTCTGCCGCAGCGCGCTCGGGCGCCAGAACCGCCCTCGTAACACTTCGCTTCGAGACAATCGGCGCGATTTCCTGCAACCCCGCTATTGGCGGGCTTGGCAAAGGTCATCTCGTGCGGGAGGTGGACGCGCTCGACGGTGTTATGGGGCGTGCGGCTGATGAAGCGGGAATTCAGTTTCGACTGCTCAATCGCCGTAAGGGTCCCGCTGTGCGCGGTCCGCGCACGCAGGCGGACCGGAAGCTTTATCGAAATGCTGTTCAGAAAGCGATCAGGGCAACTCCCAATCTCGAAGTGATCGAAGGGGAAGCGCTGGAGTTGCAGATCAGCGCTGGCCGGATTAGCGGGCTGATAGTGTCCGGAGAGCGCCAACTGACCTGTGGGTCCGTGGTTCTCACGACAGGAACTTTCCTGCGTGGTCTCATTCACATCGGGGACAAGACTTTTCCTGCGGGGCGGATGAATGAACAGGCGGCAGAACGTCTCTCGATTTCCATGGAAGCGGCGGGCTTTCGTTTGGGCCGCCTGAAAACCGGTACACCACCGCGGCTTGATGGGCGGACGATCGATTGGGCCTCGCTGGATATGCAACCGGCGGACGATGATCCGACGCCGTTTTCCCTGCTTACGGATCAGATCACCAATCGGCAGATCGAATGCGGCATTACGCGCACAACAGGCGAGACACATTCGGTGATCCGCGCGCATCTGCATCGTTCTGCGATGTACTCCGGTGCGATTGATGGCATCGGGCCCCGCTATTGCCCCTCAATAGAAGACAAGATTGTTAAATTTGGAGACCGGGAGGGGCATCAGATATTCCTGGAGCCGGAGGGACTCGACGACCATACCGTGTATCCCAACGGTATCTCCACTTCGCTGCCGGAGGATGCACAGCTCGCTCTTTTGAAAACGATCCCGGGGCTGGAGCGTGCGGTTATGCTGCAACCAGGCTACGCGATCGAATATGACCATGTGGATCCGCGAGATCTTGAACCCACGCTCGAGACGCGTCGTGTGCGCGGTCTTTTCCTGGCGGGACAGATTAACGGCACGACGGGGTATGAGGAGGCTGCGGCGCAGGGGATCCTAGCAGGCCTCAACGCCGCCCTCTCTGCATCAGATGCGGAGATGATCACGCTTGGGCGCGCCGATGCCTATATTGGGGTTCTGATTGACGATCTGGTAACCCGCGGGGTGAGCGAACCCTATCGCATGTTCACATCGCGGGCGGAATTCCGCCTTTCTCTGCGGGCTGATAATGCAGATACCCGCCTGACGCCACTAGCAATTCGGCTCGGTATTGCTTCCGGGGAGCGGACGAAGAGATTCGAGGCGCTGGAGGGCGCTTTGTCCACGACGCGTGAACTTCTCAAAAGCCGAGATATAAGTCCCAACGAAGCTGAGCGCCACAGCATCAATCTCAACAAAGACGGCGTTCGTCGCTCGGCTTACGAGCTTCTATCCTACCCCGACATGAATATAAGCCGGCTTAGTTGTATATGGCCTGAGTTGTCATGCATTTCAACGGATCTCGCGGAACGTATTGAAACGGAAGCGCGGTATGCGGTCTATCTGGAACGGCAGGGCGCCGACGCAGCCATGTTACGTCGTGAGGAGGCACGCTTGATTCCGCCGGAGCTGATGTTTGATTCAATTGCAGGACTATCCAACGAACTCAAACAGAAGCTCAGGGAGCGGCGGCCAAGAAGCATTGCCGATGCTCAAAGGATCGATGGCATGACCCCGGCAGCGCTGGCGCTGATAATTGCCAGCTTGCGACAGCTTGAGAGCAGGCGGGGCGCTGCCTGATGGAAACAGCGCGATTTTCGCGGCTGCTGGAGGTTTCCGGGCCGGTTTCACGTGAAACATATGATAGGCTGGTTGCGTTTGAAGACGTTTTCCGGCGTTGGTCAAGGCGGATCAATCTGGCTGCTCCGTCAACCCTGAATGATCTTTGGGAACGGCATATCCTGGATAGTGCGCAGCTGCTTCGTCTCGCACCTGAAGCACTGCGGTGGCTGGATGTGGGTTCGGGCGGCGGTTTCCCGGGGGCAGTGATGGCCATTCTGCTGGCCGAGAAACCCGGCGCGGAGGTTCATCTTGTTGAAAGCAACCGAAAAAAGGCCGCGTTTCTGATCTCTGCTCTCAATGAGGTGGGCGTTTCCCCCCGCGTTCATGCAAAGAGGATCGAGGATTGCCATGAGCTTATCCCGACACCGCAGATCATCACAGCAAGGGCGCTTGCATCGTTGCCGCTGCTTATCGCGCTGACGGAACCCTGGCTAAGAAGTGGAGCAAGAGCGCTCTTTCACAAAGGCCGGGATTACCGGCGGGAAGTCGAAGAAAGCGGTAACACGTGGCGATTCGATCTGGTAGAACATGAGGATAAGGTTGATGCGGCAGCCATCATTCTTGAGGTGAGTAACCCGGTTCGGCGATAGCCGGCTTTGCCGCAGGACCTTTCAGTAGGATCAGATCGGGGTAGCAGCAGCGATGAACAGCGGCACGCGAATCATCACAGTCGCAAACCAGAAGGGCGGGGTCGGCAAGACGACAACGGCCATCAATCTCGCTACGGCGCTGGCTGCCATCGGCGAGAATGTTCTTGTGGTTGATCTTGATCCGCAGGGTAACGCCAGTACGGGTCTGGGTATCGACCGTCAAAAACGGCTGGTGTCATCTTACGACGTCCTGACAGGCAATGCGGGCATTCTTGAAGCCGCCATGGAAACCGCGGTTCCGGGTCTCTCGATTGTTGCGTCTACTCTCGATCTTCTTGGCATCGAAATGGAAATATCCAGCGCTCCAGATCGTGTCCTGAAGTTGCGCAACGCCCTCAGTGCCGACGGCATCCCCTATTCTTATGTTCTGGTTGACTGCCCGCCGTCGCTGAACCTTCTCACGTTGAACGCCATGGCTGCGGCGGATTCAATCCTGGTGCCGCTGCAGTGTGAGTTCTTTGCGCTGGAGGGATTGAGTCAATTGCTGGAGACTGTCGAGCAGGTGCGTGGATCGATCAATCCGCATCTTGGTATTCAGGGCATTGTCCTTACCATGTTTGACCGACGCAACAATCTTGCCAACCAGGTGGTCGAGGATGTGCGCGCGCATATGGGCGATACGGTTTATGACACGATAATCCCGCGCAACGTGCGAGTTTCCGAAGCGCCATCCTATGGCAAGCCGGCGATTCTTTACGATCTGAAGTGCTCGGGCAGCCAGGCTTATCTGCAGCTTGCGTCCGAAGTGATTCGCCGGGAGCGTCGGCTGCGCGCAGCATGAGCTGGAAGCGCAGGCGCTCGCAGGAAAACTGAGTTTTGTGGTTGATGGTGTTGTGACATGAACGAAGATCCTTCACGCAAGCGCCTGGGGCGCGGTCTGGCCGCGTTGATCGGCGAGATGGACAAGCCGGAAGCCGAGCAGAAAGAGGCGGTTCGGGCCGACCGCTCTGTTCCGATCGAATTCATTTCTCCCAATCCGCGCAACCCGCGCCGGCAATTTGCCGAGAGCGATTTGAGCGACCTGGCACAGTCAATCCGCGAACACGGTATCGTGCAGCCGGTCGTCGTGCGCTCCGGAGATGCGCCAGGCCGCTTCGAGATCATCGCCGGCGAACGCCGCTGGCGCGCTGCGCAACGCGCCGGTTTGACGGAAATCCCGGTGATTGTGCGGGAAGTGGACGACAAGGCGGCGCTGGAGCTGGCCATCATCGAGAATGTTCAGCGCGCGGACCTCAACCCGTTGGAAGAGGCGCGGGGTTATCAGCAGCTTATCGATGAGCACAATTACACGCAGGCCGATCTGGGGCAGGTCATCGGCAAGAGCCGCAGTCACGTCGCCAACACGTTGCGTCTCCTGAAGCTTCCGGATGCGATTGGTGATCTTATTGTCGACGGGTCACTGTCGGCAGGTCATGCGCGCACACTGGTGACGGCCGAAGATCCTGTCGCTCTTGCTCAGCGTATTGTCGAGGACGGGCTTTCCGTTCGCCAGGCGGAAGCGCTGGCCGCCGCGCCGCACGGTGAGGAAAAGGCGCCACGGGCACCCAAGAAAGACAAGGACGCGGATACGCTGGCGCTCCAGAAACTTTTGAGCGATCGCACCGGACTCAAAGTGGTGATCAACCACAAGGAGCGTGGAGGCGAGATGCGGATTGCCTATCGCTCGCTCGAGCAGTTGGATGAGTTGTGCCGGCTTCTTCAGCAATAAAACCGCGGGGTATCCCGCTGTCTGGCAGAAACACCTGACGGTCGCATAAAGGCGAAGAACGAGACAGGTCGAAGGGCGTTTCCAAGAAGCGCTGAACAACTCCGAAGGTCTGATGAACGGAACCAGGCCTCTTTCCCTGAGGCTGGCTCCCGACAACGCCAGGAAGCAACTCGGGGAGAAACTTTCGTTTTCGATCAGTACTTTACATGGTTGTCAACGCGTTAACGACGGGCGCGGGCGCCTTCCACGGTCAGGGCCAGTAGCGCCTGCCGGGCGATTGAGCCGGCGAGTGCCGGCTTCTGTCGCGTGCGCAGGATCGTCGCCTGCAGCCTTTCAGCCGCGTTTTGCAATGCGATGCTATTCCACCGGCTGAGCGCATTCTCGACGGTTTTGCGTCGTGAAAAGAATATCGGAGGCCGGGCTCCGGCAACGGCAGCACTCGCACTCACACCTTTGCTGTCCATTGCCTGTCGCATGATCTGCAACGCATGTATCTGGCGAAGTGTTGCCGAGAGCACCAGAAAAGGTGGATTGCCAGCGGCCAGAAAGCGCTGGAAGGCAATGTCGAACGCCTGAAAGCGGCCGGAAATGACCGCGTCGACCGCCTCATCCGCACTCAGTCCTGCCACATCACCGATGAGGAGCCGGATATCTTCCGGGTTTACCTCGTTGGCCCCGGCACAGTAGAGGGTCAGCTTTTCCAGCTCACCGCGGGTCGCCAGACGATCGCCGCCGAGGTTGGCTTTCAATAGCTGGCGTGCCTCCAGTGAAATTTTGAGTCCCGCACTGCCAAGGGTTTCGTCAATCACGGCGTCGATACCGCGTCCGTCGTCGGCATAACAGGGCAACGCCATGGCGCCTGCGCCCCGTTCCACGGCAGAACGTAAAGAAGAACCTTTGCGCAGATCGCCTGCTTCGACGAGAATGAAACAATCCGCTGGCGGCTCTGCGATGAGAGTGGTGAGGTCGCTGACCAGAGCCTTCTGATTGCCTGCACCTTTCACCCAGATCAGACGCCGATCGGAGAACATCGGCACTGTTTGCGCTTCATCGGCCAGCCGTCCGGGCTGCTGCTCTACTTCGCTTGCCTCCATACGCACTACAGTGAAGGGATCATCCAAAGGCAGGCCTGTCCCCATGGCGAAGCGTTTGGCGCGTTCGCTGACGAGACCGCGATCCGGTCCGTATATCAGGATAATCCGGTAAGCCTGCTCCGGCCTGGTCAGCCAGCGGTCAACTTCATGCGCTTTCTTCTGTGCCATGTCGGCTGGATACCACAGCAGACCGCCGAGGGCATCAGTGAAAAAAGAGTGTCTGTCAGCACGTTGAGTGTGGTTGAACACGGGGCTCTCTTCTCTTCTGCGGAGGGCGCGGTGGATGCTTTACCCAGCCTGTGGATCGGTTGGAGGTGAACGACCGGGACGCTTCAAGCCTTGCTCAGTTCATATGCATATGAAACTTTCTGATGCGGGTTGAGATCCACGAGAGATTACTAATCTTCGAGCTGATATCGCAAATTCAGCAGGCATATGCTTTCTGAAGTGCGGATTCCTGGTTGTATGCATGTGACCGGGCTTTTGAAGATATTTGCATATGCATTCTTTTTCGGTTAGACCGTTCTGGGCCGCCGGTGACGTTCCGCAGCGGTCTCGAACGTTTTTGGGAGGAGACCTATGAGCCAGTCCATTATGAGCGAATTTGCGGACCAGTTGCTGTCTGGCAAAGTCGAGGTTGTCGACCTTTCGGCGGTGTTGGGCCCCAACACGCCACTTCTCAAGCTTCCACCAGAGCTTGCCGTGGACACGCCCAAGATCGAGATCCACAAGATTTCCGCTTACGACGATAATGGTCCCTGGTGGGCCTGGAACTGGCTCAAGCTTGGCGAACACTCCGGCACGCATTTCGATGCGCCGATCCACTGGATTACCGGGCGCGATCATCCAGATGGTTCCACCGATACGATTGATCCAAAGAATTTCGTTGCTCCGGTCAATGTCATCGACTGTTCGAAGGAAACGGCGGAGAATCCCGATTTCCTTCTGACCGTGGATCACATCAAGGCCTGGGAGGCCGAACATGGTGAAATTCAGAAGGGCGAGTGGGTCGTGTTGCGCAGCGACTGGTACAAACGCAATGGCTCAGAAGAAAGCTTTCTGAACGCTGATGAAACCGGCCCGCATTCACCGGGGCCAACACCCGAAGCGATTACCTATCTGCTTGACAAGGGGATCATCGGCTGGGGCAGCGAAACGATCGGAACCGATGCCGGGCAGGCCGGTGGGATGGAGCCTCCATTCCCCGCGCACAACCTCTTGCACAAGGCCAATCGTTACGGACTTGCCAGCCTTGCCAATCTCGACAAATTGCCGCCGAAGGGAGCGATTCTCATCGCGGCACCGCTTAAAATCGAGCATGGTACGGGAAGTCCCTGCCGCGTTCTGGCGCTCGTGGCGCGAAACTAGGTTCGTTCCTTCATGCTGAACCCCGACAGAAGGACCAAGGGTAGCGGCCTCATTCCGCTGCCCGCTTCTCCAAAGGTCCTTCGGTCTGGGCGATCTGGACGGCTTATCCCGTTTCTGTGTGATGGCAGGTGGGCTGGCATCTCACGTTGCCTGTTGGCGGAGAAGCTTTGATGGACGAACGCTTGGATAGCAGGAACTCGAGAATTGAAACGCTGGGCCAGATGGGGCTCCAGCAATTTGCGCCCTATCTGATGAATCGCATCATGGGGCGCTACAACGCGACCCTGCGGCAGGACCTGCGCCGGCAGGGGCTCACGGTGCCGCAGGTGCGTGCGCTTGCAGTTCTGGCAGTCGGAGACGGCATGTCGATCAACGAGCTCTCTGTCTACACGGTGATCGAGCAATCGACCATGAGCCGCACGCTCGACGCGCTGGAGGCGCAGGGTCTTGTCCGGCGCGAGGCCTGTCAGGATGATAGCCGTACCCGCAACATCTTCCTCACAGACAAGGGGCGGGAGGAATTCAATCGGGCGTGGCCGGCCATGCACGACGCTTTTGCCGAGATGTTCAGGGATATTGACGATGCGGAGTACGCAGCGTTCGTCGCAACGCTACAGAAAATCCTCGGCAACATCAGAAAGCATAACTTTTAGCGAGCTTGACTGCGGTGCGAAACCGCGGCGCCAGCGACGGGAGACTGGATTATGGCTGAACGTTCGTTTGTGAAAGAGGTCCAGAAGCTCAGGCTCGGGGCCGGTGAAACCTTTCACGGCGAAGGGATCCTCGCCATCACCAAGGCGCTTTTGCAATGCGGTGTGGGCTATGTCGGCGGCTATCAGGGCGCGCCGATCAGCCATCTTATGGACGTTCTTGCTGATGCCCAGGACATTCTCGGTGAACTCGGCGTCCATTTCGAGGCCAGTGCCTCGGAAGCCACCGCAACCGCCATGCTGGCGGCTTCCGTCCATTATCCCATTCGCGGCGCCTGCACGTTCAAGTCGGCGGTTGGTCTCAATGTGGCGTCCGACGCCCTTGCCAATCTTGCTTCAGGCGGTGTGACGGGTGGTGCACTCATCATCGTCGGCGAGGATTATGGCGAAGGTTCCTCCATCATGCAGGAGCGCAGCCATCCCTTCGCCATGAAGAGCCAGGTCTGGCTCCTCGACCCACGACCCAATCTGCCTTCCATCGTCAAGGCGGTGGAAGACGGGTTCGAGCTGTCGGAGGTTTCGAACACTCCGGTCATGCTGATGGTGCGCATCCGAAGCTGCCACGTGACCGGAAGTTTTGAGACGAAAGACAACAAGCGCCCGGAGATGACGGTGGCTGATGCGCTGGAAAACCCGCGCCGCGACACCAACCGCATCGTGCTGCCGCCCGCTTCCTTCCTGCATGAGAAGGAGAAGGTGGAAAAGCGCATGCCGGCTGCGGTGGATTTCATCCGCTCGCGCCAGATCAACGAATTTTTCGGGCCAGAGCGGGGCAAGGCCGGCATCATCCTTCAGGGTGGCATGTACAACAGCGTCATCCGGGCGCTTCAGCGCATCGGCCTTGCCGATGTCTATGGTGAGACCGATGTGCCGCTCTATGTGCTCAACGCGGTCTATCCGCTCATCGATGACGAGGTGATTGACTTCTGCGAGGACAAGGAATCTGTCCTGATCGTGGAGGAAGGGCAGCCCAACTATCTGGAGCAGGCGATCGCCTCGATGATGCACAAGAAGGGTGTCGACACGCGCATTCTCGGCAAGGATATTCTGCCCATGGCGGGTGAATATACCGGCCAGGTCATGCTCGACGGCATCAGCGCCTATCTGCGTGCCAATGCGCCGGAGCTTCTGGCGGCCCAGGTGCTGGCCCCCAATGCACCAGGCGAAAACACGCTGGCAGCAGATCTCGCCAAAGTAGTGCCGGGGAGACCGCCGGGCTTCTGCACCGGATGCCCCGAGCGGCCGATCTTTGCCGCTACCAAATTGATCGAACAGGAGCTCGGGCCACACCACATTTCATCGGATATCGGCTGTCATCTGTTCTCGATCATGCCGCCCTTCGAGCTTGGCGCGACAACGATGGGCTATGGGCTTGGGCCGGCATCTGCATCCGCATTCAATTCGCCAGACGCCAAACGGCGCTCGATCTCCTTCGTTGGCGATGGCGGTTTCTGGCACAACGGCCTGACCTCCTCGATCGGCAATGCGGTCTTCAACGAGAATGACGGTGTCATTGTCGTGGTCGACAATTTCTATTCGGCGGCGACCGGCGGGCAGGACATTCTCTCCTCTCGTGCCGACAATCCCACCAAGTCTACGAAACATCCGATCACCGATGCGGTGAAGGGGATGGGCGTGAGATGGGTCCGGCACATCGACCGCACCTATGACGTAACGAAGGTGCGCGCGGCGCTGCGTGAGGCGCTGACGACCAAGGAGAAGGGGCCGAAGGTGATCGTGGCCTCTTCCGAATGCATGCTCAACCGCCAGCGCCGCGAAAAGCCCCTGACCGCCAAAGCGATCTCCGGCGGCGAGCGGGTGGTGAAACCGCGTTTCGGTGTCGATGAGGATGTCTGTACGGGCGATCACGCCTGCATGCGCCTTTCAGGCTGTCCGTCGCTCTCCGTCAAGAAGCTGGACGATCCGCTGCGGGACGACCCGGTGGCCTCAATCGACCACACCTGTGTAGGGTGCGGTAATTGCGGCGAGGTGGCGGACGCGGCGGTTCTGTGCCCGTCCTTCTATCGCGCGGATGTGGTTCACAATCCGGGCTGGTGGGACCGTTTTACCGACAGGGTGCGCCGTGGGGTGACAGGCTTCCTGCAATCCCGTCGTGAAAAGCGGCGCCTGACATTCGCCGACGCTTGAGGGATCGATCATGGCCAAGCGTATGAAAGCAAAAGAAGACCAGAAAATCATCAAGCTCGCCATTCTCGCCGTGGGCGGACAGGGCGGTGGTGTTCTCACCAACTGGATCACCGATGTGGCAGAGCGCAATGGCTATCTCGCTCAGGCGACCTCCGTTGCGGGCGTGGCGCAGCGCACGGGTGCGACGATCTACTATGTGGAAATGTGCCCTGATACGGGACGCCGTCCGGTTTTCTCCCTGGCCCCTGCGCAGGGCGATATCGACATTCTGATTGCGGCGGAGCTCATGGAGGCGGGGCGTGCGGTGATGCGCGGTTTCGTGACGCCCGACCGCACGACGCTGATTGCTTCTGCGCACCGCATTGCCGCCGTTTCGGAAAAGATCGAGCCCGGCGACGGGCGGGCGGATTCGCCCACCGTTCACCGAAACGCGCGCGAGGCGGCGAGCCGCTACATCTGCTTCGATATGGAAAAGGTGGCCGTGGAAGCCGGCTCCGTCATTTCATCGAGCCTGTTCGGGGCGCTGGCCGGTTCCGGTGCCCTGCCATTTCCGCGCGAAAGCTACGAGAAGACCATCGAGGCGTCCGGGCGCGGGGTGAAAGCCAGCCTTGCCGCATTCGGCAGGGCATACGATCTCACCGTGTCCGGTGCGCGTGTGGAAGAAGGCCGCCCGGACGCTGCACCGGCTTCAAAGCAGATCACTGTGGACGGACCGCAGAGGCTTGTGGCGCGCTGGAACGCGCTGTCCGCCCGTGCAGAGGCCTATCCCGAACCTGTGAGGAGCATGGCGCTTGCCGGGTTGCGCAAGGTGGTCGACTATCAGGACCTGGCTTATGGCGCGGAGTATCTCGACCGGCTGGACAAGGCACTGGCAGCGGACAGTGCGGAAAAGAGTTATGCGTTGGGAGAAGCGGCGGCAAAGCATGTGGCAAACGCCATGTGCTATGACGACATTCTACGCGTTGCCGATCTCAAAACGCGAACTGCACGCGCTGAACGCATCCGCACGGAAATGAAGGTCGGTGAAGCCAATGTGCTCCAGGTGACCGAGTTCTTTCACCCGCGCGTGGAAGAATTCTGTGGCACGCTGCCGGCGGGGCTTGGCCGTTTCATCGAAAACCGGCCGGGACTTGCCCGCTGGGTCGACCGGCGCATCAATCGCGGAAGGCGGATCCGGACCGACAGCCTGTTCGGCTTCGGCGCTCTCTGGTTGATCGGAACGCTGCGGCCATGGCGCCGGTCGCTGCTGCGTCACCAGGTGGAAGAAGCGCATCTGGAGCGATGGTACGCGCTGGCGCTTGATACGGCACAGCGCGACTATGCGCTGGCGGTTGAGATTCTCAATTGTCGCCGGCTCATCAAGGGTTACAGCGACACGCATGTGCGCGCGCATTCCAAATTCGACCGCGTGCTCTCCGGTCTGCCCCTGCTGGAGGGCCGCGACGATGCGGCAGACTGGTTGCGGCGGCTGCGCGAAGCCGCCCTCAAGGACGAGAAGGGCGAGTTGCTCGATGGGGCGCTTAAGACAGTGGAGACACTGAAGGCGGCCTGATTTTCCCTGGCGGAGGGGGCCCGGGCCATGCCGGAAACGGTGTGGCCCTTTTCATGTCCAGATTTCGGCATTTGCGGGGACTGGCCTTGCCCGCGCCGCCATTCCTGATATTAGTCGCCTCGACTTCCAAGGCTCCGGCGTGCGGAGCCGGCCGGCCATGCCGAACCTCTCATACCGGGAAAGACCATGACGAAACTCAAAGACGTGAAAAAGGTCGTTCTTGCCTATTCGGGCGGCCTCGATACCTCGATCATCCTCAAATGGCTGCAGACGGAGCTGGGCGCGGAAGTGGTGACCTTCACCGCCGATCTCGGCCAGGGCGATGAGCTGGAGCCGGCGCGCAAGAAAGCCGAGATGCTCGGCATCAAGGAAATCTACATCGAGGATGTGCGTGAGGAATTCGTGCGCGATTTCGTGTTCCCGATGTTCCGCGCCAATGCCGTTTATGAGGGCGTCTATCTTCTGGGTACGTCGATTGCCCGTCCGTTGATCTCCAAGCGTCTGGTGGAGATCGCCGCCGAAACCGGGGCGGATGCCATCGCGCACGGTGCGACCGGCAAGGGCAACGACCAGGTGCGCTTCGAGCTTTCCGCCTATGCCCTCAACCCGGACATCAAGGTGATCGCGCCGTGGCGCGACTGGGAGTTCAAGTCCCGCACCGATCTCATCAATTTCGCCGAGGCGCATCAGATCCCGGTGCCCAAGGACAAGCAGGGTGAGGCACCGTTCTCCGTCGATGCAAATCTTCTGCACTCCTCCTCGGAAGGCAAGGTGCTTGAAGATCCGTGGATCGAGCCGCCGGAATATGTTCACCAGCGCAGCGTTTCGCCGATGGATGCGCCCGACGAGCCGACCGAGATTACCATCTCCTTCAAGGCGGGCGACGCCGTGGCCATCAATGGCGAGGCGCTTTCGCCGGCAACGCTGCTCAAGGCGCTGAACGATCTTGGCCGCGACAATGGCATTGGCCGCCTCGACCTCGTCGAAAACCGCTTCGTGGGCATGAAGTCTCGCGGTGTCTACGAGACACCTGGCGGTACCATTCTCCTTGCGGCCCACCGGGCCATGGAGTCCGTCACGCTCGACCGCGGTGCAGCGCATCTGAAAGACGAACTGATGCCGCGTTATGCGGAGCTGATCTACAATGGCTTCTGGTTCTCGCCCGAACGCGAAATGCTGCAGGCGGCCATCGACAAGAGCCAGGAGGACGTGGAAGGCGAAGTGCGTCTGAAACTCTACAAGGGCAATGTGATCGTGACCGGTCGCAAATCCGACAAGTCGCTCTATTCCGACGCTCTGGTCACCTTTGAAGACGATCAGGGGGCCTACGATCAGAAGGACGCAGCCGGCTTCATCAAGCTGAACGCCCTGCGCCTGCGCACTCTGGCAGCGAGAAAGCGCGGCCGTTGATCACTCCAGCGTTTCGATAATAAAAAAGCCGGCAACGCAGCCGGCTTTTTTGTGAGTTGAGCAGCAGGGGGCAGGATTTGGCGCCTGTCGGCCCTTCGCTATTGCTCCGGGCGTTCGTGGCTCAAAAAGCCAAATCGCAGGCTTTTCGCCCGCTTTGCGGGACGCTCCTTACCCATCTATCTCCTTGGCCATGATGGCGATGGCCTGCTGATAAACGCTTGCAGCGTTCCAGCCCTGGATAGCACGGAAATTCGGCTGGCCGGGTTGATAGCCAGCGCCGCGCTGCCAGCCATGAGCCCGCAGGAAGTTTGCGGTGGAGGCGAGCGCGTCAGCGCTGGAGCGGATCATGTCGACGCGACCGTTGCCGTCACCGTCGACACCATATTTGAGAGCGTTGCCTGGAAGAAACTGGGTCTGGCCGATCTCGCCATGAGCGGCGCCCCGAGCGTCAGGGTGCAGCATTCCACGGTCCACCATGGTCAGTGCGCCATAGAGGTGGCCTGTAAAGAAGTCGGAGCGACGGCAATCATAGGCGAGCGTGGCAACCGCTGAAACGATATTCTGATTTCCGAGAAATCCGCCAAATCCCGTTTCCATGCCCCATATAGCAATCAGCGGTCCGGCAGGAACGCCGTAGCGCTTTTCGATATTGGCGAAGAGACGAGCATATTTCTTCTTCATCCCCTTACCGCGCGATATGATTGCGTTCGAACCCCGCTTCTGCATGAACGAATTCAGCGATAGCTTGAAGCTCTTCTGTCCGCGATCCGCAGCGATGGTCTTGCTGGCGTACCGGGTCTTCGCCAGCGCGTTGAGGCCTCGCTGGCCGATACCGCGTGACGCCGCTTCCTGGCTGAACTGCGCCTTCCAGGTTTCGAATCCCCCGGCGTTGTTTCCACACTGCGCGGCGGAAGCATGCCCCGCCATGAGAAGTGAGGCGCTAACCGCAGCGGCCAGGACCACCGCTCTTCCCCCGAAAGCCATGTTGCTCTCCTTAAGATAAATGATGGCTATATAATGTGATGTTGCCAGCGATTACACAACATGTCGGCGGTCGCAAGCGTTGAGTTTCCTAGCATAACGGTCATTACCGAACCCTTTCGCGGCGAGAATCATCTCGTTTGCGGTCGTCTCTCTCGGAACTCATCGCGGTCCGGTCCGTTTTGAGCCCCAGTTGAAACCGACTGGAGACAAGCCATGAACACGATGCTTCTCAAAGGTGCAGCCGCAGGAGCGGCGCTTTTGGCCTTGACCGGTGTTGCCGGTGCGGAGGTGCTTGCCAGAGCAACGGCCGACCTCAACATCCGCTCGGGACCTGGTCCGCAATATCCCATTGTTGGCGTTATCGGCGTGAACGAGGAAGCCGAGATCGAAGGTTGCCGAGAAGGCAGTAAATGGTGCGCGGTCAATCATGCCGGCGTGAATGGCTGGGCATATTCGGACTATCTGACAGCGCCCTTCGGGGGCGGTGGGGACTATGTAGTGGTGACCGAACGTCCAACCGAGGCGTTGCCCCCGGTCTCCTTTGAAGCGACCTCAAGTGTCGAAGTTGAACCCCTGCGCGGAGAGTTGATTGGCCGCAAAACGGCTCTCGGCACGGTGGAACCCATTGCACCACCACCAGCGGAAGTCACGACCTATATCCAGAGCAACCGGGTTGAACCTGTATATCTGGAGGGCGAGGCAGTGGTTGGAGCCGTGGTTCCCGAAACAGTGGAAGTGCGTGAGATTCCTGACTACGAGTACCGCTACGTCTATGTGAACCAGCAGCCGGTTCTGATCGAGCCTGAGACGCGGCGCATCGTCTATGTTCTGCGTTAAACGGTAGAGTCGATCCCAGGTTATTGAACCGGCCAAGTGGGAGACTTCACGCTGCGGCGACTGTGTCGCCGCAGCGATCTTTTTTGATGGGTCGTCTTTCTGAGACTTGACGCCAGAAAACAAAGTCGGCAATTTCACTCATAATATTAGCCAGCTAATTTGTATTGCCAAGTGCATGCGGATACCAGCCCAGGCATTTTGCCGCGGATATGTGCCTTTCGCGAGGGTCGTGTGCAGAGAGCGCAGGTTCGCGGTGCGCGATATTTCAAGAACAGGAATTGTTATGACATCTCTAGACGTGGTTAGACGAGTAGGCGCATCTCCAATGGCGATGATGGCGGCTATCGTTCTCGTTTCTTCCTTCTCTCGCCCGGCTGAGGCGCGGCTTTTCGAAGGTGACACCCTGCCATTTCAATCGGGCGAGGAACACGGGAATGCATCGGCGGCGGCTGCGCCTGGGACAGTGGGTGGCGTATCCCCGTCCGGCCAATCCCCACTTTTGCCTGCAGGAGCGCCAATTGAACGACAGGTTGCATCCAGCTGGTTCATTGTCTGGCTGGCTGCGCGATACTATCCTGGCTTCTGCGAGGACCTTCCCACTCATCTCCTGGAGATGTGCGGCGAAGAGAAGCGAAAAGCGGAACTGGAGAGACGCAGATCTTCGGCAGTCAAGAATTGAACACCCGGATCTGCGGGCTCCGACGAGGCCCAGAGAACGCTCTTCTTGACTCTGGGAGCGATTTCCTGTCTACAGGCGCGAAATTCCGCGACGAGTGACAACTCCGAGCAGCCGACCAGGGCACGTTTCAACGGCAAACGATGATCCTGGAGGTCAACACCCGGCAGCGCGATGCGCCCCCGGGTGCTTTTCGGCTTTGCGCGATGTTTGAAGCCCTGGCGCGGATGCATTACCTCTCGCACAGATGAATGTGATGCGAGACATGAGGAACGCGGATGTTTGAATCGCTTCAGGAACGCCTTGGTTCCATCCTGAATGGCCTGACGGGCCGCGGTGCGCTGTCGGAGGCGGATGTCTCTGCGGCCCTGCGCGAGGTGCGCCGTGCGCTGATCGAGGCGGATGTGGCGCTTGATGTGGTGCGTTCCTTCACCGATCGCGTGCGCGAAAAGGCGGTTGGCGCTGAGGTCCTGAAATCGATCAAGCCCGGCCAGATGGTCGTCAAGATCGTTCATGACGAACTGGTCGAGATGCTGGGCACCGAGGGCGAGACGATCGACCTCAACGCGCCGGCACCCGTTGTCATCATGATGGTCGGTCTGCAGGGCTCCGGCAAGACCACCACGACTGGAAAGATCGCCAAGCGCCTGACTGAAAAGCAGGGCAAGAAGGTGTTGATGGCGTCGCTCGACACGCGCCGTCCCGCCGCACAGGAACAGCTCAAACAGATTGGCGAGCAGACCGGTGTCGCAACGCTTCCGATCATTGCCGGCCAGACACCGGTCGAGATCGCCAGGCGCGCCACACAGGCGGCAAAGCTCGGCGGTCATGACGTGGTGATCCTCGATACGGCAGGCCGTACGCATATCGACGAGCCGCTGATGGTCGAGATGGCCGACATCAAAAGCGCCTCGAACCCACACGAGATCCTGCTCGTTGCAGATTCGCTCACCGGTCAGGATGCCGTCAATCTTGCCAACAATTTCAACGACCGTGTCGGCATCACCGGCCTCGTCCTGACCCGTATGGACGGTGACGGGCGCGGTGGCGCGGCGCTCTCCATGCGCGCCGTCACGGGCAAGCCGATCAAGCTGATTGGTGTTGGCGAAAAGATGGATGCGCTCGAGGAGTTTTATCCCAAGCGCATCGCCGACCGCATTCTCGGTATGGGCGACATCGTTTCGCTGGTCGAGAAGGCCTCCGAGACCATCGACGCGGAAAAGGCCGCGGCGATGGCCAAGAAGATGCAGGCCGGCAAGTTCGACCTGAACGATCTCGCCGAGCAGCTGCGCCAGATGCAGAACATGGGTGGCATGGGCGGCATCATGGGCATGATGCCCGGCATGGGGAAGATGAAGGATCAGATGGCTGCTGCCGGTCTCGACGACAAGATGTTCGGCCGCCAGATCGCCATCATCCAGTCTATGACGCCGAAGGAGCGCGCCAATCCGGAGCTGCTCAAGCATAGCCGCAAGAAGCGCATTGCCGCCGGCTCCGGCACGGATTCGGCGCAGATCAACAAGCTCTTGAAGATGCATCGCCAGATGGCCGACATGATGAAGGCCATGGGCGGCAAGGGCCGCAAGGGCGGCATGATGCGTGGCCTGATGGGCGGCATGGCGCAGAAGATGGGGCTCGGTGGCATGGGCGCTGGCATGGGCGCTGGCATGCCCGATCTTTCGAAGATGGATCCGAAGCAGCTCGAAGCTCTGCAGAAGCAGGCAGAAGCCGCAGGCCTTGGCGGTGGTCTGCCCAAGGGCGGGCTTCCCAAAGGGTTGCCAGGAGTGCCGGGTGGCGGCTTGCCGGGGCTTCCCGGTGGACTGCCTGGCCTGCCCAAAAAGAAGTAAGGGAATGCGATGAGCGACGAAACGGATCAGGCCATGGCACAGCTTCTCGAGCTGCGCGCCTCCATCGACAATATCGATGCGGCACTCGTGCATATGCTGGCCGAGCGTTTCCGCTGTACCAAGGCCGTTGGTCACCTGAAGGCTGTTCACGATCTGCCGCCGGCTGATCCCGCTCGCGAGGAGCGCCAGATTGCGCGCCTGCGCCGGCTTGCCGACGACGCCAATCTCGATCCGGACTTTGCCGAGACGTTCCTGAACTTCATTATCCGCGAGGTGATCCGCCATCACGAGGCGATTGCCGAGGAGCACGGCAATGGCTCCAAGACCGGTGAGAAGGCCTGAGCATGACACCGGTCCTCGAAAGCGAGCGCCTGATCCTGCGCGGCTGGAAGCGGGAGGATTTTCCTGCATATGCGGCCTTTTGCGCGGATCCTGAGCGTACACGCCATATTGGTGGGCCGAAAAACGGTTTTGAGGCGTGGACAGGCTTTTCATCCATGGCTGGTGCCTGGGCGCTGAACGGCTATGGCATGTTCGCTGTTCAGCTGAAAGACACGGACGCGGTGGCCGGCTATGTGGGTTTGTGGCATCCACCACTTCTTGATGAGCCTGAGCTGGCATGGAGCCTTTATGCCGGTTTCGAGGGCAAGGGTTACGCGGTTGAGGCGGCCCGCCGTGTGCAGGTCTGGGCAGCCGAAGACCTGAAACTGCCGCCGCTTATGAGCTTCGTCCACCCGGACAATCTGGCCTCACAGGCCGTTGCAAAGAGGCTGGGTGCCGAGCCCATGTCTCCCACAGAACTGCGCGGCGAGCCGCGCCTGAGATTCCGGCACGTGTTGCCGGCCTGAAAGCCATTATCGAAAGGAAGAAACCATGGCACTGAAAATTCGTCTGGCCCGTGCGGGCTCCAAGAAGCGTCCTTACTACCACGTTGTCATCGCCGACGTGCGCAGCCCGCGTGACGGCCGTTTCATTGAGAAGGTCGGCTCCTGGAACCCTATGCTGCCCAAGGATGGCGAGCGTGTCGTTCTGAACGAAGAGCGTATCAAGCATTGGCTCGCCAACGGCGCGCTGCCGACCGACCGTGTTCTGCGCTTCCTCGATGAGGCCGGCATTGCCAAGCGCCCCGAGCGCAGCAATCCGAACAAGGCGAAGCCTGGCAAGAAGGCGCAGGAGCGTCTTGATGCCGCCAAGCAGGCCGAAGAAGACGCAAAGGCCGCTGCAGCCGAGGCCGAAGCTGCCGCCGCCGAGGCACCGGCTGAAGAGGCTGCTGCAAGCGAATAAGCTTTGCAGGCATGTCTATTGAGAATGGCGGGTCGAAAGGCCCGCTATTTTTGTTTGGTGTGCTGTTGTGATCGGTGATGGCGTTTGCCCCTCACCCTTACCTTCTCCCCGTATGCGGGGAGAAGGTGCCGGCAGGCGGATGAGGGGCGAGCGCCAACCACGACACACAAACGCGGCGCAAAAGAAAAGCGGACCCGAAGGCCCGCTTTTCTCATTCTTCGATCAAAGAACCGACTTGTCTCAGGCAGCTTCCTTCTTCGGCTGGATCAGGCCGCGTGCCACGAGAAGCTCGGCGATCTGCACCGTGTTGAGAGCAGCACCCTTGCGCAGATTATCGGAGACAACCCAAAGCGCCAGACCATTGTCGACCGTCGGGTCTTCACGCAGGCGGCTGATATAGGTGGCGTCTTCGCCGGCGCTTTCGTAAGGCGTGACGTAGCCGCCATCCTCGCGCTTGTCGATGACCTGGCAACCTGGCGCCTCGCGCAGGATCTCGCGGGCCTCGTCAGCCGTGATCGGCTTGTCGAACTCGAGGTTTACTGCTTCCGCATGGCCTATGAACACCGGCACGCGCACGCAGGTGGCCGTAAGTTTGATCTTCGGATCGAGCATCTTCTTGGTCTCGGCGACCATCTTCCACTCTTCCTTGGTAAAGCCGTCTTCCATGAAGACGTCGATATGAGGAATGCAGTTGAAGGCGATGCGCTTGGTGAACTTGTTGGTCGAGATCGGATCGGCGACGAAAACGGCGCGCGTCTGCTCGAACAGTTCATCCATGCCTTCCTTGCCCGCGCCCGAAACCGACTGATAGGTGGACACGACCACGCGCTTGATGGTTGCTGCCTCATGTAGCGGCTTCAGCGCGACCACGAGCTGTGCGGTGGAGCAGTTCGGATTGGCGATGATGTTCTTTTTGGTGAAACCCTCGACCGCGTCGGGGTTCACTTCGGGAACGATCAGCGGCACATCAGGGTCGTAGCGCCAGGCCGACGAATTGTCGATGACGACGCAGCCCTGCTTTCCGATCTTCGGCGAATACTCCTTGGACACCGTGCCGCCAGCCGACATCAGACAGATGTCAGTGTCGGAAAAGTCGTAGGACTCGAGCGCTTTAACCTTCAGCGTCTTGTCGCCATAGGAGACCTCGGTGCCGACTGAACGGCGGGAAGCAAGCGGGACGATCTCGTCTGCCGGGAAGCCGCGCTCTTCGAGGATATTGAGCATTTCGCGGCCGACATTCCCCGTGGCGCCGGCGACAGCTATCTTGAAACCCATCTGGTTTGTTACTCCTGTCTCTCTCCGCTTGGCTTTGATTTGATGGCCTGCATTCGGCAGGCATCTTCTCCCCGGCTGGGCCCGGGGAGAGAACGAGCAGCCGAGGCGTCAGACCGTTTTGGTCGTCGTTTTGGCTGTCGTTTTGGTAAAGCGGAAACCGACGCTGCCGTTCCCGGCCGCGTTCAAAAAACTTTGTGCTGATGGCGCTTCATGATGCGCGCGCATGGCAAAGGGGTCTCCGTTTCCGCGCGTTGTTTTACGCTGAATCGGGCGCAAGTCAACGAAATAGCGTGTGCGGCCAGCCATGCCGGCCGCAAAGACGCGTCAGGCGAGCGCCTTGTATCTGGCGACAATGGCGTCACCCATGGCCGTGGTTCCGACCTCGGTCATGCCGTCGGACATCAGGTCTTTCGTGCGAAGGCCGTCGTCCAGAACCGAAGCGATGGCTTTCTCCAGCCGATCCGCTTCCTCGACCATGTTGAACGAGTAACGCAGGCACATGGCGAAGGATGCGATCATGGCGATCGGGTTGGCGATGCCCTGGCCAGCGATGTCCGGTGCGGAACCGTGCACGGGCTCGTAGAGCGCCTTGCGGGAGCCGGTCTTCTCGTCCGGTGCGCCAAGTGAGGCCGAAGGCAACATGCCAAGCGAGCCGGTCAGCATGGCGGCAACGTCAGACAGCATGTCGCCGAAGAGATTGTCCGTTACGATGACGTCGAACTGCTTGGGCCAGCGTACGAGCTGCATGCCGCCCGCATCGGCCAGCATGTGCGTCAGCTCGACGTCGGAATATTTGGCCTTGTGCGTGTTGGTGACGACCTCTTTCCAGAGCACGCCCGACTTCATCACATTGTGTTTTTCCATGGAGCAGACCTTGTTGCTCCGGTTGCGGGCCAGCTCGAAGGCCACGCCGGCTATGCGCTCGATCTCGTAGGTGTCGTAGATCTGGGTGTCGATGCCACGCTTCTGGCCATTGCCGAGATCGGTGATCTCTTTCGGTTCACCGAAATAGACGCCGCCGGTCAGCTCGCGCAGGATCAGAATGTCGAGCCCTTCCACGACTTCCGGCTTGAGCGAGGAAGAGGCGGCCAGCGCCGGGTAGCAGATGGCCGGGCGCAGATTGGCAAAAAGCTCCATCTCCTTGCGCAGGCGCAGAAGGCCGGCTTCGGGACGAACCTCATAGGGCACGCCATCCCATTTGGGGCCCCCGACCGCGCCGAACAGAACGGCATCCGCCGCCATGGCCCTGTCCATGTCGGCATCGGAGATCGACTGGCCGTGCGCGTCATAGGCGCAACCGCCCACGAGGCCTTCCTCGGTCTCGAACCCGGCGTTGAAATCGGCGTTCATCATTTCGATGAGTTTCTTGACCTCGGCCATCGCCTCGGGGCCGATGCCGTCGCCGGGGAGAAGAAGGAGTTTGCGCGTTGCCATGAAAAGCCTCTCGAACTTGGGAATTCGAGGGACTTGCTAATCCGCCGCGACGGATTGCGCAAGGCTGCTGGCGTACGAAGCGGTACGGTTGCGTTTGAGTGCAGTCACTTCGATCTCAATCTTCATCTCCGGCTCGTTGAGCTGGCAGATAATCATCGTGGCAGCAGGCCGAATGCTACCGAAAGCTTCGCCAAGAATGGGGAAGACGCGGGAAACGAACGCGCGGTCGGTCACGTAGTAATTTGCACGCACCACGTCGGCGAGCTCGAAGCCGCCCTCGGTCAGCGCGGCGCTGATGGTGGAAAGGCAGTTGCGGGTCTGCTCTTCCACACTGTCGGGTATGGCCATGGTAGCATAGTCATACCCCGTGGTGCCCGATACGAAACACCAGTCTCCATCAACCACCGCGCGGCTGTAACCTGCGGTCTTCTCAAAGGGAGACCCCGTGGAGATGAGACGACGCTGGCCGCCTCTATCCTGCGGGTTCATGCCCACGGATGGCTTTCCGTGTATTTGTTCTCGAAGGTCTCGATGGCCGGGGCCTTCTCCATGGTGAGGCCGATATCATCGAGGCCGTTCAGGAGGCAGTGCCGCTTGAAGGCGTCGATCTCGAACTTCACCACGCCGCCATCCGGGCCACGGATTTCCTGCTCTTCCAGATCGACCGTGAGCGTCGCATTCGAACCACGCTGCGCGTCGTCCATCAGCATGTCCAGCTCTTCCTGGCTGACCCTGATGGGCAGGATGCCGTTCTTGAAGCAGTTGTTGTAGAAAATATCGGCGAAGCTGGTGGAAATGACACAGCGAATGCCGAAGTCGAGCAGCGCCCATGGCGCATGTTCGCGGCTCGAGCCGCAGCCGAAATTGTCGCCGGCAACGAGAATGCTGGCATTGCGGTAAGCAGGCTTGTTGAGCACGAAGTCGGGGTTCTCGGAACCGTCCTCGTTGAAACGCATTTCGGCGAAAAGCCCGGCGCCGAGGCCGGTGCGCTTGATCGTCTTGAGATAATCCTTGGGGATGATCATGTCGGTGTCGACATTTACGATCGGCATGGGCGCGGCAACGCCCGTCAGCTTGATAAACTTGTCCATGAATCCTGGTCCGTTGTCTGCGCGGCCATCATATCTGCCGCCTCTCCATACACAAGCCGGTTCCGCAAAGCAAAGCTCTCTTGTTTTTGTCCCTCAAGCGCCGGGCGGGCGCATACGCGCCCCTGGCTTTCGGCGCACAGGCGCCGGCGGCCGGTCGGCCTTGCCATCTTGCTGCGCAGAATGGAAATCTTTCTTCCGTTCGGATTGTGCAAGGAAGTTTTCCCTTGGCCAATTGTCCTGTCTTGCTTCGAATGCAGTACTGGGCCATGAAACGGATATGCAGCATCATCCAGCACAGCTTCGCCGATCCGTTCTCTACGTGCCCGCCAGCAATGAAAAGGCGCTGGCAAAAAGTGCAACGCTCGGCTGCGACGCGGTGATCTACGATCTGGAAGACGCCGTCGGGCCAGACGAAAAACTCGATGCGCGAGAGCGATTGCGAGACTTCCTGAACGGTGGAGATCGCCCGCACTGCGAGGTTGTGGTGCGCATCAATGCGCTGGAGAGTATCTGGGGGACGGAGGATCTTCTCGCTGCCCGGGCGGTTAAGCCCGATGCCATTCTCCTGCCCAAGGTGAATGGCCCCCGTGACATCCTCGACGCGGATGCCGCCCTCGATGAAACCGACGCGCCGCGCAGCCTCAAACTGTGGGCCATGATCGAGACGCCGCGCGCCGTGCTCAATCTGGGGCCGATAGCGGCACTCGGACGTGACCCGGCCGCGCGTCTCTCCTGTCTCGTCGCCGGAACGAATGACCTGGCCAGGGAAGCCGGGTTCGCCCTGACCGAAAATCGGCGCTATCTGGCCCCATTCCTGTTTCAGCTCGTCATGGCGGCGCGCGCCGGAGGAATTTCGGTGCTCGATGGCGTGACCAATGATTTTCGCGATCTCGATGCATTCGAGAGTAGTTGCACGGAAGCCCGTTCCATGGGCTTTGATGGCAAGACGCTTATCCACCCGGCACAGATCGCAAAGGCCAATGCGGTCTTTGCACCCTCGCCTGAAGCCATTGCCGAGGCCGAAGCGATCGTGTCTGCATTCGCAGACCCTGAAAACACCGGACGCGGCGTGATTTCCCTAAATGGGCGCATGGTGGAACGCCTGCATCTGGAAATGGCGCAGACACTGCTTGAGCGCGCTGGCGCCATCAGGCTGAAAGAGAGTGGGGAGACGGCCCGATGAGGCTCTATCGCTTTTTGACCGGCCCGGACGATGCAAGTTTCTGTCACAAGGTTACGGCGGCGCTCAACAAGGGCTGGCTACTGCATGGCTCACCCAGCTACGCCTATGATGCCGAGACCAAATCCATGCGGTGCGGGCAGGCGGTTTACAAGGAGGTCGAGGGACTGGAATACACGGCCGGGATGAAACTCGGGGAGTATTGAGCTCAGGCCACTGCCTCTTCAATCCGCGCCATATCGTCGTCCGTCAGGCCAAAATGGTGGCCGACTTCATGAATGAGAACGTGGTTGATGATGTCACCCAGCGTCTCCTCATTCTCGGCCCAGTAATCGAGAATGGCGCGTCTGTACAGGGTTATGCGATTGGGGCCCTCGCCCGTCGCCGGGTTCCAGCGTTCGGCGATGCCGCGACCTTCAAAAAGGCCGAGCAGGTCGAAAGGCGTCTCCAGGGCGAGATCGTCCATGATCTCCTCAGTGGGAAACTCCGCCACCTGAATGATGATTTCGCCGGTAAGTTGACGAAACTCCTCAGGGAAGTTCGCATAGGCCTCAAGCGCTAACAGCTCCATTTCCTGAAGCGAAGGCGAAAGCTGGTTTTCCCAGGCCCGTGTCTGATAGATGCGTGCCATTCCTAGTCCTTTGAGGCGCCATATAGCGGTTTATGTGACCGCTTTCGAGAGTGAAATGCGCCTTTGCGTTCGGCGTCAGATGCCAAAATTCAAAATTTGGCCGAAGTCTCGCGCCCTGATAAAGAGCAAATGGGGCGAAGAACAGCCCTGTTGTCTATTGCGAAAGCGAGAGTGGAATGTTTTTGCGAACAGTTCTCGGCGGCGTCCTCGCGTTGCCGTTTCTCATGGCGGGGCACGCTTTTGCGCTCAGCCCAGCGGCAGCGCCATCAACCGGCTTTGCCAAACAAAATGGTGGAAATGTCGTTCTTGTCCAGGCGGGCGATCCGCGGGTCAGCGGCCTGGAAGAGCAGGTCCGCGAACTTAACGGGCGTGTGGAAGAATTGAACTTCCAGATTCTGCAGATGCAGGATCAATTGCGCCGCATGCAGGAAGACAATGAGTTCCGCTTCCAGGAGCTCGAAAAGAACGGCGGATCGGGAGCCGCACCCGCAGGGGAGCTTCCCGATCAGCGCACCGAACGTTTGCCGCCTTCGGGCAACCCGGAGGGAAATCTGGAAGGCGGATCCCAAAGTGCGTCACGGGACGCGCCGACCGTGGGCGAACCACCGCGCACACTTGGGAGCGTTCGTTTCGATGCGAACGGCAATATTGTCGGCGGTGAAGTCGGCGAACCCATCGATCTCACCCGCTCGGGTGAGATTGGTCCGATCGGACAGGGTGAACAGATGGCCTCGCTCCCCTCCGCCGATGACCCGGAGGAGCTTTACAGAAATTCCTACGAGTTCATCCTTTCGGGGGACTACAAGACCGCAGAAGCCGGGTTCCGGCAGCATATTGATCGCTTTCCAGGCGATGCCCGCACACCGGACGCGCATTTCTGGCTCGGGGAGTCGCTTCTCGGCCAGGACCGCTATCGCGATGCAGCCGAGATTTTTCTGCGCGCGAGCCGTGAATACCCGAATGCCGACAAGGCGCCCGACATGCTTCTCAAGCTCGGCATCTCGCTTGCTGCGATGAACCAGCGCGACGTGGCCTGTGTCACCTATAACGAAATCGGCCAGAAATACCCTGATATCTCCACAGCGCTGCGCGAGCGCGTGAAGCAGGAACAGGCGCTCGCGGGTTGCTGAACCCGGTGATGCAGCCAGATCCGCGACAGCTTTTCGACGGTATCGCATTCTCCCGGCACGATGGTGTGGTTGCAGCGGTCTCCGGCGGTGGCGATTCCCTCGCCCTTCTTCTTCTTCTTCAGGAATTCCTCGATTTACAGGCAGATGCTCCGACCCTTACAGCCGTGACGGTCGATCACGCGCTCAGGGCGGAAGCTGCAGAAGAGGCGCGCTTTGTCGCGGCGCTTTGCGAGCACCGCGGTATCGCACACCGCACGATGGTCTGGCGCGGCGAAAAGCCGGCGACGGGCCTCTCGGTCGCGGCGCGTTCGGCACGGCTGGAGCTTCTTGCACAGGCGGCGCAGACAATCGGCGCAGGGCTTATATTCACCGGTCACACACGGGACGATCAGGCCGAGACGGTATCCATGAGAGCTGCGCGCGGCACAGGACGTGGTGGCGCCGGCATCGCCCCGGCTTCACTTCACGAAAGCGGGATCTGGTTCGTGCGACCTTTGCTTGCCTGCGGGCGAGCCGAGTTGCGCGATTATCTGGCGACACGGAACGTTCGCTGGATCGACGATCCAACCAATGACGACGTGAACTATGAGCGCGTGCGTGTGCGGCGATCGCTTACTCCTCAACTCGTGAGACGACGGGCTGCGGAGGCCAATGCTGTCGCTGCCGAGCGTCGCGCGCTTGGAATGCGCGCGGCGCGTCTAATCGACGATCATGCGCGCCGGATTGCGCCAGGGCTCTACCGCATTGATCCGATCCTTGTCGATGAAGCTGACGATGCGTCGGCGCTCTATGCCCTGCGGGTCCTGGCAGCGATGGTGGGAGGCGCTCTCCATCTGCCGGCGGAGGAGCCATCGCTGCGTGTGCTTGCCGGGCTGCGTGACAGGGTTTGCGCCACATTGTCGCGGTCCGTGATCGATCGCCGTTCGAGTGGCATCTATCTTTACCGTGAACGGCGCAACCTGCCCGCAAGAACACGTATTGTGGCGGGAATGCTCTGGGATGGACGCTACCGGCTCACCGGCGGCGACGGTCTGCACGTCGCCCCTTTTGGCGCTGTAGCAGGCGATCATCTGCCAAAGGCGGGCTCCATCCTGCCGCAGGATCTTCATTTTGCAGCGCAATTTGCCGAGCCGGCCCTGTGGCGCGGCGATGTTTGCGTCGGCGCGGCCCCTGGAGCGGACGCGGGGATCAAGGTCGGTGTGCCTGCCCCCTGGGCGAAACTGCTTCCCTCCTTCGACATCGAAGTGGCACAGGCCCTTATCCGTCTGTTGGGCGGGAAAACTGTTCTGACGCTGCCTTGAGCGCACCACATTCAAAGACGAAGCTTAACCTAAAGGTGAGCTGGTGTGGTGCTCCGGCTTGGCAAGAATGCGCCGGCTCCCTATGTTAATTCAGACCATGAAAAACGGACGATCGCCGGGCTACGGCGAGTATGCGGGACTTATATGAATCCGAATTACAGAAACTTTGCGCTCTGGGCGATTATCGCCGTCCTGCTGATTGCGCTCTTCAACCTGTTCCAGGCTCCCCAGCAGCGCGGCGCGACGCGCGATATTGCGTATTCGCAGTTTCTGGAAGAGCTTTCCTCGGGAAGCATTGAATCGGTGACGATTACCGGTGATCGCATTACCGGCACCTACACGGGCAATCGTACGCCCTTCCAGACCTATTCGCCGGGCGATCCCTCGCTTGTGCAGCGTCTTGAAGAGCGCGGTGTCACGATCAATGCCCGTCCCGAGAGCGACGGTTCCAATTCCTTCCTTGGCTATCTCGTGTCCTGGTTGCCGATGATCCTGATCCTGGGCGTGTGGATTTTCTTCATGCGTCAGATGCAGTCGGGCTCGGGCCGGGCCATGGGTTTCGGCAAATCCAAGGCGAAACTTCTTACCGAAGCGCATGGCCGCGTCACCTTCCAGGATGTGGCCGGTGTCGATGAAGCCAAGGAAGACCTCGAGGAAATTGTCGAGTTCCTGCGCGATCCGCAAAAGTTCCAGCGTCTGGGCGGCAAGATTCCGCGCGGTGTGCTGCTCGTTGGTCCTCCCGGAACAGGCAAGACGCTTCTTGCCCGCTCGGTGGCGGGTGAGGCGAATGTGCCCTTCTTCACCATTTCCGGCTCGGATTTCGTGGAAATGTTCGTCGGTGTCGGTGCGTCCCGCGTGCGCGACATGTTCGAACAGGCCAAGAAGAATGCACCCTGCATCATCTTCATCGACGAAATCGACGCGGTCGGCCGACATCGCGGTGCCGGTCTTGGCGGCGGTAACGACGAACGCGAGCAGACGCTGAACCAGCTTCTCGTCGAGATGGACGGGTTCGAAGCCAATGAAGGCATCATCCTGATTGCCGCCACCAACCGCCCCGACGTGCTCGATCCGGCGCTTCTGCGTCCTGGCCGCTTCGACCGGCAGGTCGTGGTGCCGAACCCGGATGTCGCCGGCCGAGAGAAAATCCTGAAAGTGCATGTGCGCAATGTGCCGCTTGCACCGAATGTCGACCTCAAGATTGTCGCGCGTGGCACACCTGGCTTCTCGGGCGCTGATCTTGCGAATCTCGTCAATGAGGCTGCTCTCATGGCCGCCCGGCGCAACAAGCGCCTCGTCACCATGCAGGAGTTCGAAGACGCCAAGGACAAGGTCATGATGGGTGCCGAGCGCCGCTCGCACGCCATGACCCAGGAAGAAAAGGAATTGACCGCCTATCACGAGGCCGGTCACGCCATCGTCGCACTCAACGTGCCGAAGGCTGATCCCGTCCACAAGGCGACGATCATTCCGCGTGGCCGCGCACTGGGCATGGTCATGCAGCTTCCCGAAGGCGATCGCTATTCGATGAGCTACAAGTGGATGATCTCGCGTCTGGCCATCATGATGGGTGGCCGCGTGGCCGAGGAACTCAAATTCGGCAAGGAGAATATCACCTCAGGTGCTTCCTCCGACATCGAGCAGGCCACCAAGCTTGCCCGTGCAATGGTCACCCAGTGGGGCTTCTCCGACGAACTGGGCCAGGTGGCCTATGGCGAGAACCAGGAAGAAGTGTTCCTTGGCCACTCGGTCGCGCGCCAGCAGAACATGTCGCAGGAAACACAACAGAAGATCGACAGCGAAGTGCGCCGTCTGATTGATGAAGCCTATACAACCGCCCGCGATATCCTGACGAAGAAAAAGAAGGGCTGGATCGCGATTGCCGAAGGTCTGCTCGAATATGAGACCCTTTCGGGTGATGAGATCCAGGCACTGCTTCGGGGTGAAAAGCCGTCCCGCGATGCTGGTGATGACACGCCTCCCTCCCGCGGATCGGCTGTGCCAAAGACAGGCACACGCTCCCAGGGGCAGAAAAAGGGGGGCGATGAGCCTGAAGGTGGTATGGAACCGCAGCCGCAGGGCTGAGGCTACTCTTCGCTCGACAACCATTATAGAAAAGCCGTGAACGTTGTTTCACGGCTTTTTTCTTGCGCCGTCCGCACGGCACCGGCAAATGGTCAGGCCATGAAACGGACCGGCCTGTTAATTTGCCCTTAAGTATAATTCGCAAGCAGACGTTTAGTCGAAAAGCGTTACACTGCCTCACAGAATTTGATGCAAACGAGTGCTGCTCTTGTGGCAAAGAGTGAGTGTGGGGATGCCGCTTTGACGAAAAAACCAGACAAAGTGCGCCAGACGGGCAGCAAGGGAAAAATGACAAAAAAATACTTTGGTACCGACGGGATTCGCGGACGTGCGAACCGCTTCCCGATGACGGGTGAGATCGCGATGAAGGTCGGCATGGCTGCGGGCCTTTCATTTCAGAACGGGAGCCATCGACACCGCGTGGTGCTCGGCAAGGATACGCGGCTTTCCGGCTATATGATCGAGAACGCTCTCGTGTCCGGGTTCTGCGCTGCCGGTATGGATGTGTTTCTGTTGGGACCAATACCCACGCCTGCTGTAGCCATGCTGGTGCGTTCGCTGCGCGCCGATATCGGCGTGATGATCTCGGCCTCGCACAATCCCTATTACGACAACGGCATCAAACTTTTCGGACCGGACGGCTACAAACTCTCGGACAAGATCGAGGGCCGTATCGAGGCGATGCTCGACAAGGAGGTCGAGCTGGCGCTTGCTGACAATGGCGGGCTTGGCCGTGCCAAGCGTGTCGACGGTGTTCATGATCGCTATATCGAGTTCGCAAAGCGTACCCTGCCACGCTCCATGTCCCTCTCGGGGCTGCGCATCGTGGTCGATTGCGCCAATGGTGCGGCCTATAAGGTTGCTCCCGCCGTGCTTTGGGAACTCGGCGCCGAGGTGGTGGCCATCAATGTCGAGCCGAACGGCGTCAACATCAACGAGGATTGTGGCTCCACGCATCCGCTCGGGCTTGCAAAGAAGGTTCATGAAGTTCGGGCCGATATCGGTATCGCGCTCGACGGAGATGCGGACCGCGTTGTGATCGTCGATGAGAACGGCACGGTGATCGATGGCGATCAGATCATGGCGCTCATCGCTCAGTCCTGGCACAAGGCCGGAAAGCTGCAGGGCGGTGGCGTTGTCGCGACTGTCATGTCCAATCTTGGGCTTGAGCGCTTCATGGGGGACCTGAAGCTCGATCTGCACCGCGTGAAGGTTGGCGACCGCTATGTGGTCGAACGCATGCGTGCCAACGGGCTGAATGTCGGTGGAGAGCAGTCAGGTCATGTGGTCCTCTCGGATTTTTCCACCACGGGAGACGGGCTGGTGGCGGCGCTGCAGGTTCTAGCCTGCATCAAGCGCGAGAACCGCCCGGCGAGCGAAGTCTGCAAGAAATTCGAGCCGGTTCCGCAGCTCTTGAAGAATGTGCGCATCTCCGGCGGGAAGCCACTCGAATCGGCGCCGGTCAAGTCGGCCATCGCCGAGGCCGAAGCCCGGTTGGGTGGCAAGGGGAGGCTTGTCATTCGGCCGTCCGGCACCGAGCCGCTCATTCGTGTGATGGCCGAGGCGGACGATCCGGCGCTTGTGGAAAGCGTGGTCGATGACGTTATCAATGCGATCGCCGATTCCAAGAACGCGGCCTGACGCGATAAAACAGAGACAGCAGAAAAGCCGGTGCCCAGCGCCGGCTTTCGTCATTCGTGCGCTTTCCACGAGCGCCGGATCTTTCTCCGCCTGTCCAGACACCGGCTGCCTCATCCGGGGCCAGTCATTTCACGCAGAACGTGCATGGTGAACGTGGTTAAGGCTTAGGGTTAAGGCGTATTTAACTTTTTTGCTCAAATACTCCCGTCGAGTTGCAATTTGCCACTGTGCCCAGGGGGGCGCGGCAACGCCAAGGATGGGATGTTATGTTGAAGTCTATGAAGGTCTTCGGGGCGGCCTTGCTGCTGATTGCTCCGACCGCGGGCTATGCTGCGGATCTTTATGAGCCGCCGATCATCGAAGCTCCCGAGCCTTTGCCACCCGTGATTCAGCCGGATCCGGCTCCTTCGTTTGGCGGCTGGTATATTCGCGGCGACATTGACTATCACTGGTCGAAGCTGCGGGGCACCGAATACATCACCTATGGAGACGCGCCAGGCGGCCTTCGCGGCGGAACAGCCTCCTTCGATACAACGGATCTTAAGGGCGCCATGTCGCTTGGAGCCGGTATCGGTTATCAAATCAACAGATACCTGCGCACCGACCTGACGGCGGACTACTGGTTCAAGTCCGACTTCACCGGTTCCACCTCCGGCACATGCGGGGGCAGCCCCTGCGTCTCCACGGACACGTCTGCATACAGCGCCTGGCTTTTGATGGCCAATGCCTATGTCGACCTTGGCACCTATTACGGCTTCACGCCCTATGTGGGTGCGGGTATCGGTGGCGCCTACGTCATGTGGGACGATCTGACCAATTCGATATCCGGTGGCAGCACGACAGTGCATGAGGGCTCCAGCAACTGGCGTTTCGCCTACTCGCTGATGGCCGGTACGTCCTACTGCCTCACCGAAAACCTCAATCTCGACATGGGTTATCGCTTCACGCGCGTCGCAGGCGGGCGCATGTTTGAATATGCATCCGGGGTTGCACCGGGCTTTGACGATGGCTTCAACGTGCACGAGGCGCGTGCCGGCCTGCGTTATCAGTTCGGCGGCAACTCGAACTGCGCACGGCCGCAGGTGGTCAGCTACGACCCGCCGCCGTTCGAGCCGCCGGTTTACAAATAAAATCAGCTAATTGACTTCTGATACCGCCCGGCCTCGAGCCGGGCGGTTTTTGTTTGAGCGGATGTCCTGAACAAGAGCGGTAACCCGGCATTAGCCTTAACCTCGGCTTAACCCGGATGGTTAACAATGATCTCCAACAGCGGCGGGGGCAGCGTTTATCCGTCGCATTTTGCGGAGTTCGGATTATGCGCACCATCACCCGTTTGCTTGCTTCTTCGGTATGCCTGACGCTGATTTCAATCGGCACGGCAACCGCCGCTGATTACGATCCACCCATCATCATCGACCAGGCGCCTGACGTGGTGCCGGTGGAGATTGGCAGCGGTTGGTATCTGCGCGGCGATATCGGCTATTCGCTTAAGACGGAAGCGAAGGACCCCTTCACCTACCGGACGTTTGACGGCGTCAGCTACGGGTCGGCGTCATTTGACAGCGTTTCCCTGTCCGACGATTTCACCTTCGGCATTGGTGCCGGTTATTCCTTTACCGACTGGCTTCGTGCCGATGTGACGCTGGACAGGTTTTCAGCCGACTTCAGTGGTTCGACCTCGAGCGCATCTCCCTGCCCCGGAAGCCCAGTCGGTACCACCTGTCGATCGGAAGATTCGTCTGAGGTAACCGGCTATTCCATGCTTCTGAATGGCTATGTCGATCTCGGCACTTTTGTCGGCTTCACGCCCTATGTCGGTGCTGGTGTCGGCTACACCTATCTTCGCTGGGACGACCTGTCCAACAGCTCTTACTGTGTGGGCGGCGGGTGTGCATCGCCGGCTCTGGTCGGTACGGCGACGCATTCCGGCGAGTCGGACTGGCGTTTCACCTATGCCCTGATGGCCGGCGTTTCCTACGACTTCTCCAACAATATGAAAGTCGATCTGGGCTATCGCTACCGCAACATCGATGGCGGCGATATGTTTGGTTGGGATGCAGCCACGGCCGGAGCCGGAGCAACCGGCATCCAGGGGTCCGACAGCGGCCTATCCATGCATGAAATCAGGGTTGGCCTGCGCTACGAATTGTGGTGAACCCAGACCACCAACCGGTTGAATGATATTGGCAGACCCCGCTTCAGCAGCGGGGTCTTTGCGCATTCAGCGAGCGGTTGTCCAGCCGAACCACAGAGCGACGAGCGCCAGCAGCGCGGAAAGCGTACGCCGTGCGATGCGTTCCCGCCGCGGATTGGTCAGAGACGGCTGCAACCGGCTGGCGAGAATGACAATCAGTCCGTGGATCAGCGTGGCAATGCCCACATAGATCAGCGTCAGAACCAGGGTCTGCGGTGCAAGCGGCAACGATGGATTGACGAAAGTGGGCAGCACCGCGATGTAAAAAACGGCCGCTTTCGGATTGAGCAGATTGGTTACCAGTCCGCGCAGAAAATGCTGTTCGTCCGGTCTGTCGCCTGTCGAAACCACGTCGCTGCCCTGCCGCCAGCCATCCCATGCAAGGTAGAGCAGGAAAAGGATCCCGGACCAGCGCAGAGCCTCATAGAGCAGTATCGATGCCTGGATGACCCGTGCGACACCGAGTGCCGCGACGATACCGACGATGCCGAGCCCGAGCGCGACGCCGGCGACGGTGGCAAAACCTGCCCGGCGGCCCTCTGACGCGGATATGAGCGCCAGATAGGCCATGTTGGGACCGGGAGTGAGCTCGATCAATGTCGATGCCAGGGCGAACGAGGCGATGACGGTCAGATCGAGTCCAGAAAATATCATGGTCTCAGTGCGCTTCGTCCCAGTTGTTTGCTGCGCGCGCCTCCACCTGCAGGGGAACGGAGAGAGCGCGTGCCGGCAAAGCTGCATTCTCCATCACCTCGCAGATGACGGGGATGGCCTTCTCCACCTTGCTTTCCGGTGCTTCGAAGATCAGTTCGTCATGGACCTGAAGCAGCATCTGCACGTCTTCGAGGCCGGCATCAGCAAGAGCGTCTTCCATGCGCGCCATGGCGCGGCGGATGATGTCGGCTGCCGAGCCCTGGATCGGTGCATTGATTGCCGCACGCTCATTGAAGGCCCGCAATTGCGGGTTGGATGAGCGGATTTCGGGATAATGCGCGCGGCGACCGAAGATCGTCTCGACATAGCCGCATTCCCTGGCCTTGGCCTTTGTTGAATCCATATAGTCCCTGATACCGGGGAAGCGCTCGAAATAGCGTTTGATATAGGCGCTGGCCTCTTCGCGTGGAATGCCAAGCTGATTGGCGAGGCCGAAGGCCGAGATGCCGTAGATGATGCCGAAATTGATTGCCTTGGCGCGGCGGCGCACCTCAGGCGGCATGCCTTCCACCGGCACATCGAACATTTCCGACGCCGTCATGGCGTGGATGTCGAGCCCCTCGGCAAAAGCCTTCTTCAGTTCGGGGATATCCGCCACATGAGCAAGCACGCGCAGCTCGATCTGGCTGTAGTCGGCCGAAATCAGCCTGGTGCCCTCCGGTGCCACGAAGGCGGTGCGGATCTTGCGGCCTTCGGCGGTGCGGATCGGGATGTTCTGCAGGTTCGGTTCGGACGATGAAAGCCGTCCGGTCGTTGTGGATGCGAGCGCGTAGGAGGTGTGCACCCGTCTGGTTTCCGGGTTGATATAGCCCGGCAGTGCATCCGTATACGTGGATTTGAGCTTGGTCACCTGGCGCCAGTCGACGATCTTGCGCGGGAGCTCATGACCGGCGGCTGCAAGGTCTTCGAGAACCTGCGCCGAGGTTGACCACTGGCCGGTCTTCGTCTTGCTGCCGCCTGGCAGGCCCATCTTGCCGAACAGGATTTCGCCAAGCTGTTTGGGCGAGCCGATGGTGAAGCGTTCTCCGGCCAGTTGGTAGATCTCGTCCTCTATGCCTGCCGCCGTTTGAGCGAAATCGCCGGAAAGCCGTGAGAGAATTTGCCGGTCAACCGCAACACCGCGATGCTCCATGCGGCCGATCACCGGGATCATGGGGCGTTCTAGCCGCTCATAGACGGAAACAAGTCCTTCGGCGGCAAGACGCGGTTTCAGCACCTGCCAGAGGCGGAGCGTGATATCCGCATCTTCGGCGGCATAGGCGGTGGCGCGCTCCAGATCCACCATGTCGAAGGTGACCTGCTTGCGGCCCGTTCCCGTCAGTTCCTTGTAGGGAATAGGCGTGTGACCGAGCCAGCGTTCGGAAAGCGCATCCATTCCATGGCTCACCGTGCCGTGGCTGCCCGTTCCGGCATCGAGCACATAGGACATGAGCATGGTATCGTCCACGCCGATGATTTCCACACCGAGCCGATACATCAACAGCCAGTCATATTTCAGGTTCTGGCCGATTTTGAGCACGGCAGGATCGGCCATGATGGCCTTTATCGCTTCCAGCGCGTCTTTCTGCGGTATCTGGTTTTCGATCAGCCCTCCACCCAGCAGATCTCCGTCGCCGCTCTTGTGGTTGAGCGGGATATAGGCGGCGCGACCTGGTTTCGTGGCGAGCGAAAAGCCGCACAGCTCCGCCTGCATCGGGTCGAGCGAGGTGGTCTCGGTGTCGAATGCCAGGATTCCGCTTTCGCAGGCTTCCTCGACCCAGTGTTTCAGCTTGTCGAGATCGCGGACGCACTCGTAGCCGGCATGGTCGAAGGTCTGGGCTGCACCTGCTTCAGCGATACTGGCTGCAAGTTTCGCGGGCGTTGCCGCGTCCTCGCCGCTTTCGGCGGGAGAAGGGTCGAGGTCCGGCCCGTGGGCGTTCTCGCCCGCTTCAACCTCCACATGAGCTGCCTCGATCTCCGCCACCTCCGCTCCGGTGGCCTCGGCCACGCGGCGGGTGAGTGTGGAGAACTCCATCGCTTTCAGGAAGCCAATCAGCTTCGGCCCGTCGGGTGGGGCAAGCTCGAACGTGTCGATCCCGTGTTCGACAGGGACGTCGATCCTTAGCTTCACCAATTCGCGGGAAATGCGCGCCTTTTCGGCAAATTCGATCAGGTTTTCGCGTCTTTTCGTCTGTTTTATCTCATTTGCGCGAGAAAGCAGCGTGTCGAGATCGCCATACTCTTCGAGCAGTTGCGCAGCCGTTTTCGGACCGATGCCGGGGACACCGGGGACGTTGTCCACCGAATCGCCCGTCAGCGCCTGAAGGTCGATCATCTTCTCGGGCGGAACGCCCCATTTCTCGATCACCTCCGGAATCCGGATTTCGCGGTCCTTCATCGGGTCGTACATGGAGACCCTGTCGGTGACGAGCTGCATCAGGTCCTTGTCGGAGGAGATGATGGTGGTTTTGCCGCCGGCCTCGCTTGCAAGCCTGGCATAGGTGGCAATCAGGTCGTCGGCCTCAAAACCGGCCATCTCGATACAGGGAAGATCGAAGGCCTGCGTGGCTTCGCGGATCAGACCGAATTGCGGAACCAGATCTTCCGGCGGTTCGGAGCGATTGGCCTTGTATTCCGGGTAAAGGTCGTTGCGGAAAGTTTTCGAGGAATGGTCGAAAATCACTGCAAAATGGGTCGGCGTGACGCCGACATCCGTGTCGCGCGCATTCTGCAGAAGCTTCCAAAGCATATTGCAGAAGCCGGCCACGGCGCCCACAGGCAGGCCGTCGGATTTACGGGTCAGCGGGGGCAGCGCGTGATAGGCGCGGAAAATATATCCCGAGCCGTCTACGAGAAAGAGATGATCGCCTTTTTTCATGGCTGTACGGGTAGCGCGGCGGGGGGAGCGTGTCCATGGAAAAGGGGGTGTTCAGCGCCTTTGGGAGAAGCGTGCTGACACGATGGGACGCGGCCTACCGCTTTCTATCACGCGTTTGTTACGAAGATGTAATGTCCGTGCCCTTGAATAGCCACGTTCAAATACAAAATATCAGACAGCGGCAGTTTTTCGCCGTGGTTCGGCCTAGGCTCGTCCCCCGCCTATCCCGGACGAAATAGCGGCAGCCTTAATCCCCCCTCTCCGGGCTGCCGCGGTGTTTCAAGCATGGCCGCCGTGGTTTCCCCTCCACCACGGCGGCTCTTGACACTCTGGGGTCAGGATTTCCTGCGTTTTCTGCCGTAAAGCTCCAGCCTGTGGTGCACGATGTCATAGCCGAGTGCGCGGGCTATTTCCTCCTGCAACGCCTCGATCCGGTCTGAATGGAACTCGATCACGTCACCCGTGTCGATGTCGATCAGATGATCATGGTGATCGCCATCCGCCTGTTCGAAGCGGGCGCGTCCGCCCTCAAAGGCATGGCGATGAATGGCTCCCAACTCTTCAAGAAGCTTCATCGTGCGATAAACGGTCGACAACGAGATGCTCGAATCCACGGCAGAGGCGCGCTGAAAGATTTCCATGGCATCCGGATGATCGTCTGTCTCCGTGAGAATTCCCAGAATCACCCTGCGCGGCCGGGTGATACGAACCCCGGCGCGGCGCAGTTCCTTCTCGTAATCCGGCTTGTGGCTGGCGTGCTGATTCATGGGGCGACTATGCGCCAGATGACAACCAGTTGCAAAGATTCCATCTGTTCGCACTCAGGTTTCTCCCCGGGACCCCATGCAATTTCAGGATTGGATGTTTTTATTGCAAACGATTTGCAATTGCATTGACCTGATGAAAAATTCAGCCTAGCTTCCAACCGTCGCAGCAATTCGATGTGTTTCAGGGGATATTCATGCGTTTAGCCAAGGGATTGGCCACCTTCATCGTCGCAGCACTCACCGCGACCTCCGCCTTCGCTCAGGATGAGCGTTTCAAGGCGGTCACGACATTCACGGTTATTGCCGACATGGCGCGTAACGTTGCGGGCGATGCAGCAGTGGTCGAATCGATCACGAAACCGAATGCCGAGATTCACAACTATCAGCCGACTCCGGGTGACATTCTGCGGGCACAGGATGCCGATCTCATTCTGTGGAACGGGCTCAATCTCGAGCTCTGGTTCGAACGCTTCTTCCGCAATCTCAGGGACGTCCCAAGCGTGGTGGTTTCGGAGGGCGTGGAGCCGATGGGCATTGCTGAAGGTCCCTATACGGGCAAGCCCAATCCCCATGCCTGGATGTCGCCCAGTGATGCGCTGACCTATGTGGACAACATCCGTGATGCGTTTTCGAAACATGATCCGGAGAATGCCGAGGTCTATGCGAGAAACGCCGAGGCCTACAAGGCAGAGATCAAGGCTGTTGTGGACCCGATCCGCGAGCGGCTTGCGGCCATCCCCGAGGAACACCGGGTTCTTGTCACCAGCGAGGGTGCGTTTAGCTATCTTGCCCGCGACTTCGGGCTGAAGGAGCTCTACATCTGGCCGATCAACGCCGATCAGCAGGGCACGCCGCAGCAGGTGCGCCACGTGATCGATCAGATCAGGGAAACCAGGGCGCCGGCTGTTTTCAGCGAGAGCACGGTTTCTCCCGATCCGGCGCAGCAGGTGGCGCGAGAGACCGGAGCGAAATATGGCGGGGTTCTCTACGTCGACTCGCTGAGCGATGCGAGCGGTGAGGTGCCTACCTATCTGGATCTTCTGCGGGTTACGAGCGAAACGATTGCCGAAGGACTGAGCGGGCAATGAACGCACCCGTGATCAGCAAAGGCAGAAGGCCGGCGGCAAACTCCGCCGGCATCGATGTTCGGGATGTGACCGTCACTTATCGGAATGGTCATACGGCGTTGCGTGACGCCAGTTTTTCTATCCCGACAGGGACGATCGCGGCGCTTGTCGGCGTCAATGGCAGCGGCAAGTCAACGCTGTTCAAGGCGATCATGGGTTTCGTGCCGCTCGCCAGAGGCGAGGTCTCCATTCTGGGGCAGCCGGCTGGCCGCGCGCTCAAGCGCAATGTGGTGGCTTATGTGCCGCAGGCCGAAGAGGTGGACTGGAATTTTCCCGTTCTCGTCGAGGACGTGGTGATGATGGGGCGCTACGGCCACATGAATTTCATGCGGTGGCCGCGCCGGCAGGATCACGAGATGGTCAAGGCGGCGCTCGAACGCGTGGGCATGGCCGATTTCCGTAAACGCCAGATCGGCGAACTGTCCGGTGGCCAGAAAAAACGTGTCTTCCTGGCGCGGGCGCTGGCGCAGGAGGGCAGAGTGATTTTGCTCGATGAGCCGTTCACCGGCGTGGATGTGCGCACGGAGGAATCCATAATCGCGCTCCTGAAGGCGTTGCGCGAGGAAGGGCATGTCATGCTTGTCTCGACGCATAATCTTGGCAGCGTGCCCCGCTTCTGCGACCGGACCGTTCTGATCAACCGCACGGTACTCGCTTCGGGACTGACGCCGGAAGTTTTCACCCGCGCCAATCTGGAAAAGGCGTTTGGCGGTGTGCTGCGCCAGTTCACGCTTGGCGGGGCGGATCTGCATGAAGACGCGGAGGAGGATTCCCGCCAGCTGACGGTTCTGACCGACGATGAGCGGCCCTTCGTCATCTATGGCGATGAGGATGGCGCCCCGGAAGCAGGGAACAGGAAATGAGCGCCTATCTGCTCGAACCCTTCTCCTACGGATACATGGTCAATGCCATGTGGGTGAGCGCGCTGGTAGGTGGGGTCTGTGCCTTTCTCTCCGCCTATCTGATGCTCAAGGGCTGGTCGCTGATCGGCGATGCGCTTTCGCATTCCATCGTGCCGGGCGTAGCCGGGGCCTACATGCTGGGCCTGCCGTTTTCGATCGGCGCGTTCTTTGCCGGCGGACTGGCCGCCGGTACGATGTTCTTTCTCAATCAGCGCACCAAGCTACGTGAGGATGCAATTATCGGCCTGATTTTTACGTCGTTCTTCGGCCTAGGCCTCTTCATGGTTTCTCTGTCGCCCGCCGCAGTGAATATTCAGACAATCGTTCTGGGCAATGTGCTGGCTATCACGCCATCGGACACCCTCCAGCTTGTCATCATTTCCGGAGTCACACTGCTGGTGCTCGCGTTCAAGTGGAAGGACCTGATGGTCGCCTTCTTTGACGAAAACCATGCGCGCTCCATCGGCCTCAATCCGGGTTTTCTGCGGCTGATCTTCTTTACGCTTCTGAGTGCCTGTACGGTGGCCGCCATGCAGACGGTAGGCGCGTTTCTCGTCATCGCCATGGTGGTGACGCCGGGGGCGACGGCCTATCTCCTGACGGATCGTTTTCCGCGGCTCGTGGCAATTGCGGTGGCGATTGGCGCGCTCTCAAGCTTCATCGGTGCTTATGCGAGCTATTTTCTCGATGGGGCGACAGGCGGGATCATCGTGGTGCTTCAGACCCTTGCATTCCTCACGGCCTTTGTCCTTGCGCCGAAGCACGGGCTTCTGGCTTCGCGCCGGCGTGCGCGAGAAGCGCTGGAAGGCGACGCGCAGGAGATCGGCGCATGAACAGCCTTTTCGACACGCTGATGCTGCCTTTCGCTTTCCCGTTCATGCAGCAGGCCTTCATCATCTCGGTGCTGATCGCCGCGCCCATGGCGCTGCTTTCCTGCTTTCTCATTCTCAAAGGCTGGTCGCTGATGGGCGATGCCGTGAGCCACGCGGTGCTGCCGGGTGTGGTGATCGCCTATATCATCGGCATACCATTGGCGCTCGGCGCATTCGTGGCGGGCATGACCTGTGTGGTGGGCATCGGATACCTGAAGGAGAACAGCCGGGTGAAGGAAGACACGATCATGGGGGTGGTCTTCTCCGGCATGTTTGGTCTCGGTCTGCTGCTCTATACAAAGATCCAGACCGAGGTGCATCTGGACCATATCCTGTTCGGCGACATGCTGGGCGTCACGTGGGGAGACATCGCGCAAACGGGGATCATCGCGCTCTTCGTTTGCGTGGCGATCATGCTGTTTCGCCGGGATCTGTTGCTGAACGCATTTGACGCGCAGCACGCCAGAGCCATAGGCCTGCCGGTGCGGGTGTTGCATTACGGGCTTCTCGCGATCCTGTCGCTCACCATCGTCGCGGCACTGACGGCGGTGGGCATCATCCTCGCGATCGCGCTTCTGATCGGGCCCGGGGCCGTGGCCTTCCTGCTGGTCAGGCGTTTCGACAGGATGCTGCTGGTCAGCCTCGCGGTGGCGCTGTTCTCGTCGTTCTTCGGCGTCTATCTCAGCTTCTTTCTCGATAGCGCGCCGGCGCCGACGATCGTGCTTTTGATGACGGGACTGTTCGTGGCGGCGTTCGTCTACACGCTGCGCCGCAATGCGCGGGAAGATGCCGCGCGGAAGGTGGACGGCGGTGAACTGGGCGTGGGGAGATAACTCCTCCGGTGTGGAGCCAAGCACCCTCGCCCTTCGACAAGCTCAGGATGAGGGCGCCTGGCTCCTGAGGAAAGTCATAGCGCTGAGAGCCGTTCGACTACTCCGGCAGAACGGCGGTCGCCTCGATCTCCACCTTCGCCTCGTCCTCGATCAAGGCCGTCACCTGCACCACGCTCATGGGCGGGAAGTTGCGTCCCATGGTGGCGCGGTAGGCTTCGCCCAGTTCGCGCAGGCGAGTGGCGTAGGCCTGCTTGTCGGTGATGAACCAGGTGAGCCGAACCACATGTTCGGGACCGGCGCCGGCTTCCTTCAGAAGTGTTACGATGTTCTCCAGCGCTTGCCTGACCTGGCCGATGAAATCGTCGGTCTCGAACACCTGCTCGCTGTTCCAGCCGATCTGGCCGCCGAGGAAGACGGTGCGGCCCTTTGCGATCACTCCATTGGAATACCCCTTGGCGGGGACCCAGTTCTCAGGCTGGAGAATCTGGTGAAGCGGGACAGTCATGCTATTTCCTTTATGCTTTAGAACAAGGGCGTGGTCACACGCCGAGAAAGCGCTCCTGGATCTCGTCCGTGAGTGCTGAGGGCGCACCGGTCCATGCGGTGCGGCCTTTTTCGAGAATGACGCAGCGATCCGCCACGGGCAGAAGCTCGCTCAGCGTCTTGTCGACGATCAGGATCGACTGGCCTTCCGTCCGGATGGTGCGGATGGCGCGCCAGATGTCCTGCCGGATCACCGGGGCGAGACCCTCGGTCGCTTCGTCGAGAATGAGGAGGCGCGGATTGGTGGCGAGCGCCCGGCCGATGGCAAGCATCTGCTGTTCGCCACCCGAGAGCGTGCTCGCATACTGGTCGCGCCGCTCGGCCAGGCGCGGAAAGAGTGTGTTCACGCCGTCAAGCGTCCATTTGCCGGGCCGTGCGGCGGCGAGGATGTTTTCCTCCACCGTCAGATTGGGGAAGCAGCGGCGACCTTCCGGCACCAGCCCCACGCCCAGCCTGGCAATGCGGTGCGGCTTCATGCGCATTATATCTTTGCCGGCAAAAATTATACTGCCTGACTGCGCGGGCGAGAGGTGGCAGACGGAGCGAATGGTCGTGGTCTTGCCCATGCCGTTGCGGCCCATAAGAGCGACTGCCTCGCCCTCTTCGACCGAAAGGTCAACGCCGAAGAGCGCCTGAGATTTTCCGTAAAAGGTTTTCAGATCCCGGATTTCGAGCAGCTTCATGCGCCCTCTCCCAGATAGGCTTCGCGCACGGCTGGATGATTGCGGATCTCATCCACTGTTCCGGTGGCGATGATGCGGCCGTAGACGAGGACGGAAATCCGGTCGGCAAGAGCGAAAACGGCATCCATGTCGTGCTCGATCAGGAGGATCGGTGCTTCGGCCCGAAGCCCGTCAAGAAAGTTTGTGAGCGCCTGGGAACCCTCCGGCCCCATGCCGGCCATCGGCTCATCCAGCAAAAACGCCTTTGCACCGAGCGCCAGCGCAATGGCGATTTCGAGCTGGCGGCGTTCGCCGTGCGAAAGCTCGGCGGCAGGCACGTCGGCGCGGTCGGAGAGGCCGACACGGGCGAGCGCCTCTTTGGCGGGTTCCGTTAGTCTGCGATCATGCATGACTGGCCTAAAGAAACGGAAACTGGAGCCCTGACGCGCCTGCACTGCGAGCATCACATTGCGCAGAGCTGAAAATTCGGGTGCGAGCGAGGACACCTGAAAGGTGCGGCCCATGCCGAGCCGGGCGCGGGCCGCCACATCGAGTGGCTTCACATCACGCCCTTCGAAGCGGATTTCGCCACTGTCAGGCTGGAGCGAGCCGGCAATCTGGTGGATGAGAGTCGATTTGCCGGCGCCATTGGGTCCGATCAGCGCATGGATCTCTCCGGGTTTCAGGTCAAGGCTGACGCCATCGGTGGCTTTCAGCGCTCCGAAGCTTTTGCGCAGGTCGCGAATGTCGAGGATCGGTTCAGCCATGACGTGCTCTCCCGGCCAGAAGGCCCATCACGCCACCGCGGGCAAACAGCACCACCGCCAGAAGGATGAGGCCTAGGAAAAACTGCCAGTGCTCGGTGATGCCGCCAAGCGCGAACTCGAAGAGGACATAGACAATGGCCCCGGCCAACGGTCCTGCCAGACGCCCAACGCCGCCGATGATAATGAGAACGATCAGTTCGCCCGACATGTGCCAGGAAAACATGGACGGGCTGACGAAGCGGTTGAGATCGGCAAAGAGCGCGCCGGCAAGGGCTGTCATCATGGCCGAGATGACGAAAGCCGCGAGCCGCACCCTGAAAGGGCCGATGCCGACGGCGGCAAGCCGTGTCTCGTTCTGGCGCCCGGCCTGTAGCGCTGCACCGAACCGGGAATCGCGCATGAGCGCGAAGAGGATGAGACCGAGTGTCAGAAGCGCGAAGCAGATGAGGAAAAAGCTCATCGGTGCCAGTGTGTTTGTCCCCGGGAAGGCATTGCGTACATAGATCGACAGGCCATCCTCGCCGCCATAGGCGGGCCAGGAGATCGCGAAATAGTAGATCATCTGCGCGAAGGCGAGGGTGATCATGATGAAATACACGCCGGAGGTCCTGAGCGAGATCAGGCCGATCAAAACTGCCACCAGCGCGGCTGCGATGGCGCCGGTGATCCAGATCACGATCATCTGGTTGGTGCCGGGCAGGCCGAAGAGAAGCGGCTCGCTGTTGAATGCGTGGGTGGCCAGAATGCCTGCCGCATAGCCGCCAATGCCGAAGAAGGCGGCGTGACCGAAGGACACCAGCCCGCCAAGGCCGAGCGCGATGTTGAGACCGGTGGCGGCAAGGCCGAGGATCGCCATACGGGTCGCCAGCGTGATGTAGAAGGTCTCGCCCATGGCCTGTGCAATGAAGGCCGCGGCGAGCAGGCCGGCGACGATGAGGATGCTGATTGATGTTTCGCGTGTCATGACGGCACCCTCACGCATTCGCCGCGAACAGGCCCTGGGGCCTGAAGGCGAGGATGAGGGCCATGACGATGTAGATCAGCATGGAGGCAAGCGCCGCACCCACTGTGGCGGCTTCGGAATTGGACATGAACAGGCCGAAGAAATGCGGCAGCAGGAAGCGGCCCAGCGTCTCTGTCAGTCCCACGAGGATCGAACCCACCAGCGCGCCCTTGATGGAGCCGATGCCGCCGATGACGATGACCACGAAGGCGAGGATCAGCACCGGCTCGCCCATGCCCACCTGCACCGATTGCAGGGCGCCCACCATGGCACCGGCCAGACCGGCAAGGGCCGCCCCCAGCGCGAAGACGAGCGTGTAAAGCGTGCCGATGTCGATGCCGAGTGCGCCGATCATTTCACGGTCGGATTCGCCGGCGCGGATGCGCATGCCGAGCCGCGTCTTGCCGATGAGGAGATAGAGCCCCACAGCGACCGCTATGCCGACGCCGATCACGGCCAGCCGGTAGATCGGATATTGCGCGCCGCCGGGCAGATGCACGGCACCGGAAAGAAGCTGCGGAATGTCGAGATAGAGCGGGAAGGAACCGAACACCCAGCGCGTGCCTTCCGAGAAGATGAGGATCAGCGCGAAGGTGGCGAGCACCTGATCGAGATGGTCGCGCTCATAGAGGCGGCGAATCACGAGGATTTCGACCAGCGCGCCAGCGGCGGCCGCGGCGGCCAGACTGGCCACGAGGCCAAGCCAGAAGGAACCGGTGGCCGCCGCGACGGAAGCGCACGCAAACGCGCCAACCATGAAGAGCGAGCCATGCGCAAGGTTTATGAGCCCCATGACGCCGAAGATCAGCGTCAGGCCGGCGGCCATAAGGAACAGCATCACGCCGAACTGAAGGCCATTCAGGATCTGCTCTATGAGTAGGGTCAGGGACACGGGTCAGCTGTTGTTTGGGTTGAACTTGAGGCGACTGAGGTGCGTTTCACCCTCGCCCTTCGACAAGCTCAGGATGAGGGTGAAACAGCTGCGTCAGGCGAAACACGCCAAAAATGGAGTGCATGTTGCAGAACTCACGCCACCCCAGCCCTCATGGTGAGTTTGTCGAACCACGAGGGCGGGATGTCGCATGGCTGTCCTACATCTTGCACTCGGCCGCGTAGGCGTCCTTGTGGTCGGTGAATGCGGTGGCAACGATCTTGTTTGTCAGCGTGTCGCCGTCCTTCACCACCTCGCGGACATAGAAATCCTGGATCGGGTGGTTGTTGGTGTTGAAGGAGAACTTGCCGCGAACGGAATCGAAATCCGCCTCCTTCAGCGCCGCGCGGAAGGCGTCCTTATCCTTCACGCTTGCCTTTTCGGCGGCAGAAAGGATGAGGTTTGCCGTGTCATAGCCCTGCGCGGCATAGACGGAGGGCAGGCGGCCATAGGCTTCCCTGAAGCCCTCGACGAAGGCTTTGTTGGCTTCGTTGTCGAGATCATACGCCCAGGAAGCGGTATTCTTCACCCCAAGTGCCGCATCACCAATGGCCGGCAGCACATCCTGGCTGAAGGAGAAAGCCGGTCCAAGCAGCGGGAGGCCGACGCCCGACTGGGCATACTGTTTGGTGAATGCGATACCCATGCCGCCTGGCAGGAAGATGAACACCGAATCGGCACCCGAAGCGCGGATCTGGGCGATCTCGGCGGCATAGTCCGTCTGCCCGAGCTTGGTGTAGACCTCACCCGCCAGCTCGCCTTTATAGAAGCGCTTGAAGCCGGTCAGCGAATCCTTGCCGGCCGGATAGTTGGGCGCCATGATGAAGGTCTTCTTGTAGTCCTTGTTGGCGGCCTCGCCCATCGCCTCGTGGAAATTGTCGTTCTGATAGGCGACGTTGAAATAGTTCGGGCTGCACCCGGCGCCTGCCAGCGCCGAGGGACCGGCATTGACCGACAGATAGATCACATCCTGCGCCGTCGCCGATGGCACGACCGCCATGGCGAGGTTCGACCAGATGATGCCTGTCATCAGGTCCACCTTGTCGCTCTGGATCATCTTGTCAGCGATCTGGACTGCAAGTTCCGGCTTCTGGGCGTCGTCTTCAATAACGACATCGACTTCCTTGTTGCCGGACTGCTCGATGGCGAGCATGAAACCGTCGCGGGCATCAATGCCAAGGCCTGCGCCGCCGCCCGAAAGCGTGGTGATCATGCCGATCTTGATCGGTTCGGCAAAGGCATTTCCGGCGACGCTTGCCGAAAGGGCAAGCAGGCTTGCTGCAAGTAGCTTTCTCATGCGTAGTCTCCCAATCGTTCCCTTGTCATTGACGCCGCAACCTGCGGCTTTGTTACCCGTGCCCGGTTACATGTCCGTTCGGACCCGCCAGAGCTCGGGGAATAGTTCCACATCCAGCATCTTGCGCAAGTAGGAAACGCCGGATGTGCCGCCGGTGCCCCGTTTCAGCCCGATGATCCGTTCGACGGTGGTCACGTGGTTGAAGCGCCAGCGGCGGAAATAGTCTTCGAAATCAATCAGTTTTTCGGCCAGCTCGTATAGCGCCCAATGTGCATCGGGCCGCGCATAGACCGCCTTCCATGCGGCCTGAACCTGTTCATTGGACTCGCGCTTCTCACGCCAGCTCGTGCGCTCCGCATCGGGGCCAATGTCGAAACCGTTGCGCGCCAGAAGCTGCAGCGCCTCGTCATAGAGGCTGGGCTCGGCCAGAATCTCTTCAAGCCGTGCGGTGATCTGCGGCAGGTCGGAATGCGGTTTGAGCATTGCCAGATTGCGGTTGCCGGCCAGGAACTCGATGGAACGGTATTGCCAGGACTGGAAGCCCGAGGATTGGCCGAGCGCATCGCGGAAGGTGGAGTATTCGCTTGGCGTCATGGTGCGCAGAACGTCCCACGCACTGTTCAACTGTTCGAAAATGCGCGCCACGCGGGTCAGCATCTTGAAGGCGGGGCGCAGGCGGTCTTCGGCGATGGCCGCGCGTGCGGAGCGGATCTCGGTGATGGCGAGTTTCATCCAGAGCTCGGAGGTCTGATGCTGAATAATGAACAGCAGCTCGTCGCGCGCTTCAGACAGGGGTTCCTGGGCATCGAGGATTTTTTCCAGATGCAGATAATCGCTGTAGGACATGGGCGGTTTGATGTCCGCTGCCCTGTCGTCGTCGAGCTCCGGCTGGCTTGCCATGGTCAATTCTTCTCCCGCAGGCGGAAACGCTGGATCTTGCCCGTTTCGGTTTTCGGAAGGGCGTCCAGAAACTTGATGGAACGCGGATATTTGTACGGTGCGATGGTCGCCTTAACGTGGTCCTGAAGGCGTTTCACCGTCAGCTCGTCGCGCGCGACCCCTTCGGCCAGAACCACATGGGCTTCGACGATCTGTCCGCGCTCCTCGCTTGCAGCACCGATGACGGCGCATTCCATGACGTCGGCATGGGCAAGCAATGCCGCCTCCACCTCGGGACCGGCGATGTTGTAACCGGCGGAGACGATCATGTCGTCCGATCGCGCAGCAAAATGGAAGCGGCCGTCCTCATCCTGATAAAAGCTGTCGCCCGTCAGGTTCCAGCCGTCACGGACATACTCCTTCTGCCGTTCGTCGGCGAGATAGCGGCAGCCGGTCGGGCCACGCACGGCCAGACGCCCGGTCTCGCCGCGCGGCAGTTCGTTCATCTCTTCATCCACGATGCGCGCTTCATAGCCGGTGACCGGGCGGCCCGTGGTGGCCGGGTGGCGATCGTCGAAACGGTTGGAGATGAAGATATGCAGCATCTCGGTGGCGCCAATGCCGTCGAGGATCGGCTTGCCGGTCTTTTGCGTCCACGCCTCGAACACGGGGCCAGGCAGGGTCTCGCCCGCCGACACGGCAACACGCAGAGAGGAGAGATCCGCGCCCTCATCCATCGCTGCCATCATGGCGCGATAGGCGGTGGGAGCGGTGAAGCTCACTGTCGCACGGTATTTTTCGATGATCTCGATCATGTTGGGCGGGGTGGCGCTTTCAAGCAGCGTCGCCGTCGCGCCAAAACGAAGCGGGAAGATCGCCAGACCGCCAAGCCCGAAGGTGAAGGCGAGCGGTGGCGAGCCGACGAACACGTCCTCGGGTGTGACCTGCAGCACTTCCTTTGCATAGGCATCGGCGATGATCAGGAGATCGCGGTGGAAATGCATGGTCGCCTTGGGCGTGCCGGTCGTGCCGGACGTGAAACCCAGAAGCGCGACATCGTCACGGCCTGTCTTGACGGCGTCGAACCTGACCGGCTTGTCGAGGGCGATGCGGTCGAGCTCGGCGTCGAAATTGGCGGTGCCGTCGAAGCCGACGACTTTCTTGAGGAATTTACTGTCCTTGGCGCAGGCAACGAGCTCGTCCTTGATGCGTGTGTCGCACAGGGCAAGGCCGATCTCCGCCTTGTCGACAATCTTCGCGAGTTCGCCGGCGCGCAGCATGGGCATGGTGTTGACGACGACCGCACCGGCCTTGGTCGCGGCCAGCCAGCACGCCACCATGGCCGGGTTGTTGGCCGAGCGGATCAGGATGCGGTTGCCCGGCTTGACGCCGTAATCCTCGACCAGTGCGTGGGCGAGGCGGCTCGTCCAGTCGGCCAGCTCCTTGTAGGTGCGGCGGCGGCCATTGCCGATCAGCGCCACGCGGTCGCCAAAACCACGCTCGACCATGCGGTCGGTCAGTTCGACGCCGGCATTCAGATAGTCGGGGTATTCAAAACCATCGAGCAGGAATTCCGGCCATTGATCCACGGGCGGGAGGTTGTCCCGCGCGAATGTGTCTGTGTGACCCGTCGGTCCGAGCATGTGTTCACCCTCATTTTATCTGCCGTGCAATGACGACTTTCTGGACGTCTGATGCGCCCTCATAAATGCGGAGCGCCCTGATCTCCCGGTAAAGGCTCTCCACGATATGTCCGCGGCGCACGCCGTCGCCGCCATGAATCTGCACCGCCCTGTCGATGACCTGCTGCGCCCGGTCGGTGGCGAAAAGCTTCGCCATCGCCGCTTCGCGGGTCACGCGTGGCGCGCCCATATCCTTGGTCCATGCGGCGCGGTAAACGAGGAGAGCCGCGGCATCCACATCAAGCGCCATGTCAGCCAGATGCCCCTGCACCATCTGCAGATCAAAAAGCGGTGCGCCGAAAAGCTCGCGGTTGCCTGCGCGGTCCAGCGTCTCATCCAGTGCGCGGCGCGCGAAGCCGAGTGCGGCCGCACCCACGGTCGAGCGGAACACGTCGAGCACCGACATGGCAATCCTGAAGCCTTCGCCCGGCTTGCCGATCAGTGCGGAGGCAGGCACGCGGACATCATTGAAGGAAAGCCGCGCCAGCGGATGCGGGGCAATCACGTCAAGTCGTTCGGCCACCTCCAGCCCCGGCGTATCCGCAGGGACGAGGAAGGCGGAGATGCCTTTGGCGCCCGGCGCTTCGCCGGTGCGGGCAAAGACCGTGTAGAGATCGGCGATGCCGCCATTTGAGATCCAGGTCTTTTCGCCCGAAAGCACATAATCGTCGCCATCGCGGGTGGCGGTCATGTCCATATTGGCGACATCAGAGCCCGAGCGCGGCTCGGAAAGGGCGAAGGCCGAAATCGCCTTGCCGGCGCGGGTCCTGTCGAGCCATTGCTGCTGCTCCGGCGTTCCGAACAGGCTGATCGCGCCGGTGCCGAGCCCCTGCATCGCAAAGGCGAAATCGGCCAGACCGTCATGGCGGGCCAGCGTTTCGCGCGTCAGGCACAGCGTGCGCACGTCGAGCGGGCCGGGATTGGCTGTGTCGAGCGCGGTGGGTTTCAGAAAGCCGGCTTCGCCCAGCCGGGCGACAAGGTCGCGGCAGGCAGCGTCCACGTCGCCGTGGTCGACGGGGAGGTTCTTGGCGCACCATGTGTCGAGTTTTTCGGCCCAGTCGCGGTGGCGCTGTTCGAAGAATGGCCAGTCGAGGAAGGAGCGATCAGGCATCAATCCCCCTCAAACACCGGTTTTTCCTTGGCGACGAACGCACGATAGGCGCGTTCGAAATCCCTGGTCTGCATGCAGATGGCCTGCGCCTGGGCTTCCGCCTCGATGGCCTGTTCAAGACCCATAGACCATTCCTGATTGAGCTGGGTTTTGGTGATGCCATGGGCAAAGGTTGGTCCGGCGGCAATCCGCGAGGCCATGGTCAGCGCCTCCGTTTCCAATGCGTCGGCGGCAACAAGGCGGTTGTAGAAACCCCAGCGCTCGCCCTCTTCGGCGCTCATGGAGCGGCCGTTGTAAAGCAGCTCTGCCGCCCGCCCCTGACCGATGATGCGCGGCAGCATGGCGCAGGCGCCCATGTCGCAACCGGCAAGCCCGACGCGGGTGAAGAGGAAAGCCGTCTTGGCCTCCGGTGTGGCAAGCCGCATGTCCGAAGCCATGGCGATGATTGCCCCGGCACCGACAGCCACGCCATCGACCGCCGAAATGATCGGCTTGTTGCAGGCGATCATTGCCTTGACCAGATCGCCGGTCATGCGCGTGAAGGCAAGCAGGCCTTTCATGTCCATGTCCACCAGAGGACCGATGATGTCATGCACATCGCCGCCCGAGCAGAAATTGCCGCCATTGGGCAGAAACACGACCGCATCCACATCATCCGCATAGGGCAGGGCGCGGAACGTGTCGCGCAGTTCGGCGTAGGACTCGAAGGTGAGCGGGTTCTTGCGGTCGGGGCGGTCGAGCTGGATCAGCGCGACACTGCCTTCCATGCGCCATATGAAATGTTTCGGCTTCAGGTTGGCCATAGTGCTCATACGCCGCCCTCCCAATTGCTTTCGAATGTCTTGAGCGTGCCGGCAAGCGCCCGCGCCTCATCTTCCGGCAAATTGCCGAGAAGTTCGTCGATCCAGCGCTCATGTGCTTCGGCCATCGCCGCGAAGGCTTCCTTGCCGGCGGGTGTCAGCTTGATGATGGAGGTGCGGCGGTCGCCATCGCGCTTGGTGCGGCTGGCCATGCCATCGGTCACCAGGCGTTCCACGATGCCGGTCACGTTGCCGTTCGAAACGAGCAGAAAACGTGAAATGTCGCTCATCGCCATGCCCTCGGGAGCGCGATCGAGCGCTGAAAGCACATCGAAGCGAGGCAAAGTCGTGTCAAAACGGCTTTTGAGTCGTTCGCGCAAAACGGCTTCGATCAGACGCGAGGCACGCAGGATCCTGATCCACAGGCGCAGACGTTCCTTTGCCGGGGCTCCGCTTTTTACGGCTGCCAGGGGAGCGCTTACCATGTTTCACCTCCAGAGATGGAAATCGACTGGCCGGTGACCGACGAGGCCGCAGAACTGACCAGCCACAATGCAGCCGCCGCCACTTCTTCCGGCTGGATCAGCCGGCCATGGGGATTGGCTTCGACGAAACCCCTGCGGGCCTCTTCGTGGCTGCGCCCGGTCTTTTCGACCACGCGCTCGATGGACTCTTCAAGCATCTCTGTTTCAACATAACCCGGGCAGATGGCATTCACGGTCACGCCGGTCTTGACCAGTTCGACCGAAAGCGCACGCATCAGTCCGATCACGCCATGCTTGGATGCGACATAGGGCGCGACATAGGCATAGCCCTTGAGGCCCGCGACCGAGGCAATGAAGATGATGCGACCGCTGCCGCGCCTGGCCATTGGAGAAAGCGCGGGCTTCACTGTGAGGAACGCGCCGGTCATGTTGACGTCGAGGATGCGGTTCCAGTCTTCGAGCTTCGTGCGGTGGGCCGGTGCGCTGGAGGCGGTGCCCGCATTGGCGATGACAATGTCGAAGGGTCCGCGCGCGGCTTCCGCCGTCTCATAGAGCGCCTGCATGGAGGCTTCGTCGGTCACGTCGGCCGTCTGCGCGTGGATGCGCTCGTGGCGTGCGGCGACCTTTTCCAGCGGCTCGGCACGCCGCCCGCATATGGTGACGTTGATGCCGGCTTCCGCGAGGGAGAGCGCGATCGCTTCACCGACGCCCGTACCGCCGCCTGTTACGAGAGCGTGGCGGGTTGCGTTCATCGTTACACCTTCCCCGTCATCTGCTCGGCGCGCTCGGCGAGGCGGTAGAGCTGATCGCGGCCTGGCAGATAGGGATCGGGCCAGGTCACGCCTTTGTCTCCGAGGGTTGCCGCAGCGTGGAGCGTCCAATAGGGATCGGCCAGATGCGGGCGGGCGAGGCAGACAAGGTCGGCCCGGCCGGCCATCAGGATCGAATTGACATGGTCGGGCTCGTAGATGTTGCCCACGGCCATGGTTGCCATGCCGGTCTCGTTGCGGATGCGGTCGGAGAACGGTGTCTGAAACATGCGCCCGTAGACGGGACGGGCGCGTTTGGAGGTCTGGCCCGCGGAAACGTCGCAGATGTCCACACCCGCCTCCTGCAGCATGCGGGCGATCTCGACGGCTTCCTCCGGTGTCACGCCTTCATCGCCGACCCAGTCATTGGCAGAAATGCGCACCGAGATGGGCTTGTCGTCAGGCCAGACGGCCCGCACCGCACGGAAGATTTCCAGCGGATAGCGCATGCGGTTTTCAAGGCTGCCGCCATACTCATCCGCGCGCCGGTTGGTGAGCGGCGAGATGAAGGAGGAGAGGAGATAGCCATGGGCGTAGTGCAGTTCGAGCATGTCGAACCCGCAGCGCTCGGCCATTTCTGCAGCGGAAACGAACTGGTCGCGTACCATGTCCATATCGGCACGGTCCATGGCCCTGGGTGTCTGGTTCTTTTCTGACCAGGACACATCGGAGGCAGCCAGAAGCGGCCAGTTGCCTTCTTTCAGCGGCGCGTCCATTTCCTGCCAGCCGAGCTGGGTGGAGCCTTTCGGGCCGGAATGGCCGATCTGCGCGCAGATCTTCGCATCCGTTTCCCGATGAACGAAATCGACGATGCGTGTCCATGCGGCTTCGTGCTCGGGCTTGTAGAAGCCAGGGCATCCGGGCGTGATGCGCCCCTCGGGGCTGACACAGGTCATCTCGATATAGATGAGGCCTGCGCCGCCTTTGGCGCGCTCGCAATAATGCACCATGTGCCAGTCGGTCGGGCAGCCGTCGACAGCCTTGTACTGGGCCATGGGCGACACGACGACACGGTTTTTCAGCGTGAGACCGCGCAGCTTGTAGGGCGCAAACATGGGCGGGCGGGCGGCGTTGTCTTCCGCGCCGGCCTGCTGCTGGAACCAGCTTTCGGCGCCCGAGAGCCATTCGGGGTCGCGCAGGCGCAGGTTCTCATGGCTGATGCGCTGCGAGCGGGTGAGCAGCGAATAGTTAAACTGCACCGGATCGAGATCGAGATAGCGCTCCACCTCCTCGAACCATTCGAGCGAGTTGCGTGCCGCCGACTGAAGGCGCAAGACCTCCAGCCGCCGCGCGTCCTCGTATTTCTCGAAAGCCTCCTTCAGTGTCGGCTCAGTGTGGAGATACTCCGCCAGGGCAATGGCGCTCTCAAGCGCCAGCTTGGTGCCCGAGCCGATGGAAAAGTGGGCGCTGGCGGCGGCGTCGCCCATCAGCGCGATGTTTTCATGAGACCAGCGTTCGCAGAGCACGCGGGGGAAGTTGATCCATGCCGAACCGCGAATGTGGTTGGCATTGGTCATCAGGCTGTGGCCACCCAGATGATCCTTGAAGATCCGCTCGCAGACCGCGATGGATTCCTGCTGGCTCATGTCGCCGAAGCCGAATTTCTCCCAGGTCTCGGGCCCACACTCGACGATGAAGGTCGCGGTGTCGTCGTCGAACTGGTAGGCGTGCGCCCAGACCCATCCGTGCTCGGTCTTTTCGAAAATGAAGGTGAAGGCATCGTCGAATTTCTGATGCGTGCCGAGCCAGACGAATTTACATTTGCGCACGTCAATGTCGGGCTTGAAGACGTCTGCGAACGTGGTGCGCGTTCTGGAGTTCAGTCCGTCGGCCGCCAGCACCATGTCGTATTCGGCCATGAAGGGGCGGGGGTCGTCGATCTCGGTCTGGAACTGGAGATTGATACCGAGCTCACGGGCGCGCTCCTGCAGGAGGATGAGCAGGCGCATGCGGCCAATGCCGCAGAATCCATGGCCCGTGGAGAGAGTGCGCACACCCTTGTGGACCACGGCGATGTCGTCCCAATAGGCGAAATGTTCGCGGATGCGTTCGGCGCTGACCGGATCGTTTTCAGCCAGATTGTCGAGTGTTTCGTCGGAAAGCACAACGCCCCAGCCGAATGTGTCATCGGGTTTGTTGCGTTCGAATACCGTGATGTCGTGAGCCGCATTGCGCAGCTTCATCGAGATTGCGAAGTAGAGGCCTGCGGGACCTCCGCCGAGAACAGCAACTTTCATGCTCGCGCTCCTTCCTCCCAGGATCGCTTAACACCTGGCCTTATAAGCTTGGAGCATTGCACCGGAGAGAGGATATTTCAAGTATGAAATTTTAAGGTTGAAATATATCCGGTCTGGACGCAGTCTACACGACGCGGTGTGATGATGACAGAATACACCGGCAAGGCCAAGCAGGGTGTTTCGACATCGACAGAGGGAGGGGTCGCGCGTGTTCTATCATCAGGTCATCGATTGGGACGATGCTTATGCCAATGGAGCAAACATTCCGCGAGGAGACCAGTGGCCTGGCGTTTGGGTCGAACCCGCGCAAGCCTATCGAGATGCCCTTTCTGCTGCAGGGCGGGCCAAACTCGACCTTCCTTATGGTGATGGCGCGCGCAATCGGTTTGATCTTTTTCTACCGGAAAGCAAGCCTGCCGGTCTCGTGGTTTTCATCCATGGCGGTTTCTGGCTGAAGCTCGACAAAAGCTACTGGTCGCATCTGGCTGCCGGGGCGGTGGACAGTGGCTATGCGGTTGCCATGCCGTCCTACACGCTGTGTCCCGAGAATTCGATCTCTGGCATTGTGCGCGAAATCGGTGATGCCGTGCGCGCCGCGGCCGAACGCGTTGATGGCCCCCTGATCCTGACTGGCCATTCGGCGGGCGGTCATCTCGCGTCACGCATGGCATGCGTGACGTCGCCCCTGCCCGCCGATGTGCGGGCGCGGCTTCGTCATGTCCTGTCAATTTCCGGGGTGCATGACCTGCGTCCGATGATCAACACGGCCATGAACGAGAACCTGAAGATCACGCCTGAAGAGGCGCAGGCCGAAAGTCCGGCCTTGCTGGCTCCTTTGCCCGGCGTCAGGCTGACTTGCTGGGTCGGAGCCGCGGAGCGGGGAGAGTTCCTGCGCCAAAACGCTCTGCTCGCAAATGTCTGGATCGGTCTTGGTGCCAGCACGGCGACTGTGGAAGAACCCGACCGCCATCATTTCGATGTCATTGACGGGCTCGCGGATTCCGATCATCAGATCGTCCGCTGTCTGTTGACAGTGTAAGTCTGCAGGCCAAGTCTGGCCGGACCCTGTTTAGAATCCGCTCCATGGAGCCCCTATGAGACCTGTCTTCGTTCAACTGCGCTGCAAGCCCGGCAAGACCTATGAGGTGGCCGATGAACTCTACAAGCGCGAAATCGCCTCCGAACTTTACTCGACCAGTGGCGATTACGACCTCCTCATGAAGGTGTATATCGATGATGGCGTCGATATCGGCAAGTTCGTCAGCGAGAACATCGCCAACGTGCCGGGTATTCGCCGCTCGCTTACCACTTTGACCTTCAAGGCGTTCTAGAAAACAAACGCCTTGGCGCGGCGTCCCGGTTGCGATACGAACCAACGATCTAAATCGGTTCGCATAAAGGGAGGCGGCGGTGAAACGGTCGAAAGTCAATGAGATTTTGCGCGAAGGAGATGCGTTCATCCGCTCCTTCGGCTATGTGATGCCGCCCTTCGCGGACTGGACACCCGATGAGATGAAGCAGAGACGCGAGTCGATCGGCGGCATTGTCGATGCGAGACTCGGCTGGGACATTACCGACTATGGCCGCGGCGATTTCGATCGGTGCGGCCTGTTTCTCTTCACGGTGCGCAATGGCAATCAGGACGACCTGAAACATGGTCGCGGCATGCTCTATGCGGAGAAAATCATGATTTCCCGGCGTGATCAGCTTGCGCCGATGCACACCCATGCCATCAAGGCCGAAGACATTATCAATCGTGGCGGTGGCACGCTCTGCATCGAGCTTTTTGCGTCCGATGCCGGTGGGAACATCGATCGAACGGCTCCGGTTAGCGTGCCCACGGACGGCGTAATGCGCCGCGTGGACGCAGGCGGCGTCCTGCGGTTGCAGCCCGGAGAGAGCGTTACGCTCCTGCCTGGAGTCTGGCACGCGTTCTGGGGCGAGAAGGAGGATGTGCTGATCGGTGAGGTTTCAACCGTAAACGATGACATCACAGACAATATCTTTGCCGATCCGATTGCGCGGTTTTCCGACATCGAGGAAGACGAAGATCCGTATCGGCTTCTGGTCTCCGATTACCCAGGCTGGCTTTGAGGGAACCCGTGCCGCAGTGTGCCCGTTGCCTTCCGTGGCAGAACATGTTTTCTGCGCGACGAGGACACGGGATTGAATGATGAACTTGAGCACTGTTGATCGGCCGGCAACGATCGATGCCAGGCTTCGCCTGATTATCGCCCTGGGATTCGCGGCGACGGTTGCCTTGCAGTCACCGCTTCTCGCACAGGGATTGCAGCGGGAAGAAGCCATCGATGCAATCGTCGGTTCCGAAGTGAAAACCGAGGAGGTGGAGGCGGAGTCGGCGAGCAGTCGGATCCTGGCGGCGATTGATGCCACTGCCCAGAATGCCGAGCGGGTGCGCAAAACCTTTTCGCTTGACGAGATTGACATTGTTTTCCTTCCCGATCTGGAAGAGAAAGACAGCAGCATCGCTTCTGCTATTGCCGAGAACAAGGACGAGATCGCAATGCTGCGTGAGGCGATCGAGGGCAGCGCGCTCTTTTTCCACGCTGTGGATTCACGCTCGATCCAGCTCAGGGATGTGGTTGCCCTTGAATATGCTGAACGCGGTGGCGTGACCATCTTTGTGAAGGGTGGCGCCAGCGGAAACTGACTGTGCGGCATCGGCGGATATGCACCACATACACTTGCCGCCCGCCGCGCTTTGGTTTCTTATGGCTGCAAATTGTTGAGAGTAGAGCGCGGACACCTTGCCCCATGGTATCCCAGCCAGCGCAAAAGTGGTCCGAGGAGATATTTCATGAATGCTGATGCCAGTTTGAGTACCGATGAGATCGGCAGGACGATCCTGGAAAAGATCAAGACCCATGCACAGGACGATGTCGAGACCATCACGCTCGATACGCCGCTGGCTGATCTTGGCATTCATTCACTTGAGCTTACCGAGATCATTTTCGATGTTGAAGACGAATTCAATATCGAGGTGGAGATGAACACCGCTGAAGCCTGGGAGAGCATGGAGACGGTGAAGGATATCGTCGCCGCTGTTCGCGAGCTGGTGGATGCCAAGAAATAGATGACAGCGCCGCGCATCGTCATAACCGGCATCGGCGGCATTTGTGCGCTTGGAACCGACGTCCCGTCCATCTGGTCTTCGATGCAGGCCGGTCGACAGGCTATAGGGCCGATTACAACGGCTCCGCTCCATGAACTGAAAGTGCGCATAGGCGCTGAAATCAAGGAATTGCCGGACCATGGGATCGACCGCAAGCGGCTTGTGACAATGGACCGTTTCAGCCTTCTTGCGGCAATTTCCGCGCGGGAGGCGCTAACCCAGTCCGGATTTATCGTGGATGACGGGAACACTCATCGCGTGGGTGCTGTGGTCGGCACGGGAGTTTGCGGCTGGGAAGCCATCGAAGACAGCTATCGTGCCATCCTCCTGGAAGGAAAGCCGCGTACCGGTATTTTCACCGTTCCCCGCGTGATGCCGGGGGCCGCGGCCGGACAGGTCAGCATGACACTTGGTCTGCGTGGCCCTGTTTTCGGCGCTACATCCGCCTGTTCTTCATCCAACCATGCGATTTTGGCCGCTGCCGATCAGATCAGGCTCGGTCGTGCCGACGTGATGCTTGCCGGTGGTTCTGACGCACCTCTCATTTACGGTATTCTGAAGGGGTGGGAAGCGTTGCGGGTTCTCGCGCCCGAGACCTGTCGTCCATTCTCGGCAGACCGCAATGGTCTGGTCCTCGGCGAGGGCGCTGGCATTGCGGTGCTCGAAACGCTGGAACACGCCCAGGCGCGCGGTGCCACCATTCTGGCCGAACTTGCCGGTGGTGGCATGTCGGCCGATGCTTCCGATATTGTGGCTCCTACCGTGGAAGGCCCGGTCTCCGCCCTGAAGGCGTGTCTGCACGAGGCCGGCCTTTCGGCAGCCGATGTGGACTACATCAACGCGCATGGCACTGGCACCAAAGCCAACGACAAGATCGAGACAGAGGCGATCAAGCGTGTGTTTGGCAAGCACGCGCCAAAACTCTCCGTGTCGTCCACCAAGTCGATGCATGCGCATTGCCTGGGCGCGTCCGGCGCGCTTGAGCTGATTGCCTGCGTGATGGCAATCCGGGATAGCATAGTGCCGCCGACCGCCGGTTACCGGGAAAACGATCCCGATTGCGATCTGGACGTAACGCCGAATGCGGCGCGTAAGCGTAATGTGAGAGTGGCGCTCAGCAACGGATTTGCGTTTGGCGGGACCAATGCAGTCATAGCCGTCAAGGCAATGGAATAGCCTCCCAAAAACCGTGGCGGGCTTGCCTTCATAAACTTGATAATCTAAATCCACATTATTTGGTGGCGGTCGTCGGCCGCTGGCCGGTCGCGTTTTCCTGCCGCCGGTGATCTGGATTGGACGAGAGGGGAAGTCACATGAAGCGTCGTTTACTCATCGGTACCGCACTGGCGGCCATCATGGCCTCACCGGCTGTCGCTGCCGAGCCGCAGGAGGTGGTCTCCACCTATGCCGACATAGCGCTGGCCACCTATGAGGACAGCCTGGAGACCGCGAAAGCTCTACGCGAAGCGGTGAGCAAACTGGTGGAAAGCCCGTCCGGGGAGACCATGGCTGCCGCCCGCGAGGCCTGGCTGGCGGCCCGCGTCCCCTACCAGCAGAGCGAAGCCTATCGCTTCGGCAATGCCATAGTCGATGAGTGGGAAGGCAAGGTGAATGCCTGGCCGCTGGATGAGGGGCTGATCGACTACGTCGACGCCAGCTATGGCACCGAATCCGACACGAATGAGTTCTACACGGTCAACGTGGTCGCCAAAGACAAAGTCACCGCAGGGGGTACGGAAGTCGACGTTTCCGAAATTACTCCCGAGGTTATCCAGTCGCTTCACGAGGTTGGTGGCATCGAGGCGAATGTGGCAACGGGCTACCACGCGATTGAGTTCCTTCTCTGGGGGCAGGACCTCAACGGGACAGAGGCGGGTGCCGGAGCGCGTCCCTATACCGATTTCGATGCGGAGAACTGCACCGGTGACAATTGTGACCGCCGTGGACAATATCTTCAGGCTGCTGCCGACCTCCTGGTTGCCGACCTGGAGGAGATGGTGGCAAACTGGCAGACCGATGGTGAGGCACGCGCTGAAGTAACGGCTGATCCAAAGGCGGGTCTGACGGCAATGCTGACCGGTCTCGGCTCGCTTTCCTATGGCGAACTTGCCGGTGAACGCATGAAGCTTGGCCTGCTTCTAAACGATCCGGAAGAAGAGCATGACTGCTTCTCCGACAACACGCACAACAGCCACTATTATGATCTCGTCGGTATCCGGAATGTCTATTTCGGCTCCTATGAGCGCGTCGATGGCTCCAAGGTAGAAGGTCCGAGCCTCGCCGACATGGTCTCCGAGAAGGATCCGGGGCTTGCCGAAGAGGTGAAGGCAAAGCTCGACGCCACACTGCAGGCAATGACGGCGATGAAGGAACGCGCCGAGGGTGGGGAAGCCTATGACCAGATGATTGGTCAGGGCAACGAGGAAGGCAATGCAATCGTGCAGGCCGCGATCGACGGGCTTGTCGATCAGACGCGTTCGCTGGAGCGTGTGATTGCCGCACTCGACCTGGCCGGTATTGAACTCGAAGGCTCCGACAGTCTGGACAATCCCGACGCCGTATTCGAATAAGACCAATTTTGCGCTGGGCCGCGTGTCGGCCCGGCGTTTTCCATAAAGACCTTTTTCATGAACATTTCCGTCCGTGCCACGCTTTTGACCGGCCTGCTTGCTCTCGTGGCCTTATGCGCCCATGCGGATGGACAGTTCTCAGGTTTTCGCGACGATCTGAATGAAAAGGACCGCAAGAGGGTCGAGAGCGTTACTCAACCGACGTCTTCATTCGACAAGGCGGAACGTTTCGAACGCATGTCGGCGGGTGCGACCACGTCGACGAAACTGATCAATGCGGATGCGTTCTCCCATTCGTCCGCCAATCTGGAATTTGCCGAGCTGGAGCGCTTCCTGCTCGGCAACGGTCTTTTCCGAAAGGACTGGGTTTCCTCGCCGTCGTCAACGCAGGCGTCCGACGGGCTGGGGCCGCTGTTCAACGCACGGGCCTGCCAGTCGTGCCATATCAAGGATGGGCGCGGTCATGCGCCGGCGAGGCCCGAGGATTCGGCGGTGTCACTGCTGGTGCGCCTGTCCGTACCAGCCGACAAGGATCAGCTAGCGGCGATTGCGGATGGCCGGTTACCGGCTGCGCCTGATCCTGTCTACGGGTTGCAGCTTCAGGACCATGCGGTGGCCGGGCTCAACCCGGAGGGGCGCGTCGCGGTCACCTATGAGGATTTACCTGTGGCGCTTTCCGAGGGCGAGACGGTCACACTGCGCAAGCCGGCGCTCAGGGTCGTCGACCCCGGCTTCGGTCCGATGCGCGATGATCTGATGATGTCGGCGCGCGTCGCGCCGCCGATGATCGGGCTCGGTCTTCTGGAAAGCGTGCACGAGGCCGACATTCTCGCCTGGGCTGACCCCGACGATGAAGATGGCGACGGTATTTCCGGACGTGCCGCAAGGGTGCGCGACGCGGAGGGCCGATGGAAGCTTGGCCGCTTTGGCTGGAAGGCCATTGCGCCCACCATCGCCGAACAGACGGCAGGCGCGTTTTCCGGCGATATGGGACTTTCGACCCCGCTTGCGCCAGATCATTGGGGCGACTGCACCGAGGCGCAGGCCAAATGCCGTGACCTGCCGCATGGTGCGCAGGAGCGACTGGGCGCCGAGGAGGTGCCCGAGGACCTGTTGAACCTGGTGACGTTCTATTCGCGCCATCTCGCGGTTCCGGCTCGGCGTGGCGTGGATGATCCTTCGGTGCTTGCCGGGAAAAAAGTGTTCTACGAAAGTGGCTGTGCCACCTGCCACCGTCCCAAATACGTGACCCGGCGTGACGTGGAGGACCCGGCCCTGCGTTTTCAGCTGATCTGGCCATATACAGACATGCTGCTGCACGACATGGGTGAGGGCCTGGCTGACGGGCGCACGGAAGGTCTTGCCGATGGCTATGAATGGCGCACGCCGCCGCTTTGGGGGATCGGCCTTACCGCGACGGTGAACGAGGAGGCGACGTTCCTGCATGACGGTCGCGCGCGAACGCTGCTTGAGGCCATTCTATGGCATGGTGGGGAAGCGCAGGCAGCCCGTGACAGGGTGGTCAATATGGCAAAGCAGGATCGGGACGATCTGATCCGTTTCCTGGAATCCCTTTAGGCTCTCGTCTTAAATCTCACCCTGCAGGTTAAGCTCGGCAACAAAATCGAACCGGTCGCCCTTGAAGTGGGAGCGGGTGAACTCGACCACCCGTCCTGCAGCGGTTCGGGATATCCGCTCCAGGAAAAGAGCTGGCTCTCCGGCCTCGGCTTCGAGAAGGCGGGCCTCGAACTCCGGCAGGGCACAGGCATGCATACGCTGCAGCGCCTTGTGCGGCCGTGCGCCAGCGGACGCCATCGCTTCATAAAGCGAGGTACCCAACAATGAGAGATCCGGCAGAACATCTGCTGGCACGATTGCCAGTTCGACCGCAAGCGGCAGGGCATCGGCCAGCCGCAGGCGATGCAGGCGCAGAACACGATCGCCGGGCGAAAGCCCCAGCGTCATGGCTTCCTGTGCTGAAGGGCTGGCATATTCGCGCGCCAGCCAGCGTGTTTCGGGCTTGCGACCGTAGGACAGCATGTCCTCGGTGAAGCTGGTGATCGCCGCAAGCGGCTGCTCGAAGCGTTCGATGGGGGCGAGGACATAGGTGCCTGAGCCCCGGCGCTGTTCCAGTACGCCTTCGCGTACCAGCAGCTCGATCCCACGCCGTACGGTGACGCGCGAGAGTCCCGTCATCTCAGCCAGAAGGCGCTCCGATGGCAGAGCCGCGCCGGAACCCAGAACCAGGCTCTCCACCATCTGTCGCAGCGCGTTGGCGAGCCGGATGTAACGCGGCGTCGCGTCTGCTGCACCGGACTGGATCTCCCGGGCGAGCAATGTGCCAAAGTCCTCCTTCGTCCCCGAAAGGGCGTCTGTCATCGTTCAGGCATGCTCGCTGAAAAGAGTGGTATATTATTTATAAGTCCAATTATGGATGGGATGAACAAGCTTTGCAAGAAATACGGAGGAGATGTGCGCTGTCATGCCGCTGAAAAAGCTTTAAATCATGGCAGGAAAGATTTTCTCGGGACGGGAATGGATTTTTGCGGCAAAGACTGTATATGCTATTTGGTATTAAATTGGTCTAGAACAGGCAGGCAACCTGCAACCTGAGAGCCGTCGATGACAACTTCAACTGAAACAGCAAGCCAGGCGTATCGGGATATCGAGCGGTTCTCGACTCTCGATATGCTGGGTGCCATGCTTACGGGCCAGCGCGCTGCGGTGGATGCGGTTACCGCTGCTCTCCCGGCGCTGGAACAAGCCGTCGAAGCAGCGGCGCAGCGCCTCGCGAACTCGGACAGCCGTCTTATCTATGTTGGGGCCGGTACCTCGGGCCGCGTTGCTATGCTGGATGCGGTCGAGCTTTACCCCACCTTTGGATGGCCCGAGGAGCGCAGTCTCTTTCTGCTGGCCGGCGGCAGTATCAGCGTGGCTGAAGCACGCGAAAGCGCCGAAGATGATGAGGTGGCGGGCCGAAACGAGATTGATGCGCTTGCTTGCGGGCCTCTCGATGTGGTGGTGGGGCTCGCCGCAAGCGGCAGCACGCCCTACACACTGGCGGCGATGGAGGCCGCGAAGGCGCGCGGTGCGCTGACCATCGGCATCGCCAACAATCCCGGTAGCGGACTGCTCGAAAAGGCCGATTGCGGGGTGCTCCTGGAGACTGGAGCGGAGGTGCTTGCCGGCTCCACGCGTATGGCGGCCGGTACGAGCCAGAAGATCGCGATCAACCTCTTCTCAACGGCGGTGATGATGCGGCTTGGCAAAGTCTATCGCGGCCGCATGGTGGATATGAAGCCATCGAACAAGAAGCTGGTGCGCCGTGCCGTCGAAATGCTGATGCAGGTGGCGGGTTGTGATGAAGCGACTGCGCGAGCCGCACTCGAGCAAACGGACTTTCACGTCAAGCCAGCGGTTCTCGTGGTGCGGGGACTCTCGCCCGAGGAGGCGCGAGCCGCGCTCGATCGCAACAGCGACGATCTGCATCGAACAATTGCGACGCTGGGCTGAAAGATCTCACATCCAAATTTCAACCACGGAAAGACCGAAATGACCGATACGCCATCCCTGATGTTTCAGGAAACCGCTGAGGCTGCCGAAGCTGTCGACCGGCTTTTTTCCAAGGAAGCACAAACCTTCGCTGAACTGGCTCGGGTGATTGCCGAGCGCGCCCCTGCGGTGGTGAGCATGTCGGCGCGCGGTTCATCCGACCATGCCGCGAGCTTCTTCAAATATCTGTTCGAGATTCATACGGGCATTCCCGTGGCCTCCATCGGCCCCTCGGTGGCATCGGTCTATGACGCGTCGCTGAAGCTCGAGCGCGCGCTTCACATCACGATTTCCCAGTCCGGCGGGAGCCCTGATATCGTCGCCGCTCAGGCCTCGGCCAAGAAGGGCGGCGCGGTTACGCTGGCCGTGGTCAATGTTGCCGACAGTCCGCTTGCGAAGGCGGCCGACATCGTGTTGCCAATCCATGCCGGACCGGAGCGGAGCGTGGCGGCGACGAAGAGTTTCATCGCGTCTGCCGCGGCGCTTGCCGGTGTTACGCAGGCAGCGTCGGGCAATGGCGCGCTCAAAAATGCGCTTGCCCGCCTTCCGGAAGCGCTAGCCGCCGCCTGCGATGTAAACTGGGAGCCGGCGCTGCCGCTCCTGACGAGTGCAGCATCCGTCTATACCGCCGGTCGCGGTCCGGGCTTTGCCATTGCGCTTGAAGCGGCTTTGAAAGCAAAGGAAACGGCCCAGCTTCATGCCGAAGCCTTCTCTCTCGCCGAACTGATGCATGGGCCGATGCAGCTTGTCGATCAGGGCTTTCCCATTCTTGCCTTTGTACCGGAGGATGCAGCGATGGCTTCAAGCGCGCAATCGCTCGAAAAGCTGCGCGGCTTTGGTGCACAGATTGCGAGCTTTTCATCGTGTGATCTGGGTGAACGCACCATAAAAACGCCATCCACCGGCCATGGCCAGCTGGACCCGCTTGTCTCGCTCGTGGGTTATTATCGCCTGATCGAACGGGTCGCGCGCGAGCGTGGGCTCAATCCGGACACACCGGACAAGCTCAAGAAGGTGACGGAAACGATCTGATCCTGAACCAGCGGCCTCCCAATCATGCCGCTGGCGTGAGCTTTGATCCTGCGTTAGCTTCCGGCGGATCAACATCGTGCCGGAAGCACTTCCATGACCTTCATTCCCGATTTCGCCACCATTCTCCAGTTTGCCCTCGCCACATTCGTGATTTCGATCACGCCGGGTCCGGACATGACGCTGTTCGTCGGTCGGGCGCTGAGCCAGGGCAGGGCGGCCGGCTTCGCCTGCATGTTCGGCGCGATGACCGGGATCATGATCCACACGGCGCTTGTGGCGCTGGGGCTCTCAGCGCTGATCGTGGCTTCGCCAGAGGCCTTCCTTGCGCTCAAGGTGTTCGGTGCGGGCTATCTGATCTGGCTGGCCATCCAGGCGATCCGCAAGGGCTCCGCCTTCTCGCCGGAAAAGAAGGGTGGGGCGGGGCGGTCGCTCTTGAAGAACTGGGCCACGGGGCTCGGCATCAATCTTCTGAACCCGAAGATTATCCTGTTCTTCATGACTTTTCTGCCGCAGTTCGTGTCCGCCAGCGATCCGCACGCACCTGGCAAGCTCTTCTTTCTCGGCCTTCTGTTCATTCCGCTGGCGCTGCCAATCGTCGCGCCGATGGTGATCGCGGCAGACAGTTTTTCCAAGCTTCTGAAGAAGAGTCCGCGTGTCACCCGCGTGGTCGACTATCTTTTCGCCGGCGTTTTCTCGGCCTTTGCGCTGAAAATCCTGACCGCTCAGGCGCGGTGAGCCAGAGTTGCCCTATTCGCCGTGGCTGGCGATCATCATGGCTTCCAGCTTCAGCCGGTCAGCCTTCTTCATCCGCTCCGATGCGGATTTGAGCTGACCGCAGGCTGCCAGGATATCGCGCCCGCGCGGGGTGCGGATGGGCGAGGCGTATCCGGCTTTGTTGACCAGGTCCGCAAACTCCTCGATCTGCTCCCAGTCGGAGCATTCATAGTCGCTGCCGGGCCATGGGTTGAAGGGGATCAGGTTGATCTTGGCGGGAATGCCTTTCAGAAGCCGCACCAGCTCACGGGCATCGTCGAGCGAATCGTTGACACCCTTCAGCATCACATACTCAAACGTGATACGCCGCGCGTTTGACAGCCCGGGATAGGCGCGACAGGCGTCGAGCAGCTCTTTCAGCGGATATTTTTTGTTGATCGGCACCAGTTCGTTGCGCAGTTCGTCGCGTACTGCGTGTAGCGAAATCGCGAGCATGACACCGATTTCCTCGCCGGTGCGATAGATCTCCGGAACCACGCCTGAGGTGGACAATGTGATGCGGCGCTTCGAGAGCGAAAGGCCCTCGCCATCGGAGGCGATGAGAAGCGCCTGCTTCACATTCTCGAAATTGTAGAGTGGTTCACCCATACCCATCATGACGATGTTGGTGACCTTACGGCCTTCTGCCGGCACTATGGCGCCATCCGGCGTGTCTGCGTCGGGGAAATCGCCAAGCCGATCCCGCGCCACGAGAAGCTGGTCGAGAATTTCGCCCGGCGTCAGGTTGCGCACGAGCTTCTGCGTACCGGTGTGGCAGAAGGTGCAGGTCAGGGTGCAGCCGACCTGGCTGGAAATGCAAAGTGTGCCGCGGCCTTCCTCGGGAATGTAAACCGTTTCCACATCCACCGGGCGGCCCGCGCCGCGCGCTGGAAAGCGCATCAGCCACTTGCAGGTACCGTCTTTCGAAATCTGCTCTTCGATGATTTCCGGGCGGGCGATTGTAAAACGCTCGTCGAGCTGAGCCCGCAGATCCTTCGAGATGTTGAACATCTGCGAGAAGTCGGAAACGCCGCGCACATAAAGCCAGTGCCAAAGCTGGCGCACGCGCATGCGTGACTGCCGCTCAGGCACACCCAGTGAAAGCAGCGCTTCTGCCAGTTCGTCACGTGAAAGGCCGATCAGCGATTGCTTCTCGGCTTTCGTGGCGGGGCGCAGGTCAGCGCGCCCCTCGGGCGTCGATAGATCGAGTGTCAGTGCCATGGCGTTCTTGAAGTGCGTTGCGGGCAGCGCTTTGCGAATTCGTATCTCGAATTCAGCGGCTGCCCTTCATCTGCCGCGCTCATAGCACGCCTGAGGGCTGCCGTCACCTGTCGCAGCCGACAGCCGGCTTCTGCAAACTCTATTTGCAGTTCTGGGTGGCGTTGATCGCAGCCGTGACACCGCTGAGAGAGAAGGTGTAGCTGGTGTCGTTGCCGCGGCCAGATTTCGCAGCAACCTTCATGTCTGAACCGCCCTTCATCGCTGCGATTAACTGAGGCTCTTCAGCCGCGTTCTCAAGCCAGGCGGATTTGCCCTGCGTGAACATGGTGAAGCTTTTGTTGCCCACTGTGACAATCACCTTGGAATTCGTCTGGAAATTGTACGCTGCGATAAACTGCGGTTCCGAAGCCACGTTCTGACCGGGCTTCTGGCTGACGAAGAAGAAAATGTCGCCATGGTCGAGGCTGGCCGGCTGCTTTTCCTTTGGCACGCTCATGGCGTAGCACACCTTGCCGTTTCCGGACTGGTAGCTGTAGACGCCCCAGTCGCGATGCTGTCCCACCGCCGTTGCCTGGGCCAGCGCGGGGCTTGCCGCCGCCATTCCGCAAATGAGCATCAGTGTCGAAATCAGTACGCGCATCGTCTTGACCGTCTTTTTCTGCCAGTGTTTGGAGACCGGCTGGTCCCTCTAGATCACTTCATTTTTATTTAATCTGGGTTACCAAAGCGTGAAGCGAATCGACGGATTCTTCATGCGTTCAACCCCGATATCCGTTGCCGCAAAACAAATGCGCCAACTTCCGAACACCCCTTCACTAGCGGTTGAAACGAATGAAAGAGGCAAGAATTTGACTGGTCAGTGCTCGCGGGCGGTTTCAGTGAGGGCGTTCCTGGCCGCGAGACGGTGGGCCGGTGTGATATGGTGGCGTACGGCGTTAAGCGCGGCTGCCAGCACGGCGATGTCGTCTGTAAAGCCGAATCCAAGCAGAAAATCCGGCACCACGTCGAGCGGAAGCACAAAATAGGCGAGGGCAGCGAGCAGCAATCCGCGCACCTTTGGCGGGGTGTCGTTGTCGAGCGCGCAATAATAGCCGGCCACCAGTTCTTCCATGAATGGCACCTGCCGGGCCGCCTTCTTTATCGTGCGCCAGAATTTGGCACGCACACGCTCTTCGCGGTCCCGGTTTTCACGGGGACCGGCCGGTTCCAGAATTTCGCCGATTTTCACATCGTCCATGGTGTGCTCCTGCTGACCAAGATGTGGGAATCAGCCATCGAAATTCAATATTTGGACGGAATCCGAGCAAGATCAGCTCCTGGCGAATCGATTCATTGCCATGGCGAGCTTGAGATCGAGTTCAGTTACCCCGCCTGCATCATGCGTGGAAAGACTGACATCGACGGTCTTGTAGACATTCGACCAGTCTGGATGATGGTTCAATTTTTCGGCCATGAGCGCCGAACGCGTCATGAACGCGAATGCTTCGGAAAAATCGGTGAAGATGAAGCGCCGCTCGATGGAGTCCCCATCTTCCCCCAGATCCCACCCGTCGAGTGTCTTGAGCGCCTGTTCCAGCGCAGCCGGATCGAGCTTTGCCCTTGCCATCGCGTCTCTCCATGGTATCGCCTGTTGGCATCTTCATCTGGATGATAGCGCACCCGCCATGAACGCAAAGCCTCGTATCTCGATTCTCTTCGTCTGCCTTGGCAATATCTGTCGCTCTCCGCTCGCAGAGGGGGTCTTTCGCAGTGTCGCGGTGGAGCGGGGGCGAGGGGCGGATTTCCTGGTCGGCTCAGCTGGAACCGGTGCGTGGCACGTGGGCAACCCACCTGACCCGCGTTCGGTCGATATCGCACGCAGGTTCGGGGTCGATATCTCTCACCAACGGGCACGGCAGGTGGAAGCGGCGGACTTCAACCGCTACGATCTGCTTTTGGGTATGGATCGCAACAATGTGCAAACGCTGCGCGAGCGCGCCACCCGAGGCGTGTCAGGAAAGATTCACCTCTTTCTCGATTATGCCAACGGTCGCATGGTCGACATTCCCGATCCCTATTACGGCGGTGAGGACGGCTTTGCGTCGGTTTACCAGATGATCCGCGAGGCTTCTGAAGCGCTGCTGTCGAAATTCGACTGACGATCATATTCAGCGCCCACCAGAGGCCAGGCTTCCTCGATGATGTATGGTCCGCCACCAAAGGAAGCGCGCGACGACATCAGCACGAAGCGGCCGACAGAGAAGGGCACAGAAGCAAAATTCCCGCGAGCGGAAAGATAGCTTGCCACGTCGTGCGGACTGGAATTTTTCAGGCGGGCCAGGGTGACGTGTGGCGTGAACTTCCGGGGATCCGGTGGCAGGCGTAACCGCCGGCAGATGCCGTCTATTTCTCCCTGTAATGCGTGCAGGTCTGGGGAGGCGGACACACCAGCCCAGATGGAGTGGGGTTTCTTCTGCCCGAAAGCCCCGACACCGGAAAGCTTCATCGTGAAGCTGGGGCGCCGAATCCTGTCAAGTGCATTGGCAATCTCGTCCGCCGTGTGACCTTCCACGTCACCGAAGAACCGCAATGTCAGATGATAGTTTTCGACATCGATCCAACGAGCTCCTGGGAGGCCCCCGCGCAGAAGTGACAACGACAAGGCGGCGTCACGCGGGATCTCGAGGGCGGTGAAAAGTCGCGGCATGGCAACCTCCTCGAATCGCAGTGTCGAGTACAGCGAATCATCGATTGCCACTGTGAGCAAGCGGTTTCTTTATCAGGTTTTACGCGCCTTCTTCGGATCGCTCATCGAGGACTGTGCGGAAGGTGGGCAGAATACGCTCCACCATACGTGCAATGCCCTGGGCATTCGGATGCATACCGTCTTCCAGAAGCAGAGACGGTTCGGCGGCCACGCCGTCAAGAAAGAACGGAATGAGGTGGATCTCGTGCTTATTGGCCAGCCGTTCATAGAGCGGATTGAAGGCGGCGGCATAGTCCTCGCCGAGATTGGGTGCAGCCAGCATGCCAGCCAGGATCACTTGCTGGCCGCGTTCCTTCAGCATGGCGATCATCCGGTCGAGATTCTGCTCGGTGGAGGCGGGCGGAATGCCGCGCAGCATGTCATTCGCACCGAGCTCCAGAAGCACAATATCCGCCTCTTCGGGAACAGACCATTCAAGGCGGGAAAGCCCACCGCTCGTCGTATCGCCGGAAACACCTGCATTGGCGATGGCGACATCATAGCCCTCGGCCCGGAGCGCGTCTTCGAGCTGTTCGGGGAAACCCTCGTCCGGCCCGAGATTGTAGCCCGCCATCAGACTGTCGCCGAAGCCAACAATCCGGATGGTTTCAGCACGCGCGCTTACACTCACGGAAAGCATCAGGACAAGCGCCGCAGCAGCCGATGAAATTTTTGTGAACTGGCCGAAAGGACGAAAAAATTTGAATGCCATGCGGGATAACCCATATTTGCCAAAACCGTGCATTGGTGCGATTCCAGCGTCATCTCTTCCCAATATAGGATGTCTTTTCCGTGACAGAAGCCGTGATCGAACTTGAGAACGTGTCTCTGACACTGGGGGAGGGCGCGTCCTCCGTGCATGTTCTCAAAGGCGTGAGCCTCTCCGTAGAGCGTGGGCGCTCTACGGCAATCGTCGGCCCCTCGGGTTCGGGAAAATCGACGCTCCTGATGGTGATCGCAGGGCTGGAGCGTGTGGATGACGGCATTGTGCGCGTCGGCGGAACACAGATCAACGCGCTGAGCGAAGATGCGATTGCCGCCTTTCGTGGCCGCTCCATCGGCATTGTTTTCCAGTCCTTCCATCTTATCCCCAACATGACGGCGCTGGAGAACGTCGCTGTGCCGCTGGAACTGGCGGGCCATTCCGATCCCTTTGGTGCAGCCGAGGAAGAACTGGCTGCCGTGGGTCTCTCACAGCGTCTGACGCATTATCCGGGCGAGCTCTCGGGCGGTGAGCAGCAGCGCGTGGCCATAGCCCGCGCGCTGGCACCGGGACCGGCCATCCTGATCGCCGATGAGCCAACCGGCAATCTCGACCAGGCGACCGGCAGGCAAATTTCCGACATGCTTTTCGCCAAGGCAAAGGAGCGTGGCACATCGTTGGTGCTTGTTACGCACGATCCTGCCCTCGCAGCACGCTGTGAGCGCCAGGTGGCAATGCGCTCCGGCTGCATAGAGCAGCACCCCGCCCTGGACAAGGCCGCAATGGCATGAGGCCCGCGGAGATGAGTTTCGGCCGCATGCTCGGTCTGGCGTTCCGTTTTTCGCTACGCGAGATGCGGGGCGGGCTCTCGGGATTTTTCATCTTTCTGGCCTGCATTGCGCTGGGCGTTGGCGCCATTGGCGGTGTCAATTCGGTTGCCACCGCGATTACCGGGGCCGTGGAAGCGGAGGGCCAGTCGTTACTGGCCGCCGACCTGCGGTTCGAACTGAACCAGAGGCGCAGCAGCGATGCGGAGCAAGCGTTTCTTTCAGGGTTGGGCGATGTGGCCGAGAGCGCGAACATGCGCTCCATGGCCCGGCTTCCTGACGGTTCGGATCAGACACTGGTGGAGGTGAAGGCCGTCGATGCGCTCTATCCGCTCTATGGGGAGCGGGTGACGGAGCCGCAGTTCTCGCATGACGCGCTCTTTGAAAAAATCAATGGTGCCTATGGGGCGGCGGCACCGGAATTGCTCTTTGAACGACTGGGCCTTGGCATTGGCGACCGCATCATGCTGGGCGGTGCAACGATCGAACTTCGCGCCGTTCTCGTCAGCGAGCCGGATGCCGTTTCCGACGGGTTCGGCTTTGCACCGCGGCTGATGATTTCGCTGGATGCGCTTGAAGCTACCGGGCTTGTTCAGCCAGGCAGTCTCGTCGAGCATGTTTACAAGGTGCGGCTTGGCGATGATGCGGGTACGCTGGAGGCTGTACAGGCGCGAGCGATGGCTGCGTTCCCGGAGGCCGGGTGGAGCATCCGCACCCGCAGCAATGCCGCCCCCGCGTTATCTCGCAATATCGAACGGTTTTCGCAGTTTCTGACCCTGGTGGGTCTGACGGCTCTTGTCGTGGGCGGCGTGGGTGTCGCCAATGCGGTGCGCGCCTATCTGGACAGCAAGCGCGCCGTGATCGCGACCTTCAAGAGCCTGGGCGCTTCCGGAGGGTTCGTCTTCACCGTCTACCTCGTGCAGATAATGATGATTGCCGCTATCGGCATCCTGGCCGGCCTTGTGATCGGCGCCCTGATGCCGTTCGGCGCATCGGCGGTCCTGGCAAGTGTCCTGCCGGTTCCTGCCACGGGGGGGATCTATCCTGCGGCTCTTCTGGTGGCTGCACTGTTCGGCGTCATGATCACGCTTGTGTTCGCGCTGATGCCTCTCGGCCGCGCTCGTGATGTGCCGGCGACGGCGCTGTTTCGCGAAATGGGCGTGGATGGCCGCGGCTGGCCACGTCCGATCTATATCGCACTCTCGGTTGCCATCGCCGCCGGGCTGGCGGGTTTTGCCATCTGGTTCTCCGACGATCGGCGCATGGCGGCAATTTTCGTTGGTGCGACCGTGTTCGCGTTTATCGTTTTAAGGGTCGTGGCGCTTGGCATCGAATGGCTCGCGCGTCGCAGTCCGCGCGTTGCATCCACGCCAATGCGTCTGGCGCTGGGCAATATCCACCGCCCCGGCGCGCTGACTCCCTCCGTGGTGCTTTCGCTGGGTCTCGGTCTGACGTTGCTTGCCACGCTGGCGCTGATCGACGGGAATCTGCGCCGCCAGATCACAGGCAATTTGCCGGAAGTCGCTCCGAACTTCTTCTTTGTAGACATCCAGAGTGGCGAGGTGGAAGCCTTCTCTGATCTGGTCAACCGGGAAGCGCCTGGCGGCAAGCTGATCCAGGTGCCAATGCTGCGTGGACGGATCACGGCGCTCAACGATATCAATGTCCGGGACATGGAGATTCCCCCGGAGGGTGGCTGGGTGCTGCGCGGAGATCGCGGCATCACCTATGCCCGCAACGCACCCGAGAACTCCACGCTCACGCAGGGTGAATGGTGGCCGGCGGATTATGAGGGAGAGCCGCTTGTGTCTTTCACGGCGGAAGAAGGTGGAGAGCTTGGCCTGAAGATCGGTGACACGATCACCGTCAACGTCCTCGGGCGCGAGGTCACGGCCAGAATTGCCAATTTCCGCGCCGTGGAATGGGAAACGCTTGCCATCAATTTCGTGATGGTGTTTTCACCCAACACTTTTTCCGGGGCACCACACGCGTGGCTGGCGACATTGACGGATGCTGACGCTACACAGGCCGACGAGTCGCAGATTCTGAACGCCGTAACCCGCAACTTCCCCACGGTGACCACCGTCCGGGTGAAAGATGCACTCGATGTGGTGAACCGGCTTGTCGAGCAGTTGGCCACAGCCATCCGCGCCGCTGCGGCCGTTGCGTTGATTGCTTCAGTGCTGGTGCTTTCCGGTGCGCTGGCGGCAGGCAATCGGGCGCGGGTTCACGATGCGGTCGTTCTGAAAACTCTGGGCGCGACACGTCGGACGCTGATTGCGGCCTTCTCGCTTGAATATCTGCTGATCGGTCTTGCGACTGCGGTGTTCGCATTGCTTGCCGGTGGAGTCGCGGCGTGGTTTGTGGTGGCAAAGGTCATGGGATTGCCTTCCAGCTTTCTTCCAGAGGTTGCGCTGACCACGGTGGCGGTGGCACTGGTGTTGACGGTCGGGTTCGGGTTGATCGGTACCTGGCGGGTTCTTGGACACAAGGCGGCACCGGTTTTGCGCAATCTGTGAGCTTGATTAGCCGTTAACCTTCTGCGTCGAGAGGCGCGATTTCGCCCGCGAACTGTTGCCGCAGGTGCTTTTCCGATGCGGAGAGGTCTTGTCCTGAACACAAACTGACATCATATTTGATCTACGCATGCTGGTATCCCGCCAGCGGCGCACGGCCTTTTGGCCGTCACCGGACGGGATTTAAGCCAGAAAGGGGTAATTATGGCTGACCTTCGTAACTATCAGGCCCGCGCAACGCCCGGCGTGCGCGCGGACGCGGCCATCGACGAGGGCCTGCGCGCCTACATGATTCGCGTCTATAACCTTATGGCGCTCGGCCTGGCAATCACCGGCCTTGCAGCCTTTGGCGCATTCAACCTTGCCATTGCCGACGGCCAACTGACGGCTTTCGGCCAGCTCATCTATGCCAGCGCCTTCCGCTGGGTTGTCATTCTCGCACCGCTTGCGCTGGTGTTCTTCCTGAGCTTCCGCATTCAGAACATGAGCGTCGGAGCTGCGCAGACGACCTTCTGGGTCTATTCAGCCCTGGTGGGTCTCTCCCTGTCGACGATCTTCCTGGTGTTCACCGGCGAGAGCATTGTCCGCACCTTCTTCATCACCGCCGCTTCGTTCGGCGCACTGTCGCTCTGGGGTTATACGACCAGGCGTGACCTTTCGGGCATGGGGTCGTTCCTGTTCATGGGTCTGATCGGCATCATCATTGCCTCGATCGTGAACATCTTCCTCGGCTCTTCGGCGCTGCAGTTCGCCATTTCGGTGATCGGCGTTCTGGTGTTTGCGGGCCTCACAGCCTACGACACCCAGCAGATCAAGGAGATGTATTACGAGGGTGACGACGCCACCGTTTCCGGTCGCAAGGCGATCATGGGTGCGCTGCGTCTCTATCTCGACTTCATCAACCTGTTCATGTTCCTGCTGCAGTTCCTCGGCAATCGCGAGTAGTGCGCACGGGGCCTGAAACAGTGCTATGAAAGGGCGGCTTTCGGGCCGCCCTTTTTGCGTCATTCCAGAACGATCTTCGAGCTTTCATGAAACCCGCCATTCGCCCCGCAAGCCCGCACGACGTCTCAGCCATTGCCCGCATCTACGCGCAAGCCGTGACCGAGGGAACGGCAAGTTATGAGCTCGAACCGCCAGGCGAGGCAGAAATGCTTGAGCGCATGGAGGCGCTCATTCGCAGCGGCTATCCCTATATCCTTGCGGAAGATGGAAGTGGCGTTCTCGGATACGCATATGCAGGGCCGTTTCGCCCGCGGCGGGCCTATCGGTTCATGGTCGAGGATTCGGTTTACCTGGCACCGGAGGCACAGGGGCGTGGCATTGGGCGGCGTTTGCTCCAGACGCTGATTGCAGCGTGCGAGCAACGCGGATTTCGCCAGATCGTTGCGGTTATCGGGGATGGTTCGGAAGAAAGCGCTTCGGTGAAGCTGCATCGGGCCGCGGGTTTCCGCGATGCCGGCGTTCTTCGTGGCAGCGGTTTCAAACACGGCCGCTGGCTCGACACGGTCTTCATGCAACTGGCCCTCAACGAAGGGGACGGTGCGCCACCTGATCCCCAGTCTGTTCCCGAGCGGCTGTTTCGCGGTGAGACCGTCCGCTGACTTCGTCTAGGTAACGAGTTTCAGCTTTTTGTCGAACACCGCCAGGACACGGGCCAGTTCATGCCCGCGCTTCAGGATCGCGCCGGTGGCAGCGATGACGCTGTAGGCACCCTGCTTCCGTGTCAGTTTGGGGTCTTTGACAATCTGAAACAGCGGGACCTCGCTGGTTCGCCTGAAGACGGAGAAGATGGCCCGGTCCCTGAGATGATCAATGGCATAATCACGCCATTCACCCGCGGCGACCATGCGGCCATAGATGCGCAGAATTTGATCCAATTCGCGCCGCTCGAAGGTTACGGGGAGGTCGGAACGTGCCCTGCGTGCCTCGTGCAGCGGGATCAGTATCCCGGACCCTTCCCTATCCTCCCTGGCGCTGCCGTAATCGGTCATTGGCGATACCTCATGACGATTTGGTGACAAGGGAAGATTCGCCCGCCATAGACGGAATTGCAAGCCCACATTGCCGAGACCCGTGATGGGCGGCGCGACGGGGCCTGCGGGCGTGCGTCATCCTTCTTGATGACCGGGGTATCGGAGTGGTTATATCCGTCCACATCTTTTGCCGACGTATGAATACGTGCTCTGCAAGCCTCATCTCTTAGCCGGTAGTCACAAATCGGGACCGTTTGTCGGAATTGGTGATGGCGTGCCTTTTTCTTGCCGCATTTTGTTCAAGCTCACGCCCCATTGTGCCGCAACGATCCGAACGTTGCCTGAGACGGTTCGGTCCGGACACGGATCCCGAAAACCCCAAGCCCCCCCGCCCTCGGGGTCATGACCGGATCGAACCAACTCTCGGACGCCCGAGCAAGGCAACGGTCCCAAAGGAATACAGCCGGTGCTGAATGAGTCAGCACCGGTTTTTCTTTTGGGACCAGCCTTTCATCGGTGAACCTTTGGCGGGTGTTATGGGTCGAGTGCAATGGCGCCAAGTATTGCGCCGGGCAAGCCACTTCCATCGACACGCTGGAGCAGCAGTGCGCAGCCATTGCCCTTCTGGATCAGCTCCGACCTGGGCATTTCGAATTTCCTGGCGGTGCCGTCCCACATGCCGATGGTCTGAATGCGGTTGACCGCGTTGCGATACTGGATTGTGCGCCCGCGATTTTCGCCGGCTCGGATCTCCACGGTGCTTTTTGGTGTATAATCCACAAAGACCAGATGTGCGCTGATGTCTTTGTCCTCAAGGCCTTCAGGCAATGAGCCAACGCTGACAATGATGCTGTCACCCGTGTCTTCCAGAGACAGATCCACCTGGAGCCCAGCTGCCGTTCCTGCCAGCGCTTCAAGCGTCGACATGACCTCGGCTCGATTGGCGCCATTCATATCACGGTGGCCGTTGACAATAGCCTGAGGGGTGTAAACCGAACTCTTCTGAAGGGTGCCGGCATACTTTCGTTGCCGTTCAGAATTGGCGGGGCGTGCGAGTGCGTCGCGCCAGCCTAAATAGTCCCAGTAGTCGACGTGATAGGCGAGTGCGACGACATCTTTACGGGAGGCGAGCTCATCGAGAACCGCGTCCGCTGGAGGGCAGGAGTTGCACCCCTGGCTCGTAAAGAGTTCTACAACACCGATCGGGCGACCCGTGTTCTCCGCCTCCGCTGGGCCAATGGCGGCGAGTAAGCCTAAAGCCAGTGCCGTGAAATGGCCTGGTGTCCAGAGCCGGAACATGCGCTCTCCGTGTGGAAATTGAAGCGAACATTGCTTTGTTTCAGAACTATAGGAGCGAGCGAGCCTCAACAAGAAGTCACGTTCCGGTGAGCCGATTGGCGGAGCGTCTTCAGGCGAAAAAAAACCGCCGGCGTTTCCGCCGGCGGTCTGATCATCGCGTCTGCGTGGCCCCGTCAGGCGGCCAGGTCGCGCAGCACATATTGCAGGATGCCGCCATTCTTGAAGTATTCAAGCTCATCCAGCGTATCGATACGGCACAGAAGCGGAACCTCTTTGACCGAACCGTCGGCAAAGGTGATCTTCGCGTTCACCGTGGCGCGCGGCTTGATGGTCTCCAGCCCGTCGATGGTGACGGTCTCATCGCCCTTCAGGCCGAGGCTTGACCAGCTCGTTCCTTCGTCGGCAAAGACGAAGGGAATGACGCCCATGCCAACCAGATTGGAGCGGTGGATGCGCTCGTAGCTTTCGGAGATGACGGCGCGGACACCGAGCAGGTTGGTGCCCTTGGCAGCCCAGTCACGCGAGGAGCCATTGCCGTATTCGCCGCCGGCAAAGACCACGAGCGGCACGCCTTCCTTGCGGTATTCCATGGCTGCGTCGTAGATCGACATCTCCTCCTTGGAGGGATAGTGGATCGTGTAGCCGCCTTCGGTACCGTTTTCGCCCAGCATGTGGTTGCGGATGCGGATGTTGGCGAACGTGCCTCGCATCATCACCTCATGGTTGCCGCGGCGCGTGCCGTACTGGTTGAAGTCGGCCACGCCCACGCCATTGTCCATCAGGTACTTGCCGGCTGGCGACTGTGCCTTGATGGAACCGGCGGGCGAAATGTGATCGGTGGTGATCTTGTCGCCGAACAGGCCGAGGATGCGCGCATTCTTGATGTCACTCACATCGCCGGTCGTCTTCTTCATGCCGACAAAGTAGGGTGGGTTCTGCACATAGGTCGACTTGTCGTCCCATGCATAGGTCTCGCCTTCCGGCACCTGTACGGCCTGCCAGTTCTCGTCGCCGGTGAAGACCTCGGCATACTTCTTCTCGAAAAGATCGCGGGTGACGTTCTTCTGGATGAACTCCTGAATCTCCTGATTGGAGGGCCAGATGTCCTTCAGATAGACGTCGTTGCCGTCCTTGTCCTGACCGATTGGTTCCTTGGTCAGGTCCTTGGTCACCGAACCGGCGAGCGCGTAGGCGACGACGAGCGGCGGTGAGGCCAGATAGTTGGCCTGCACATCCGGCGAGATGCGGCCTTCGAAATTGCGGTTGCCGGAGAGAACGCCGGCGGCGATCAGGCCCTTGTCGTTGATGGTCTTGGAGACCGGGGCCGGAAGCGGACCGGAATTGCCGATGCAGGTCGTGCAGCCGAAGCCGACGAGGTTGAAGCCGATCTGGTCGAGTTCCTTCTGCAGGCCGGAATTCTCCAGATATTCGGCAACCACCTGCGAGCCGGGGGCGAGCGATGTCTTCACCCATGGCTTCTGCCTGAGGCCGAGGCGGTTGGCGTTGCGGGCGAGAAGGCCGGCGCCGATCAGCACGCTTGGGTTCGAGGTGTTGGTGCAGGAGGTGATGGCGGCAATCGCCACGTCACCGTGGCCGAGGTCGTAGTCCTCGCCTTCAACCTTCCAGCGCTGTTCGAGTGTGGACGGATCCTTTTTGTATTCCTTCTCGAGCGATTCGGCGAAACCGGATGCAATGTTCTCGAGCGGGATGCGGCCTTCGGGACGCTTCGGGCCAGCCATTGACGGAACGACTTCGCCAAGGTCAAGCTCGAGCGTGTCAGTGAAGACCGGATGCTCGGTGCCTGTCTCGCGGAACATGCCCTGCGCCTTGCAGTAGGCTTCCACGAGCGCGATGCGCTCCTTCGAGCGGCCGGAGACGTTGAGGTAGTTCAGTGTTTCCGAATCGACCGGGAAGAAGCCGCAGGTAGCGCCGTATTCCGGACCCATATTGCCGATCGTGGCTGCGTCTGCCAGCGTCAGATGGTCGAGGCCTTCGCCGAAGAACTCGACGAACTTGCCGACAACGCCCTTCTTGCGCAGCATCTGCACGACGGTGAGCACCAGATCGGTGGCCGTCACGCCTTCCTTCAGCCTGCCGGTGAGCTTGAAACCGATGACTTCGGGCAGGAGCATGGAGATCGGCTGGCCGAGCATGGCCGCCTCTGCCTCGATGCCGCCAACGCCCCAGCCGAGCACGCCGAGACCGTTGATCATGGTCGTGTGCGAATCGGTGCCAACGCAGGTGTCAGGATAGGCAATCGTCTTGCCGTCCTCATCCTTCGTCCAGACGGCCTGACCGAGATATTCAAGGTTCACCTGGTGGCAGATGCCGGTGCCGGGCGGCACGACGCGGAAGTTCTTGAACGCCTTCTGACCCCATTTGAGGAAGCGGTAGCGCTCGCCATTGCGCTGGTATTCCAGCTCGACATTGCGCGCGAAGGCCTTCGGTGTGCCGAATTCATCGACGATGACCGAGTGGTCGATGACGAGATCGACGGGCACCAGTGGGTTGATCTTCTGCGGGTCGCCGCCGAGCGAAACCATGGCATCGCGCATGGCGGCGAGATCCACCACGGCAGGAACGCCGGTGAAATCCTGCATGAGCACACGGGCCGGACGGTAGGCGATCTCGTGGCCGGCCGTGCCGCGGTCGTCGAGCCATGCCGCGACCGCTTCGATATCGGACTTGGTGACCGAGCGTCCGTCTTCGTTGCGCAGCAGGTTTTCAAGCAGCACCTTCATGGAGAAGGGCAGGCGGGAAATGCCTTCGAGACCGTTTTTCTCGGCCTCCTTGAGGTCGAAATAAACATACTCCGCATCCCCCACCTGGAGGGTGCGACGGCAATTGAAACTGTCTAGAGATTTGGTCACGGGCGATCCTATCCTGTTCTGCTATCCGAAACGGGAACGGACTCCTCGAGGCATCACGCGCAAAAGGTGCGGGTACGGTCATTTCCGCTGTCCGCCCCCAAGCGTCCCGGCCGTTCAAGGCGGCGCGCGCGCGGGTATCGGCACAAAGAGTTACACGCCGACCGCTGGCGTGGTTGAGGCGGATATAGAGAATTTTGTAGAAGAGTTCTAGAGTGAGAAATGGCAAATCTGCCATCTCGTAAAAAAATTCAGGACCATCTCTTTGCCGAAGGACGACCACATGATGCGGCTTGCTGCCGAGGGGCTTGGCGGTGAGCGCGGCGGCGAAACCGTGTTCTCCGGCATTTCCTTCACGCTGGGTGAAGGCGAGGCGCTCACGGTTACGGGGCCAAATGGCGCCGGAAAATCCACCCTGTTGCGCGTGATCTGCGGCCTCTTGCCAGCCGCGGAGGGCAAGGTGCAGTTTTCCGGCGGCGGCGATGCGTTTCCGGATGTCGCGTCCGCCTGCCACTATCTCGGCCACCGCAATGCGATGAAGGCGGAGCTCAGCGTTGAGGAGAACCTGCGCTTCTGGAAGGATTTCATGGGAGAGCCTCATCTGCCGCCATTCGAGGCGCTGGAGATGGTGGGGCTGGGCGATATTGGCCATTTGCCGTTCGGCTATCTGTCCACGGGGCAGAGACGGCGCGCTTCCATCGCGCGGCTTCTGGTGAGCTATCGGCCCGTCTGGTTGCTTGACGAGCCGACATCCGGCCTCGACAAGGCATCCGACGCGCAGTTTGCCGACCTCATGGGCGTGCATCTCGAAGATGGCGGAATGATCGTGGCCGCCACCCATCTGCCGCTTGGCCTGAAGGGCGCGCGGGAATTGCGCATGGGGGAGGCTGTGGGTTGATGATGAAGGACGTGCGCCACCTCAAACAGCAACCATCCCGGTTTGCACCATGCTAGCGCTTTTCCGACGCGAGTTGCAGATTGGCGTGCGCACCGGGAACGGCGCGCTGACAGGGGTGCTTTTCTTTCTTGCCGTTGTCGCCGTCATACCTTTCGGCGTCGGGCCGGATCTGAATCTTCTGGCGCGCATCGGCCCGGCAATTCTCTGGATCGGTGCTCTGCTTGCCGGCCTTCTCGGGCTTGAGCGCCTGTTCCAGGCTGACCGTGAGGACGGCTCTCTGGACCTGATGCTTCTGGCCGACAGCCGGCACATGAGGGCTTTGACCGTGTTTGTAAAATGCTGCGCGCACTGGACCGTCAATGTTTTGCCGCTGGTGGTGGTGACGCCCTTGCTCGGCCTTTTCATGAATATCGAACCTGTGGGCATTCTGGCTGCGACCGCGACACTGGCCGTCGGCACGCCGGCCATCACCTTCATCGGTGCGGTGGGCGCGGCCCTTGCCGTGGCGCTGCCGCGTGGCGGGCTTCTGGTCTCGGTGCTCGTGCTGCCGCTCACCATCCCGGTTCTGATTTTCGGTGTGGCGGCGGCGCGCGGGGCGGTGGCCGACCCCGATCCATTTCTGCCGCCTTTCCTCATTCTTGCCGCGCTGATGCTGTTCTTTGCCGTCATCGGGCCGCTGGCCGCTTCCCTTGCACTGCGCTGGGGCGGCGACTGATGTGCGGCAATCGATTCGATTGCGGAACAGGACACGCAACGCTATGGGTTCAGGCATGACAAACGCCACGCCGCAAGCCTCTACGCTCTCCGGTCGCCTGACGGCGCTCGCCAATCCCACGCGGTTTCTCGCGCTGGCCGATAGCCTCGTGCCGTGGCTGGGCGGTCTCGCACTGGCGGTTCTGGCTGTCGGCTTCTACATGGCGTTTGCCGCGCCTGAAGACTACCAGCAGGGAATCACCGTCCGGATCATGTATATCCATGTGCCGTTCGCCTGGCTCGCCATGTTCTGCTATTCGCTGATGGCCATTTCCGCGCTTGGGACGCTTGTGTGGAAGCATCCGCTCGCCGATGTGGCGCTGAAAGCCGCCGCTCCCATCGGCGCGGCCTTCACGGCGCTGGCGCTCTTTACGGGCTCCGTCTGGGGCAAGCCCATGTGGGGCACGTGGTGGGTCTGGGACGCACGGCTCACTTCCGTCTTCATCCTGCTCCTGATGTATCTCGGCATCATTGCCCTGACGCGGGCCATGGACGATCCCGGCCGTTCGGCGCGGGCTGCGGCAATCCTCACGCTCGTCGGCTTCGTCAACATACCGATCATCAAGTTCTCGGTGGACTGGTGGAACACGCTGCATCAACCGGCCTCGGTGTTCCGTCTCGATGGGCCAACGATCCACGCCTCGCTGCTGTGGCCGCTGCTCATCTGTGCGCTGGGCTTTACACTGCTTTTCGTCACGCTGCATCTGATGGCGATGCGTGCGGACATCTGGCGCCGTCGTGTTGTTGCCATGCGCCGGCTTTCGGCGCGGGCAGCAGAAAGGGCAGCACGATGACTCACGCAGCGTATGTCTTCGCCGCCTACGGGATCTCGGCGCTGGTAATCGCGGGGCTTGGCCTGTGGATCCTGATCGATCAGGCTGGTCGCAAGCGCGAGCTCAAGGAGCTTGAGGAACGCGGTATTCGTCGCCGCTCGGACCGCAAGGCGCCGAAGAAATGAGCGTGACGAGCGACAAACCGGCACGTTCGCGGCTCGTCCTGTTTTTGCTGCCGCTTCTTCTCTTTCTGGCGCTTTCGGCGGTCTTTCTGGTTCAGTTGATCTCCGGCAAGGACACGTCTGTGGTGCCATCCGCACTGATTGGCCGCGCCGCGCCGCAGACCGATCTTCCCCCGCTTGAGGACATGAACCTGCCCGGCCTTTCTTCAGATGCGTTCAGCGGCCGGGTCACGCTGGTCAATGTCTGGGGTTCCTGGTGTCTGCCATGCCGTCAGGAGCACCCGCTGCTGATGCAGCTTGCCGAGGACGAGCGTGTCGTGATTGCGGGGCTCAACTACAAGGACAAGCCGGAAAACGCCCGCCGGTTTCTTGGCGATCTCGGCAATCCGTACGATTTCATTGGTGTTGACCAGAACGGCCGCGCGGCGATCGACTGGGGCGTCTATGGCGTTCCCGAAACCTTTCTCGTCGGTCCCGATGGCACGATCCGTTACAAGCATGTGGGGCCGTTCACGCCCGAGAGCATCCGCAACGACCTGATGCCGGAGATCGAAAAGGCTCTGGCGGTGCGCCCGGCGGGCTGATCGGCCACGCCCTGTTCATTGGCCCAGATGAATTGCTGCGTTGCAGCAAAGGTGCCGTGAAACGCATGCTAGGGTTTTCATCCCAACGAACAGGAGGGATGTATGACGACCCATATCAGCGCGCATTTCGAGAAGCAGGCGCAGGCCTGTGATCGCATGGGCTCTCCTTTTACGGCGCGACTGTGCCGCCTTCTGCCTGAAATCCTGGACCGCGAGGCCGCCACCGGCGCGCGGGTGCTCGGCTGGCCGGGCGAGCCCGGGGAGGATGCGCTGGCGCTGCGTCTGTGTGGCGGGCTTCATGCGCTCGTTCTTGCCGGTGAGGATGCCGCACTTGCCGGGGTCTATCCACCGAACGCGGCTTCACCTGATGAGCTTCGGGAGGCCGTGAGCGCGGCCATTGCGCGCCATGACCAGCGCCTTTGCGCGAATCTGGACAGCGCACCACAGACCAATGAGATCGGCCGTTCGGCGATGCTTCTGCCGGGCTTTCTCGCCATCGTGCGGGAAACCGGCCTGCCGCTCGACCTTTATGAAATCGGCTCGAGTGCAGGGCTCAACCTTCTGTTTGACCGCTTTCACTACCGCTATGGCGATAGCGCATGGGGCGACCCCGCTTCTCCCGTGAGGCAGGCGCCTGAAACGCGCGGGTCAGCACCGGACCTGTCGGGGGTGCTGGATATCGCCACGCGCCAGGGGAGCGACATCGCGCCCATCGACGTGTCCCGTGATGATCAGCGGTTGCGATTAACCTCCTATGTGTGGGCCGATCAGGAGGCGCGGCTTTCCCGCCTGCGTGCGGCCATGGAACTGGCAAACGAGACGCCGTTCGCACTGGAAAAGGCGGATGCCGCTGACTTTGTGGAGGCCGCGCTTGCCGCCCGCCGGCCCGATCGGGTCACGGTGCTTTTCCATTCGATCATGTGGCAATACCTTCGCCATGAAACGCGGGCCCGTATAGAGACCGCGCTTGAAACGGCTGGCCGGGCAGGCGGTCCACCCATCGCATGGCTGCGCATGGAACCCTCGGACACGAATGAGCCATTCGCGCTGGTTTCACTCACGCTGTGGCCCACTGGAGAGCGCCGCGATCTTGCACGCTGCGACTTCCATGGCCGCTGGATCGAGTGGTTGCTCTAATGCATGTCGCTTTCAAATGAATTCATTTGAAAGACAACGAACATGCATCATTTGAAAGTGTTACAGCGTCCTTTGCGCGTCTTATAAGACGCGCGGCGATCCAGACTATTGATGGAGCATCGGAATAGTCCGAAAACCGGGTTCCACTTTTCGGTCCGATGCTCTAGCGCGTTGCGATCGCCGCCGCAGCACCGGCCATCATTGAGGCGCTGGTGCGGTTTGCGATGCGCATGGCGCGCGGGCTTTTGAGCAGCCTGCGCGCCTGTGTGGCGGCAAGCACCCACACGGCATCCACCGCCACCAGAACAACCACCATGGTGAGTGTCAGTTCCGCCCAGCCGATCAGCGTTACCGAGGCGACATCGATGATGGTGGGCAGCAGCGCCAGATAGAACATCATGATTTTCGGATTTCCGAGGGTCACTGCCATGCCGGTGAAGAAGAGACGCAGGCGCGAGCCGGCATTGGGCAGGGCTTCGTCACTTGCTTCCACCGGTGCGGTCCACATCTTCCAGGCCAGATAGAGCAGATACGCCACGCCCGCATATTTGATCACCACGAAAGCCATGTGGAAGGTCTCCGCCACATAGGCGAGGCCTAGGATGGCGAAGGAGAGCCAGATCCCCTCGCCGATCCACATGGCGGCCAGGAATGGCAGCACATCGCGCCAGCCGCGCGTGATGACGCGGGCGACCAGCGCCGCGATGCTGGGGCCGGGAGAGCCAGCCGCGACAAGCAATGCACCGGCAAAGATGATGAGGGCGGAAATATCCATTGTTCTACCTTGCGGAGAGCGCCAGACGCAGGCCGAGCGCGGCAAAGGCTGCCGCAAAGGAACGCCGCAGCCATTTCATGATGGTCGGGCTCGACAGGACCCTGCCGCGCACGAGCGAAGCCATCTGCCCATAGAGCACGAAGACGACGAAGGTCATCGCCATGAAGATGAAGCCCAGCCACGCCATGTCGAGCGCGGGCAGGGCGCTTTCGGCGGGAATGAACTGGGGCAGGAAGGCCAAAAAGAAGATCGAGAGCTTTGGGTTCAGAATGTTGATCAGGAAGCCGCGGCGGATGATCGCCCGATGCGGGATCGCGCTGCGGTCTGGCTCGGCATTCAGCATGCCGTTCTCCTTCAGCGCGCCCCATGCCATCCAGAGGAGATAAAGCACCCCGGCGAATTTCACGATCTGGAACAGCATCGCACTGGCATGCAGCAGGGCGGCGATGCCGAGGATCGCGGCTGCGATATGGGGCAGAATGCCGAGCGTGCAGCCGAACGCGGCCGAAATGGATGCCAGTCCGCCACGCCCAAGCGCGATGGCCAGCGTATAAATGACGCCAGTGCCGGGAATGAGCACGACGACAAGCGCCGTGAGCAGGAATGCGGGATCCATTGGGGAGCTCCTCCACGAAAACGGGGGAGATTAGGGCGCTATGTATGGAAACTGTCAACCCGGATGGTGGGATGTGTTGACGGCTGCGCCAGGCGCGAGATTGGTGCCCGCCTGACGCTACAGCGTGCTTCAACTGGCTATTGCGGCACTGCGCGCCCAAGCGGAATGATCTCCTTCGATGCTGGTTCGAAGGTGCTTTCGGTCCAATCCCCAAACCATCGTTCGACCTGAAGCCCGCTTTCCTGCAACAGCTCTGCGATGACATTCTTCGGCGTATAGCGAATGCGTGCCGTGGCCGTATGCGCCTCACCGCTTTTCAGCACGCGATAGCTGTTTCGATAGCTGAGTATCTGCGCCGCGTCGTCAAAGGTGGACTCATTCCACGCTTCGACCTCACCATGCCCGGGGTGTGTGAAGCGGCGTAGTGTCGTTTCCTTTGTGCGGGTCTTCCCGCCGGGAAAATCCGGATTGCGACTGTCGAAGATGAACTGGCCACTCGGTTTCAGATGTGCGGCGATGGTTTCAATCACAGCGCGCTGATCCGCTTCGGTGAGAAAGACCTGAAACGTATGGCCCGTGAGAGCAACCAGATCGAAACGCTCATCAAGTCGGATCGTGCGTGCATCGCCTTCGATCCAGTCCACCGTACTTCCATCTGGGCGGGTGCGCGCGAGTCGAGCATAGCCGCTGCGGGATCGACCCCGACAACGCGTCGACCTGCGCTCAGGAGAGCGGCCAGTTCGCCAGTTCCACAGCCGAGGTCTAGAACCGAGCGGGCGTTGCCGGCGAGTTTCCCGCAGAAAGCCAGGTCAGGTCGCGCAGCCCCGCGAAAATCATAGAACTGCGCGACATCTGGTTCGGCATAGAGCGGTTCGACCAAGTCATTCATGCAGACAACCTGGCCGGAAAACCGGTTAGTCTCAAGCCGCGCCGGCGCGGCTTTTCTCGAAGCGCTTGCGCTCGTGTGGATCGAGATAAAGCTTGCGCAGGCGGATCGACTTCGGCGTCACCTCAACCAGCTCGTCGTCCTGGATCCAGGAAAGCGCGCGCTCCAGTGTCATGCGGATCGGCGGGGTCAGCTTCACGGCCTCGTCCTTGCCGGAGGCGCGGACATTGGTGAGCTTCTTGCCCTTCAGAACGTTCACTTCCAGATCGTTGTCACGGGAGTGAATGCCGATGATCATGCCGTGATAAACCTTCACGCCGGCGTCGATCACCATCGGGCCGCGGTCTTCAAGGTTGAACAGGGCATAGGCTGCCGCTTCACCATCGTCATTGGAAATCAGGACGCCGTTCACGCGGCCGCCGATCTCGCCCTTGTAGGGCTGATAATCGTGGAACAGCCGGTTCATGATGGCCGTGCCGCGCGTGTCGGTCAGAAGCTCCGACTGGTAGCCGATCAGGCCGCGCGTGGGCGCGTGAAAGACAAGGCGCTGGCGGTCGCCGCCGGAGGGGCGCAACTCGATCATCTCGGCCTTGCGCTCCGACATCTTCTGCACGACGATGCCGGAATGCTCTTCGTCCACGTCGATGACCACTTCCTCGATGGGCTCAAGGAGCTGGCCGCTGTCGTCCTTCTGCATCACCACACGGGGACGTGAGACGGCGAGCTCGAAGCCCTCGCGGCGCATGGTTTCGATGAGAACGGCGAGCTGGAGTTCACCACGGCCGGAGACGTAGAAGGAATCCTTGTCGTCGGCTTCCTCGATCTTCAGCGCAACATTGCCTTCAGCTTCCTTCAGGAGACGGTCGCGGATCACACGGCTTGTCACCTTGTCGCCCTCGGTGCCGGCCAGCGGCGAATCGTTGACGATGAAGCTCATGGTCACAGTCGGTGGATCGATAGGCTGTGCTTCCATCGGCTGGGTGACCGACGGATCGCAGAACGTGTCGGCGACGGTGCCCTTGGATAGCCCCGCAATGGCGACGATGTCACCCGCATGGGCCTCCTCGATGGGTTGGCGCTCAAGCCCGCGGAAAGCGAGGATCTTGGAGATGCGGCCGTTTTCCAGAGGCGTACCATCGTGATGCAGCACCTTCACGGCCTGGTTCGGCTTGATGGAGCCGGCGGCGATACGGCCGGTGATGATGCGGCCGAGGAACGGGTTGGCTTCCAGAATGGTGCCGATCATCCGGAAGGGGCCGGGCTCGGTGGTCGGCTCGGGCACATGCTTGAGCACCAGATCGAACAACGGGGCAAGACCCTGATCCTTGGGACCTTCGGGCTCGTAGTTCATCCAGCCGTCGCGGCCCGATCCGTAGAGGATCGGGAAATCGAGCTGTTCGTCCGTAGCGTCGAGCGCGGCGAAGAGGTCGAACACTTCGTTGATCACTTCGTCGGCACGGGCGTCCGGGCGGTCGATCTTGTTGATGGCGACGATCGGCTTGAGGCCGACCTTCAGCGCCTTGCCGACAACGAATTTGGTCTGCGGCATCGGGCCTTCGGCCGCGTCTACCAGAAGCACGGCGCCATCCACCATGGAAAGGATACGTTCCACCTCGCCGCCGAAATCGGCGTGTCCCGGTGTGTCGACGATGTTGATGCGGGTATCTTTCCATTCCACCGAGGTGGCTTTCGCCAGAATGGTGATGCCGCGTTCTTTTTCGAGATCGTTGGAGTCCATTGCCCGTTCGGCAACACGCTGGTTGTCGCGAAAGGCGCCGGACTGCTTCATAAGCTCGTCAACGAGCGTCGTTTTCCCATGGTCAACGTGGGCGATGATCGCAATATTGCGCAGTTTCATATGTGCTCTTTGGGGTCGGAAGGCGCGCGAAAGGCATGGCGCGGCCAGTTGCGTTGCCGCGCTCATACAGGTTTTTTCGCAATTGCGAAAGTGTGCAGTGCCAATGCCGGGCAAGACCCGGTCGCGTTCAGCCCCAGCTTGCGCCTTCCAGCGCGTTTATCGGAAACTTCAGATAGCGTTTGCCGTTGGCCTCCGGCGCAGGAAGCTGCCCTGCGTTGATGTTTACCTGCAACGCATGCAGGATAAGCTTGGGCATGGGGAGGGTCTGGTCGCGCGCCTCGCGCATGGCGACAAATTCTGCCTGCGTCCTGCACTTCGAGATGTGGCTGTTGGTCGCCTTTTGCTCGGCAACGGTGCTTTCGAAGCGGGGCTCGCGCCCGTCCGGCTGATAATCATGACCGACGAAGGTGCGAGTCTCGTCAGGCAGGCTGAGAATATCCTGAATGGACGTCCAGAGCCGTTCGGCGCTGCCGCCGGGGAAGTCGCAGCGTGCCGTCCCGGAATCGGGCATGAACAGCGTGTCGTGAACAAAGGCGGCATCACCGATCACATAGGTGATGGAGGCAAGTGTGTGGCCTGGCGAGAACATCACTTTTGCCGGCAGCGAACCGATCGCAAAGGTGTCACCATCGGCAAAAAGCCTGTCCCATTGCGAGCCGTCTGCCTTGAAGTCGGGCCAGTTGTAGATCGCCTTCCAGAGCTTCTGGACCTCGACGACTTTCTCGCCAATCGCAGTAGGCCTGCCCGTCTTCTCCTTAAGATAGCTTGCAGCGGAGAAATGGTCGGCGTGGGGATGCGTGTCGAGTATCCATTCAAGCTCCAGATCCTTTTCTCGTATAAAAGCGAGGAGCCTGTCCGCGTGTTCCGTTGAGGTATTTCCGGATTTCTCGTCGAAATCCAGCACAGGATCGATGATGGCGCATTTTCCGGTCGCCGGGTCGGCAACGACATACTGGGCGGAGGAGGTGCGCTTGTCGAAGAAGACGGTCACGTCCGGCCTTGCATAAGCGGTTTTTACCGCTGCATCGGCTTCCCGAGGCGTGTGCGTATGGTCCATCATGCTCTCCGTGCGTCCTTGCGATACAAAATAGTTAGTGCCGATACGAGGAAGATTCAATTTCGCAAACTGCGACCAATTGGGCATGCTGTTCTAACAATTTGGTAGTTTGAGCCAACTGTTGGCTTAATCTCTCGAATATGCGCAAGAAAAAACCGGGGCCAGAGACCCCGGTTGATGGATCGGCAGCCCCGATCAGGCAGAGCGTACTGGATCGAGCGTCACCTTGTAGAGTTCGTTGTCGTCACGATCCATGAGGCGCACCGTCATCTGTTCCGAGGCGGCGTCGATGTCGACGAGACCGAAGAACTGGAACCCGGCGGAGGGCGGCAGGTTGGCGCCCTGTTCTTCGCTTGGAGCCTTTACATATTTGAGCTCGGGTCCGAATGTGCCATCGAGCCTGTTGGGCCCGAACGTGCCGGCGTGAAGCGGGCCGGAAACGAACTCCCAGAACGGTTTGAAGTCCTGGAACGCGGCCTTGTCGGGATTGTAGTAATGCGCGGCCGTATAGTGCACGTCGGCGGTGAACCAGACCGTGTTTTCGATGCCGGCATTCTTGATGTAGCGCAGGAGATCGGCGATCTCGAACTCACGGCCTTTCGGGGCGGCATTGTCGCCATTGGCGATGGCTTCGATCCTGTCACCATCAGGCACCACGAGGCCGATCGGCATGTCGGCGGCAATGACCTTCCATGTGGCGCGGGAGTTGGCGAGTTCGCGCTTCAGCCAGCGGATCTGCTCGTCACCAAGGAAGCGGGTTTCCTCGCCGGCGGCTTCCTGGAGGCCTTCCGAATTGGCGGCACGGTAGGAGCGCATGTCCAGGAAAAAGACATCGAGCATCGGCCCGTAGGCGATCTTGCGATAGACGCGGCCGGGCTCTGCCGGGGTGTAGCGGATCGGCGTCATTTCGTGGAAAGCGCGCGCCGCACGCGCCTGCAGCAGCGCTACCGATTTTTCGGTGTAGCGGTCGTCTTCCGAGAGATCCTTGGAGGCCGACCAGTTGTTGACCACTTCATGGTCATCCCACTGGAAGAAGGTCGGGCAGACGGCGTTCAGCGCGCGAACGTGATCGTCCATCATGTTGTATTTCCACTGGCCGCGGAACTCGTCCAGCGTTTCGGCGACCTTGCGCTTTTCGTCGATGAGTACGGTGTTTTTCCAGACACTGCTGTCCTTCAGCGTAACCTCATCTTCCATCGGGCCATCGGCATATATGGTATCGCCCGAGTGGAGGAAGAAATCCGGGCGGTGCTTCGCCATGGTGGCATAGGTCTTCATGCCGGTCTCGTCGATGCCCCAGCCCTGACCGGCCGTATCGCCGGACCAGGCAAAGCGGATGTCGCGGCGGGCAGACGGAGCCGTGCGGAACTGGCCGATAATCGGCTCGGAACCAGCCGAGACGTCGTTCAGGTCAACGGCCCTCATCCGGTAGAAAACTTCCTGATCGGAAGCGAGGTTTTCGAGCAGCCGCTTTACGGTGAAGTCGCTCTCCGGCAGCGCGTCCATGGTGGGCAGCCGCACGGGACTGGCAAAGCTCTCGGTGGTTGAAATCTCGAACTCGACCCTTGCCGGTCGATCGGTGCGGGTCCAGATCATGCCGCTTGTCGTATCAACATCACCAGACTGAACACCATGGGTGAACACCGGGCGTGAAGAAGCCCGCGAGATCGCGGGCATGGCAAGCCCGCTCACGGCTGTGGCAAGTGCGGTTGCGCCGGTTCCAAGAAGGAATTTGCGGCGGGTACTCACTGCAAAGGACGTCATGACAGTCTCCCTCAATCTGGTTGATTCTCGGGAGGCAATCTGGTGCTTCAATGTTGCAGTGAGTTATCGCTCACATGACACATCCGTGACTGTCAAAAGCTCTCTCAGGAAAGCCCCTTCTTCTCCATCATGGCTTCCGGGGTGGGCATGCGGCCGCGGAAGGCCCTGTAAAGATCTTCGGGATCCGCCGAGCCGCCTGCAGAATAGATGTACCGACGCAGCTTCTCTGCCGTTTCCGGATCGAACGGATCGCCCTTTTCCTCAAAAGCGCGGAAGGCATCGGCATCGAGAACTTCGGACCACATATATGAATAGTAGCCGGCTGAGTACCCGTCGCCGGCAAAGACATGGAGGAAATGCGGTGTCCGGTGGCGCATGGCGATGGCATCGGGCATGCCAAGCTTTGCCAGTGTTTCTGCTTCAAAGCGCAGCGGATCGTCCGGGGCCTCGGCCAGACTGTGAAAGGCCATGTCGACCAGTGCGGATGCGGTGAACTCCACTGTGGCGAAGCCGGCATCGAAAGTGCGGGCAGCGCGCATCTTCTCCACCAGGTCCTGGGGCATGGGTTCGCCGGTCTCGTGGTGCAAGGCAAACTTGCGCAGCACCCCGGGCACGGTGAACCAGTGCTCGAAGAGCTGTGAGGGTAGTTCCACGAAATCACGCGAGACCGATGTGCCGGAAATGGAAGGCCAGGTAACATCGCTCAGGAGACCATGTAGCGCATGACCGAATTCGTGAAACAATGTGCGTGCTTCATCCACGGATAGCAGGGCTGGCCGACCCTTGGGCGGCTTCGCGAAATTCATCACGTTGTAGATGATTGGCGATTTGCCTTCACCCAGACGATAGCCGGATTGAAGTGCGCTCATCCATGCGCCGGAACGCTTGGACGGGCGATTGAAATAATCGGCCAGGAAAAGACCACGCGTCGTGCCATCGGGATTGCGCACGGCAAATGTGCGCACGTCTTCGTGCCATGCGGGCACCTCTTTCAACTCCTCGAAGGTGAGGTTGAACAGCCGGTGTGCGACGTCAAACGCAGCCGCAATCACATTGTCGAGCACAAGGTAGGGCTTCAACGCGGCTTCATCGAAGGCAAAGCGTTCAGCGCGCCTCTTTTCGGCATAGTATCGCCAATCCCAGGGCGCAATGGGCTGGTTCTGTCCTTCCCGAGCGGCGAGGCGGGCCAGATCCTTCTCATCCTCGGCGGCCTTCTCGCGCGCTTTCTGCCAGACAGGCTGCAACAGATCCTGCACGGCTTCTGGTGACTTGGCCATGGTGTCGTCAAGTTTCAGCGCGGCATAGGACGCATAGCCAAGCAGCCTGGCTTTCTCGGAGCGTAGCTTCAGGGTTCTGGCGATCACATCCGTATTGTCTGTTTTTCCGCCGTTCTCGCCCCGCTTCGCAAAGGCTTTGAACACCTTCTCGCGCAGGTCACGCCGTTCCGATGAGGCAAGAAACGGTTCGGCAATGGAGCGTGACAGTGTTGCAGCGTAACGTCCTTTTTCGCCGCGTTCTTCCGCAGCTTCGGCCATGGAGCTCTTGAGGGCCTCTGAAAGCCCGTCCAGGTCGCGTTCCTCGAGAAACAGGGCCCATCCGCTTTCGTCGGCGAGCACGTTTTGCCCAAATTGCGCGCCGAGCCCAGCCAGATCCTCGTTAATCGCTGCAAGGCGGTCCTTTTTGTTCTGGTCAAGCTGTGCTCCGCCACGCACGAAGCGTTTCCAGGTCTTCTCAAGAACGCGGCTCGTTTCGGTATCGAGACCCAGTGTCTCACGATCCTGATAGAGCCGGTCGATGCGGGCGAAAAGCGCCTCGTTCATGAAGATCGCGGAAACGTGCCGGGCCATGCGTGGCGAAATCTCACGCTCCAGCTCCTGGATGGTTTCATTCGTATGCGCTCCGGCGCGGCACCAGAAAATGGCAGAGACCCTGGAAAGCGCTTCGCCGGCCAACTCCAGTGCCACCAGCGTGTTTGCAATGTCGGGGGCTTCGGGACTGGAAGCTATTTTGGTGATTTCGGCTTCGTGCGCGGTCAGGGCAGCGTCGAATACGGGGGCAAAAGCCGCGTCGTCGAAAGCGGTGAAATCCGGCAGGCCGTGCGGGCCTTTCCAACTCGTCAGCGGATGCGTTGCAAGGTCAATGGGAGCGGATTTCTGCATGACGGTTCCGGAACGTTGGAAGGGAAAGCTCTTAGCGATGTAAGCCTTGCTCACCTGCGGCGCAATGGCCGGCGTTGACGGTCATCAATCATGACTGTATGTAAGGCTTATATTAAGCTTGCCTTATAATAAGGGGTCCAGTCGTGACACATTCTGTCAATCCCGATTCCTTCGGCTTTCTGGTCGCAGATATCCATCGCTTGATCCGCGGTACGATGGACCGCGCGATAGCGGAAGCCGGTATCGGTGTAACACCTGGTGAGGCGAGAACTCTGGTGCATGCGGCACGCGCGGGGGCTGTTCGGCAGAACGTTCTGGCTGAGCGCATGGGTGTGGAGGCCATGACGTTGAGCGGTTATCTGGACCGGCTTGAAGCGCGCGCGCTCGTCCGCCGTTTGAATGATCCGAAGGACCGTCGTGCCAAACTGGTCGAACTCACCGACGCAGCCGACGGCGTTCTGGAAGCAATTGGTGCGGTTGCTGCGGAAATGCGAAAGAAGGCAGCGGGTTCGCTCAGCCAGTCTGAATGGGAAAGCCTGCTGGAGCAGCTCAAGCTCGTTCGCTCCAATCTCGCTGTGTTCTCTCAGAAGCCGGCGGAGGGACGTTTATGAACCTGCGCGCCGATACGTCGGACGAGGTTGTCTCACCACCGCTGATGAGCGAACGGCGCGTCAGCATCATCGGGGCGATGCTGGTGGCGCTCGGACCGATTTCGATGGCGCTTTTCACGCCAGCCATGCCGCAGATCGTCGAGGCGTTCGGCACCACCGAAGCAGCGGTCAAGATGACCATATCGATTTATTTTGCCGGCTTTGCATTGGCGCAGCTCTTCTGCGGACCTCTCTCGGATGGGCTGGGGCGCAAGCCGGTCACCTTCGGCTTTATCGGTATCTACGTGGTGGCAAGCTTTGTCGCATTGATGTCGCCCAATATCGAGACGCTTATCGCAGCGCGCTTCCTGCAGGGGTTTGGAGCCGCCGTAGGGGTTGCGGTGTCGCGGGCGGTCGTACGGGATCTCTTCACGCATGAGAGCTCTGCCCGGATCATGAACCTGATTGGCATCATCCTCGCGATCGGGCCGGCATTTGCTCCGACGCTCGGCGGGCTGACCATGCAGCTGGCGGGTTGGCATGCGATCTTCGGACTGATGCTTGCAGCAGGCGTTGTGATTTCCCTCGTCATTCATTTCTGCATGCGCGAAACGGTCGAACGCGACCTGTCGCGGATCAGTCCGAAAGCCCTGATCCATTCCTACGGTCTGTTGATCCGCAGCGCCTATTTCATGCTTTCAAGCCTGGTCATCGCAGGTGCGGTTGGGGCCCTCTACACCCAGGCGTCCGTACTGCCCTTCATCCTGATGAGCCGGGTTGGTCTTACCCCGGCTGAATTCGGTATCGGCATGCTCGCGCAGTCGGGCATGTATTTCGTGGGTGCGCTCGCGGCGCGTTATCTGATGAGGTCGCTAGGAGCCTACAGGCTCGTGCCTATTGGCCTCGCCGCCATCGGGCTAGGCAGTCTTCTTCTGATCGTTTCGCTGACCCAGTTCGAGCCCAGCTTTATCGGAGTTATGGGCCCTGTCGGAATCTATGCGTTCGGTATCGCCTTTGTGATGCCGGCAATGATGACAGCCGGCCTGGCGCCGTTTCCGCGCATTGCGGGTTCAGCATCGTCGCTCACCGGGTTTTTGCAAATGGGCACCGGGCTTGCCGGAGGCACCATCGCGGCATTGATCGGCGACCCCGTGCTCGCAATGGTGATTATCATCCCGACGCTTGGAACCGCCGCGATCCTCGCGTGGCTTATCTGGAACAGGCTGCCGGAACCGGCATTGGCGACGGCGCTAAGGCCAAGTCCGCCGGGGCCGGTTTAACAAGGCTCGTTAATCAAGCTGCGGCCGCTCGAAATCGCCGGTCTGAGGATTCATCACCCACAGCTCGCCGCTTGAAATATCGAACCAGGCACCATGCAGGGAGAGCTTGCCTTTGTCTTCCAGAATTTTCACGCATGGAAAACTACGCAGGTTCTGCACCTGATAGCGGATGGAAATGCGCTCAAGCGCTGTCTGACGCTCAGACGGAGTCATCAGCTTGTTGCCTGCCACAGCTTCGGCTGCCGGCGCTACAAGGCCCATCCATTTGCCGATGAAATCGCCGGGCGAAAGCGGCTCAGCCGACGGGTTGAGCGCGGCACCTATACCGCCACAGCGCCCATGACCCATCACAACGATGTGTTTCACTTTGAGGCTTTGCACCGCGAATTCGAGCGCTGCCGAAGTGCCGTGATGGTGATCGTCTGGCTCATAGGGCGGTACAAGATTGGCCACATTGCGCACAACGAAAAGTTCACCGGGGCCGCAATCGAAAATCGTTTCCGGTGCCGCGCGTGAATCGCAGCATGCGATGACCATGGTCTGCGGTGACTGGCCTTCTTTGGCCAGTTTGCGGTAGCGCTCACTCTCGGAGCTGTATCGGCCCGCCATGAAATTGCGGTAGCCGGAGATAAGGCGTTCTGGAAGGTGCGTCATGGGTTTTCGAATAGCGAGAAAATGCGTGGCGCGCAATCCGGTTTGATCCGTCTGCAACAGTGCTGTGCACCGTTCTCGAACGCTTAATCGACGCCCGGACTTCAAACTTGCAGTAATGACATGGTCCCGGTGTTTTCAACTATCCGCGGAACGCTGAAAGCTTCAATGTGAAGCGGAAGCGGGTTCTGCGACACGCTCGATGTCGATCCTCATTTGTGGTCGTGTCAAAATCTGCCGGTCGGTTTCCAGCATCAGCTCATCCGACCCGCGTTCGATCGCCCTGTTGAGGATTGCGACTACCGAGCCTGTGGTCTTGGCGAGAGCTTCTTCCTGGTTCTCGCCGGCGAGCAATCGGGCAAGGTAAAGTGCCGCGGTGAGATCGCCGGTACCGTTTGGAGCTTTGGGAATGCTGTCATGGGCCGCGCGCAGGACTTCCGTCTTCCCAACCAGCAGATTTGCCAGGCGGTCGGGGCTGCTCGCGGGAGCGGATGTCACCATCACTTCGGCAGGGGGTGCCTTTCGGGCGGCATGTATCGCAGAATCGGTACCATCAATATGGACGCCTGTGAGCCAGGCCAGCTCATAACGGTTTGGCGTGGCGATATCGGCAAGTGGCAACAGTCTGTCGCGGATGGCTGTAGCCGTTGCCTCAGGCACATACAGGCCGCCCCGGTCTCCAAGCACCGGATCGCAGACGTAGCGCGCTTTTGGATTGCGGCTTTTCAGGGTTTCCACCAGGCCAGCTATCGCATCCGCCTGTTCGGGACCGCCCAGATAGCCGGATAGAACTGCAGAGACTTCGCCGAGCCATGGCGCGTTTTCGAGATCGTTCATGAAACGCGCGAACTGGTCGGGTTCAGGGACGATGCGCGTCGCGGGACCGTGGCCCGGGTGCCAGGGCAGGATGACTGTGGGCACCGCCCAGACGGGAAACCCGAGGGCCTCCAATGTAAAGACGGCGGCACGATTTCCCACGCTGCCGCGCGCTACATGGCTGGATATGACAATAACGGCACGGGTTTCGCGCCGGTGTTCTTCTCTGGTCATGCTGTCATTTACCCGCCGATGATTCCGAAAACGTAAAGGAGGATCCAAAGGATGAGGGCGGTCAGGGTGATTACCGCGATGGCTCTGCCGATCCGCGTTCCCCATAGTTCGATTGGATCGTCCTGTACCGCATCCCTTGCCGAAATGTGATCGCGCGCGCGGGTCATCATGGAGCTGCCTTCGCTTTCACGGCTGACCCGGTCAAGGATCCGCCGCGATTCTGCTTCTGCCTGCTCCACCCGCTTCCGTGCTGTCACTTTGCAAAAACCTGATGCCGTTGTTGAGGCACGACCGTACATCAAGGATCCATCGTTCGGAATTGGTTTCCTATCAGTGGACCATGTTCTAATGTCGAGAGAACCAATTTCCCGGAGGTGCTCCTTCATGTCGATTGCCAAACCGCTCGCCGCCACACCCGTACGCGGCCTACTTACCCTGCTGGGGCTCTGCCTGATGCTGCCGTTGCTGTCGGCTTGCGGTTTCAACACCATCCCAACACGCGAGGAGCAGGCAAAAGCGGCCTGGAGTGAAGTGCTGAACCAGTATCAGCGCCGTGCCGACCTGATCCCCAATCTGGTCGAGACCGTAAAGGGCTATGCCGCTCAGGAACGCGAGGTGCTCGAAGGTGTTGTCGAAGCGCGCGCGAAAGCAACCCAGGTTCAGATTTCTGCTGATATGCTGACCGACCCGGAGGCCTTCAAGGCGTTTCAGGAAAGCCAGGCCGGCCTCTCCGGCGCGCTGTCGCGTCTTCTTGCGGTCGTCGAGAACTATCCGGATCTGAAATCGAGTCAGAACTTTCTCGCCCTACAGGCTCAACTCGAGGGTACGGAAAATCGCATTGCCGTTGCCCGGCGTGACTATATCGAGGCGGTGCGGCTCTACAACACGTCCTTGAAAACGCTGCCCTCCATGCTTTGGGCCATGTTCTGGTTCACAGGCAATGAACCCTATGAGACTTTCACCATCTCGGAAGAGAACATGGATGTGCCGTCTGTGAATTTCGGCACCAGCAGCGGCGGCTGACGGAGACTGATCCATGGGGGAGGCTGCCTCGCGGGCGCTGATCGCGTTTGGTCATCGCAACATCTGGCTCGCAATTGTGGCGGGATTGATCTGGGTCGTGGCGACGTCCCCAATCGCCGCTGCCGAATTGCCACGGCTCACCGGACGGGTGGTCGACAATGCAGGGATCATTGATGCAGCCACCGAAGCGGCCCTCGGTACGCGGCTGGAAGCTTTCGAGGAGAGATCGTCGGATCAGATCGTGGTTGCCACGATTCGAAGTCTGGATGGAGAGGCGCTGGAACCGTTTGCCAACCAACTGTTTCGCGCCTGGGGACTCGGGCAGGCGGGCGAGGACAATGGCGTCCTGCTTCTTGTAGCGCTTGATGACCGCAAGATGCGCATTGAAGTGGGGTACGGTCTTGAGGGAACGCTGACGGACCTCCATTCAAAACTCATAATCGAAAACACCATGGTGCCTGCATTTCGCGCCGGCGATTTTTCGGCTGGCATCAGTGGTGCGGTCGATGACATCATCATGGTTCTGGAAGGCAATGCAGCCGAACTCGAAGCGCGTGCCAGGCGCAGCCAACAGAGTGACGAGGGGCCTGCGTGGCCGGTCATACTGTTCTTTCTCGTCTGGGGTACGTTCTTTTTCGGTGGTTTCGCGATGGCGTTTCTACCGCCGATTTTTGGCCGCAAGATCGGGCCTGGACGTTACAAATGGCTCGGCATGACAGTGGATTACACAAAGTCGCGTGGCGGTTCGTCCGGTGGAAGGTCATCGGGTGGCTGGTCTTCCGGTAGTGGTGGCGGCGGCTTTTCAGGCGGTGGCGGCTCGTCGGGCGGCGGCGGTGCTTCGGGGAGCTGGTAGATATGACACGACGCATCAGAAAGCTTTCAGACGCGGAACATGCGCGCATCGCCCGGGCAATCGGCGAAGCCGAGAAAGAGACATCGGGGGAGATATATTGTGTGCTTGCGCGTTCCAGTGATGCCTATCTCTATCCTGCCTGCCTGATGGTGGCGCTTGCCATCCTCGTTCTGGGGCCGTTCGTTGGCCTTGCTCTCAGGTATTGGTGGATATCAATCGATCCGGTGATTTTCGCTGTGGCTCAACTTGCCGCTTTCTGCGCTGCTGCAGGTCTGGTGACAGCGTTCGAGGGGCTGCGTGTCGCGCTGGTTCCCAAAGCGTTGAAATACCGGCGCGCACACGCCAACGCACAGAACCAGTTCCTGGCTCATAACATTCATGTAACGCAAGGTCGGACCGGCGTTCTCATTTTCGTTTCATTGGCGGAGCGCTATGTGGAAATCGTGGCCGATTCCGAGATCGATGCTCGCGTTGAGCAGACAGTCTGGAACGAGGGTGTTGCGCTGATGCTGGAGCATGCACGGCGCGGAACGCTGGCAGACGGGTTCGTGGAAACGGTAGCATATGCAGGCGAGGTGCTTTCTATGCATTTTCCCGCCGGACGACGTAATTCCAATGAAATCATGGACCGTTTGACCGAAATCTGAGCACTTTTCGGCGATTTGTGTGTGACTGCAAAGATGAGCGCTCTAATGCTTGCGCATGTCGACCCGACGCAGCTATGGTTAAGAAATCATGAACACGCTGACGATCGACATCAGACGAGCAGAGCCGTACGACGCCGAGGCTATCGCCGAGGTCCATGACAGCGCGTGGCGCGGCGCCTATACCGGCATTATTCCCTATCAGGCACTTGGGCGCATGATCGGCCGTCGCGGGCCGCGCTGGTGGGCCAACGCGATACGCCGCTCCGCTACCGTTCTGGTGATCGAGATAGGCGGCGAGATTGCAGGCTATGCAACACTCGGGCGAAACCGTGCACGCGAACTCAGCCAGGAAGGCGAGATCTACGAGCTTTACCTACGGCCTGAATACCAGGGTGTCGGGCTTGGCCGGCGTCTCTTCCAGGCCGCGCGCGATATGCTCGAAGCCCATGGTCTCAAAGGGTTGGTTGTCTGGGCGCTGGAGGACAACGAACCGGCTCTAGCATTTTATTCGGGCGCAGGCGGTCGAGACATCGCCGAAGGCGTCGAGGTGTTTGAGCACCGGGCGTTGCGCAAGCTGGCTTTCGTCTGGGATTAAGGCCCGGCCTTCCGTTTCGGCGCATTTGTGTGTGCAACCAAATGTGTGTGTGTGCAACCAAAGCGCCAAAACTTTCGCACTGCACCATTCGCTGCATTGCCATGCGGCTTTTGACGCGATAAAGCGGCAGCCATCCGTTTCCGGGCTGCTCCGGCTGGCTGACTCCACCGTCGCCATGCCGGTATCCGGCAGCCATAACTGTCAGAACAGAGGTTGCTTATCCCATGCGCATAGACGCCATCTCCACCGGTGACAATCCGCCAGAAGACGTGAACGTCATCATCGAAGTGCCGGTCGGCGGCCAGCCGATCAAATACGAGATGGACAAGAACTCCGGCACGCTGGTCGTCGACCGGTTCCTCTACACGCCGATGACCTATCCGGGCAATTACGGCTTCGTGCCCCACACGCTGTCCGACGATGGCGATCCAATCGACGTGCTGGTCTGCAATACACGTCAGCTCATTCCCGGCTGCGTTATCAACGTCCGGCCGATCGGCGTACTCATCATGGAAGACAATTCCGGTCAGGACGAGAAGATCATTGCCGTACCATCGCCGCATCTGACGCGCCGTTATGAGAATGTGACGAACTATACCGACCTGCCGGAAATCACGCTCCAGCAGATCCAGCATTTCTTTGAGCACTACAAGGATCTGGAGCCCGGCAAATGGGTGAAGATCGGCGACTGGATGGATGCCGGGGCAGCCAGAAAGCTGATCGTCGAGGCGGTCGAGCGAGCCAAGGCAAGCAAGTAAGGGGGGCGGCGCTCAACCGCCGCCATCGCTGCCCGTCGTCATGGGCAGCGGCACATCGCCGGCGTCGATCACCGGCTGATCCGCGCCACACGCAAAATCGAAAGCCTGCCCATCGGCGATGCGGCGGGCTTTTTCATTGGCATTTTCGTTGCCGGTGGCAACGACATATCCGATCACGCAGCCCTCCCGCCCGAAAACCTGCCCGACCTTTTCTATGGCGAGCACTTCGATCTTGTCGCCCACACCTTCGCCGTCGTCGATGAACCATCGGTGGATCGTTGCGAGGGGCCACTTGCGGTCACCATCGCTCATGATGCGCCATTCAATGGTCGATCCGGTGGAGTTGAAGCCGGCAAAGCTTTCCCACTCCGGCGCGAGATCGCCGTCCGGCGGGAAGCCGTAAAAGATCGATTCACGCGCATCACCATAGTAAATGAGCACTGGGTAGCCACGCCAACCCTCGCAGACGAAATTCATCCATTCACCTGGATCATCGGCTGCAGGGGCGGCAAACGGCGCGCAATTCTCCTGCGTGTTGATCTCGGTATAGGCGCTTTCGATCTCGCTGGCCTGTGCCATGCTGCCGAGTGCTGCCACCAGAACTCCCGCTATTGCCAGTCGCATAAGCCATGCTCCTTCCTTCAGGGGTGGCGAGCATAGACGCATTTCGTGACAACGCCTATTGGCGTGTGACGACCGCGCCAATGCGCGCGAGGAGCTCCTCTGGCATTCCCTGGATTTCCACCGTCTTGAGACGTGTGGTAGCTCCGCCGGTGACCGAAACCGAGTTTCGGGGAACCCCGATTTCCCTGGCAAGCAGTTTCTCCAGGGCGGTGTTGGCTCTGCCATTCTCTGGAACGGCGCGTACGCGCACCTTCAGATGGCAGCGGCCCTCCGCAGTCTCCGCAGGGCCTTCGATCGCATCGCGCGCGGACCTGGGTGTCAGGCGCACGAAAAGCGCCAGCCCCTGGTCAGACAACCGACAGAAGGCCGGTACATCGACCATGCTTCAGAGGAGTGCGGGAGCGATGGTCGTCAGTATGAACTGTCGAACGAAGAACAATATCAGTAGCAGGATGATTGGCGAGATGTCGATACCGCCGAGATCGGGCAGAAGCTTCCGTATCGGACGAAGTGCAGGCTCCGTGACGCGAAAGAGAAAATTGCCGACCGAACCGACAAACTGGTTGCGGGGGTTGACCACGTTGAACGCATAAAGCCAGGAAAAAACAGCTGAACCGATAATCAGCCACCAATAAATGTCGAGCGCCATGATGATGGTCTGGATAAGCGCGAGCATGCCGGTCTCCTGGGCCGTGTTAAGCGCGGCTATCGGGAAGCGGGAACGAAAAAGCTCGCTTCCCATGCCGTGAATTTTGCGACATGTAGCCATTGCCGATGGATGCGGCAAGTCTGGCGCGATCATTTGCCGGACGGCGGCGGGAAATTGGGCCGGATATTTGCATTTATGGGATGAAGAGGCACGGGTGATCTGGCCACGAACTGGATTCTTGACAGCTCGTCCAGACCGGACATAAATGCGGGTCTCCGGCGAAATGGGGCTGTAGCTCAGATGGGAGAGCGCGTCGTTCGCAATGACGAGGTCAGGGGTTCGATTCCCCTCAGCTCCACCAACCACCCGCGGGTCCATTCTTGTCACATGGTTTACATTTGATACCGGAGAGATGGTTTACACTTTCGTCCGCTCGCCGAACGTATTGAAACGTCCATCTGGCTGAGCACATAACGCGTACATGAGTTGCCACTCGCAGGACGTGAAGTGATCAGTCGCATAAGAGATGCGGTCTCCAGGATCGACATATCGCAGCCGCTCATTCCCGTTTCACGGGACTGATTGATGAAAGAGGTGGCTTGCCGGCGCGGCGGCTTTGCGAGATAGAGGGCCTGGAGGGTCGATGTGACACAGGAAAAAAGCCGCAAGGTTACGATCGCGGAGGTTGCCAGACTGGCAGGTGTGGGCACTGCCACCGCCGGTCGGGTGCTGGGCGGCTATGGCTATAGCAGTGAGGATGTGCGCAATCGCGTTCATGAAAGCGCGCGTCAGCTCGGCTATCAGCCCAATCAGCTCGCACGCAGCCTGATCACCGGTGTGACCAAGACAATTGGCGTTGTCGCCGGGGACATCCAAAGCCCTTTTTATTCGAGCGTTCTTCGTGGAATCTACGACATTTCGCGTGCCGAGGGGTTCGGCATTCTGCTGACCGGCAGCGATGAAGACCCGCAGAAGGAGATTGAGGCCGTAGAGCTGCTCATCCAGAAGCAGGTGGATGGTCTGATTGTTGCCCCGAGCCAGTTGTCAGGCGCGGAACACCTGCGGGCTTTCGTAGCCACAGGGAAGCCCCTGGTCCAGATCGACCGTATTGTCGAAGGATTGGACACCGATGCTGTGACTGTTGACAATGTTTCGGCGTCCAGACGCTGCACGGCTGAGCTTATTGCGGCCGGTCACCGGCGGATCGGTATCGTTGCCGAACTCGAATGGTGGCAGGGCGGGAATCTCGAGGATTTTATTGCGGGCGTCCTGGCGGGCACGGTCTCGTCGGATCACCTGTTTCCCAGTTGGCAACGCCTGCTCGGCTATCTGCAGGCGCATCTGGAGGCCGGAGTATCCGTGGATCCGGCGCTTGTGGCACGTGTCGGCACCTATTCGGTCGACGCTGCCACCGCAGCCATCGCATCCTGTTTCCGACACAGTGAACCGCCCACGGCCTTCTTCTCCACCGATGGTCTGATGTCTGCTGCGCTGATGGGTGTGTTGAAGTCGGGGCGGCTTTCGATCCCGGAAGACGTTTCACTGGTGTGCTTCGATGATCTCGACTGGATGCAGTTCCATGAGCCGACGATCAGTGCCGTTGTGCAGCCGACAAGAGAGGTTGGCGAGACGGCCGCGCGTCTCGTGCTCGACCGAATCGCCCACGCCGCGCGGCCTCCTCGCCGCTCGGTGTTGAAAGCCGACCTGATCCTGAGGGAGTCTATTCAGCCGCCGGTGAACTCCGGTTGAGGGCAGCTTGCGCCATGTCGAGTTGCACAGGAAGGTCGATGGGAACCCCATAGCCGACGGCGCCATAATAGGAGCACGTTTCGGCAGCCGCCCTGGCTGCGGCCGATAGCGTGTCGTTCGGCTTTTCCTCCGTCATGAGACCGACCAGGGTTCGGGCGATGAAAGTATCGCCTGCGCCAAGGGTATCCACCGCCTCAACTGAAACAGCCTGCATGTCGTATTGCGTGTCGCCGTTAAGGAGAACGGCGCCATCGCGCCCTCGGGTAGCCAGCACCCATTGCGCGCCTGCATTGCTGATCGCCCGGGCAAGCGCAACTGCGTCCTGCCGCGAGAGATGACTGGTGGAAACGGAAGCCAACTGGCACAACGGAGCGACTTTGGCGATATGTTCCGCTTCGTGACGAACGGCAAAATCGTAAGAAAGGGCCGTACGCTCAGCGATCTCCGGAAGCCATTGGTCAAGTGCGCTGCTTTGGCCCACATGGGCAACGTCATACCCTGAGAGGAAATCGAAATCATCCGCCACGGGAATGAAGCGCGAGACGCCGAAATCGTTGTTGAGGAACACCCTGTCCCCGTCCACGTGGCCGATCACGCAATAGGCGGTGATGCCCTCGACAGTGCGCAGCCGCTCGATGTTGATGTTCTCCTGCAGCAGAACATCGCGCATATGCCTCCCCGCCGCGTCGTCGGCCATGGCGCCGACGTAGGCGCTATCGGCACCAAAGCGGCGGGCAAAGACGGATACATTGTAACAATTTCCTCCCGGATACATCAGCCCGTTGGAGAGGTAGCAGTCGACATCATTGTCTCCGATCGCCGCGATTCGAACCATTTTTCTCTATTCCGATTGACAAGATGTGAGAACGTTCCCACAATGGTCTCATGGTGTCAACAAGGTCTCCGTCGAGGGGAGGCTGTACAGAGGATTTGGTATGAAGCGTGAATTGAGCCCGGATGTGCAGGCGGCCCTCGAGGCTATCGGACAGCGCGAGATCACCCACGTGTTTTTGGTTGCCTGCGGTGGATCTCTGTCGATCATGTACCCGGGAAAGTATTTTATCGATCGGCACTTCGAGACAATCACGTCCGACCTGTACAATGCGGACGAATTCATCTGCCGCCACCCCCGTCATCTGGGCGAGAAGGCGCTTGTGATCCTCTGTTCGCAGACCGGCACGACGCGTGAAACAGCGAATGCTGCGAGGTTTGCGCGTGAGAACGGCGCGATTACCGTGGCGATGACCCTTGATCTTCAATCGCCTTTGGCCGAAGCGGCAGAACATGTGGTGCGCTATGATGCACCCTACACGACGGGCGTCCCGATCGACCCGGCAGACAGCAACTATGCGATTCTCTATATGCTCCTGGCTGGCCTTTTGCGCCAGCGGGAAGGACGCGATGTCGTTTCCACCCTTCTGTCCAGCCTTGGCAATCTGCAATCGGCGATCGAACAGGCGAAAGCCGTCTATGAAGATCGCTTCGAGGTATATGCGGACCGCTTCAAGGACAGTTCGGTCATTTACACCGCAGCCAGCGGTGCCGGCTATGGGGCCGCTTATTCTTTCGCCATCTGCGTGTTGATGGAAATGCAGTGGATCAACTCACAGGCCATTCACGCCAATGAATTTTTTCACGGGCCGTTCGAGGTGGTTGACGAAAGCACGAACGCCATTCTCCTCGTCGGGATGGATGAGACGCGACGCATCGAAGAGCGTACACGCGATTTTCTCTACCGGTTCGGTGATCGCGACAGGATCATGGTTCTGGATGCAGCCGAGCTAGATCTGAGTGGGATCGATGAGGCTTTCCAGGGCTATCTTGTGCCCCTGATCTTCTTCGATGCCCTTTGGGGGTTCGCATACAAGCTTGCGCAGCGCCGTAATCACACCATGCTCGAAGCACGGCGCTACATGAAGAAAATCCACGACTACTGAGGAGAAAATCTGGGAGCGGTGGTGGAAACATTGCCGCCGCAAACACAGGGAGAAGGCGTTCATCATCTCAGATGGGCACGCCATAACGGAGGAGCAATCATGGGGAACCTAAACATGAACTTGATCAAACGTCGAAACCTACTGGGCGGTATTGCAGGTGCCGTGGCGATGGCGGCATTGTCTGCTGCCCACGCCGAGCCGGTGACCTTGCGCATCGCCTCGGTCAATCCCCCTACGGCGGATTCGGTCATAATGGTGGAAAAGGTGGCCGAACGCATCACCGAGCGCACCGAGGGACGGGTCGCCTTCCAGCTTTTTCCATCGGGACAGCTTGGCTCGACCAGTGATTCACTGGAGCAAGCCAGCCAGGGGCAGCCGATCATCACTTTCACTTCTGCCTCGTTCATGGCCACGTTCGGCGTGCCGGAACTGTCTGTGGTGGAGGGGCCGTTCATCATTGATGACAGTGAACAGGGCGAGCGCCTCGCCAATTCGGACCTGATGCAGGGCTACTACGACCAACTGGCGCAAAAGGCGGCAATCAGGGTCCTGGCGATCAACTGGTTCGATGGGCCGCGGCATATGATCGGTGATGCACCCTATACCGAGCCGACGGATCTGAAGGGGGTGCGGATGCGCGTGCCCCCGGTGGAAACATGGCTGAAGACATTCGAGCCGCTTGAGGTCATTGCGACCACGGTTGAGGCGGCGGAAGTTTACTCCGCCCTGTCGCAGGGCGTGGTGACAGCAGCCGAGGCACCACTGACGGGCCTGCGCGCGAGCCGCTGGTATGAGCCGGCGAAGCATCTGACCTTGACGAGTCACTTCAACCTTTTCACCGGATGGGTCATGAGTGAGGCTGCCTATCAGTCGATAAGCGATGAGGATCGCGCGATCCTCATCGAGGAGTTCCGTCAGGGCGGACGCGAGTTGACAGCTCTATCGGAAGAGAAGGCGGCGGAGATACGCAAGGAGTTTGAAGCGGCTGGCGTAACGTTCCACGACGCCGATATCGACGCCTACCGAAGCGCTACTGCCGGCTTCTACAATAGCTTTCCGCAATGGCCCGAAGGGCTTTACGAAAAGGTTCGTGCGGCCGCCACCGGACAGTAACCTGTAGGGGTCGGTGGCGTGTTGGGGCAATTCGTGATTGCCATCGGCCCGTATTGACCGGCGGCGGTGTCCTCCACACAGAGGTCATCGCCGCCGGTGTCTCAACCTGAAAACATGGAAAATCGGGCGCGGGGACCCCGGGAGGAAAGGTGAGGAGAGTGCTGCACAGGTTCTTTTCCGTTGTCGGGTCGGTGATCCCGGCCATCCTGTTGGGCGTGGTTCTGATGGTCGTTAGTGCCAATGTCCTCGCGCGCGGCCTGTTTGGGATCACCTTTCATGCGGCGCATGATCTTGCGCTGGTGGCCTTTGCGGGTGTCGTGTGGTTCGGCGTCGTCGGAGCGGCGCTCAATGGCCAGCTTTTTGGCGTGAGCTTTTTCTCCAATCGGCTTCCACCCCGTTGGCGCCTTGCGGTGCAGTTGCTGGTCCATGCCATCGTCATTGCCATTGCGCTCGCAGTGATTGACGCGGCTCTGGCACAGATCGCCACAGCGCGCTTCACACGCTTCCTCGCACTTGGCTGGCCAAAATGGATCGTATCGGCGGGGCTTCTGGCTGCGATGGCGGTGCTGATCCTCGTTCAGATCACACAGGCATGGGGACGCTTGAAAGCGGGCCCGGAGGATCGGCCTTGACCCTTATCGCAATTGTTTTCCTGTTGCTTCTTGTTCTCGGAACGCCGATCGCCTTTGTTCTGCTTGGAACATCGGTCGCCTATTTCGCCTTGAACCCGATGATGGCCAGCATTGTGGCTCAACGCATGTCGTCGGCGCTGGAATCCTTTCCGCTTCTCGCCGTTCCCTTTTTCGTGGTCGCAGGGGCCGCCATGGCCCGCGGCGGCATTGCAGAGCGCCTCTACGGTTTTGCCAATGCGCTGGTGGGGCATTGGTGGGGCGGTTTGGCGCAGGTGGCGGTGATGAACTCGCTGTTTCTGGGCGCAATGTCGGGATCGTCCAATGCCGACGCAGCCATTGATGCGCGCACCATCGCCCCGATCATGCGAGACAAGGGATACTCCAACGGATTTGCCTCCGTCATCAGCGCGGCGTCCGGCGCCATAGCGCCGATCATGCCGCCAAGCATCGGCCTCATCATCTATGGCCTGCTCACCAACACCTCGATTGGGCGGCTTTTCCTCGGCGGAGTCGTCCCCGCTTTCCTGATCACGGGCGCATTGTTGCTGACGGTGAGGCTCATAGCCAAGCGGCGCGGATATCGGCCGGAACGCGAGAAAAGAGCGCCGGCCACCGAGGTTTTCAGTCGGGGGCGCGCCGCACTTTGGGCGCTGGCCATGCCTGTCATGCTCATCTTCGGGCTGCGCACGGGCTGGTTCACCCCCACAGAGCTTGGTGCTATTGCCGCAATCTATGCATTCGCGGTCGGCCTCGTCATCTATCGCGGAATCGGCATTGGCGACACATACGCTCTTCTGCGTGAATCCGCTCACACCACTGCGAGCGTCCTGTTCATCGTCGCCTCTGCCAGTGTCTTTTCAATGATCCTCGCACTGGAGCAGATTCCTCAGCAGATTGTCGGGGCACTGCTTGTCATTTCCGACAATCCGCATGTGGTTCTTCTGATCATCATGCTGGGGCTGCTTGCCCTTGGAACCGTTCTGGAAGGGCTGGCTTTGCTTGTAATCCTTGCGCCATTGCTTCTGGAGGTCACGCGCCTGCTCGGGATTGATCCCGTCCATTTCGGCGTTCTTCTCGTCTTGAACACCACCATCGGCTCGCTGACGCCGCCGGTGGGAACGGTGCTTTACACCGTCTGCGCCATCACCCGATGCTCGGTGGAGGAATACACCCGCGAGGCGTTGCCCTTCCTGGCGGCGTTGGTGGCGGTCCTTCTTCTGCTGGCCTTCTTCCCACCGCTGGTCACCGCTCTGCCCAATCTTCTTTTCTGAGACCATTCATGCGTTATATCGATGCTCAAACCGTGCACGAAACTCTTGACTATGCCTCGCTGATCGACGCGCTCGAACAGGCCCATCACGGCGTTATGCCGGAGACGGCCAACTCGATTGCGGATGAGCCAGGGGGCGGGCCAAACAAGTTCGTGACGCTCGTTGGCTGGCGCCAGAAGGACATCATCGCTGTCAAAACGGTCGGGGTCTTCCCTCAGAACCTGTCCCTCACGCCGCCGCAGGCCTCGGTGCAGGGCCTCGTATGCGTGTTCGATGCCCGGACGGGCACGCCCCTTCTGGCTGCAGATGGCGAGGCCATGACTTTTCGCAAGACAGCCGCCGATTCAGCCTTGGGCACACGGCTTCTGGCAAGACAGGATGCTGAAACGCTGCTGATCGTTGGGGCGGGCGGCCTTGCGCCGCATATGGTCGCTGCCCACCGTGCTGCCCGGCCCGGCATACAGCGCGTCCTGATCTGGAACCGCACGCATGATCGGGCGAGGGCCCTTGCTTCATCGATTGAAGGCCCAGTAACCGCGCAGGCTGTCGAAAACATTGATGAGGCTGTCGGCCAGGCGGACATCATCTCCTGTGTGACCATGGCCGAGGAGCCGCTGGTGAAGGGACGTTTGCTCAAACCCGGCGCTCATCTGGATCTTGTGGGCGCCTATCTGCCGCACATGCGCGAAGCCGATGACGAGGCCATGAAGCGCGGCGCCATCTTCGTCGATACACGGCAAGGTATGGAGGGCGCGGGCGACCTCGCCCGTCCGGTCCGCGACGGCGTGATCGACTGGGAGGACGTGCAGGCCGATTTCTTTGAACTGTGCTCTGGTGTGAAATCGGGTAGGCGATCTGAGGAAGACATCACAGTGTGCAAGAATGTGGGCGGTGCTCATCTGGACCTGTTCACGGCCAGACTTCTTGCGGAAAGAGCGGGCTGAACTGCGGTAGCCTAGCCGGATGCGTTGGAAAAGCGACCGCACAGTGCGTGAAAGGGTTGAACGCTACTCTGGCAGCAGGCCAGACAGCTCTTTGGGGGCTTGGCGTGGCACCAGAGCTGATGCTTGATGTCCTTTCGTTGAAGGAAGAAGACGCGCCTGCCGCGTAGAGTTTCTCCGCTCGGTACGGCCGGCAGGGCGACTTTTCAGCATAATCCGACCTGGACGACTGCATCGCCATCGAAGACGAGTTTGATACCGCTTTGCGCAAAGCGAACCGCTTCAGACAAATTCCCATGACGATAGGGATGAGGTGGTTGTTTCAGGTTGCTGGCTTTTTATCATGCTGCACTAGCGAGAGAACAATAAGCCCAAACTGGAATGTCGCACCGGCTCCTTCAGGAACTGGTTCTTTCAATTGCAGGCAGCTCCAGCAATGCATTGGCCGCAGCAACATCGGTGATAAGCACCCTCGCGCCAGTGGCAAGCAGACCGGCTCGAATTGCCTGAACCTTCCTCACGCCTCCTGAGGCTATCACGACTTTCGGGACCTGCATCAGGTCGGCGGGGTTGATTGCCATGACACGCCGGTTGACCGGGTGATCGATGACCTCACCGGTCTTGTCGATGAAGTGGCAGAGCACATCTCCCACCGCACCGCTATCGCGCAGGCTTTTGGCATCATCGGAGCTGAGGATGCCACGCCTGAAGATCGATGCCTGCGCGCTCAGGTCTCCAACGCTGAAAAGAGCAATATCAACTGAACGGGCGCGCTCGCGCAGCGCACGAAAATCGGCCTGATCCCACAACGCTGTCACGAGACTGTTGTCGGGCACGAACACGGGGGCGGTGATCTGATAGAGTTCGGCCTGATAGAAGTCGGCCAGGCGCCAGGCGACCGAGGACGGGTTGTGAACCGAGGCTCTCGTCAGGCCGCCAAGCAATGACACAACAGTCATGTCCGAGACTTCGTGCCAGGTAAGGGCCCGCATACATGCCTGTAGAGCGCCACCCCAGCCGACGCCGACCGAGAGGCCGTCGGAAACCTGCTCGGAGAGAAAGCGGGCTGCAGCATATCCAACCACGCCGGCAATGGTCGATTCACTTTGATCGGATGAAGGAACCACGATCGCTTCGAACAGCCCGAGGTGTTTTTCCAGCGCGCGCTGGAGAGCGAGCGAAGACTGAGCCTGTGAATTGATGATGATCTGGACAGTCCCATCCTCGCGCGTGGCTGCGAGCAGACGCAGCACCTTCAGGCGGCTTATGCCCAGATTGTGAGCCACCTGTTCCTGAGTCATTCCTTCGACATAGTAGAGCCAGGCGCAGCGGAGTTTGAGTTCCTCCTGATTGGCCTGAAAGCTGGTCCGTTTGGTTTTTTTCCTGGCTGTCACGACGTTGTTGCCCGTTCTGGAAGAATGCGCTGCTGGCGATGGTGCGTCTTCATACCACACTATCGGACTTTTCATAATGAACAAAACATCGTAGAAGAATAGAAATGTTCAAAAATGCACTAAACCCGCTCCGAAGAATGCAACGGGGGATCACTTTGACCGGGGTCTTCAGCGAGCGAATGTCATGATCGGGAGGCTCTTCTGTGAGAATATTGATTTCCAATGACGACGGTATCGATGCGCCGGGACTGGCTGTTCTGGAGCGTGCGGCCTCCCTGCTGAGCGATGACGTCTGGACCATTGCTCCCGATGGAAACCGCAGCGGATATGGTCATTCGATCACGCTGCGTCGCAGTTTCCGCATCGAGCGTCGTTCGCCTCGACGTTTTGCCTGTTCAGGAACCCCTGCCGATTGCGTTATTGCAGCCATGCAATGGGTTTTCGACGGGGCTGAAACACCCGACCTGGTCCTTTCGGGAATAAACGAAGGGCGCAACGTTGCCGAGGATGTTGCCTATTCCGGCACGATGGCTGTGGCCCGCGAGGCATCGCTGGCTGGTATCCCGGGCATCGCGTTTTCCATGCCGAGGGACGCCGGGCCGGTTGAGGGAGCGGGGCTCCGATGGCTGGCAGACCGTATTCAATGCTTCTGGCGCACCCGCAGGGAATGGGCTTATGAAGGGCACTGGCTGAGTGTGAATCTCCCGCATCAGTTGCCAGCGCCCATGCGTGCCGCGCGTATCGGGCGGGACAAGGTCGCAAAGCGCGTCATTGTTCATCGTCAGGATGGAGAATCGGCCGACATCGAGCCATTGGCAGATCGGGATTATTCAAGCCAGTATGGTGACGAGAACAGTCTGATTGACAGCGGAAGCGCAAGCGTAACCTGTCTGCACTGGATGGGGCAGGGCAGCGTTCCGGTCGCAGCACTCTGGGAGAACGAGACCGTAGCGCGCGTCCAGCCGGCCTGAACGCGCGGAAATCTCTATGCCGGGCGTTTATCCGGCGAAGGGGTAGACGACCCTGATCACGTCATCGAGATGACTGTTTTCGAACCCGGGATGTGTGCACATCTTCGTCACAACGCTTCCATCGTCTTCGAACGAATGCTCAAGATAGCCGACCTGTCGTTGGCCGCCCATCTCGGGCACGAGTTCCGCACGGGTGGTGAAGGCGATTGACGGGCACCAGATGAGGCCGGTCTGGCCGTATTCGCGCGACCTCTGCTGGTGGAGGTGTCCGCTCGCAATCACCCTGAGACTGGGGTGTTCCATCAAAAAGCGCAGACCCTCCCGGCCTTCCGGATCGACGGTCCAGTAGCTGAGCTCTAGCGGGTCCGGCTCGTTGATGAAAAAAGGTTGATGGCTAAACACTGCCAGATGGCGATCACCGAGGTCCGCCAACTGTTCCTCCACCCATGCATTCTGTTCCGCCTCACGGGACAAACCGGAGCCGATGAGCAGGGAATTTATGCCCAGAATGCGCCAGCGTTCCCGATCGATCACCCAGCGGTCTTCGCCATAGTGCGCAAGGTAGCGATCCATGCGTGTCCCGTCGATCGCGCTGCCGTTTTCTCTGGCTGGTCTGGAAAGTCGCGGGTTGTCGCCGACATCGTGGTTCCCTGGAAGGAAAAGGATGTCACGCTCCAGTCCCTCATAAAAGGAGCGACAGAAATCGAAGTCGTCCTCGTGGCGAATGCCGTCTAGCGTGATGTCGCCGGTATGAACCATGAGATCGTGATCAGCTTCTTTCAGCTTCTCAAGCATGAGTTCGTTGTTGCGTCGAAAATGGTCCATCCGCGCCGACAGGTGTGTGTCGGACAGATGAAGCATGCTGAAAGCGGTCATTTCAGTTCTCCTTTTCGAAGGGGAAGGCGGCTTTGAGATTGGCGCGAAATCCATTTTTGAACATTTGTATTGACCTAGAAGAATTAGTTCAATAGCTTGGATGAAGAATTCGGGAGGTACCTGCTGGCAAAGCTGGCTGGGTTCCGGGTGAGGGGCAAAGGATCGGAAATGTCGGGAATTCAGATCAGCGATCTTAGCAAGCAGTGGGGGACCGTGAGTGCTGTTCACCAGGTGAGCTTCGAGGTGGAGCCGGGAACGCTGACAGTGTTGCTCGGGCCATCCGGCTGCGGCAAGTCAACGACTCTCCGTCTGATTGCCGGTCTGGATGAAGTCAGTTCCGGCACCATTCGTATCAGCGGTCGCGATGTAACGAATGCTTCGCCGGCCGACCATGGCGTTGCGATGGTGTTTCAATCCTACGCACTGTTTCCCCACCTGAGCGTGAAAGAAAATATCATCTTCGGCCTCCGGGTGAGACGCGTTGATGCGGCCGAACGCGAGCGCCGGCTGAAGCGGGCGAGTGACATCCTCAATCTTGGCGAATTGCTGGACCGGACGCCAAACCAGCTGTCTGGTGGGCAACAGCAGCGTGTCGCGCTTGGTCGTGCCATCGTGGCAGAGGCCCCGGTCTGTCTGATGGATGAGCCGCTTTCCAATCTCGACGCCAAGCTGCGTGCGAGCATGCGTGTCGAAATCCGCGCATTGCAGCAGCGCCTGGGCCTGACCATGGTCTATGTGACTCACGATCAGGTCGAAGCCATGACCATGGCAGACAAGATCGTTGTGATGAACCAGGGACGCATTGAGCAGATCGCGACCCCGCGTGAACTCTACGGCAGGCCAGCAACTACCTTCTGCGCCAGGTTCATCGGCACGCCGCCGATGAACCTCATTCCGGCCCGCCGCGTGCATGGTTATGAGCGGTCGCCCGATGGATGTCTGATCGGCGTGCGTCCAGAAGACATTGCGGTCGGAACCGAAGGCGTGGAGGCCGTGGTCGAGGGGGTTGAATATCTGGGTGCGGATGAACTTGTGGCTGCCCGGATTGGCGATGCCAGGGTGATTGTCCGCCAGCCTGCGCGTTCACAGACACCAGAGGGCACGATCAGGCTGGTCTGGCCACAGACGGCCGCGCATCTGTTCGGTCCCGACGGACGACGCCTTGATTAAGTGAAACAAGAACAATCCAGGGAGGAGCATTCAATGAAACAGATTCTGAAATCTTCGTCGCTTTGCGGTGCAATGCTGGCGTTGTCGATGTCCACGGCGCTTGCCGTCGATCTCGAACTCTATTTCCCGGTCGCCGTCGGAGGAGATGCGGCGAACACCATTCAGGAAATGACCGAACAGTACATGGCCGAGAACGCTGATGTTGAGATCAACGCCATCTACACCGGTAGTTATGCTGACACGACGACCCGTGCCATCACGGCAGCCCGCGGTGGCAACCCGCCGCATCTCGCCATTCTCTCGGCCGTGGATGTGTTCATGCTTCAGGATGAAGGTCTCGTTGAGGCATGGGACAGCTACCTGACGAAAGATGAACTCGAGACCTGGGTGGGTGGCTTTTACGATGCATTCCGCGCCAACACCTACAAGGATGGCAAGACCTGGGGTATCCCGTTCCAGCGGTCTACACCAGTGATGTATTATAACAAGGATGCCTTCAAGGCGGCAGGGCTTGACCCGGAGGCCCCACCCAGTAACTGGGAGGAGCTTATAGAGGCCGGTAAAAAACTTACGGTTCGCGACGACAGTGATAACGTCACCCAGTGGGGAGTTCGCATACCCTCCTCAGGCTTTCCCTACTGGCCTTTCCAGGCGCTTGCCATCGCGAATGGCGCTGAACTCATGAACGAAGAGGGCACCGAAACCTATTTCGATCAGCCGGCGGTGATCGAGGCGCTTGAGTTCTTCGTCGACCTTTCGAAAAAGCATGAAATCATGGCTCCGGGCATTGTCGACTGGGGCGCCACCCCGCGCGCTTTTCTGGATGGCGAAACCGCGATGGCGATCACCACGACCGGAAATCTCACCAACATCCGCACCAATGCAACCTTCGATCTCGGTGTCGCAATGCTGCCAAAAAACAAGCAGTATGGCGTTGCGACAGGCGGCGGTGATTTCTTCCTTTTCAAGGGACATGACGAGGAATCGACCCGTGCGGCCATCGATTTCGTGAAATGGGCCACAGCTCCCGAACAGGCCGCCACATGGTCAATCGCGACTGGTTATGTGGCGCCACGTCCCGACATCTGGGAAACCGAAAAGATGAAAGAGTACGTTCGGGAGGCGCCGGGTGCTCTTGTTGCCCGCAACCAGCTCGAGCATGCAGTTGCCGAGTTCTCGACCTATGAGAACGCCCGCGTGCGTCAGATCCTGAATGACGCCATTGCGGCCGCGATTGTCGGTGAGAAGTCCGCCGAGCAGGCTCTCAAGGATGCTCAGAGCGAAGCGGACGCCGTTCTGAAACTGTATCGTCAGTAGGAACAAGCGGGGGTGGCGAGAATGGCCGCCCCCGATTGTGTCTTCACCAAAAGGCCGCAGATCATGATCAAACGCGAGTGGATAAACGCCTGGCTCCTGTTGATGCCTGCGCTGCTTTTGCTTTTCGGGTTCACGCACCTGCCGGCCGTGCAGACGGTTCTCGACAGCTTCTGGTCCACGCCGCGCGGGCAACGTCCCGCGGTCTTTCTCGGGCTCGACAATTATGAGCGAATGCTCTCCGACGCGGTGTTCATCAAGGCGATGATCAACAACGCGATCTATGCTGCCATAACGATCCCCGCTTCGATCGCACTCGCACTGTCGATGGCTCTGTTCGTGTCACGCAAGATTCTGGGGCAGGGATTGCTTCGGATGGCGTATTTCACGCCGACTGTCCTGCCGCTGATTGCGGTCGCCAACATCTGGCTGTTTTTTTATCTTCCGGGTTTCGGCCTTTTCGACCAGATACGCGGCCTTTTCGGCCTGTCGCCCGTCAACTGGGTGGGGCAGCCCTCCACCGCGCTTTACGCCATTACAGCGGTGACGGTCTGGAACCAGGCCGGGTTCTTCATGATTTTTTTCCTCGCAGCGCTGCAAACCATACCGCAAAGCCTGCGCGAGGCGGCGGCGCTTGAAGGCGCTTCAAGCTGGGTGTTCTTCTGGCGGGTTACCTGGCCGCTGATCATGCCAACCACTCTCTTTGTGTCGGTCAATGCGACGATCAATGCGTTTCGCATGGTCGACCATGTGTTCGTCATGACGCAGGGGGGGCCGAACAATGCTTCGATCCTGCTGCTCTATTATATCTACGATCAGGGCTTTCGTTTCTGGGATACGTCTTATGCCGCGACCCTCACCGTTGTCATGGTTGTGATCCTGGCGGTTGTCGGCATCGGCCAGTTTTTTCTTCTCGACCGCAGGGTGCACTACAGATGACGACGACCGCCATAAAACAGACGCAGGTGTCCTCCGGTTCAAGCGTGCGTGAGATCAGCTTCGACCGCATCCTGTTCGTCACTGGCGCATGGGCGCTGGCTTTGGTGTGGCTCCTTCCACTGCTTTATGCAGTGTGGACCGCCATTCATCCCTCTGCCTATGAGACGCGTTTCGATCTGTTTGCGCCGCTCACTCTGGAGAATTTCGTTGAGGCATGGAATGCAGCGCCATTCGCGCGGTATTTCGTGAACACCATCCTGCTCGTAAGCATGATTCTGTCCGCGCAGCTTGTTCTCTGCACCCTGGCGGGCTTTGCCTTTGCCAGGCTCGAATTCCCGGGAAAAAACCTTCTGTTTTCGTTGGTGCTGCTTCAGCTCATGGTGATGCCGGATATCCTGATCGTCAGGAACTATGCTGCGATGAGTAGTCTCGGACTGGTCGATACGATCCTTGCAATTGGGCTACCCTACTTTGCTTCCGGCTTTGCGATCTTCCTGCTGCGCCAGACGTTCAAAACGATCCCGAAAGAGCTCGACGAAGCCGCACGCATTGAGGGTTGCACGCTGCTTGGGTTGCTGTGGAGGGTTTACGTACCGCTCGCGAAGCCCACCATGCTCGCGTTTGGCCTTGTTTCGGTCTCGCACCATTGGAACAATTTTATCTGGCCGCTGATCATCACCTCTTCCACCGAGACGCGTCCTCTCACCGTTGGCCTCTCGATCTTCGCAACCACGGACAGCGGTATCGAGTGGTCAATCATCAATGCGGCAACCCTGATAACATCCGGACCGCTGCTGATCGGCTTCCTTCTGTTTCAGAGGCAGTTCGTCCAGAGCTTCATGCGGGCCGGGATCAAATAGCATCGGTCAGGAAATGTGCGCAGACGGTCTGTCCTGGTGGGAACTCGAGACGCAGGACAGCGACAGATGGGCGATGAAGCGCCTCATTGGGATGTTCAACAATCGTGACTTACCAACGAAGGGTCGCCAAAGCACGGTAGGCGGATTGAAACAGCTCATGTTCCTTCATTTCAGTCCCGGTCGGTCTCTGCCTGGCTAGCGGGCCTTTTGAAAGGCTCAGAAACCACAGCCTGACCCAAGGTTGTAATACCAGCGACACCAAAAAACTGAACTCCACTTCACAGGCAGCTCGCAGCAAAATCGCTGGAACCTGGACGACGTCACGAAATTGACCGTTGTGATACCCGTTCCCTGAAGGAGACGTTCATGCATCCATTGGTCGTTCTGCTTCATCTGGCAGCTGCCGTGATGCTTTTGCTATGGGCCGTGCGCATGGTGCGCACGGGGGTGGAACGTGCGTATGGACGCGCGCTCAAGGATGCACTGCGGAAGGCCAGAGGCGGGCATGCGCGCGCCGCTGTAGCGGGGTCCGTTCTGGCGGTCGTTCTGCAGAGTTCGACGGCGGTGGCTATCCTGGCGGCGGGATTTGCTGCAAGCGGCATACTGACAGTTTCGACAGGAATTGCGATCCTTCTGGGCGCCGACCTCGGTTCGGCGCTGGTGGTGCAGGTTCTCTCCTTCGACCTTTCCTGGGCGATCCCGCTTGTCATGCTTGCGGGTGCAACGATGTTTCTCAAGTTCGAACGTCGTGAGATCCGCCAGGGCGGGCGCATCCTGCTGGGCATAGCCTTCATCCTACTTTCGCTGTCCATGATTGGCCAGTCGACCGCACCGCTACGTGAAAGTGAGGTTCTGCCACAAATTATGGGCTACCTGCGGGATGACCCGATCACTGCGCTGGTTCTGGCAGCGTTTTTGACCTGGCTCATTCATTCTTCGGTGGCCGCGATCCTGCTTATCTCGGCATTTGCGGAGCAGGGCGTCTTGCCGGTCGAGGTTGCGCTGCCCATGGTTCTGGGCGCCAATATCGGCGGCGGGCTGATCGCTGTCTGGCTTACGCGCGGGTTGAGTGAAGATGCGCGACGCATTCCGCTTGGAAATTTGCTCTTTCGCGTCACGGCAGCGCTCGTGGCCCTGGCGGTTGTGGAACTGAGCTTTGTTCCCATGGATGCGCTGGGAATGGGTGAGGCGCGTCAGATCGTCAATTTCCACCTGGTGTTCAACGTTCTCCTGGTTCTGGTCTGCCTTCCATTCACAGGACTAGTGGAACGTCTGACGGAGCGCCTCATTGGCGATAAGTCCAAGATGGAGAAGGCGGGTGCGCTTCTCACCCGCCCGATGAGTGCACTCGATGAGGCGGTGATCGATACGCCTCGTCTGGCGCTGGCCAGCGCCACGCGCGAGCTTTTGCGCATGGGGGAGACAGTTGAGACCATGTTCCGTCCAGTTATGGAACTACTCGATGATGGAGATAGCGATCAGGTGGCGCGCGTTACTCGGCTGGATGAAGAAGTCAACCGCGCGCACACTGATATCAAGCTCTTTATTGCGAAGGTGAACCGGGCGCGGCTGACGGCGGAGGAAGCGCAGCGCGGCATCGAACTGACTGACTTCGCCATCAATCTCGAGCACATCGGAGACATCATCGCCAAGTCGCTACTGCCGCTGGCAGAGAAGAAAGCGCGTCGCAAGCTGCAGTTTTCCGAGGAAGGCTTTGCCGAGATGACGCGTCTGCATGAAAGAGTGCGGACCAATATGCAACTTGCGCTGAATGTGCTGGTGTCGGGTGATCTGGAAACGGCACGCCAGCTGGTCAGGGAGAAGGAGCAGATGCGCCTTCTCGAGCGGGAAAGCCACAATTGCCACCTGATGCGGCTGCAGTCGGGAATGGTCGAAAGCATCGAGACCAGTGACATGCATCTTGAGGTCGTGCGGTCCCTAAAGGAGATCAACTCTCTTCTGGCGACCGCTGCCTATCCGATCTTGAGCGAAAGTGGCGAACTGCTTGAAAGCCGGCTTGCCCCACGCACTAGGGAACAAATCTCTAGAGTTCGTAGCTGAACTTCTGGATCAGGTGCAATGGCGGGTTCTCTTCACCATCCGCTCAGCAGGAGCTTTGGCCAGCCGTTCCGGATAAGAGGATGTGGCTTCATCTTTGCTCCCGTGTCACCGTGCTGACACCCAAATCATCCTTTAACCTCTGCCATGAGCGCTGACGTCGGACAGATGCAATTCACGATCCATGTAACAGGTTTCCCTCCTTGTCAAACAGGCACAGCCTTTCGGCAGGAAAGGCAACGCGCACAGGATCACCGATCGCGTGTTTCTGACCATCCCAGTTGACGGAAACAACGGACAGTCTTCCGGTCGCACCGAGTGCGATGGTCAACTGGGTTTCAGGACCGCTTCGTTCAATGAATTTGACACAGCCTTCCAGTTGGGAAGGCCCGCTTCGACTTTGCAGAGAACAGTCTTCGGGTCGGATGCCCAGAAAGGCTGCGTGCAGATGTGTTTTCGCGTCTGCAGGTAAATCAATTGCAAGCTTTGGCTCGGCGTTCGGCATGAAAACAGGACCCTGCTGCAATAGAGCGACCGTCCCTTCGATCACATTCATGGGAGGGGCGCCGATAAAGCTGGCCACGAATTTGTTTGCCGGCTTTCTGTAGATGTCATCCGGTGTGCCGATCTGTTCGACGCGCCCGTCGCGCAAGACCACAATTCTATCGGCCATGGTCATTGCTTCCACCTGATCATGGGTGACGAAGATCATCGTGGATCCCAGACGCCGGTGCAGAAGCTTGATCTCGCGGCGCATCTGCACGCGCAGCGCCGCGTCCAGATTGGATAGAGGCTCATCAAACAGGAAAACCGAAGGTCGACGTATGATGGCACGACCCATGGCGACACGCTGACGCTGGCCTCCCGAGAGCTGGCGCGGATAACGGTCCAGGAGACCGTCAAGGCCAAGAAGCTGCGCCACTTCGCTCACTCTGGGTGTTCGCTCCGCCCGTTGCACGCCGGTCATTTTCAGTGGAAAGCCGATATTGTCGGCCACACTCATATGCGGATAGAGCGCATAGTTTTGAAACACCATGGCCACGTTCCGATCCTTTGGCGGGAGGTCGGTGACCACGGTTTCTCCGATCCGAATCTGGCCCCCGCTCACGCTTTCGAGCCCGGCCAGCATGCGCAGAAGCGTCGATTTTCCGCAGCCGGACGGGCCGACGAAAACGACAAACTCACCGTCCTCTATGTCGATATCAGCGCCGTGGATGACTTCGGTCTGCCCGTATTTTTTGACGATTTTTGAGAACGTCACGGTTGCCATGGCTGTTCCAATGCCTGTTTTGCGATCAGCGTACGCTGCCGGCGAGCGCGCCGGAGACAATGCGTCTCTGCATGATGAGGAAGACGATGATGACCGGGAGCGCGAAGACCAGGGCCGCCGCCATCTGCAATTCGTGAAGGGTGAAATACTCGCCGCGAAAGGAGGAGATGCCAGTGGCCGCCGTCCAGAGGGACTGAGAATTGATGAGGGTTTTGGCGAAGAGGAAATCGTGCCAGCTTGTTACGAAGCCATAGATGAAGATCGCCGCCAGTCCCGGCAGGGCCAGAGGCAGGGTCACATGCCAATAGGCCGAAAGGCGGGAACAGCCATCAATGCGCGCTGCGCCTTCGAGGTCTGCAGGGATGCTGTCGAAGAACCCCTTGCTCATCCAGATTGCCAGTGGAGCCACGAGCGAGATGTGCCCGAGCACCATGCCCTGCATCGTGTCGAGCAGGCCGAAGTCGCGGAACAGAATGTAAAGCGGCACCACGATGCTGGTGGCCGGCATCATCTGTGTGGCCAGTACCAGGATGAGAACCAGCCCTGAACCGCGGAATTTTATACGGCTGAGCGCATAGCCGCACGACGCGCCAAAGGCGAGCGAGAGGAAAGATGACGCCGCTGCAACAAAAATGCTGTTCCCCATCCAGCGCAGCATCGGTCGCTCGGTAAACAATATGATGAAGTTCTCGAAGGTGATCTGTTCGGGAACGATGCCGGAGAGGCTGCGGCTGAAGCCGGTCGGCGTCAGTGCGATCATTGCCATCCAGTAGACCGGAAAGAGGACGATCATGCCCAGGAGCACCAATGCGCAGACACGCAGGATCTCGGTTCCGGTGGAGTTTCCGACGGGGCGCGCCAAGATCAAACGGCTCCGTCGACGCCGCGTTCCGCTCGCTTCATCACGCGCAGGTAGACAAGGACCATGGCGAGCGAGATGAAGACGGCGAGAATGCCGAGCGTTGCCGCATATGAGAAATCGAGTTTTCGAAAGGCGGTGTTGTATGTGAGCACGGTCATTGTCTCGGTTGCGCCGGCTGGTCCGCCTCCGGTGAGGATGAATATGATGGGAAAGGATTTGAAGCCCATGATCATAAGAAGGATCACGATCACGGCCGTGATCGAACTGAGCTGCGGAAGCGTGATGTAGCGAAACTGGTTGAAGGCGCTCGCGCGATCGATCCGCGCGGCCTCGTAGAGCTCTTCGGGAATGGAGTGAAGCCCTGCCAGAAAGAAGATGTAGGCCACGGGGAATTCGTTCCACACCTGCGCCAGGATCAAAGCGGGAAGGGCCGTGTCCCGGTCTATGAGCCAATCTGTCCGGTCGAGAAAAGGCAAAGGATCCAGAAGGCGATTGATAACCCCGAAATTGCCCTCATACATCACCCCCCAGACCAGGGCAGTGACCACGGCCGGGACCGTCCATGGAATGAGGAAGGCAAGACGCGCCAGTGCGCGAAAGTGTACGATGCGACGTGTGAGAAGCGCTGCCGAAAGGGCAAGCACAATCGACCCAGCTACGGTGCCCGCCATGTAAAGCGCCGAACGCCAGACCGCATGCCACACCTGCGCGTCGAAAATGAGCTTCTCGTAATTGTGCAAACCAAAAGTGCCCGCCGCTGCAGGCCTGCGGAAGTTGATCGTGTCGAAGCTGAGTATGAGTGCCTTCAGCATCGGCAGGCCGATCACAAATCCCAGGACCAGCAGGGCGGGCAGCAGCATGATCAGAAGGAAACCTCCTCCTTCCGTCAGGAAAGTGGTGACCCGGCTGCCATTTACGGCCCGTTGTCCACCCTCTCTCTTGTTGTTGTTCGAAATCTGCATACCCGCGACCCACCACGCCTATTTGGCGCAGCAGTCTTCCAGTTTGGCCTGCGCTTCTGCGAGGCTCTCTTCGGCGGGCTTGCCGTCACGCAGGGTCAGCAACACGGCGTCGACAACAATCGGCCATATCTCGTTGAACTGGTCTGCGTGGCCGGGAATCGCCACCGGATGCGCGTTTCCGCTGCTCGCGATCCAGGGTTCCAGATAGGGGCGAGCCTCTCTCTGAGCGTCCGTCAGCGCATTCACTCCATAGGGGATATAGGGGCTGTGATCGGAGAATGCGGACTGCATCTCGGCGCTGGCCGCGGTTTCGATGAAGGCTTTGGCAGCATCCGGGTTTGATGTTGCTGCATTGATCGCCAGCGCCATGTTGACGCCACCAGTGCCGGGCCCGTCCCACGGGTGAAGCGCTGACTTGTAGCAGTCGAAATTGTCGGGGTTGTTCTTCTCGATGAAGGGAAACTGCCATTGCCCGTCGATGGTCATGGCGGTTCCGCCGGTGGCAAAGAGCGAGCGCTGGTCTGTTTCACTCATTCCCCTGGGAACGACACCTGCGTCGTAGAGCGCCTTCATCTGTTTCAGACCGGCGATCACAGGCTCGGAATCCAGAGTGAAGTTGCCGTTCTCGTCAGCAAAGGAGCCACCATTTGCGATGCTCCACATGAGAAGCATCTCATAAGTGGGGTCTTCATTGGCGTTGACCATATTCGCGCCATAGCGGGTCACGCGCCCCGAATCGTCCTTGACAGTCAGCCTGGTGGCATAATCCAGAAATTCCTGCGGGGTTTGCGGTGGACGCTCGAAACCGGCTTCTTCCAGATAGCAGGCATTGTAGATGAGCTCGAGCGTGCGGCCCGTGATAGGCAAAGCGTAGATTTCGCCATCTGCCGTCAAGGCATCGAAACCGCCTTTGACGATCTGCTCCTTTACCCCCGAACTCTCGAGAAATTCCGTCAATGGCATGAGTTGGCCGGCGGCCAGAAGCTCGCCGATGTTGTTTGGATTGACGGTTAGAATATCGGCGCCGGTGCCGCTGGCGGCCTGAATAAGCAATTGTTCGTAATATTCGCTTGCCGGCGTGTTGCGGGGCACCACCTTGTTGCCGGTCTTCTCTTCATAGGTCGAAACGAGAAGCTGCCACCAGTCACCCATTCCGGGCGCTTCGTAATCGACCACAAGAAAACTGATTTCGTCTTCCGCAGCGGCAACCGTCGAACCGCCAGCAAAGACTGCGGCGGCCAGAGCGGTGGCATAAAGCAAGTTGTGTGTTCTACCGGGCATTGTTGGTTCTCCTCTGGTTCTCGCCCGGCTGATAATCCGCTCCCGTCTTCACTGGACAGGTATCCGGAATGCCGCGCTTCCCAAAGAAAGTCTGCCCTTGAGGCTGGATGGGCTCAAATCGCTTTTTGGAATAGGGCAGTGCCTATCAGGCAAGGCCGACGGGCAGCCTCAAGCCGCTTGGCTGCAGCCCGCATCGCCTGCCACGCATTCCAGAACCCAGTTTCGCAGAGCGAGGATGTTTCGGTCGCTCTCCGAGCGTGCGGGCATGACAAAATGATAAGCTTTCCGGTTACGGAGCGGTATGTCGAGCACCACCTCCAGTTCACCCAATGCCAGCTCTCGCTCGATCATGAAGCGAGGGATGATCGCGGCGCCCTGACCATGCACTGCGGCCATGATCAGGAGCGGGAACTGATCGAATTGCGGCCCCCGCGGCAGTCCTGGCCGTGGAAACCCGGCCAGTTCAAACCATTCCACCCAAAGGTCCGGCTGATCCGTGAGGTGAAGCAGCGTGCATTCCTGGAGCACACTGGGCGAATTGGGTCGCCGGTTGCGCATGAAGTGCGGACTTGCCACCGGCAGCAGTTCTTCCTCGAAAAGGGGCGTGCATGCGACACCGCCCCATTGCGGCATGCCTTGCACGATAGCGCAATCGACGGCTTCGTCATCGGCCTCCAGAAGCGGCCGTGACGTGAGAAGATTGATGTTGAGGCCGGGATGGCGGTTCTGGAATATGCCAAGACGCGAGACCAGCCAGCACGCAGCAAGACCGACCGGTGCCGCGACGGTGATGACGGCCTTGCCATCTGCACCCTGCATCAGCGCACGGGTCGAACTTTCCAGTTGCCCCAGAAGGGTGCGCACCTGCGGAAGATAGCGCCGCCCCATCTCCGTCAGGTGGACCTGATGATTGTTGCGGGCGAGAAGTGCCACACCAAGCATTTGTTCCAGCTGGCGCACTCGTTTGGAAACGGCGCCTTGCGAAAGCGAGAGATCCTTGGCGGCCTGCGAAAAGCTCAGATGTCTTGCCGTCGCCTCGAAGGCGATCAGGCCAGAAACGGAAGGGATCAAACGTCGCGGCAGTTCCATGACACTCCCCTTGTCTTCACCTCACGTTCATCGTCAAAGGGTGGCGGCGGCGCTTTCGCCGCCACCACTGGATCAGCTCGAACAGCGTGTCGAGAACGGCCGGCCGTGATGCCGGTCCATCAGATATTTGGCGACGTAATAGTCGATGTGGCTGCCGCCGCCATTCTTCATCATTGTGATTTCATCGGCAGACTGGCGGCCTTTCACCTTGCCCTGGCAAAGTTCGAAGAGGTCGCCGCGCACATCCTCCGGCGTGATGATGCCGCGCTCGTAGGGCCCCAGGAACTCGCCGGAGCGCGTTGTGGTCTGGCGGTGGTCGACGAAGATCGAGGCGCGTTTGAGGACATCGTCGTCGGCTTCGCGCATCTCCGGCGTAAAGGAGCCGACAAGATCCACATGCGCGCCGGGCTTCAGCAGCCTGCCCTTGAGATGCGGTTCGTTTGCCATAGTGGCGCTTGAGATGATGTCGGCCTCACTCACGGCCGCGTCGAGGTCGGAGGCGACTTCCGCTTCGATCCCTTCCGCGGCGAGCGTCTTTGCGAGTGCTTCGGCGTTGGCCGTGGTGCGGTTCCAAAGCGTGACACGTTTCAGATTCGGACGGGCTGTGAGATGAGCCTTGACGAGAAAGGGTGCCAGCCCGCCAGCGCCGATCATCAGGAAGTTCTCCGCATCCTCACGTGAAAGAAGCTTCGAGCCGAAGGCCGAATCCGAAGAGGTCTTGCGGAAGATCACGGCCTCGCCGTCAATCACCGCTTCGGCAACACCCGTGTCAGCATTGATGAAGACATAGATGGAGTTGACGGTCGGCAGGTTGTGTCGTGCCTTGTTGTTCGGGAAGGAGGTGACAAGTTTTGCCAGAATGCCTTCCTGCGGCTCCCAGGCGGGCAGGATAATGAAGATGTCCGGCTGGCCATCGGGATTCAGCTCCTGATAGATCAGGCGGTCGGACTGTTTGGGCATGCCGCCCCTGTGCGCGGCTTCAAGCGCTGCGAACAGGCCTTCATAATCTAGCAGTTCATGCACCCGCCGGGCATCGATCATTTCCATCAAAAAATCTCCATTTCACACTCAGTTTGTTTCTTGCGCCGGTCAGCCGGCGATGATTGCCAGGTTGTCGGGCCGGCAGTGCAGGGTGATTTCCGCATTCTGCCTGGCGGTTACCGGAGGCCGGGCATCGACAAGCAGCGATGCGCCATCCACGGTCTCGACATTCAGATGCACACGGTCGCCGAGATAGGTCTGGTCGGTCAGGCGAGCCGACAGCACGATGTCGTCCTTTCGACGGCTTGCGCCGATGTTGAACGCCTCCGGCCTGATCACCACGGAAACGGTTTCGCCCATTGCCGGCTTGCTCCGTGAGGTCACGCGTGCGGCAGGCACGCGCCACCGGGCATCGCCGACGGCCAGCATGAGATGATCGCCGTCAGCCGCCTCTACCTTCGCTCCGAAGATATTGGTTGCGCCAACGAAGTCGGCGATAAAGAGGGTTGCGGGGTTGGCGTAGATGTTTTCGGGGCTGTCGAGCTGTTCGATCTTGCCCTTGTTCATCACAGCCACCAGATCCGACATGGACATGGCTTCCTGCTGGTCGTGGGTGACGAAAACAAAGGTCTTGCCCGTGCGCCGCTGGATCGCCTTCAGCTCGCGCTGCATGTCCTGCCGCAATTTCAGATCGAGCGCGCCAAGCGGCTCGTCGAGCAACAGTGCCGCCGGATCGGGCGCTAGCGCACGGGCCAACGCAACACGCTGCCTCTGACCACCCGACAGAGCATCGGGGTAGCGATTGGCGATGTCTGGCAGGCGGATCAGTTCCAGAAGTTCGGTGCAGCGGCGGGCAATGGCGCCCTTCTCCATGCCCTGCATCTCGCAGCCGAAGCCGATGTTCTGGGCAACGGTCATGTGAGGAAAGAGCGCGTAGTCCTGAAACACCATTTTCACCGGGCGGTTGTGCGCGGCGGCGTGGGTGATGTCTTTTCCATCGACCAGAATTTCGCCGCTGTCAGGCTCGGCCAGACCGACAATGGAGCGCAGCAGCGTTGATTTTCCGCAGCCGGATGGCCCCAGCAGGGTGATGAACACGCCCCGCTCGATCTTCAGTGAAACATCGTCGATGACCCGCAGGGCGCCATAGGCCTTGCAGATGTTCTTCATCTCGATGGCGGGTACGGGATCAGTCATTCTTGGCACCGGAAGTCAGGGAGGTTTCGCTGCGCAGGCTGCGCTTTCGGACAAAGCGTTCGGCATAGAGGCCAAAGCCAGTCGTGGCGATGAGGACGATTGTCGAGATGGCGGCAAGGCCCGGATCGAAGCCGAAGCGCAGCCGGGCGAACAGGAGAACCGGGAAGGTCTGCTCGAACCCGCCGAGGAAGAACGAGCGCACGAAGTCCTCGAACGAAAGCAGCAGGCAGAACATGAATGCGCCCAGAAGCGCCGGCGACAGATAGGGCAGCACGATGCGCACCAGAATGATGACATCATCCGCACCGAGATTGCGTGCCGCATCGGCCATGTTGCGGCCCATCGTGTTGAGACGGGTCAGGATCATGATGACGACAAAGGGAACTGAGCCGACAGCATGCCCGAAGGCAATTGCCGCAGTGCCCGTTTCGAGACCGATACGGCCGATGAAGATGCGCAGCGAGATCGCCGAGACAACCACCGGCAGGAATGCGGGCAGGAGAATGAGTGCGATCAGCAGACCGCGCGCGATGCCGGATGTGCGGGCAACGGCGAAAGCAACCGGCAGGCCGACAGCGACCGAGATGAGCGTTGAGAAGACCGCCACCCTGGCTGAAAGCCACAGCGCTTCCATCACGTCGCGGTCAAGCAGCACTTCGCTGTACCATTTCGTGGTCCAGCTATGAATCGGGAAGGCAACGAAATTGGAATCACGGAAGCCCATGGCCGCCATGACAAGAAGCGGGAGGAAGAGGTAGGCGACAAACAGCCAGAAAAGGCCAGGCAGCGCGAGATGGCGCAGTTTCATGCTCATGCCCCCCCGCGGCCGCGCCGCTGAAAGATTGCCACGAACAGGCCGACATAGGCTAGCGCTGCTCCTGTCAGGATGATGCTGAAGGCGCTGCCCTGCGGCCAGGATGCACCGGCCTTGGCGAATATCTGGCCGATTGTCGTCGCAAACAACGTGTTGCCCGGCCCGCCCAGAAGCTGCGGCATCGCGTAAAGTCCGATTACCAGCAGGAACACGAGCGAGCACCCGGCCACAACGCCGTCGCGCGATAGCGGCAGGACGATGCGCAGGAAGCGCCGCCAGCCAGGCGCGCCCAGATTGGCTGCCGCCTCCAGAACGTTGTCGTCGATTTTCTCCAGCGCAGCATAGAGCGGCAGGAGCATGTAGAGTGAGGTCAGGTAGATGACGCCGATGGTCAGCGAAACATTGTTGTAGAGCAGCTCCACCGGCGTGCCGGGAATGCCGATGAAGGAGAGAAACGAATTCACCGCGCCACGATTGGCGAGCATCACGATCCAGGCAAAGCTGCGAATGATCTCGCTCACCCAGAAGGGCGCGATCACGAGCAGGAGCAGCCTTGTGCGGCGGCCGCGCGGTGCCACTTTTGCAATGTAATAGGCGATGGGAAAGACAACGAGCAGCGTCAGGAGGGTGACCACTGTGGCAAAGACGAAAGACCGAAGGAACGCGGTCAGATAGAGCGGACGCTCGAAGAAGCTTGCATAATTGGCGAGCGTCCAGCGCGCTGTCTCGCCCTCGGCCACCGGAAAGCTCTCATAGAAGCTGACAATCACCATCTGCGCCAGGGGCGCGGCGGTTGTGCCGAGAATCCACAGAAGCGGCACGATGCTGACGATCAAGAGCCGCGCCAGCGGCGAGCGGGCATAGAGGTCGGTCAGGCCGCGATAGACGGAGAACCGTCGCAGATGAATGAGCAGGCTGGTCATCGATACTCGTTTTCGACTTCGATGCCGGCCGCCGGAGAGGCAGCCGGCAGTTCCGGATCATGGATCAGGCGGCGCGGATTTCTTCCGCCGCCTTGTCGATCAGATCGAAGATGAAGGGCGCCGTTTCGACATCCACCCAGGAAAGACGGCTGCGCTCTTCGGCAGTCAGAGCCAGTGCTTCCTTCTCCTGATCCGTCAGCAGTGCTTCGGTGCCCTTGATGGTGGAAGAGAGGCCGGTGGAGCGAACGATCTCCGCACCGTTTTCTGCATCCGCCAGAAGCGCGTTCAGGAAGGTGTAGGCGTTTTCCATGTTCGCCGCATCCTTCGTGATGTTGAAACCATAGGCATAGGCAAGCCCGCCTTCCTTGGGGATGGTGTAGCCCGCAGGGAAGCCGTCGATGATGAGCTGCGAGGACGGGCCGGAACCCGCCTGCGCCAGCGCCACGTCACCTGTTACCATCATCTGCTGGATTTCGGTTGCCGCTTCATAGTAGCGCCGCACCATATGCTTGTGCTCGATGAGGAAATCGCGCGTTGCATCAACCGCGCGCTGCGCGACATCGGGCGTGTTCATGTAGGAGGCGGCCGAGCCGTCATAGCCAAGATAGTTCATGACGATCTGGAAGAAATCCTGGATCTGGTAGGCGGTGCGTCCGGCATTGGCCTTGTCGAACATCACGTCCCAGCTCGTCGGCGCTTCGATCTCCTCGGTATTGTAGAGAAGGCCGGTGGAAACCACCACGAGCGGCACACCCCACTGCTCTCCCGAGCGCGAGACCCAGGAGGCGCTCGCATATTCGTCCTCGATACGGCTCCAGTTTCCGAGCTTTGCGCGGTCGATGGGCGCGAGGAAACCAGCATCGATGAACTGGTAGAAGCGGTGGCCGGCGCAGGTCACGATGTCGGCGCTGAACTTGCCGTTCTCCGCTGCCATCAGATTGAACTGTTCGCCCTGGTCGGTGACGGTGCGGATGTTCAGGCGAATGCCGGTTTCGTCCTCGAACCGCTTGCGGAAGGCGTCGGTGATGAACCCGTCATAGGCCCAGATGTTGAGTTCACCGCTGGCGGCATGAGCCGGTCTGATCAGTCCGGGTGCGCACAGACCGGCAACACCGGCAAACCCCATTCCGGTCAGTACCGTTCGTCTCGTCGGCTTGAATGTCATGGCCGTTCTCCTCTGTTTTTTTGCTCTGATTTATGGGTTCCCCGAACCAGGTCAGATCAGGCGTTCTGTCCTGCGTTCAATTCTGTCTTTGGCTGTTTCCCTGCCGTCAGGTTCGCAAGCGCCTCGCCCAGGCGTTCGACCTCGTCAGCCGTGTTGTAGGCATGCACCGATGCCCTCACCAGTGTCTTTACGCCCCGTGCCCGCAGCGACCTGCGGGTGAGCTGGGTGTTGGAGACCGATGTGTTGATGCCGAAGCGCTCGCGCAATGCGCCTACAAGCGTCTCCGACGGCACGGTCTCGTGGAAAAAGGTCACGATGCCGCTCTTCTCCAGGCCACGGTCCTGAACAGTGATGTCCGGCAGCCCGGTGAGCATTCTACGCATTTGCGTCGCAAGATCGCTGATATGAGCCCAGATGTTCTCCAGTCCGATATCCAGCGCATAGCGGCAGGCAGCGCCAAGCCCCAGTTGGGCGGCAACATTGCGTTCCCAGAGTTCGAAGCGGCGTGCACCGGCTGCGAGTTCGAACTGGTCTACGTCTGTCCAGTGCGCCGACTGGATGTCGAGTGCATGGGGCTGAAGCGCGTGCAGCGACGCACGGTCTACCCACAGAAAACCGGTTCCGCGGGGGCCCCGCAGATATTTGCGGCCCGTGGCCGAAAGCATGGTGCAGCCGAGGGCTTTCGCATTGATCGGCATCTGGCCAACCGATTGGCAGGCATCCAGCAGAAACGGGACGCCATGCCTGTTGGCAACCGCTCCGATTTCCTGCGCCGGATTTATGAGACCATCGTTTGTCGGCATATGCGAGATGGCGATGAGGCGCGTGCGGTCGGTAATCAGCGTTTCGAGCGCCGCTACATCGACGATACCGGCGGGTGTATCCGGCGCCAGAATCACCTTTATTCCCAAACGCGCTTCGGCATGGCGAAAGGCAATCATGTTGGAATTGTATTCAGACTGACCGGTGATCAGTTGATCCCCCGATTTCCAGCCAATGGCATAAAAGGCGGCTTGCCAGGCACGGGTGGCGTTGTCGAAGAAGGCTATCTCGTCCGGTGCGCCACCGACAAGCCGCGCCGTGACATCGTAGGTCGCCTGCATCTGCCCAGCCATCCTTTCCGCTGCTTCGTAGCCTCCCGACATGATCTCCTCGGTCCAATGACGCTCAACCGCCTCGATAACCGGTCGCGGCATGAGGCTGGCACCCGCATTGTTGAAATGAACCAGTTCTGGTCTGCAGCCCGGCGTTTCAGCCCGTAGCCGTTGCGTGTCCAATGCCATGCCCGGACCTTCTGCTCTCATCTCGGAAATAAAGCCCGGCAACGTTCCCGTCGTGCGCAAGCATAGCGTTCCGCTTATTATTTTTTGCCGCTCTTGCGATTGGTTGCCTGTAAAGTTGCCATGGGATTTAGGGTTTAAACAGGTTGAAAAGATTCATCCTCAGTATAAGCTCTGCTTATGGTATTGCGTCGGCATCTTCCTTCTCCCAGCACGCTTTTCGTTTTCGAGGTCGCGGCCCGGCATTCGAACTTTTCCAAAGCCGCAGACGAACTGAACATCACCCAGCCTGCTGTCAGCCACGCAGTGGCGTCGCTTGAGAAGCATCTTGGGGAGAAGCTGTTCATCCGCTCTGGCCCAAACCTTGCGCTCACCGAAGCCGGCAAGAAGCTCAGCCGGGTCACCACCCGCGCCTTTCATTCCATTGAAGACGTTCTGGATGAGATCGAGGGGCGCGACGGCACCCGCGAGGTGGTGATGCTCTCAATTTCGTCGGGCATGGCAACTCACTGGCTGATGCCGCGCTATAGCAGTTTCCGCGAACAGTTTCCGAACACGGACCTGCAGTTCCAGCTGCTGCCGGGCAGTGTGGGCGGACCGCTGGCCAACTGTGATCTGGGCCTGCGGGTCGCGGCCGGCGACGATGCGCGCAAGCTCGGCGGCTGGTTCGCCCCCGAGCGGGTTCTTGCCATCGGTGCGCCGGGATACGTTCGCGAACGTGGCACCTTCGATACACCGGTTTCACCACACACGCTGATCAACCTGCCTGATCACTGGTTTGGCTGGTCCGAGTTCGCGCTGGAAGCGGGCAGGCGAATTCCCACCACGTGGAACCAGCTCTCCTTTTCGGACTATTCCGTTGTGTTGCAGGCAGCACTCAGCGGGCAGGGCCTGGCGCTCGGCTGGACCTCAGTGGTGTCGCGCCTTGTCATTGATGGCATGCTGGTAAGCGCCAGCGACAGGGTCATTCTCACTGACCGGAGCTATCACCTCGTCTCGTCGAGCCAGCGGGCAATCCGCCCCGTGGTTGAGCTCGTGCGGGACTGGCTGATCGCAGAGATGGAGCAGGAAGAGCGGCAGCTTGCCAAGATGCTGGGCTGATTTCAGGCGGGAGCCTATTCCTCCCAGGCACAGGCCTCTGACCATAATTCCATTGTGATGCCTGCCCCGGCATTGGACAGTCGGGTGTAAGCAACCGGTCTGGATATGTTCATGAAAATCACTGCCGCCAATATCTATGTCGTGCCGACAGGCTTTCGCCGCGCCGTCATTCTGGAGTTGGAAACCGATGCAGGCATAACCGGGCTGGGCGAAGCCGGCATTGCCTACGGTCTTGGTACGACAGCGGCGGCCGAGATGCTGGTGGCGATGCTTGAACGTTTGGTGATTGGCCGCGATCCATCGCCCGTCGAGCTGATCTGGAACGACATCTACGACCAGGGCTTCTGGACCAAGGGGGGCGGTGCAATCTCGATGGCCGGTCTAAGCGCCATCGACCACGCGCTTTGGGATATCAAGGGCAAGGCGCTCGGCGTGCCGGTCTATACGCTGCTCGGTGGCCCGATCGAGCCCGAACTCGAGGTGTATGCCAATGGCTGGTGGCTTGGCTGCAACAGCGGTAGCGAGTTTGCGGAGGCGGGCCTGCGCACGGTTGAACGTGGCTATCGCGGACTGAAGCTTTATCCGCTCGGCATGGCCGACCCTGTCACGGTAATCCGGCATCCGGTACGCCGTAGACTGCGCGAAGGCGAGAGCGCTCTTGTGATCGAGCGTGTCGAGAAGCTTCGCGCGGCCGTCGGCGAAGACATCGCGATCATGCTTGATTTCGGCGGCGGGCTTTCCAGCGATCAGCTTTTGCCGCTTCTGGAACGCTTGGAACCCTTCAATCCATGTTTCGTGGAGGAGCCGGTGGATCCTGCACTGCCAGGTGCATTGGCAAGGGTGGGCCGTACGACATCTATTCCTCTCGCGGCGGGCGAGCGGATTTACACCCGTTTCGGCTTCCACTCTCTGCTCGAAACCGAAGCCATTTCCATCGTCCAGCCGGACATCTGCAACACGGGTGGGCTGATGGAGGGGAAGAAGATTGCAGCACTGGCGGAAATCTACAACGCCCGGGTTGCCCCGCACAATTACGGAAGCACGCTTGCCACGGCGATCTCCGCGCAGCTATCCGCATGCATCCCCAATTTCATGGTTCTGGAGTGTTTTCCCGATTATGCAAAGGAGCCGGATTTTCGGCCAATCCTCGAGAATCCGTGGGAAGACAATGTGAGGAATGGCCGAATGCCCCTCAACCCGCTTCCGGGTCTGGGGGCTATTCTGGATCAGGCGTCTGTGAAAAATCACTTATGGAAACGAGTGACTGCCGAATGAGGTTTGCGTCAGGGTCCGCTTTGTCGGGTGGAGCCATGCGGACATTGCCGTCAGAATACGATGTACACTTCTCCTGACCTTCTGGCCGTCCCTGTTTGGCGAGCGGCGGATAAGCTGATATCCAATGAGCGTGTTCAGGAGGTCAAGCGGAAGCGCCGCTCTCATTTACAGCGATCTTGTAAACTGCGTGTGCGGTATCGCCATCCACCACAAGTGTTTTGACGATGCCGCTTTCGAGCAGGGCGCAGGTGGCTTCCGCTTTCTCGATGCCTCCCGACAGCAAAACCGTGTGGGTGGCGCGGAGTGCGTCGAAGTTCACGGCCAGCGTCCGCTGGTTGAGAACATGCCTGACAGGCGCTCCGTGGGCATCAAAGAAAATGCCATTTGTGTCACCGATAGCGCCGGCCTCGTGAAGCTCGTCGAGTTCGAGTTGCGAGATCATGCCTGAACGACGGAGCAATGAGTGCTCCGTGAGTTCACCAACGGAGATGATGGCCATGTCCGGTTGCCGGGCCATTTCGAGAACTGACCGCACGGTGGTCTGCGACAGAAGTATGTCGCGGTCCCGCGGAGTGTTTGCGATGAACGGCACTGGCAGGAAATAGCCCTCCGCACCGGTCGCCCTCGCCAGGGCCTGAACCACTTCAAAAGGGTTGAAGGCGCTGTTGGCGGTGAGTGAGCCCATAAGACTGACAAAGCGCGCTCTGGGTGCGCTAACGCCGGCCATGTTGCGCGTGATCTGGTCGAGGGTGCGACCCCAGCCCGTACCGATCACGGCATCACCCTTGCGTGCGATCAACTCTTTGACCAGCGTCGCCGCAAGCGAACCTACCGCGCGGCGCGGGTATTCGGAAAGATTACCAGGCAATTTGTCGGTTCTACTAAGTCCCAGAGCCGGGGAGCAGATGCACCGTTCGAGATTGAAGCGTTGGCGCAGCCTGTCCTCCACCTCCAGAAGCCCGTTGCTGCGTGAATCGATCGAGATCGATACGATGCCGGCATCCTTGGCGCTTTGCAGCAGCTTGTTCACCCGCGCTCGGGTGGTGCCCAGGCGGTTTGCGGTTTCTTCCTGATTGAGACCTCCAACATAGTAGATCCATGCCGCGCGGCTCATCAGTTCGTGGTCATCATTCTCGATCATGATGATTTCCTAAACGGTGGGGCTTGCACTGACAATCGAATATCGGTAGCGAATTACAAATGTATCGATGCTTGACAAATGTATCAAGCATCGTCACGTTTGGCTCGTGGATGCCATCGGGAGGGCCGTGGGCGTCTTCAATTCAGGGAGGAAAACATGAACAAGTTTGCAAAGAACCTGGCGGGCTGCGTGGCCGTAGGGACCGTTCTTGCAGCAACAACCGTTGTCGGCTTCACGCAGGATGCACTCGATATTGCGTGGGTTCATTCAAATGCCGCAGCGCAGTCCGAGCAGCGGGTGAAGGCCGGCTTCGAAGAATGGCTGGGTGAGAGCGGAAACTCCTGGAATGTCAGTTTCCTCGACAGCCAGGGGTCGGGCGAGGCCACCGCGTCAAATCTTCAGGATGCCGTTTCGCGCGGTGTGGACGCGATCATCATCACCATGTCCGATTTGCGCGCATCCAAGGCGGCAATCGACGTCGCCATCGAGGCCGGGATCCCCGTTTTTTCCGTCGATAGCGGTTTCGTGGAGGGCATTCAGGTGGATGTCACCACCAACAACTGGGCGATGTCCGCCGATGTCTCTCCGTATCTTCTCGACCAGATTGGCGGCGAGGGCAATCTCGTCTTCTTCCGCATGGCCGAGCACCACGGAACGCGCAAGCGCGGCGACGTCATGGAGAAGGTTCTTCAGGAATACGGCAATGTGAAAGTGCTGGCAGAGCACAACATCGACTATACCGCCTTCTTCGAGGATACGACGTCTTCGATGCAGGACTACGTGGCACGCTTCGGTGAGGAGATTGACGCTGTCTGGGCGCCCTGGGATGAACCGGCGCAAGCGACCATCAACGTCATGAAAGCTGCCGGTCTGACCGATGTGAAAGTCATCGGCATCGATGGCCACCCGCAAGCCGTTGCAGAGGTCTGCAAGCCGGACAGCATGATGATCGCAACTGTGAGCCAGCCTTTCGAAGGCATGGGCGCACAGGTGGGCGAGTGGATCAAATCCATCGTGGTTGACGGCAAGGCGCGCGATGAGGTGATCCCAAGCGACATCGTCTACATGGATGCACCTCTCGTGACGAAGCAGAACTGCAAAGATTTCATGTAGTCGTGCAGCCCCTGCGGGACGGGGCGCGTTGCGCGGCCCGTCCCACGCCACCCAGCTCACCAATCTTACAGGAGACCGTGCATGTCGGTGCATCTTGCCGATATCTTCATGGAGTTCCCGGGTACGCGAGCACTGGATCGCGTCGATGTGACATTCCGGTATGATGAGGTGCACGGCCTCGTCGGCGAAAACGGTGCCGGAAAAAGCACATTCGTCAACATTCTCGGTGGTTCGCTCCAGCCCACGCGGGGATCCGTTACCGTCAATGACAGCACGGTGGTTCTTTCCAGCCCACGCGTCGCGCTTGGCTATGGCATTGCGCATGTTAGCCAGGAAGGGAGCCTTGTTCCCTCGCTGACCGGCGCGGAGAACATCATGCTTGGGGCAGAGCCGCGCCGGCCTTTTGGTATCGTGCGCCGGCGCACTCTGCGAAGCGAAGCCGAACGCCTCATGTCCACATGGTTCCCGGGTTTGGAGACGGACCTTCACCGGCCGGTCAAGGACCTTGCGATGGCCGACCAGAAAGTCATCGAGATCGTTCGCGCGCTCAGGGGGGATATTCGCCTTCTCATTCTCGATGAGCCCACAGCGACACTGGAGGCGAGGGAGAAGAAACGGCTCTGGGACATTATCCGGTCATTGCCGCAAAAGGGCGTGGGTGTCGTGTTGATCTCCCATTTCCTGAGCGAGGTCGTCGCACTGTGCGACCGGATCACCGTTCTGCGTGACGGCAGACATGTCGGGACGCTGGACAAGGGCGACGCGACAGAGGCCGGTCTCACAAATCTCATGTTGAGGCGGGAACAGGATGCCCATTCGGAATCATCCGACACCCGCAAGCCACAAGACCACGCACTGGCCACAACTACAGAACCAGTCGTGCTGTCTGTCGAAGGCTGGAAGACAGGAGCAGTCGAAGTGGACCGTTTCGTGTTGCGGCGGGGCGAGATTGTCGGGCTGATAGGGCTGACAGGGGCCGGACATTTCGGCTTTGCGCGCTCGCTCTACACGCGCCACGGCAAATTGCGCGGGACGATTTCCGTTAACGGCAGCGAGGTTCGCGCTGGGGGAATTCGCGCCATGCAAAGAGCCGGCGTAGCGCTGGTTCCCGATCAGCGTATGGAGAACGCACTCGCCGGCGATGGAAGCGTCGTTGAGAACCTGACCATGGTTCATTCGCAGTTTGCTGCGCGTGCCGGCGTGTTGAGCCGCCGCGTGGAAAGCCAAGAAGCGGCGCGCATCATCGACCTTTTGAACGTCAAAACACCGAGCCAGCGCCAGCTGATCCGCAATCTCTCGGGCGGAAACAAGCAGAAAGTCTCCATAGGCAAATGGCTGTATGGTGCCGACGACAAGTATAGCGTCCTGATCTTTGTTGAGCCGACCGAAGGCGTGGACATCGGGGCGAAGATGGAAATCTATGCTCATCTGCGCCGTCTCGCAGAGCGTGGAGCGGCAATTCTCATCGCCTCGTCGGATCTCGGCGAGGTTGCACAACTGTGCCATCGCGCCGTCCCATTTGTTCACGGCAGGCCAGGCGATGACATACCGGCCTGCGAATTCTCCGAAAGCCGTTTCATCCAAGCCATCACTGGAGATGCCGCATGACACCGCAAGCCGGCTCCCTCGGCAAGGCCCCCGCTGCCGCCGAAAGCAAGTCTGTCCGCTCCGATTTCATCCAGCGTTACTCGACGCTCGGGGTTCTCATCCTCATGTTCCTCGGGTTCTCGCTCTTCGTGGATCGCTTTCTGACGCCATTTAATCTGACGAACATTTTCCAGCAAATCGCGATCCTGACGATCGTCGGTTCCGGACTGACATTTGGCTTCGCAGCCAGGGAGATCGATCTTTCCGTTGGCTATACGGTGGGCCTTTCGGGCATCTTGGTGCCGCTGCTTCTGACGATGGGATATCCACTTGCGGTCGCTCTTGGCGCCGGATTGGCGGCCGGCATCGGAGTTGGTCTCGTCAACGGCCTGCTGGTCACGAAAATCGGTATTCCATCGCTTATCGCCACTCTCGCGGTGGGATCCATCCTCTTCGGTATCAACTTTCTGATGACCGGAGGCCGCGCGATATATGGCGGGCTGCCTGATGCCTATCTCATGCTTGGCCAGGGGCGGATTTTTGGAATTCCCAATCTGGCTTACTTCATGATCATCGCTGTGGCGATTGCCTGGTTCGTGATGGAGCGAACGGTGTTCGGCCGCTATGTCTACGCGGTTGGCGGAAACCAGAAGGCGGCGGAGCTATCGGGCGTGCATATCACGCCCTATCGGATGGCGGCACTTATACTGGTCTCCGTCTTTGCGGTTATCGCCGGCGCTCTGCTGGCTGCAAGACTGGGGTCCGGGCAACCCAATGCAGGTGAACGCTACCTGCTCGATGGGCTCGCCACCGTGTTCATCGGCATGACCATGTTCCGACCCGGCACTGCGACGGTGCTCGGAACACTCTGCGGCGCTCTCTTCATCGGCGTGATCAACAATGGCCTGAACCTCATCGGAATGGACACTTACATCCAGAACATCGTGAAGGGTGTGATCATTCTCGTCGCGGTCGCCATCGTATCGCGCACCACCAAACTCAATCTCCTGTAAGGAAGGCAACATGACTGCACCCATCGACACGGCAGTTGCGGAAAAAGTGCCGCGCTCGAACACCGGGCTTCTCGCGCTCTACCGGCAGATGCGCCGGGTGCGCACATTCGAGGAGCGGGTTGGCGAGCTTTTCGTTCGCGGGCAATCGGCAGGCTCCATGCTGCATTTGTCCATTGGCGAAGAGTCGGCGGCAGTGGGCGTGGCCTCCCTGATGAGGGATGGAGACACGTTCACCACCCACCACCGGGGCCATGGGATATTCCTTGCGCGCGGTGCAGATCCCAATCGCATGATGGCGGAGATCGGCGGCAAGGAAGAGGGCTACTGTCGCGGGAAAGGCGGCTCCATGCACATTGCCGACATGGGGCTCGGACACCTGGGTGCCAACGCCATTGTTGGCGGCGGCATCCCTGCCGTGGTCGGTGCCGGACTTGCATCAAAGCGTGAGGGCAAGGGTGCGGTCTCCATCGCGTTCTTCGGTGATGGCGCGATGCAGCAGGGCATTCTCTATGAGAGCATGAACATGGCTGCGCTTTGGGACCTGCCGGTCATCTTCGTCTGCATCAACAACCAATACGGTATGGGCACACGCATCGAGCAGGCAACAAAAGGCCGCGCGCTTCATGAGCGTGGTCTGGCATTTGGGCTCAACTCGGAAACCGTGGACGGGCTGGACGTGCGCGACGTACGCGCGGCGGCGGGCCGGATTATCGATGGTGCCCGGGGAGGCACGCCCGGCTTTCTCGCGGTCGAATGCTACCGCTTCTTCGGCCATGCCCGCATGGACAAGAGCCCCTATCGTACGCCTGAGGATGAGGAGCGGGGGCGCGCCAAGGATCCGGTCGGGTTTGCCCGCAAAGCCCTGGTTGAAAGCGGGGAGAGCAGCGAGGCTGTCCTCGATGCCCTCGACGCCGAGATTGCACGGGAAATGGATGCGACCATCGACTTTACGGTCGCCGCGCGTGAACCGGCACTGCAAACGATGTTCCGCGACGTTTATGCGCCTGGTGAACCGGAGCCGGAATCCGTGGCAGCCCGCATCGACCGCATTCTGGCAGGGGACTGAGACTATGGCAGAGATGACCTATAGAGACGCGCTCAAACAGGCTCTGCGCGATGCTATGGCCGAAGACGATACCGTGATGGTGATCGGTGAAGAAGTTGGCCGTTATGGTGGCGCCTACGGTGTTACCAAAGGCCTGTACGAGGAGTTCGGTCCCGACCGCTTGATCGACACGCCGATTTCCGAACCGGCGATCGTTGGCGCTGCAGTGGGTGCCGCCATGTCCGGCCTGAGACCCGTTGCCGAGCTCATGTATGTCGACTTCATCGGGATGACGATGGATCAGCTTGGAAATCAGGCAGCGAAAATCCGCTATATGTTCGGCGGTCAGGTGGGTGTGCCCATGGTGCTGCGGACCCAGGGCGGAACAGGCCGTTCGGCCGGTGCCCAGCATTCCCAATCGCTCGAAGCCTATGTGATGCATACGCCTGGCCTTCGGCTCGTCATGCCAGCAACCGTCTCGGATGCCTATCATCTTCTGCGGCAGTCGCTGAGGCAGCCGGATCCGGTCGTCTTCATTGAGCACAAGGCGCTCTACACGATGAAGGAAGATGTGGATCTGGCCGCCCCTGCGCCGGAATGGGGGAAAGCCAGGGTTCACCGTACGGGAGACGATCTGGTGATCGTGACCTATTCCCGCCAATTGCACCATGCGCTCGCAGCCGCGGAGGCAATGGCCCGGAAAGGCGTGGAAGCGACGGTGATCGATCTTCGCTCCCTGAATCCGCTCGATTTCGATACCGTGCGGGCACATGTTGAACGCGTCGGTCGGGTGATGGTCGTCTCCGAGGGTGTGATGACTGCCGGCGTCGGGGCGGAGCTCTCTGCCCGTATCCACGAGGAGTGTTTCGACTTCCTGGCCGAGCCGGTGATCCGCGTCTGTGGTGAAGATATTCCGATTTCGGTTTCCGTCGAACTTGAGAAGAACTCCGTGCCCACTGCAGCCTTTATCCAGACGGCGGGTGAAAAACTTGTGGGTTTGAGGAGTGCGGCATGAGCACCGTCATGCTCACAATGCCTCGCCTGGGCGAGACGATGGAGGAAGGAACCGTCTCTGAATGGCTTGTGCCCGAAGGGCAGGCTTTTGATCGCGGGACGCCTCTTGTGGAGTTTGAAACCGACAAGACTGCTGTCGAGTACCCTGCGCTCGGGCCCGGACGACTGGTTCGCACACTGGTCACCCAGGGTGATCTTGTTCAGGTGGGCGACCCGATTGCCGAGATTGATCTGATGGGAGAAGAGGACTGGGTTTCCGGAGGGCAGGAAAATCAGGCTGCCGCGAGCGATGAGCCGGACGATGCGGTCATTGATGAGGCTACGGATGCGCAGAAGCATGCCGAGCCTCCAATGGCTTCGTCCGAACAGGGTGGCCGCGTGCGTGCCACTCCTCTGGCCCGCCGTGCGGCCCGCCGTGCGGGGATCAGCATAGAGGCCGTCCCCGGCACAGGGCGCAGAGGACGTGTGGAACTGTCTGACGTCGAGCGTTCCATCTCCGGCGAGCCAGTCTCCGCACTTGCAGCGGAAAGCTGGGGTTCCGAGACTGGCTCGCCCGTGCTCCTCGTTCACGGTTTTGCGGGGGATCGCCAGACCTTCGATCAGCTGGGCAGGGCGCTGGGGCGGGCGCAGCTTTCTGTGCGGGCGATTGATCTTCCTTCCCACGGAGAAACGGAGGCGGAGGCTCAGACGTTCGATGATCTTGTCGACGCATTGTGCGGTGAGCTGAACCCGTCCCGCCCGGTCGCGTTGGTTGGCCACTCACTCGGGGCAGCGGCGGCGATTGCGGCGGCCAACCGCAAGGGCGGTGTCTCCTCGCTCACTCTCATCGCGCCGGCCGGTCTCGGATTGCATATCGATGCGGAGTTTGTTTCCGGGATGGCTCAAGCCGACAGTGTGGGCGCGGTAGGTCATTTGCTGCGAAGGCTCTCAAGCCGCGCCGATGCATTCTCTCCGACGCTGGTAGCGCAAATCCACAAGGTTCTCTCGCGTGGCCGTCTGTCCCGCCTGGCGGATGATATTTGCCGCGAGGGCAGGCAATTGGTGAACGTGCGAAGCGCTCTTGCATCGCTCGCCAATCAAATTCCGGTGCGTATCCTTGTGGGTACGGAGGATCGAATTCTTAACTGGCGCGACACTCTCGATGTCTCGCCGGCCATCGCACTCCATGTTTTTCCAGCCGCTGGTCACATGCCTCACTGGGATGCACCAGCCGAGGCGGCGGCGATCATCAAAAAGGGGGTGGCCCATGACCGAGGTTGATATCCGAACAAGATTGAAGGCTGCAAAAGCGCGGATGGGGGGATTTGCCAGATCCGCCCCGGAACTGATGAAAGGTTTCGCTTCCATTTCCGCGGTGGCGACACGGCAGGGTCATTTCTCCGCTTCCGATCGTGAATTGCTGGCGACAGCCATTGCCGTGGCGAGCGGCTGCGAGGATTGCATTCTCTATCATGTGGATGCCGCGAAGCGGCATGGCGCGGAAGAAGCGGCTCTTGTCGAGGCTCTTGAGGTGGCGGTCGAAATGGGCGGCGGACCTGCCGTCATGTATGCCGGCAAGGCGATGGAGGCGTTTCGGGAGCTCTAAACAGCGCCGGAGGCAGTTCGACGAAAACGAGGATTGCTTTTCGAGTTTTCGAACCAAAGAAGTTTAGCCGCCTTGCAGAGCCTATGGATCGTTGAGGCGGGTCAGATGGGAGGAGGAATCCGTGGCTTATTTCCTGACGGCTGACGGCGGGACCGAGAGCATACGAGCGCGTGTCTATGACTTGAAGGGAAACTGCCTTGGAACAAGTGCGGTGCCTTACCAGACCGATTTCAAGCCCGGGCGCGTAGAGCAAAATCCGGAGGACTGGTGGGCGAACTTCGTTCGCGCCGCGCGCGAAGCGATCCGCAAAGCAGGCGTTAACTCAGATGGCATCGAGGCCATCTGCTACGCCACAACCTGCTGTACCGTTGTTGCCCTTGATGAAAACGGCCGTGCCCTGCGCCCTGCCATCATGTGGATGGATGTGCGTGCGCATCAGGAGGCTGAGGATGTGCTGGCCACGGGCGATGAAGCCCTGCTTTTGAATGGGGCTGGGCAGGGTCCGGTCTCCGCAGAGTGGATGATCCCGAAAGCCCTGTGGTTGAAGCGCAACGAACCACGGACCTTCGCGAATGCCCACAGGATCTGCGAGTACCAGGACTTTCTCACCTACCGCCTCACAGGCACATGGGCGGCGAGCCTCGACAATGCCGGACTGCGCTGGCACTACCGGTCCCGCTCGGGGGGTTGGGCCTCAAGCCTGCTCGCCGCACTGGACCTGTCGGAGCTTGAACAGAAATGGCCCGAGCGGGTGGTGGCGCCGGGCGAGGTGATCGGTACGCTCACCTCGGCTGCGGCCAACGAGCTGGGCCTGTCGGCGAATGTGAAAGTAATACAGGGTGGCGCGGATGCGCTCATCGGCATGATTGGTCTGGGGGTTCACAAACCTGGACAGCTGGCCATGATCACAGGCTCTTCCCATCTTCAGTTCGGGGTGACCGAGAGCCCCATCCATGCGCCCGGCGTGTGGGGCAGCTACGCCGACATTGTGTATCCCGACCGTTGGATAGTGGAAGGCGGTCAGACTTCCACAGGCTCCATCATCAACTGGCTTTCGCGGCTCAAGGGTGCCCCGCTCGATTTCGATGATCTCAACCGAAAGGCCGCAGCCCTGGAACCGGGGTGTGACGGGCTCATCGTTCAGGATCATTTTCAGGGTAACCGCACGCCACATACCGATCCACTTTCACGTGGTGCGATCGTTGGACTTACGCTCGGCCATGAAATTCACCACGTCTTTCGTGCCATCATGGAGGGTATTGGTTTCGGTACCCGCGCCATTCTCGATGCTTTCCGGTCGGCCGGGTATGCCGGCGAGGAGATGACCGTGGGAGGCGGTGCCACCGGTTCGGATCTGTGGCTGCAAATCCATGCGGACACGGCAGGTATTCCGGTGCGGGTACCGGCTTCGCCCGATGCACCGTCGACGGGCTCGGCGGTGCTTGCCGGAGTGGGAGCTGGCCGCTTCGCAACCATCGATGAGGGTATCGAAGCGATGGTCCATGCGGGCAGGTTGATCGAGCCCCGTGCAGACAGTGTCGCGAGATACGATGAAATTTACGCGAAATACGCTGCGCTTTATCCGGCTTTGAAGGAGGTCTTGGCATGACGGCTCATGAACATTCGGGCTCCGCCGGCAGAACGGCTCTCGTGACAGGAGCAAGCCGTGGCATTGGGGCGGCGATTGCCAGAGGGCTGGCGAAACGTGGGTATGATGTGGCGCTGAATGATATTGAGCGGCAAAAAAGCGATCTCGAGCGGGTGGCGGAAGACATTAGCGCTCTGGGTCAGCGAGCGGAGCTGCTCTATGCGGATGTCAGCAACAAAGCAGAAGTCGAGACCATGGCCCAGAAGGCGCTGGAAGCTTTCGGCAAGATCGATGTTATCGTCAACAATGCCGGCATCCTCATTGCCGGTGAGGTCGATGGCCTTCCCGAGAAGACCTGGGACGCAGTGATGGATGTGAATGCGAAAGGCGCGTTCATGGTGATCCAGGCGCTCCTGCCCTCAATGAAGAGCCGCGGCTATGGGCGTATCGTGAATATCGCCTCCATCGGCGGGAAGCATGGTGCTCCGGAACAGGCGCACTACTCCGCCTCCAAGGCTGCGGTGATGGGATTTTCACGCGTTCTTGCTCAGGAGGTCGGGCCGCTGGGGATCACCGTGAACTGCGTATGCCCCGGGATTATCCTGACCGATATGGGACGGGTGAATCTGGATGACCCGCTCGTGCGCGATGCCTGGAAATCGAAAACCGCAATGGCCCGCATTGGCGATCCTGAAGATGTGATCGGCCCTGTTGCTTTCTTCGCTTCCGACGATGCGGGCTTCGTTACCGGTCAGACGCTAAACGTCGATGGCGGGATCGTGTTCTCGTGACTTTCTGAGGCTCATAATGTCGGGGGGCACGCCTGCGCGGCGCCATAAGCGCTGTCATTCGCCTTCTCCCACCGACGAGTGGGCTGCTCTGGCGCGTCTCGCTTCAGGCACATTCTGAAGGGCGTTGCGGGATCCGGGGGAAGTGCTTCTGCAACGAAGAAAGCTCTCTCTCTGATGTCCGGAAGCCAGAGGGATGCCGGGGGGAGCCTTCGGATGCACGAGTTCCGCAGGTCAAAGGACGCTCGCATGGATTGCCGAGCAAGCTGTCGATGTTTCAAGTTTGAAAGATATTATTGATCGACAGTCCGTTCTGTGATCATATGATCATCAAACTGTGGGGAACTCTTAGCCGCGATGTCGGGAAGTGTTTTCGGCATGGGCCGCGCGGACGACAGGCCGTTCTTTGGGCGCATCAGTCTTCAGCCTTTGGCGAAACCATCGACACCTGCACACGGTGAGGTCAACGCTGATCGTGACAATCAGGGAGAAGAACATTGAAAAAATTCATCGCTACGCTGGCCATCGCGGGCTTTGCCGCTTTCAGTAGCGCAGAGGCTCAGGAGATCAAGGTTGGCCTTTCGCTGCCACAGGATCTGCCCGGCTTCGACTTCGTCAACGGCATGTATGAGACCTTCAAGGCCGAGGTGGAAGCCAATTCCGACATGACGGTCGATCTCGTCTATGCCGGTGCGCTTGGCGCCCCCAATGAACGCCTTGCGCAGATGCGTCGCGGCGTCATACAGATGAGCGATGCGGCCGATGGTAATTTCGCGACCATTCACAGCGATGTGCAGATCCTCAACATGCCTTACCTGTTTCCCGATGAGGAAACGGCATGGGCCGTATTCGATGGTCCCTTTGGCGACGAGCTTGCCGAATCCATCCGCGAGAAGACCGGCGTGCGTGTGCTGGGCTGGTGGGAATCGGGTGGCTTCAAGCATTTCAGCGCCAGCCGCGCCATCAACGGCCCGGACGATATGAAGAGTCTGAAAATGCGCGTGCTCGGCCCGCTTGCCACCATTCCGGCGGAAGCGCTCGGCGCATCGGCGGCGCCGATCGCCTTTGGCGAGCTTTACACCTCGCTCAAGACCGGCGTCGTCGACGGGCAGGACAATTCGGTTTCCGTGTTCAACCTCGTCAAGCTTTATGAGGTCCAGCCCCATCTGGCGCTGACCGGCCACACCTACGCCTTCGGCCCGCTCGGCATCAATGATGCCTTCTTCTCCGGTCTCTCGGAAGACAAGCAGAAGGTGATCACCGATGCGGCGGAAAAGGCCATCAGCTTCAACCGCCAGAAATCGCGTGAGATCGAGGCCAATGCCATCGCTTTTGCCAGGGAGCAGGGTGTGGAGATCATCGAACTCGACGATGAGGCGCGTGCGGCCTTCAAGGGTGTCATGCAGCCGCCGGCACGGGCATGGCTCAAAGAGAATGTAGACAATCCGGATCTGATCGACGCTGCGGAAGCTGCCGTCAAGGCTGCCGCAAACCAGTGAGCGCGGGCTTTGCTTCAAGGCTGATACGGGGTGTGGAGACGGCGTTGCGCGTCGTCGCCGCGCTCTGCCTTGCCGGCCTGACCCTGCTTGTCACCTTTCAGGTGGTGGCGCGCTACGGCATCGGCTCGGTGCCGATCTTCACCGAGGAAGTGGCGCGCTATGCCATGATCTGGATGTCGCTGCTGGCCGCTGCCGTGGGCGTGCGCGAGGCAAGCCATATCCGCATCGACTTCGTGCCCGGTCTGCTTTCAAGTCTCGCACCGCGCCTCAATCTGGCGCTTGAGGCGGTGCTCGACCTTGTTTCGCTGACCGGCTTTCTGGTGCTCATCTGGTATGGCGTGGACATGGTGATGTTCGCCGCTGGCCAGACCAGCGAAGGGCTGCGCCTGCCGCTCTCCTATCCCTATCTGGCGGTGCCGGTGAGTTTTGTCTTTGCAGCGCTCTTTGCTTTTCTGCGCCTCAAGGAGCGCGTCGCCCGGTCATGAGCGCGTCCCTTTCCGTTCTTCTCATCACCTTTCTGGGGCTGATCATTGTCGGGCTCCCCATTGCCTGGGGCATGATCGCGGCGGTGATCGCATGGATGGCCTTTACCGGCCAATGGGCATTTCTGCCCATCGTGCCGGAGCGGCTTTATCAGGGCATGGATTCCTTCGTTCTTATGGCGATCCCGCTTTTCATCCTCGCCGGTGAGCTCGTCAATGAAGGCAAGATCACCGACCGGCTGATCCATTTCGCCAATGTGCTGTTCGGCTGGATGCGCGGCGGGCTGGCGCAGGTGAATATCGGCGCGTCAATCCTGTTTGCCGGCATCACCGGCGTGGCGCTGGGCGACATTGCCTCGCTGGGACGCGTCTTCATTCCCTCCATGGTCAAACAGGGCTATTCCAGCGCTTATGCGGCGGCTGTCACCGCCTCCTCCTCCATCATCGGGCCCATGGTGCCGCCTTCGCTGGTGGCGGTGATCTATGGATCGATGACCGGTCTCTCCATCGGCGCGCTGATGGCGGCCACACTCATTCCCGGCCTGCTGATCGGTCTGGCGCAGATGATCCTTGTTGCCATTCAGGCGCGGCTCAACAATTTTCCCCGCATAGAGATGGATCGCAATCCTGCCGCTGTCGCTTCGGCTACGGGCCACGCAATCGTGCCGCTGATGATCCCTGTGATCATCCTCGCCGGCATGCTGGGCGGGATCATGACACCCACGGAAGCCGGCGGTGTCGCGGCGGTCTATGCGCTGGTTGTTTCGCTGGTGCTTTATCGCAGCGTGACATTCTCTTCGCTGGCAGCCGTTTTCAACCGTTCTGCGCTGTTCTCCGGTCAGCTTCTCATCATCGTGGGTTGTGGTGCGGCCTTTTCATGGGTGATGGGCATGGAGAACGTGCCGCGTATGGTGGGTGAGATGATCTCGACCTGGGATCTCGGCCTGATCGGCACCATGCTGGTGTTCAACGTGATCCTGCTCGTGCTCGGCATGTTCATCGATCCGACCACGGTGATCATCCTGTTCGGGCCCCTGCTTTCGGCAGCTGCTGGCCATGCGGGCATCGACCCGTTGCATTTCGGCGTCGTCGCGATCCTCAATCTCAACATCGGGCTTTTGACGCCGCCTCTGGGTGTGTGTCTTTTTGCGGCGGAGCGTATTGCCAATTGCGGCTTTGCGGCGCTTCTCAGGGCCACTGCCCCCTTTCTCCTTGTCAATCTCATTGCGCTGACGATCATCGTGGCCTTTCCCGGGCTCAGCCTGTGGCTGCCGCACATTCTCGGCTTTTGAAGGATGGTTTCATGACTGCGACACCGCTTCCCTCCGATGGATCGGGCTATCTGCTCTATCACTCCATCGGCATGTATCCCGGCAAGGGCGAGGCGATGGCGAAAGCCTTCACCGATTTCTCAGGGCTCTGGGCGGCGCTCGATGACGGGCAGTGGATGCAGGCGCTCACCCTGCGCGCGCGATTCATCGATCTGTGGCGTGATCTGATTGCGGCGGATCCCGGGACGCTGACATCAGCGGAGAATGTCACCACTGCGCTTTACAGCGTTGTCGGTAGCCTGCCGGAAAAGCATCTGAAGGGCAAAACGCTTCTGGTGGCCGGCGACTGTTTCCCGAGCCTGCATTTTCTACTGGCAGGGCTTGCGCCGCGCCTTGGCTTCACGCTGAAGACCGTGCCCTTGCGCGCGGGTGAAAGCTGGGTGCGCGACGAAGACATGATGGCCGCCTGGGACGAGAGTGTCGGCGTAGCGCTTTTGACCTTCGTCACCTCCACCGCGTCGCACAGGAGCGATGTCGCCCGGCTTATCGCTCATGGGCGCAAGATGGGCAGTCTGGTGGGCGTCGATATCACGCAGGGGGCGGGGCTTGTTCCTTACTCCGTGAAAGAGACGGATGCGGATTTCACCGTTTCCACTACGCTCAAATGGCTCTGCGGCACGCCGGGGGCGGGCATATTGCACATGAAGCCGGAGCTGATTGCAGCGTGCAGTCCGGAACTGCGTGGCTGGTTCAGCCAGGAGAATATTTTCTCCTGGGATCTGGATGCATTTCAATATGCCGGCGATGCGCGGCGCTTTGATCATGGAACGCCATCGGTTCTCGCCTGCGCAGGGTCCGTGCCGGCGCTGGAATGGCATGGGAGGCAGGACCAGACGGCACTGCTTGCCCAGAACCGCGAACTGGGCGCAATGATCATTGCGGAAGCTGACAAGCTTGGACTTGATCTCGTGACCCCTCGCGAAGACGAGAGGCGCGGCGGCAGCCTGATGGTGCGCCTGCCGGAGAATGTCGATGGCGCAGGGCTGATCGACCGGCTGCGCAAGATCGGTGTCTTCACCGATTGCCGGGGGCCGGTCATGCGGCTTTCGCCGGGCATCGTTACAAAGCCGGAAGGGATCGAGGCGCTGTTCCGGCACTTGCGTGATGCGGAAGGACTTGGACAGTGACGAGCTCTGAATTTGCCCATTCCGTCACGGCGCTTGTGAATGTGCCGGCAGAAAAAGCATTCGCCTTCATGTGCGACCCGCTGCTTCTGGGTCGCTGGTCGCTGGGCTGCATGGAGACGAGGCCGACCGAGTTGGAAGGGGTCTATACCGGCACCTCGCTGTTTGATGGCGGGATGGGGTTTTTCGAGATCGATGCCGATGAAAAGCGGCTGATCGTCGATTTCCGCCTGGGGGATCTCAAACAGCGCCAGCCGCGCATCTCGGCGCGCATCATCCCGGCAGAAGTCTGCGGGCTTGAAGAAGGCAGTTGTTACCTGACGCTTGACGCGTGGCGTTCAGCTGGAATGGATGAAGCGCGATGGGAGCGGCTTCGCCGGGCCCACGAGGCTGAGATTTTTCTGATCAAGGCGCAGTGCGAGGCACTTTTCGCCTGATATGCGGCGCACTAGGCGGTGTCATCCTCGCAGAGTTGGCGCAGCAGGGCCTGCGTGCCAGTGATGTCGGCGACCATATGGGCGCGCGCTTCCACGGCATTGCGCTGTTTGAGAGCTCCGACAATAGCGTGGTGGTGCTTGGAGAATGGCTCATGCAGCCCTGTCCCAAGTTTCGGCGCGATATAGGATGAAAGCATCCGCATATAGGGGCCGTAGCGCAGCCATAAGGAATCGATCAGCTGCATAAGCACATCAGAACGTGATGCCGCATAGATGGCGAAGTGGAAATCCCGGTTCTTGAGCAGCATTTCATAAACGTCACCCGCCGCATGAATGGATTCATGCGCTTCGACCAGCCGCTCCAGATTGGCAACTTCCTCGTCGCTGATACGTTCGGCGGCCTGCTCGGTTGCCAGTCCTTCAAGCGCCACCCGCGCCTGGCAGATATCGTCGAGCCTCCGGGCGGAAACGGGCGGCACATGTGCTGAGCCGTTGGCCGCGATTTCCAGGGCATTTTCGGCGCCGAGCCGACGCAAGGCTTCACGGACTGGCATGGGGCTGGTGCCAAAGGTGGCGGCAAGCGCCTTTATGGTCATGATCTGGCCCGGATCAAACCGGCCGACAATCAATGCGTTGCGCAACTGATGGTAGACGCCGTCGCCGATGGTGACTCGAGTGGAGACGGGCTGCAGTCCTTCCCCCAGTTGCAATTCACTCATCGCCGTTTCCTCGTTTTGTGCCGCTCGGCCCCTTGATAGCCGTACAATGGGCGAGGGTCCATATCTGCGGTCCTCGCTCTACAGATCGTTGAAGAAGCGTCCAAGACGATCCATGGCCTCCTCGAGGCGTTCGTGGCTTTGCGACCCGAAGCACACGCGCAGATGGTGTTCGCCGGCTGTGCCATAAAAACTTCCCGCCTCGACCACCACATCGACCTTTTCCAGAATGGCGTCGGCGGCAGCCTGTGCGCTTAGCCCTGTTCCGCTGATGTCGGGAAAGGCATAGATCGTGCCTTCGGGCCGGGTGCACTTCACGCCGGGCATCTGGTTCAGGCGGCTCACCACCATATCACGCTTGCGACAATCATCATCCACCATGTCCTGAAGCGCGGAGGCCGGCCCCTTGAGGGCGGCTATCGCAGCGTGCTGGATGAAGGTGTTGACGTGGGTGACCTCGGTGGTGGTGATTTTCATCAGGGCGGAGATCAGGCTTTGATCGGCGGCGATGTAGCCGAGCCGCCAGCCATCCATCGCGTAAGCCTTGGTAAAGGCGAACATGGTTACGGTGCGTTCCTTCATGCCAGGCAGGGAGGCAATGCTGATGTGTCTGGCGTTGTCGAAAAGAATCTGCTCGTAGACTTCGTCCGCGATGACCCACAGATCATGCTCGATGGCAAGGTCCGCCACCACCTGCAACTCCTCGCGCGTATAGACGCGGCCAGTTGGGTTGCACGGGTTGACGATGGCGATCATGCGCGTTTTGGGGGTGATGTGCTTCTCGATGAGGTCGCGTCGGATGGCAAATCCGTTCTCCCGGTCGAGCGGGGCCATGACCGGCTTGCCGCCTGCCATCTCGATCTTGCCGACATGCTGCGGGTAATAGGGTTCGAGAAGAATGCACTCCTGATCATGGTCGAGCAGCGCCATGAAGGCAGCAAAAGAAGCCTGGGTCAGTCCGTTGGTGACCACGATCTCGGAAGCCGAAACATCGATGCCATTATAGCTGCGAACCTTCTCCGCCATGGCTTCGCGCAGCGGCAGGATGCCCTGTAGATCGCTGTAGTGGACGTGCCCGTCCCTGAGGGCCTGAATGGCGGCGTCCTTGATATGGTCGGGTGTGTCGTGAATGGGCTGGCCGAGTTCGAGATGAATGATGTCCCGACCTTCGGTAGGGAGCGCGGCCGCCTTGGCAACCATGCCGTAGCTCTTCTTGGACGTGTGGGTGATGCGTTTTGCGAAACTCGGCATGGAATTTCAGTCCTGTCATTGGGGCTTTGAAACAAAAGGGCTGGCCGGGCTGCGAGAGCGAAGGCCAGCCCCTGACTGCTATTGCAGTTTTTCGAGCGCTGCCTCGACGCGGGCTTTGTCCCAGCGGTCGAGCGTTGCCAGTTCTCCGTCCTTGACGCCGTAGATGAGGTAAGGGCCGGTCACATCGCCGTTCTCGTCAAAGGTGATGGGCCCGGTCGCACCCACATAGCGGATGGGCTTGCCCTCGGCGATCAGGGCCTTGGCCTTCTTGAAGCCCTCGGCGCCAGGATAGATCGGCTCGCCTTCGCCGCCAGTCACCTTGCGGATATTGTCGCGGATTGCGGTGCCATCGGCTTCGCCCGCCTGTTCCATTGCCAGAAGTGCGACAGCGGCAGCGTCATACATCACGTGGAGGCCGGGGCCGTTCGGGTCGGAGCCCTTGGCGTCCTTCCAGCTCGTGTTGAAGGCTTCCACCGACTCGCCCTCGACCTGTGCATTGTCGATGCCATAGGCATTTTCGAGATATTGAGCGCCGACGGATTCCACGAATTCATCCGCGCGAAGCGCATTGCTGAGGATGAGGTTCTGGCTGCCGCCGAAAGAAATCCACTCGCGGGCAACAGTGGCTCCGTCCGCCGGGAAGGCGACGAGGAACAGGGCGTCAGGCTCGGCCTGAAGCGCCGCATTCACCTCGGCGCGGTAGGAGGCCTGCTCCTGATTATAGGGCGTGACGCCCGTCACCTCGATACCGAGCTTTTCGGCATCGTCCCTGAAGCGGGTAGCGAGGCTGACACCGTAATCCGAGTTGACATGGATGACGGCGATTTTCTTGTAGCCTTTCTCGGCAGCGATGGTGGCAAGTACTGCCGCCTGTGGGCGGTCGGTTGGCAGGGTGCGGAACCAATAGCCTTGCGTGCCACCTTCCCTGGCCAGTTCGGTGAAGCTCGGCGCGCTGGAGCAGCAGGAAATCTGCGTGACCTTGGCCGGCACCGTGACCGAGGTGAGAATCGGCAGCGAAACACCGGACTGGATGGCGCCCAGAAGCACCGGCACCTTCTCGATTTCGACGAGGGTCTTTGCGGCATCGACGCCGACATTGGGCGAGCCCTGATCATCGCGCAGGATGAAATTGACCTCGCAGCCATTGACGCCGCCGGCCTCGTTGAAATGGTCGATGGCGAGCTTTCCGGCATCGCCAATGGCCGAGCCGATGGCCGCCATGGAGCCTGTGATGGAGAGCACCGAGCCAACGGCGATCTTGCAATCCTGCGCCTGTGCGCTTGCTGCTCCCGATAATACGAGCCCGGCCCCCATCAGGCCGGAGGCGATCATTGATTTCATGTCAGTTCCCCTTTCTTCGTTTTGGTTGTCACATGGCCTTTGGGCCGCATTTTCGTCGTCCGCCGGTCGTCCCAGATGCCTTTCGCAAGGTAGAAACGGGGCGCGAGGCCGGCGAGGCGGCGGAAGGGAAGTGGACGCGCCGGTGCGAGCGGCACGGCCAGAGAGCCGAGATCCCTGCCAGTGGCGGCGTCGGCGAGCACGTCTCCCAGCATGGTGGTGAAGGCGACACCGCGGCCATTGCAGCCGATCGCTCCGACGAAACCCGGTCCAAGCCTGTAGAGATGGGGCAGAAAATCGGTGGTGACCGCTGCCGTGCCACGCCAGGCATGGGCGAGCCGGGGTCGATGGTCGAGGCCCAATTCGCTCACCAGGCGGTCGAGGATCTTCTCACCCATGCGACGCTCGCCGGTGAAGGGGCTGAGCGCCATGCCTCCGGAAATCAGCCGATTGGCGGCATCGAGCCTGTAGGTGAAGATATTGGCACGCGTGTCTGAAACGGGTTCGCGGTTTGGTGAGAAGCGCCTGACGGCATCACCCTGCAACGGCTCGGTCGCCATCTGGAATACGGTGAGCGGAAGGATGGCATGTCCAAGACGAGCGGCGATGCCTCTTTCGGAGGCATTGGTGCACATGACCACCCGCCGGGCAGTGATTTCCAGATGGGGCGTCTGCACAACCCATCCACCATTGCGCGCGGATATGCCGGTCACCGGAGCGTTTTCGACAATGGCCGCTCCGGCGGTGTTCGCCAGATGAGCGAGACCCTGAACATAGGCCAGCGGATTGATCATGCCGCCCGACGCATCATGCAACGCGCCATGGTAGAGCGGCATGCCGGTGCGGGTGGCCGTTTCTTCCGCGTTTAGCCATGTGACAGGTCGGCCAAGCGCCTGCCAGGCGGCAACGCGTTTTTGCAAATCCTTCGCTGCGGCTTGTGAATGCGCCGGTTGCAGCCAGCCGGTCTGCTCTGCCTGCTTGCCAAGCCCCATGGCGTTTGCCAGGGAGAAGACGCGCTCGCCACCCCTGCCGACGAGGTCCAGCAGGGCCTTGCCTTTTTCATCGCCGAGGCGTCGAACCACCGTTTCGGGATCGGCCTTGGAGAAATTGGGGACCACGAAACCCGCATTGCGTCCGCTGGCACCGAAGCCGATTTGCTCGGCTTCGAGGAGAACCGTGCTCACCCCGCGCTCTGCAAGCCGCAGTGCTGTTGTCAGGCCGGCAATGCCGCCTCCGATTACAGCCACATCTGCCCTGCGCGCACCCGTGGCGGCGGGGAAAACCGGTTTGGGCCCGGCTGTCTTGCGCCACAATGTGTCGGGGTGAGCAGTTCTCATCGGCTCAGTCCGCGTGTTTCGACACGGATTCGGCTTCGCCGATCAGGCCGCGCGGGCGGAAAATCAGCGTTAGGACGATCAGAAGGCCGATCAGGATCACCTGAATAGCGCCACCCTGAGACTGATAGGCGACGGGCAGGAAGCGGCTGATGGCGAGCCCGCTCATGGCCCACAGGGCCCATACGCCGACCGCGCCGACAATGGCGCCCCGATTGTTGCCGCTGCCGCCCACAATCAGCATGGCCCAGATCTGGAAAGTGAGGATGGGCAGGAAATCGAGCGGGCTGACATAGCCGATGAAGCCAACATAAAGCCCGCCGGCCAGGCCCATCAGAACGCAGCCGAGCACGAAGACCTCCAGCCGCACCCGTGCAGGGTTCCGCCCGAGCGAGCGGGCTGCGGTCTCATCCTCACGCACGGCTTTCAAAAGCCGGCCCCAGGGCGAGCGAACAGCCGTTTCGAGCGCCCAGTAGACGAGACCGGCCATCACGGCGACGACGCCCAGATAGAAAAGGTTGTAGCCGGCGGGGCTATCGAACAGGCCAAACAGCGGACGCGGCAGGCCGACAAGCCCTTGCGCTCCGCCGGTCAGGCTCTCGAAGTTGAGCGCGACGAGCTGGATCGAGATGGCGATGCCGAAAGTGGCGATGGCGAGATACTCCTCGCGCAATCGCAGCGTGGCGAGCCCCACGATCAGCGCCGCAAGCGCGCAGAGTGCCATGCCGCCAAGAACGGCAAGCGGGAAGGGCAGGCCGAACCCGCCGATGAGATGAGCACGGTCGGGGCCGACGAGGATTGCCGTGCCATAGGCACCGATGGCGAAAAAGCCCACCACGCCGGCATTGAAGAGCCCGGTATAGCCCCACTGGATGTTGAGCCCCATCACCACGATGGAATAGGTGAGCGCGACGATGAGGAAGAAAACGAGATAGGCAGCAAAGCCGGTCATGATTTGCCTCCCCCGACCGTGCCGGCGAAAATGCCGGTGGGCCTGATGTAGAGAACCAGAAGCAGGATCATGAAGGGCACGGCCAGCTTGTATCCTGCGGGGATGAAGAGGACGGAGATGGATTCGGCAAGGCCGACGATCAGCCCGCCGATCACCGCGCCGAAGACATTGCCCACACCACCAAGGATCGCCGCGGCAAAGAGCGGCAGAAGAAGGTGGAAGCCGATCTCGGGCCGAAGCTGCACGGTGAGACCGTAAAGCACACCTGCAATGGCGGCGAGCGAGGCGCCGATGATCCAGGTCCAGCGCACCACATGACGGGTGTCGATGCCATTGACGCGGGCAAGCTCCGGGTTTTCAGCAAGGGCACGCATCGACAGGCCCAGCCGCGTTTTCTGCAGGAAGAGATGCAGCGCCACGACGATCACAGCCGTCAGGCCAAGAGTGAAGATCTGGTCGGGCATGATGCGCAGACCCGGCGCAACCTTCATGGCGATCTGCAGCGTGTTGGAATAATACTGCGCCGCGCCGCCAAAAAGCAGCAGGATCACCATGCGCACCAGAAGCGAGACGCCAAAGGAGCCGAACACAAGCGTCAGATGATTGGCGCGGCCGCGCAGGGGGCGGTAGACCAGCCAGTCGATGGCGAGCGCCAGAAGCGCCGTTGCCACCATGGCGACCAGAGTTGCCATGAGAAGCGGCACACCGAAGGAGAAGGGCGCAAGCGGCCCCATGAAGGCCCCGGTGAGTGAAAGGACACCCAGCGCCATATAGGCGCCCCAGGTGACAAGTTCCGCATGGGCGAAATTGGCAAAGCGCAATATCCCCATGGTCAAGGTGAGCCCGATCGCGCCAAGCGCGATGATGGACCCGCTCAATATGCCGTCGGCAATGGCTTGCAGCATCAGCGTTTGCGCCCCCCGGCGCCCAGATAGATGGAAGTGACTTCGGGATCCTCGGCCAGGGCGGCGGAAGGTCCGTCGATACGGTTGCGTCCCTCGGCGAAGACATAGGTGCGGTGGGAGATGGCAAGCGCTGCCTTGGCGTTCTGCTCGACCATCAGGATTGCCACACCGTCTTCGACCAGCGCTTTCAACCGCTCGAAAACCTCGCTCACCATGAGCGGTGAGAGACCTGCGCTCGGTTCATCGAGCATCAGAAGGCGCGGCCCGGTGAGAAGGGCGCGCGCCACCGCCAGCATCTGCCGCTGTCCGCCCGACAGCACGCCGGCTTTCTTGTCGCGGTAGCGCTTCAGATCCGGGAAGGCCTCATAGCCCCGCTCGATGCGGGTTTTCGCTTCCGACTTCGGGAGGCTCGACGCGCCGACCAGAAGGTTCTCGTTGATGGTGAGCGTGGTGAAGACATTGGCCACCTGAGGCACATAGGCCATGGAGGCCTCCGCCATGCGGTGGGTCGGCAGGTTGGTGATGTCGCGGCCCTCGAGCCGCACCGTGCCGGAGGAAACGGTCAGCACGCCCGCCAGTGCCTTGATGAGGGTGGATTTTCCTGCTCCGTTCGGCCCGATGATGGTGACCATCTCCTGCGGGGCGACGGTGAGCGAGAGCCCGTGAATGATCGGCAGGTCAGGCTTGTAGCCGGCCACCACGTCCTGAACGTCGAGAAGCGCGCTCATGCCACGGCTCCGCCGAGATAGGCCTCGATCACCTGCGGCTGTGCAATCACCTCTTTCGGCGTGCCTTCGGCGATCACCCGGCCCGTGGCCATGACCACGATGTGGTCGCAGAGCGACATGATGAAATCCATATTGTGCTCGATGATAAGGAAGGTGAGACCGCGCTTGTTCAGTTCGACAATGCGGTCGACGATCGTGTCGAGCAGAGCGGGATTGACACCGGCACCCGGTTCATCGAGCAGGAGCACTTTCGGATCCGCCATCAGGGCGCGCGCCAATTCGACCAGCTTTTGCTGACCGCCCGAGATAGAGCCTGCCAATTGCCGTTCCACAGGCGAGAGGCCGCAGAATTCGATGATTTCGCGCGCCCGCTCCCGGTTCTGCCGCTCCTCGCGCGCCACTGTGCCCGGGCGGACCCAGCTGTTCCAGAAACGCTCTCCGGCCTGGCGCTCGGGAACGAACATGACGTTCTCCAGTACCGTCATGCCGGCAAAGGGACGCGGAATCTGAAAGGTGCGGGCGAGCCCATTCGAGAACACGCGATAGGGCGGAAGCGAGCCGATCTCCGTGCCGTCCAGCCGCACGGATCCGCCATCCAGCGCATATTCGCCGGCGATGGCGTTGAACAGCGTCGTCTTGCCGGCCCCGTTCGGTCCGATCAGCCCGGTGATGCGCCCTGCTTCGGCGGCAAAGCTCACACCATCCACCGCGCGATTGGCACCGAATGTCTTCACCACGCCGGCGGCTTCAAGCCGGCCACGGCGCGCGCCTTCTGCGCTGCTCGCGCGGATCGAAAGTCCGCTTGCGCTATCCCCTGGGGGTAGGCTTTCGCTCATGGGTTCCCCTTTTTGTTGCTTCTTGACCCAGGAGCCTATTTGTGATCACGTGATCACGTCAAGACATTTCGAGGTTAAAATTTATGAGCGACACGAAAAGGTGGACGATCAACTCCGGCTCCCGCTTTGAGGAACTGGCCGGCTATTCCCGGGCGGTGATTGAGGGAAACTGGATTTTCGTTTCCGGTACCGCGGGCTTCAATTTCGAGGATGGCTCGATTTCGGATGATGCCGCCGAGCAGGCCAGGCAGGCTTTGCGCACCATCGAAGCGACGCTTGAAAAAGCCGGTGCGGCCATGTCGGACATTGTTCGTGTCCGGGTTTATCTGGCCAACCGCGAGGATGTGATTCCGGTCTCCAAAGTGCTCGGAAAAACGTTCTCTGATCCACGCCCCACCAATACCACCATCATTTGCGGTTTCGCTGAGGAAGTGATGAAGGTGGAGTTGGAAGTGACTGCCCTGAAGCAGTAGTTTTTTGCCGCCTGTCACGAGAATGAGTGCGGTTGGCACAAGTCTTCGCAATTGCCTGGGTCCACTGCGGGCGACGAGGGGTTTTGTCCTCTGGCTGGCGCGCATGAAGGCACCGTAGAAAACTATGAGCTGCGGGTGGCGGCGACAGTTGCCGTAACCAGGGGAGCGAAAACACGGTCCGGTTGGGGAAAGTGCCGGAACGGGACTTCGATATGACTTTGCGGGCCCTGCCTGACCCCGAGGACGGTCAATCGGCAGCATGTCGCGAGCGGCGAGGAACTTCTGACCAGCGAGGTCCACGAGACTCTTTTCGACAAGGGGCCCATTCTCTCCAACCACTGCAGTGCCGGCAACCGGGAAATCGGCGGCACCATACTGCAACGCCTCAAAGAAAGCGGCGCGGCCGGGAAGTCACAGCTTCTCGGGAAATGCGCGAGTCTGCGAGCCGCGAAGCGGTCAGCCGCAACATCGAATCAATCACGATGCTGCGCTTGTCGGAGCAGCTGGTTTACTGGGGCGGTCACAAGGCCGTCCCCGGAAAGAGCCATTTCGAGTTTGACGGGTTCGCCATCGAGGTCCCGCGATCACGACGCTCCGTCGTGCCGCTGTCCGCGCTTGAGTGGCGCTCGTCCTTTTGTTCGTGCCGATTCCCGTGTTGGTTTGCGCGGGTGAGCGCCAGCTCGATTTCACCAGTGTAACAGCTGTCGAAATCTTCATAAGCCGCGTTTCTCGGGGAGGAGATGTTCATGGGAATCCCGACTTCTTCTGAGCGCAATCGTCAAAGAGACCGATGCGCTGGCTGGCAGTTGACCGTGACTTCCGCCTGACATTTCCCCCATCCAGAAATTTCGGCCTCTCCCAAATTGGAAAGTTGTACTGCCGACCGGCTTTTGCAGCCCGGCCTCTTTGGCTCCGCCGCAGATTTGTCCGGCCCGGCTCCGTGATCTTGTCTGTCCACGTCGCGCGTCCTAGGCTTTCATCGAAGAGAAGGGGTGGCCGATGCGACATGCGCGTCCTTGCAGCCGGTTCGGACTTGGCGCCGTTTTGGGGCTGTTTGTGCTGGGGGTCTCCGCTGTGGTTGCCGAGGAAGCATCCGGCGAGACCGAAAAGACCAGACTGGTTGCTTCGATCTGCCGTCTGGTGGAGTTCAACGCCCGGGAAAACTTGCTGGATCCTGCGTTTTTGGCGCGGCTGCTCTGGAAGGAAAGTCGTTTCAACCCCAATGCCGTCAGCCCAAAGGGCGCCGAGGGCGTGGCACAGTTCATGCCGGGTACGGCGGCGCTAAGGGGCCTCGACGATGCATTCGACATCGAGAAGGCCATCCCTGCCTCGGCCATATATCTGGCGGAGCTGAGAAAGAAATTCGGAAATCTCGGCCTGGCGGCCGCAGCATACAATGCCGGAGAAGGGCGCGTTTCCCGCTGGCTCGAGAAAGGAGGGTTCCTGCCACTGGAAACCGAGAACTACGTTATGGCGATACTGGGTGCGCCAGCCGACACGTTTTCAGACCGGAAGCCGGATGTCAGCATCGAACCGCTGCATCCAGAAAAGACCTTCGATGTGGCGTGCCGTGATCTACCCGTTTCTGCGCGTGCTGTCATGGCCATGACCAGCGTACACACAAAGCCCTGGGGTGTGCAGGTTGCAGGACACTTCCGCCGTGATGTGGCGATCAGGCTATGGCAGATGGTGCTGCGCAGGCACGCGGTGCTCCTGGAGGATTACGAGCCGGTCATTGCGCGGGTCCGCTCATCGCGGGGATGGCGTGGTATCTATGCTGTACGGATCGGCGCTGACAGCCGCTCAGATGCCGTTCAGGTCTGTGGGAACTTCCGCCGGAATGGGTTGCCATGTGTGGTCTTGCGCAACAGATAGCATGCTCTTGTAAAGTGGTATTGGTCGAGCAGAAATGATGGCGCTGGATAGAAAAAGGCCCGGAGTGATTTCCGGGCCTTTGTCAAATTGAATTTACGAGCATTAGCTGTTGTTCGAGGCCGAACGGCTTACCAATTCCGGGCGACCGTCTGAGCCAACAACATAAATCTCGATATAATCTTTTCCGTTCGAAGTAAATTGGTGCTGAAGAACAGAGCCAACCGGAGTTTTGCTGAGAGTGGACTGGGAAGGTCCATCAAAGCTGATGCTGCCTTTGATAGGCTCAACAGCAAAAGCGGGGGCGGCAACGAAAGATGAAATAACGAGGGCAGAAAGAACAGTTTTCATTTTAATACTCCTGATAGCTTTCAACAAGCCATTCACATTTCCTTCAAGAAGGATGTGATATTACTTTCAGCATGGGGTTATTCCCTTGCTGGTTCCTCATTTAGGGAGCCACTGTTCGTTTCGTCAGATCGTAATTTTGAAACAGAGCGTTCACAAATCCTGGAATGTTACGATCTGCACCTTCCTTCAGGGCAGCTTCCTTCCATCGCGGCGATCTCTTTGGCGCTGACGGGTCGGTGGAGCATTCTCCAAGAATGGACATTCGTATTGACACCAAAACAGATGTTCAATAAGCCTCGGGTCGAGGAAACGTCCATCTGGGAGAGTGGTCAGAAATGTCTGCCAATGTTGCGCTTACCGGTCTTGCCCGGGATCTTGAGGATCGGGCCAAATCCGGCAAGCCGATCCGTATCGGCCTCGTGGGGTCTGGCGAAATGGGGACCGATATCGTCACCCGCGTCGCACATATGCCGGGTATCGAAATCGGCGCCATTTCGGAGCTGAACCTGCCTGCGGCCAGCCGTGCCGTGGATATCGCCTATCAGGAAGAAGGCCATGCCAAGGAAGTGGACAGCCAGTCGGCCATGACCACGGCCATGGAAGGCGGCAAGGTGGCCGTCACAAACAATGCCGACCTGCTTCTTGAAAACGATCTGATCGATGTCGTGATCGATGCGACAGGCGTTCCGGCCGTCGGCGCGGAGATTGGCCTCAAAGCCATGGAACACGGCAAGCACCTCGTCATGATGAATGTCGAGGCGGATGTGACCATTGGCGCCTATCTCAAGAGCGAAGCCGATCGTCTTGGCGTGACCTATTCTCTGGGCGCCGGCGACGAGCCGTCTTCCTGTATGGAATTGATCGAGTTCGTCTCCGCCATGGGGCATCCCATTGTGGCGGCCGGCAAGGGCAAGAACAACCCGCTCAACATCGATGCGATCCCGGACGACTATGCCGAGGAAGCAGCGCGCCGCAACATGAATGTGCGCATGCTTGTCGAGTTCGTCGATGGTTCGAAGACCATGGTCGAGATGGCTGCCATTGCCAACGCTACCGGTCTCGTGCCGGACAAGCCGGGCATGCATGGCCCCAAGGCCACGCTCGATGAACTTTCTTCCGTGCTGGTGCCGGAAAAGGATGGCGGCGTGCTCTCGCGCGTCGGCGTGGTGGATTACTCCATCGGCAAGGGCGTCGCGCCCGGCGTCTTCGTCGTCGCCGACATGTCGCATCCGCGTATTTCGGAGCGTATGGAAGATCTCAAGATGGGCAAGGGGCCTTACTTCACCTTCCATCGTCCCTATCATCTGACCTCGCTGGAAGTGCCGCTCACCTGCGCCCGCGTGGTGCTCTATGGCAAGCCGGACATGGTGCCGCTCGACAAGCCGGTTGCCGAGGTTTGTGCCGTTGCCAAGAAGGACATGCAGCCTGGCGATACGCTCGATGCGATCGGGGAATACTGCTACCGCGCATGGATCATGACGGTGCCGGAAGCCCGCGCTTCCAGCGCGATACCCTGCGGCCTACTTCAGGGCGGCAAGGTCACCAAACCCATCAAGAAGGGTGAACTCATCACGTCCGAGAATGCTGCGCCGCCGGCCGGTTCGAAGATTGCCGAGCTGCGCGCGCGTCAGGACAAGCTCGTTTACGGCTAGACAGGAGCATGAATATGTCGGCCACGGCCAAGAAGGGTGCCGCGAAAAAAGACGGCGCCAACCAGCCTTTCATTTACAGGCATTATGATCAGGAAAAGCTGCGCGATGCGCTGCGCAAGATGTATCTGATCCGCCAGTTCGAGGAAGGCGCGGAAGAAAGCTATATGCGTGGTCTGATCCACGGCACGATGCATCTTTCCATCGGCCAGGAGGCAAGTGCCGTCGGCATCTGCCTCGGGCTTTCCGATGAAGACCAGATCACCTCCACGCACCGTGGCCATGGCCACTGCATCGCCAAGGGTGCTGATGTTTCGCGCATGTTCGCCGAGTTCTTCGGCAAGACCACCGGCTATTGCCGTGGCCGTGGTGGCTCCATGCACATCGCCGATGTGTCGACGGGCAATCTCGGCGCAAACGGCATTGTCGGCGGCGGTCTGCCGATTGCCGTCGGCGCCGCGCTGACCGCCAAGAAGATGAAGACCGGCAATGTTGTCGTCTGCTTCTTCGGAGACGGTGCAAACAACGAAGGCGCGTTCCACGAGGCGCTCAATATGGCGGCCATCTGGAAGCTGCCGGTGATCTTCGTGTGCGAAAACAATGGCTATGGCATGTCGACTTCCGTCGCCCGCGCGACAGCGGTTCCCAACATTGCCGACCGTGCTTCCGCCTATGAGATGCCTGGCGTGATCGTCGACGGCAATGTCGTGTCGGATGTGGCCGAAGCGATGCACGACGCGACCGAGCGCGCGCGCAATGGCGAGGGTCCGACGCTTATCGAATGCAAGACCTATCGTTATCGCGGCCATTCCAAGAGCGATCGCAACCGCTACCGCACCAAGGAAGAGATCGAGGAGTGGATGACCGAGCGCGATCCGATCGAGGCGTTTGAATCGCAGCTTATGGAATTCGGTGTCATCGATCAGAACGGGATCGAGGAGATCCGCGAATCGGTCCGCAAGGAAATCGAGGCCGGCATCGAATTTGCCAAGGAAAGCCCGATGCCCGAGGTCGCCAATCTTGAGAAATACGTCTACACGGAGCAGGCCTGATGGACGCGCAAGTCGAGACAGCCACGCGTGAACTGAGCTACGCGCAGGCCATCCAGGAAGCCATGGCCATTGCCATGGAGCGTGATGAGCGCGTGTTCCTAATGGGTGAGGACATCGGCGTTTATGGCGGTGCTTTTCAGGTCACCGGCGATCTGGTCGAGCGTTTCGGCACCGACCGTGTCATGGACACGCCGATTTCGGAACTGGGCGGTGCAGGTGTTGCAGTCGGTGCCGCTGTCACCGGCATGCGTCCGATCTTCGAATTCCAGTTCTCCGATTTCGCCACACTTGCCATGGAGCAGATTGTCAACCAGGCCGCCAAGATGCGCTACATGCTGGGCGGCGCCGTTTCGGTGCCGGTCGTCATGCGCTTCCCGGCCGGTTCCGGCACGGGCGCTGCCGCACAGCACAGCCAGAGCCTTGAAGCGTGGCTCGGCCATGTGCCCGGCCTGAAGGTCATCCAGCCAGCCACTCCACACGATGCGAAGGGCATGCTGCTTGCGGCCATCGAGGATCCCGATCCGGTGATGATCTACGAGCACAAGCTCCTCTACAAGATGAAGGGCGAAGTGCCGGAAGGCTATTACACGGTGCCGATCGGCAAGGCCGAGGTTCGTCGCGAAGGCGCGGATCTCACCATCGTCGCCACGTCCATTATGGTGCACAAGTCGCTGGATGCCGCAAAGCAGCTTGCCGAAGAGGGCATTGACGTCGAGGTGATTGACCTGCGCACCATCCGCCCGATGGATCGCCAGACCATCATTGAGAGCGTTTGCAAGACTTCGCGTCTGATGTGCGTTTATGAAGGCGTCAAGACGCTTGGTGTCGGGGCGGAAATCTCTGCCATGATCGCCGAGAGCGAGGCCTTCGATTATCTCGATGCCCCCGTCGTTCGCCTGGGTGGCGCGGAGACGCCGATCCCCTACAATCCGGAGCTGGAGAAGGCGACGGTTCCGCAGGTCGACGGCATCGTCAAGGCCGCCCGCGATCTCGTCACGGGAGCGCGCTGACATGGCTGTTGAAGTCATCCTGCCCAAGGTCGACATGGACATGGCGACCGGCCGCATCTCTTCCTGGCATGTCGAGGAAGGCGCGACCGTGAAGAAGGGCGATCTCCTGTTCGAGATCGAGACCGACAAGGCGGCCATGGAGATCGATTCTCCCGCCGCGGGCATCGTGCGCAACATCACCGGCAAGGAAGGCGTCGATATCGCCGTCGGGGAGGTTGTTGCCTGGATCTATGAGGAAGGCGAGGCCGTGGCCGATGCACCGGCTGCCGCACCGGCAGAAGCGGTTGCCGAGGAGCCTGCAAAGGCTGAAGCGCTGGCTCCCGTCGAGGCTGCCGCGCCCGTTGCGCCCGCAGCCGAAGTCACTGCCTCTTCCGCAGGCGTTCGCGCCTCCCCGCTTGCGCGCCGTCTGGCGAAGGAAGTCGGGCTCGATCTTGCGGCCATTTCGGGCTCCGGTCCGAAGGGGCGGATCGTCAAGGCCGATGTGGAAGCAGCGGCGAAGGATGGTGGCGCGAAATCAGCCGAAGCAGCACCTTCTGCAGCGCCCGCCGCACAGCCGGCCATGTCCGACGATCAGGTCATGAAACTGTTCGAGGAAGGCTCCTACGAGCTCATCCCGCATGACAGCATGCGCAAGACCATCGCCCGCCGTCTGGTCGAGGCGAAATCCACCGTCCCGCATTTCTACCTGACGCTCGACTGCGAGATCGACGCGCTTCTGGCGCTGCGCAAGCAGTTGAACGATGCCGCGCCGAAGGTGAAGACGGAGGATGGTGAGAATCCGGCTTACAAGCTGTCGGTCAACGACATGGTCATCAAGGCGCATGCGAAAGCGCTTGCCATGGTGCCGGAGGCGAATGTCTCCTGGACCGAGAGCGCCATGGTGAAGCACAGGCATGCCGATGTGGGCGTGGCCGTGTCGATCCCCGGTGGCCTGATCACGCCGATCATCCGCCGCGCCGACGAGAAGACGCTGTCGGCGATTTCCAACGAGATGAAGGATCTGGCCGCGCGGGCGCGCTCGCGCAAGCTGAAGGCGGAAGAGTATCAGGGCGGCAACACGGCCGTTTCCAATCTCGGCATGTTCGGCATCAAGGATTTTGCCGCCGTCATCAACCCGCCGCATGCGACGATCCTCGCGGTTGGCGCTGGCGAGCAGCGGGCCGTGGTGAAGGATGGCGAAGTGAAGGTTGCAACGGTGATGTCGGTGACGCTTTCGACCGATCACCGCGCGGTGGATGGCGCGCTTGGCGCTGAACTCCTCGCAGCCTTCAGGAAGGTCATCGAGAATCCGATGGCGATGCTGGTGTAATACGCGGCCCCGGCTGGCAGAGGGGCTCGTGGCCGGGGCAGCGGAGGGGGAGCGGTCTGCATTCATTTTTGGATGAGGGCCGCTATTGGGGTGGGTAACCGGGGGATAACCCTGGAACTTTGACCGCGTCAGCTGGCGCTGCCTGGATCATCACGGGCAGCGCCTTTTTCTTTACATATCCGCCACGGTCTCGCGGATGAAGCCGCGCCGGGTCAGCTCGGCCTCCACCGCGTTCCAGCTTCCGCATATCGCATGAGCACCGGCAGCCCGCAGTTTTTCGGCGTGGCCCTCGAAGGTATGGCTTCCCCCTGTGAAGCCGATGGCAGTCATGCCGGCGGCAACAGCGCCTTGCACACCGAAGGGAGAATCCTCGATCACTACCGAGGAGACCGGCTCGCCGCCCAGCTTTTTCGCTGCGAATAGAAAGATGTCGGGAGCCGGCTTGCCGTTCTCTACCATTGATGTGCTGAAGACATTGTCCGCAAAGAATTCTGCTATTCCGGCCACTTCAAGGCTGAGCGCGATCCGTTCCATGGATGACGATGACGCGACACAGCGGGCCGCTTCAAGGTTACGGAGAAATGGCAGGATGTCGCGTGTTGGCTTCAGCTCTTCTTCCAGAAGCGCCTTTGTCTCCAGCCAGATGTCGTCCTCGGCATGGGCAGGGAAGGCGTGTCCGGTGAGTTCCTTGATGCGAAGGATGATGTCGGCCTGCTTCATGCCGATGCATTGGGAAACGACGTCGCGGGTCAGCGCGAGGCCATGCTTGTTGTAGACGCGTTCATAGGCGATTGCGGCCAGCGGTTCGCTGTCGACGAGGACGCCGTCGCAATCGAATATGATCAGGGGCTTGCTCATGAAAACTCCGGAATTGACGTAGAGCTGGTGTGAAAGGGAGATGGCCGGGGCTGAATTTCAGCTGGCCGGATCGGGGAAGATGGAAGGAGCGTCGATGCTTTTCCGTCCGGCCTCGATGGCTGAGCGCATGGCAAGTCTCCCTTCCACGAGGTCGGGGGCAACCCAGTTGGGCTCCGCTCCGAGAAACCGGTCGAGAAAAGCGACCGCTGTGGCGGGCATCTCGCGCGTGTTTTCGCGATAAGACCACCATGTACGCAGATCGTCGGCGCAGTGGTCGAGCCCCGGTGCCTGGCCGAATTCCTGCTCGAAGATGGCAGCGATCGCGCAGACACAATAGTTTGTATAGAGAAAACCCTCCGGCCAGAATTTCACAATCTCGGCATTGTCGGCATCGCGAGACGCGGTGCTCCCGCCGACGACGGTGACAGGTGCGTGGCGGATCAATTCCTTGAGAGCGAGACCCGCAGAGTAAATAATGAAATCGGCCCGATCAAACTGGGCATAGGCCTTGTGAGCATCGACCATTTCCACCCAGTCGAGAAAGACTCGCGTCAGCTTTTCCTCGTTCACTACAAACTCGACGCCGTAATGCTGCGTTACGGCTTTCGCGTTGCCGCGAAACGTGGCGCGAAACCAGCGCAACTGGCGCAGCCGGTGGCGCAGATCGGGCATGACCGCAAGTTCGTTCTTGAAATCCAGATCCAACGATGAACTCCTTAGCCTGGACAATAGCACGCGGCAGAACGGTTCCAATCAAATTTGCTGCGCGTTCAGGCTGAGGGGAATATACAATTTGACATTTCAAAAAACAAATGTTCTTAGTTTCGGGATTAAGGTGTTTGCAGTGCGTGCGCTTGGGATGAGCGTTTCGGGAGGAGCGGCCTGATGGCAATATGGCAATGGGGGCTTTTGCTCCTCGCGGTCGTATGGGCATTGCAGTCCTACGGCGTGTGGCTGCAGATGCGGCACTACTCCGATGTCTTCAAGGGCATCACGCAAAAATTCACTGACGGATTTGTCGGAACGGGTGCCTTTCACGGGCGCTTTCTGAAGCGCGGAGCGATCGCCATTGTCGTAATCGCGCCGGACCTTTCCGTTCGTCGCATTTTGACCATGAGCGGTCGCTCCGTTTTTGCAAAGTTTAAAAGACATCAAGAGTTCGAGGGAATGTCCCTCGATCAGCTGCGGGCCGAGCCGGCGCTATTCGGCGAAGACAAGCCGGGGCTCACTGCGGCGATTACCCAGGCGGTGGCACAGATAGACCGTACGCGCGCGGGCGATGAACCGCCGCTTCGGGAATCCCTGGCCTCAGCAAACGCATGACATACGGGACTGCACGCTCACCGGGGCTCAATCACCGGGGTGAGCAGAAGAGAGAGGGAGGACTATGTCTGTCATTTCACTAATGGCCCAGCATGCCGATACGGCCATGCAGGGGCTGCACATGGCTGGTGCTGTGGCCGGTGATGCCGCACTCACCGGCAAGCTGGCCGCCAAGGCGGCAGCAAATGATCTCGTCGTTCTGGCCCAGGCGGGCAGCGACATCTCTGTCGAGGAATTCCGGCAGAAGCTGGATTCGGTTGCCCAGGAGGAACAACTCGGCTGGCTGACAGCCGCGGGCAAATACTTCATCGGCATTTTCCAGAAAGGCGGCGAGGTGTTCGCCGGCTTCGTCACCGGAATCATTCCGACGCTGGTCGTTCTGATGACCGCATTCTACGCCATCACCGAGCTGGTGGGCGAGAAGCGCGTTCACGGGCTTGCCCAAAGCGCTGGTCGCATTGCGCTCACGCGGTACACGGTTCTTCCGGTGCTTGCGGTTTTCTTCCTCACCAACCCGATGGCATACACGTTCGGTTCATTCTTGGAAGAGAAGCACAAGCCGGCGTTCTATGATGCTGCGGTCTCCTATGTGCATCCGCCGCTTGGTCTGTTCCCGCATATCAATCCGGGCGAGTATTTCGTCTGGGGTGGCATCCTTGTCGCGCTTCTGGAGCTTGAGAGCCAGGGCGTTGTTCCGGGCGGGTACCACATCACCGTGGCCATCTGGTATGCGCTGGTCGGTCTTGTGGTCATTCTGCTCAAGGGCATTCTGACCGAAAAGATCACGGCCATCATGGCACGCCGCCAGGGCGTTGAGCTCTAGGGGAGGGGCAGGACATGGCGAAAACATACAAAGCAGTAAAGATCACGAAGGGTTCCTCCGGCTGGGGTGGCCCGCTGGTTATCGAACCGACGGCGCAGCGCAACAAGGTTGTGTCCGTTACCGGTGGCGGCATTCATCCGGTTGCACAGCGCATTGCGGACATGACCGGCGCCGAAGTGGTCGACGGGTTCAAGAGCCCGCCGATCGAGAGCGAGATGGCCGTCGTCGTGGTCGATTGCGGCGGTACCGCGCGTTGCGGTGTGTATCCGCGCAAGCGGATTCCGACCGTCAATCTCACACCGGTCGGCCAGGCTGGTCCGCTCGCCCAGTTCATCACCGAGGACATCTATGTGTCCGGTGTGAAGCCGGAGAACATTGAGATGGCTGACGGTAGCGAGGCGGCGACTGTTGCTGGCGGCGCTGCCAGCGGGGCGGAAGCCGGCGAACAGGCCACTGCCTCCGCGGCGGCACCTGCGCCGTCCAATGAGGGTGGCCTTGTCGGTCTTATCAGCAGCGTCGGTCGCGTCATGGGGCGCGTTGTTGGCATCTTCTTCAACGCTGGCCGTCGCACCATCGACCAGGTGGTCCGCAACGTGCTTCCCTTCATGGCCTTCGTGACCATGCTGATCGGTCTGATCCTCTATACGGGCATCGGCGATGTGCTCGCTCAGCCCATGGGTCCGCTTGCCAACAACATTATCGGCCTGCTCATCATCTCGGCCATCTGCGGTCTGCCGTTCCTGTCACCCATTCTCGGGCCGGGCGCGGTTATTGCGCAGGTGATTGGCGTGGCGATCATCGGTCCGCAGATTGCCAATGGCACGATTTCGCCCGCCATGGCGCTGCCGGCCCTGTTCGCCTACAACACGCAGGTGGGCTGTGACTTCGTGCCCGTGGGCCTGGCTCTCGGCGAAGCGAAGCCGAAGACAATCGAAATCGGCGTCCCGGCGGTGTTGATCAGCCGTCAGATCATGGGTCCCGTTTCCGTGGCACTCGCCTGGGCTGTGAGCCTCGTGGTGCTCTAACCATCGGAGCTGGCGGCTGCCTTGGGGTGGCCGCCGCCTCCGGATTACCAGATCACCGTGCGTCCATCCGGACGCACAATGGACGATCTAAACTATTGATGGAGCATCGGAGTAGCCCGAAAACCGGATTCCACTTTTCGGTCCGATGCTCTGGTTTGCATGGAGTTTTCTTGAATGTCGGTGTTTCTCAAAACGCGCATAACCGCAGTCGGTCCGGAAGTGGCGGATCTGGCGGAAGGTGGTGTCCTGATTCTGTTCGCTGATGGTGCGCCGGAGGAACTTGCCGAGGTTTCCGTTCTTCATGCGGTTCAGGATGGGCCGTCTACCGAAGCACCGGTGCCCGGCACGCGTGTCAGCGTCGGCGACAGTGTATCTGCAGAGATTACCGCCATGGGCGACGCAGCCTGGAACAAGGTGCGCGAGATCGGACACGTCGTGGTGAATTTTAATGGTGCGACTGCCGTGGAGCGCCCTGGTGAGATTTGCGCATCTGTTGTAGAGCCGGACAGGCTTGTCGCGGCGCTGAAGGCGGATGCCGTGATCACCATCGGCGCCTGACGCCGTTACGAAATCGAAGAAAAAGACACGAGACCGGTATGGAACGCTCGACTATCGTCCGAGTGCAGGATGGCCTGCACGCCCGACCTGCCACACGCTTTGTGCGCCTCGCCAAGGGGTTCGAGAGTGAGGTGGAGATCGTAAAGGGAGAGAAGGCAGTCAGTGCCAAGAGTTCGGTTAAGCTGATGCTGCTTGGCGTGAAGGAGAATGACGAAGTCTCCATTCGCGCCGAGGGTGCCGATGCCATAGAGGCCGTCGATGCGCTCATTGCCTATCTGGAAAACCCGCTTTCGGGGATCGAAGAGGGTGCCGGCGAGAGTACGGCGCAGCCGTCTGAGCCTCAGAAAGAGGCTATTCCTCAAAAAAAGGCGGCTGATGCAGAAAATCTGACCGATGAGGCAGGGCTGCATGGTGTCGCTGCTAGCGCCGGCCTCGGGCTTGGCCCCGTCTTTGCGCATTTCCCGCAACAGATCGTGCCTGCCAACAAGACGCTTTCAGCCGAGGAAATCGGCCCGGAGAAGAAGCGCTTTGAAGATGCGGTGTTGCGGCTTCAGGAGAAGCTCGACCGCTCGCTTGCATCCGATGGCATGCAGGAAAGCGACCGCGGAATTGTCGCGGCCCTGCGTGACATTGCCTCCGACGATGCGCTGCGCGATGAGACCCTCGCTGCCATAGACGGTGGACTCGATGCCGTGTCCGCCGTTATCGCCGCCTCCTCAAACCTGGCAGATGAGTTTCGCAAGCTGGACGATGCCTATATGGCGGCTCGTGCCGAGGACATGGAGTCCATTGCGCGGCAGATATGTCTGACGCTTCTCGGGCAGGAAGATGCCCGCCTTGATGACATCCCAGACGGTGCAATTCTGGTTGCCGAGGACATCGGTGCCTGGGATCTGGCGCGCGCGCCACTCAAGCGTCTTGGCGGTGTGGTGTGTGGACATGGCGGCGCTACCTCGCATGTGGCGATCATCGCCCGCACCCACGGCATTCCGGCGGTGCTTGGCCTTGGTGAGGCCGTCAACCAGTTGCGTGAAGCCAAGGAAGCAGCCATCGACGGCCATACAGGGCAGGTTGTTGTCGAGCCGGATGCGGAGACCCGTGCCCGTTTTGCCGAGATGATCGGGGCTGCCGCGCGTGAAAAGGAAGCTCTCAAAGCTTACAAGGATGTGGTGCCGCGTCGGGCGGATGGAACGGTCATCCAGGTTGCCGCCAATCTCGGTTCGCTGGAAGAGGTCGAAGCCGCCCAGGAGGCCGGCGCGATGGGCGTTGGCCTGTTCCGCACCGAGCTTCTTTTCATGCGCCATATGCACCTTCCTTCTGAGGACATGCAGGCGGAAACCTATGCGGAACTCGCCCGTGCCTTTCCGGACCATCCGGTTATCGTGCGCACGCTCGATATTGGCGGTGACAAGCCGATCTCCGGCGTGGAGTTTCCGGAAGAAGAGAACCCCTTTCTTGGCTGGCGCGGCATTCGCATGTGCCTTGATCGGCCGGATATCTTCAAGGTGCAGCTTCGCGCGCTTCTGCGCGCTGCCGTTCATGGCAATCTGCGAGTGATGCTGCCGATGGTCTCGGATGTTGAGGAAGTGCGCCGCACCCGCGCCCTCATCGATGAATGTGCAGCCGAGCTGAAAGCCGAAGGGGTGGCCTGCGGCGAATTTCCGCTGGGGGTCATGATCGAGACGCCGGCTGCCGTTTTCGGTGCAGCAGCACTGGCAAAGGAGGTTTCGTTCTTTTCGATCGGCACCAACGACCTGACCCAGTATGTGATGGCTGCGGATCGCCTCAATCCCTCGGTCGCCAATCTTAACGACGCCGCTCATCCGGCCGTGATGGCGGCGGTGGAGCAGGCGGCAAAGGCTGCGGTGGAAGCGGGTATCGAAATCGGCATGTGTGGCGAGGCCGCCGCGCGCCCCGATCTTATACCGGAATTCATCCGCATGGGGCTGACGGAGCTCAGCATGAGCCCCGCGTCCATCCAGGCAACCAAGAAACAGCTCTCGGAGCTTCTTGAGACAACGGCCTGATCACACCGTCTATGGAAGATGGGTGAGCAGGCTTTCAAAGACCGCCGTCAGGTCGGCGATCGGTTGGTCCGCCGCGAGGCTGCGGGCCATCCGATCCCGGCGCGCTGAAATGGCCATCGTGGCGATGTCAAGCAGATCCGAAGCGGGCAGACTCTCGTCGAACCCGATCAGCGCCGAGGCGAGGAGCCCCGGTGCAAAGACAAGTATGCCTGCTTTCGCATCCTGTGTGGAAGGCGACGCTGCCGGATCGCTCAAAGCGCTGCGGCAAATGTCCTGAACGAGATGTGCAAGCATGCCAGCGATCAGTGCACGCTTCGCTTCGTGTTCGGTGGCATTCTTCAGAGCCAGAACCATGTGGCCCTGCCGTCGACGTAGCGCCTCATGGGCCGCGGTGAACCCGGTTTCGCGAATCACTGGGGGCCCGGCAGACTCGAGGGTGGCCGCCAGGATTTTTGCTGCACGATACATGTGGCGCCTGAAAGCGTGTTCACCAGCGTTTGGATCACTGAAATAATCGCCGAGCGGCCATAGGACCAGTTCGTGTTTCTGGGCACCTGGAAGTACGGTCCGGGATGCGGTTTCGGCCAGCGTCAGTGTGTCGTCTACCATGCTCGCGGCACGCCCCAGGAGTTTCTCCATGTCGCTGAAGTGCTTGCCTGCGGCGGTTGTCGCCTGCCGCTCATGCCTGTGAGAACGCAGGAAGTCTCGTATGTCCCGCAAGCGGTCCTTGAGATGAATCGCCATGTCTTGCGAGGCGTCACGGAGCATAAAGTAGTATCCCTGGGTAATCAGTTTTCTGCTACCGGGCATTGACCCGATGGCGACATCATTGTTTTGGTCTTTCCGGAAATCAAGCCAGATGCTTGTATCCGCCCCGGGGGAAAAATGCAGGAAGACCATATGAGCAAGGCGAAGGCGCGCAAACAGTCCGCTGGGCAGCCCGCCGGTACGACCAGTTCCGGGGAGATCGCGATTGTGCCAGGCAGGGGAGGCGTGACCAGCAAGACGGATCGACTGCGCGTGCGTGCCGCATGGATGTATTTCGTCGAGCAGAAGACGCAGAACGAAATCGCAGAGATCCTCGGTATAGGCCGGGTCAGCGTGGTGCGGATGCTTGCCGATGCGCGCGCCCGCAACGAAGTGAAGATCACCATCGAAGGCGACCTTGCGGAGATAACCCGCATCGAGCGCGCGCTGGAGGATCGCTTCGGGCTGGAGCGTGCAGTTGTCGCGCCGCTTTCTGACCCCAACGCAGACCCCATTCCCGCAATCAGTGCGGCCACCGGCAGTTTCGTATCAGATGTGATGGCGGCCGGCATGTCGGTAGGTGTCGGCTGGGGGCGCACGCTTTTCGGTTCTCTGCCCTTCATTCGAGCGCGACCGCTGGCAGATTTCAAGGTGATCTCGCTTCTCGGTGGCGTGGGCGTTGCCCGGCGTTTTAATCCCGCCGAGTTCGCATGGCGGTTTGCGCGCGCCTTCCAGGGCGATGGCTATCTCATTCCCGCACCTGCCGTGGTCGACAGCGTCGAAACGAAAACGGCTCTGGTCGAGCGTTGCGGTCTGCATGAAATCCTCGCACTTGCCGATACGCTGGACGCCGTTATTGTCTCGGTGGGTGGCTTAGCGTCCGCCACCACTTTTTATCGCGGAGGCTATCTGACCGAGGCAGTGCGCGCTGCTCTCGAGGAAAAGGGCGCGGTCGGTGACATTCTCTATCACTTCTACGATATTGATGGGCAACTCGTGGACCATCCGATCAACGATCGTGTGATGTCCGTTGATGTCGATCGTCTGCGCCGGGCGCCGATGCGCATCCTGACTTCCGGTGGTGATGACAAGATCGAAGCGCTTATCGGCGCCATGAAACTCGTTGAGCCGACAGTCTTCATCACGGACGAGGAGAGCGCCCGCAGCATCCTCGCTCAAGCCTGATCGCCGCAAATCCATCAATTTCAGGCCGGATGTGTGAATTCGGTCTCTGCGCGGCTATAAGTGTCAAAAGCATTCAAGTCGGCGGCAGATCGCATAGGGGAGCTTTATTCTACGATGGTGGACAGGTTTGCGCGGCGCTTTCTGCCTTCCTTCTCCGTTCTGCGCAGCTTCGCATCCGCCGCGCGGCATCAGAGCTTCACCCTGGCTGCGGAGGAGCTCAATCTGACACAGAGCGCTGTCAGCCGCCACATTCGCGACATGGAAACTGCGCTCGGCTTCAGCCTGTTCCGGCGTGTGGGGCGGCGCGTGGTCCTGACACCGGCTGGCAAAAATCTCGCCGATGCCCTTGAGGACGATCTCAGTCGCATCACCCAGACCCTGCATCGGGCCATCGCCGCCGGGATGTCGGGGGCAACGCTCAATGTGGCGAGCCTGCCTACCTTTGCCAGTCGATGGCTCATCCCGCGACTGCCGGGATTCGAGAAGGCGCATCCGGGCATCGGGATCAATCTGACTGCACGCATCAATCCCTTCGACCTGGCTCACGAGCGCTTTGACGTGGCCATTCATTTCGGGCGTGACAACTGGCCAGATGCGCAGCTAACCAAGTTCTGCGATGAGGAGATGATCGCGGTTGCCTCGCCGCAATTCATGGAGATGAACGGAGTTCGTGGCCCGGAAGGCCTTCTCGACGCACCGCTTCTTCATCTCCAGAGCAGACCGGGAGCCTGGGGTGACTGGATGCATGAGGCCGGGCTGCAGGACGTTCCAGCGCTCCCCGGCAAACAGTTTGATCAGTTCACCATGGTCATCGCCGGTGCGGCTGCGGGGCTTGGGGCCGGGCTTGTGCCTGCCTACCTCATTGAAGAGGAGTTGCGCTCCGGCCTTCTGGTTCAGGTGGGGGACACAGCCCTCAAGACGCAGAACAGCTATTTCATCGTGCGGCCGCTGGGTGTCGAAAACCCACTGGCGGACGCCTTCGTTTCGTGGATTCTCGCGCAGGTCTAGCGTGGTGGTCCTTGTGTTGCCTTGCCACCGGTCAGGCTGGTTTGCATGACCCTACATCATGAATACAGTCCGATTTTCCATTTCCCATCCTTAGCGGCCCTCCCTACATTCCGGGCAGGGGCCGGTCTGGCCGCGCGGCATTTGTCCGCGTTTCGCAAAAAGATTATCCAGGGAGCGAAGCACCCATGAACGTCAAGAATGAAACACGCGAGCTTTTGAAGCGCCTCGGCGTTGACGAGAAGGCTTTTACCGGTGGCGACCTCTCGGTGCGCACGCCGGTCACCGGCGAGGAAATCGCCGCAGTCTCCTCCATCTCGGCAAACGAGACCGGTGCTGCCATCGAGCGCGCCCAAGAGGCTTTCAAGACATGGCGCAATGTGCCCGCGCCGCGGCGCGGCGAGTTGGTGCGGCTTCTTGGTGAGGAACTGCGTGCGTCAAAGGACGACCTGGGGCGTCTGGTGTCGATCGAGGTCGGCAAGATTCGCTCGGAGGGCCTCGGCGAGGTCCAGGAGATGATCGACATTTGCGATTTCGCGGTCGGCCTCTCACGGCAGCTCTATGGCCTGACCATTGCCACCGAGCGCCCCGGACATCGCATGATGGAGACCTGGCATCCGCTCGGCGTCGTCGGCGTCATCTCCGCCTTTAACTTCCCGGTGGCGGTGTGGTCGTGGAATGCCGCTCTTGCTTTCGTTTGCGGCGACAGCGTCGTCTGGAAACCGTCCGAAAAGACGCCCCTGACAGCGCTTGCCTGCGAGGCCATCTTCAAACGGGCAGTCAAGCGCTTTGGAGATGACGCGCCGGCAGATCTTCTCACCGTCCTCATTGGTGATCGCGCCGTGGGGGAAGTGATGGTCGATCATCCGAAGGTGCCGCTGGTTTCGGCCACCGGTTCCACGCGGATGGGCCGCGAAGTCGGTCCGCGCCTGGCAAAGCGCTTTGCCCGCGCGCTGCTGGAGCTTGGTGGCAACAATGCCGGCATTGTCTGCCCTTCGGCAGATCTCGACATGGCGCTGCGTGCCATTGCCTTTGGTGCCATGGGCACCGCCGGGCAGCGCTGCACCACACTGCGCCGCCTCTTCGTGCACGAATCCGTCTACGACGCGCTCCTGCCGCGTCTGCGAAAGGCTTATGAATCGGTGTCCGTCGGCAGCCCGCTCACGACCGATGCGCTGGTTGGCCCCCTGATCGACAAGGGTGCATTCGACAATATGCAGAAAGCGCTTGAAGAGGCGAAGAAGCTCGGCGGCAAGGTCGTTGGCGGCGGGCGTTTCGACAGCGGTGATGCCGATGCCTACTACGCCCATCCGGCTCTGGTCGAAATGCCGGAACAGGCGGGTGTCGTTCTTGAAGAGACTTTTGCTCCGATCCTCTACGTGATGAAGTACAGCGATTTCGACGAGGCGCTTGAACTTCACAACGCCGTGGGGGCAGGGCTTTCATCCTGCGTGTTCACCACCGATATGCGTGAGGCCGAGGAATTTCTCAGCGCACGTGGTTCAGACTGTGGCATCGCCAATGTCAACATTGGCACATCCGGCGCTGAGATCGGCGGTGCGTTCGGTGGCGAAAAGGAAACCGGCGGTGGCCGCGAATCGGGCTCCGACGCCTGGAAGGCTTACATGCGCCGTGCGACAAATACGGTGAACTACTCAAAGGAGCTGCCGCTCGCACAGGGCGTCTCCTTCGACATCGAATAGGAACACAGGCCATTAATTGCAAAGGGCGGCTTCGGGCCGCCCTTTTCTTTATCCGGTTTTCCGCCGGGTTCACTCCATTCCGAGTGCGGCTTTGTAGAGGTCGATCATGGCTTCTTCTTCCTGGCGTTCGGCCTGGTCCTTCTTGCGCAGGCGCACGATTGTGCGCACGGCCTTGGTATCGAAGCCGTTGGCTTTCATTTCGGCGTAGACTTCCTTGATGTCCTCCGAAATGGTCTTCTTGTCTTCCTCAAGTCGCTCTACACGCTCAATGAAGGCGCGAAGCTGGCCAGCGGCCACTGTGTCGGCGGTCTCGGTCGTGATGTCGTCGGCCATGCGAAACTCCGGTCGATTGTTCTGAAAGCCCGCGAGTCGGGCGTTGAGGCGTGGCAGGTTCGATGCCCCAGAGAGCCCCATCGGTCAAGGGATTTGCTGATCTGGGCGAAGCTCTTGCTTGCCAGGTTGACGGTTGGTCAGCTTTCTTCCGGACGATTGGCCTCGAAAGCCGCTTTCTGTTCCGCACTTGCCTCGGTCTGATATTTCTCGCGCCATTCCGCATAGGGCATACCGTAGACGATCTCACGCGACTCCTCCTTGGAAAGCGCGATCCCTTCAGCTTCGGCGGCGTCCCTGTACCAGTTGGACAAGCAATTGCGGCAAAAGCCGGCCAGGTTCATCATGTCGATGTTCTGGACATCTGTCCGGGCGCGCAGGTGATCGATCAAACGGCGAAACGCGGCGGCTTCCAGGTCGCGCTTTTTTTCCTCACTCAGCGTTGTCATGCCTTCTCCCTCACATATGATCCGTTCGAGACCCAAAGTGCTTCACCTGATGGATATCGGGCCGCGTATTGATGGCTTCAAGCATCGGGGCCAGCCTTTCTGCCCAGGCGATTGCACCGTCTTGGCCGGCAATCAAATCCTGGCGAATTTCGATGAGCGCATAGGGAAAGCCTCGCGTCGTGGCGTGCTGATGCATGGTATCGCCAGGATAGGCGCCGTCATAGGGTTCGTTGTCGCCTACCGTGAGATCGCCATCGGCTCTCAGCGCTGCAATCAGCGGGCCTGCCGCCCGGTTGTCGATGTCCCAAAGCACACCCACCTCCCAGGGCCGTTTGCGGCCGAGCAGCGACGGCGTGAAGGAGTGGATGGCGATGATCAATGGTGCGCCACCGGTTGTTTGCCGCACTCCATCCACCGCCTCGGCCACGGCGTGGTGGAAGGGTTGATAAAAGCGTTCAATCCGGTTTTGCCGCTCCTCCGGGGGCAGAGGGTAGTTTCCGGGAATGATCGTTCCGTCGTAGAGCTGTCTGATCAGGGTCGGGTCGTCGATGCCGCGGTTGGGATCGATGAGCAGTCTTGAGAAGCCGCCCAGAACCGCAGGTACGCCAAGCCTTGCGGAGAGGGCGCGGGTCACCGCCTCCACGCCGATGTCGTAGGCAATATGACGTTCAAGCTCTGATGCCGGCAGACCTAGCGCGCCGTATGTTTCAGGCAGCGCCCGCTTTGCGTGGTCGGCAACCAGGACCAGCCCCCTGGCGGGATCACCGGGAATCAATTCAAACGGTGATGTGAAGGTGAGGGCGTTCATCAGGCAGGTCCCGGGAAAACTGGTGCGGTCATAAATGTGCGCCTATCACGGCGTAATCTCGTCCTTTCATGATGCGCGCTGTTCTGCAAGGCAGTGATGGAAAACACGCGCTCGCAGGCAATGGCGCGTTGACAGGGGGCCGGACATTGCCGAAAAGGAAAATATGCTCAGGTCGAATTCAAGGTTCTCAAAAATGCTTCGACGGGCGTCGCACGCGAAACGCCGGTGGGCTCTTCTGCTTGCTGCAGCGGCCGGATTGGGGGGCGTTGTTTTCGCGCCCACGCCGGCGTTTGCAGATTTTCGCGTCTGTAACTCCACACAGAATCTTGTTGGTGTCGCCATAGGCTATCGCACAGCTTCGGGCTGGGTGAGCGAGGGATGGTGGCGGATCGAGAAATCAAGTTGCAAGACCCTGATCGAGGGGCCGCTTGAATCACGCTATTATTACCTCTACGCCGAGGACGCTGCCAGCGGCGGCCGATGGGAGGGTAATGTACAGATGTGTGTTGCACTGACCGAGTTCAAGATTGCCGGTACCAATGATTGTTTTGCGCGGGGCTTCCAGCGTGCCGGCTTCCAGGAATATGACACGCGTGAGCAGGAAAACTGGATGGTGGATTTGACCGACGGACCGGCCGACAACAGTACGCTGACGAATTCGGATGCCTCCCAATGAGGCGCAATCGCAAGGTCAAGATTCTCGCCACACTCGGGCCCGCTTCTTCAGAAGAAGAGAGCATCCAGCGCCTCTTCGAGGCCGGGGCCGATGTGTTCCGCATCAATATGAGCCACGCCAGCCACGATCTGATGCGCACGCTGGTGGGGCGCATCCGTGCAGTAGAGAAGAAGGTGGGCCATCCCATCGGCATTCTGGCCGATCTGCAGGGGCCCAAGCTCCGTGTGGGCACCTTTGCCGAGAAGAGTGTCGAGCTTTCCATCGGTCAGACCTTCACTCTCGATGACAATTCCGAGCCCGGCAATGACAAGCGGGTTCATTTGCCGCACCCCGAAATCCTGAAATCGGTGGAGCCGGGACACCGCCTGCTTATCGATGACGGGCGGTTGCAACTCAAGGCGGTCAAAAATGACGGCAAGGCGATCACCTGTGAGGTGGTGGCCGGCAACAAAATCTCCGACCGCAAGGGCGTCAGCCTGCCGGACACGGACCTCCCCATGGGGGCGCTCACGGATAAGGATCGCAAGGATCTCGATGCGGTGCTTTCTTCCGACGTTGACTGGATCGCGCTCTCCTTCATTCAGCGACCCGAAGATCTGGCCGAGGTGCGCAAGGTGGCGCGCGGTCGGGCTGCGCTTCTTGCCAAGATCGAGAAGCCGCAGGCGGTGAAGCGCCTGGCCGAGATCATCGAGCTTTCCGATGCGCTGATGGTGGCGCGCGGCGATCTTGGCGTGGAAATGCCGCTCGAGGCCGTTCCGGGCATCCAGAAGCAGATCACCCGTGCCTGCCGGCGCGCAGGCAAGCCGGTTGTCGTGGCCACGCAAATGCTGGAATCGATGATTTCCGCCCCTGTGCCGACCCGCGCGGAGGTTTCCGATGTTGCGACCGCCGTCTTCGAGGGAGCTGATGCGGTGATGCTGTCGGCGGAGTCTGCGGCGGGGGACTATCCGGTCGAGGCGGTTGCGACAATGAACTCGATCGCTACCAAGGTGGAACAGGATCCCACCTATCCGACCATCATTTATGGCCAGCGGACCGAGCCAGAGCCAACCGGCGCCGATGCGATCTCCATGGCCGCGCGTCAGATCGCGGAAACGCTCAACCTTTCGGCGATCATTTCCTACACTTCCTCGGGCACTACGGGCCTGCGCGCGGCTCGTGAGAGGCCGCAGGTGCCGATCATTGCTCTGTCGCCGGTGGTGGAGACCGCACGACGCCTGTCGCTCGTCTGGGGCACGCATTGCGTTGTTACAGAGGATGCGGCAGATCTGGACGACATGGTCAACCGTGCCTGCCGCATTGCCTATCAAGAAGGGTTTGCGAAGCCCGGCAATCGCGTGATCGTCACGGCCGGTGTGCCGCTCGGTACGCCCGGTGCGACCAATATGCTGCGCATCGCCTATATCGGTTCGGACGGTCTGGGCGGTATCTGACCCGGTGTTGAATGTGTTGACGACCGGCCGGCGCGTCCGCCGGTCGTTTAAGGTCACGGGATATTTTTACGCCTGAAGTTTTCTCAGATGCCCTGACCGGCCAGTTTGTCAGATATTTCGGCGACGGCGTTCTGCGCACTGCGAAGCATCGGGTAGATGTTCAGAACCTGCTCATAGGCGGTGAGCGCCTGTTCCTGCCGGCCTGTGGCCTGCAGGATGCGCGCCATTCCTGCCAGGGCGCCGAAATGGCGCGGCTCAAGCTCCAGCGTGCGCGATATGTCCGCCATCGAGCGGGCATAGTCGTTCATCATGAAATGAACCGTGGCCCGACGATTCCATCCCTCGGCATAGTCGGGGTACAGCATGACCACCTGATCGAGAAAATCGAGCGCTACGGAAAACTTCTCCGCCTTGATGGCATCGTTCGCCCAGCCAATGAGCAGATTCGCGGTATCACTGCCTGAATTGGCCCACGTTTCGCCAATTCGCAGTGCAATGCGACGCGCGGCGCGTTCGTTGGTTTCTTTCTTGAGATCAAGGAATAGCGCATTGAGGCGCGCCTGCCTGTCGGGCGCCTGGGTTTCGAAGCCTGGCGCCGGCCTACTGCCTTCCGCCGCCTGCGCCATTGGCAGGCCCATGAGAGCAGCAACAAAAATAGCGATCATGAATCGTACCATGCCGCAATCATAGGCGCGGCATGGTTAAAGAGAAACTGAATTTCGCGTGAGGACCGCCAGAATCGGCGGATCAGCCCTGCCGTGCCTTGAAGCGCGGGTTGGACTTGTTGATGATGTAGATGCGGCCCTTGCGACGGACCATGCGGTTTTCCCGGTGACGGGTCTTCAGCGCCTTGAGCGAGTTTTTGATCTTCATCGTTCTTGTCCGTGGTTGGCCTTGCGGCCCGAAATGAGAAGGCGCGCATCCATGGCGCGCCACAAGTCGATGGGCTCATAGACGAGGATGCTTGTCCGTGTCAACCTTTCGGCGGGTCGCGGTGGATGAATCGCGTGATTCAGGCGGCTGAAAATGTCGGTCCTGCATCGATGATGCAGCTCAGAGGAGTTTGATATGTCTTTTCGCCATTATCTTTGTTCGGTCGCCATCCTGGCACTGGTACTTGCCCCCTTCGGTTTCGTAGCCCACGCTGAGGATCTGGACTGCGACAATGCGCAGACGCAACTCGACATGACGCAGTGTGCAGCCAGGGAGTATGAAGCTGCCGACAAGGCGCTGAACGCTCAGTATGCCTCTGTGAGACAGCGGTATTCAGGGAATGAGGATGCACGCACCCTGTTGCGCGACGCGCAGCGGGCGTGGATCGGCTTTCGTGACGCTCACTGCGATCTTGAGACACTGGCCGTGCGCGGCGGTTCCATAGAACCAATGATCCGCGCTCAATGCCTTCAGAAGCTCACCGAGGAGCGTACAGAGCAGCTGGCGGCCCTTGCCGAATGCGAGGAAGGCGATCTCAGCTGCGTGTGAGGCGCGTGAAGTGGCCCATCTTGCGGCCAGGCCTGCTTTCGGTCTTGCCGTAGAGATGGAGCATCAGATCAGGTTCTCTGAGCAGTTCCGGTGCGCTTAGCACTTCATCGCCGATCAGGTTTTCCATCACGCAGTTTGAATGGCGGCGTGTGTCGCCGAGCGGCAGGCCGGCCACGGCGCGAATGTGCTGTTCGAACTGGGAGACGGTGCAGGCCGCTTCGGTCCAGTGTCCGGAATTGTGGACTCGTGGTGCAATCTCGTTGACGAGGACCTTGCCACTATCGAGCACAAAAAACTCCACGCCAAGCACGCCCACATAGTGCAGCGAACCCAGAATTTCAGTCGCCGCCTGTTTTGCCGCGCCGAGAGTTCCGGGGTCGACACGGGCGGGCACGGTTGAGCGATGCAGGATGCCGTCCCTGTGCTCGTTCTCAGCAGGGTCGTAGATGGCGATGCTTCCGTCTATTGATCGCGCAGCGATTACGGAAATTTCCCGTCGGAACGGAACCAGGGCTTCCAGAATGAGGGGAACGCCTCCCATTTCGGAGAAAACACCTTGGTGTGTGCCGGGATCGACGTTGCGAAAGACACGCTGGCCCTTGCCGTCATAGCCCATTCGGCGCGTCTTGAGCACACCACCTGAAAAACGCTCGAGCCCGCGCGCAAGGTCGTCATCATTGTCCACAGACATGAAGGGGGCTGTGGATATCCCTGCGGCGTTCAGGAAAATTTTTTCCGCCAGCCTGTCCTGTGCTGCCTCAAGAGCTTCCGGAGGGGGGAAGACGGAAACTTCCTCGGATAGAGACAAGGCCGTTGCTACAGGCACATTCTCAAACTCGTAGGTTATGACATCGCTCTGCCGGAGGAGTGCCTTGAGAGCGGGCGTGTCATCATAGGCGGCGTGAATGAAAGTGTTGGCAACCTGAGCTGCGGGACTGTCACCGGCGGGGTCCAGCACCACGGTGCGGTAGCCCAGTTTCGCTGCGGCCATCGCCAGCATGCGTCCAAGCTGGCCTCCGCCGAGGATTCCAATCGTGGCGCCTTGAGGGAGCGGAGCATTCATGCTCAATCGACCGGATAGTCGGCGACGCTCGCCGTCTGTTCTGTGCGCCAGGCATCAAGCCGGTCTGCCAGGTTCTCGTCGTGGAGCGCCAACACGGCCGCGGACAGCAGCGCTGCGTTGATCGCGCCGGCGCGGCCGATGGCAAGTGTTCCCACCGGGACACCAGCCGGCATCTGCACGATGGAAAGAAGTGAATCCTGCCCGGCAAGCGCTTTCGATTCTACCGGTACGCCAAAGACGGGAAGCGGGGTCAATGCGGCGGTCATGCCTGGAAGGTGAGCAGCGCCACCAGCGCCTGCGATAATCGTCTGAAAACCCTCGTCGCGGGCGTTCCTGGCGAAGTCGTAGAGACGCTCCGGCGTACGGTGCGCAGAGACAATTCTCGCCTCATATTCTACACCGAGCTGGTCGAGCGTGTCTGCGGCATGCCGCATTGTTGCCCAGTCGGATTGGCTCCCCATGATAATCGCCACTCGGGCGGACCGCTCAGCCATCAAATCCCCTCGCATTCAAAAATGAGGCTGTAGTCAAAACCGGACGCCATCGCAAGCTTGCCTGGCGGCAAGTCCCCCATTCAAGAGAACTCAGGCGATGATGTCCGGGATAATATTGTCTTCCAGTTCCTGGAGCCTGTCTTTCAAAGCCAGTTTCTTTTTCTTCATGCGCTGGATGCGAAGTGGATCGCAACCGGTGGCGATCATCGCGTTGATTGCGGCATCGAAATCCGCGTGATCCTGTTTGAGGCGGGCGAATTCCAGACGTATCTCCGCCTGTTCCTGTTCAGATGTCACCACAGTCAGTTGACCTACATGCGCGAAACTTTGGCTGCAAACACAAATGCGGGGTCCGTTGTTGAGTCCGCATCTCAGTCCGCAACCCAGCGACGCCGTCGAGATCATCCCGGCAGCGGCGGCGCTTATACCACATTTCAGTGTTTCAGGAAATGCTACCAGACGGTGTTCGACAAGCCACATTTGTGATGGCACACTATTCTGATCGCCGGTTCCTGCGGGCGGGCATCGGGGCCGGTGAGTTCTCGAGGAAGCAAAGGAGATCCCAATCATGTCTCTTGAATCCCATCTTGCAGAGTTGAAGCGTAAACACGGCGAACTGGAGCGTGAAATCGACAATGCGAAGCTCCATCCATCTGTAGACGAACTCGATGTGGCTCAACTCAAGCGACGCAAGCTGGCCATCAAGGACGAGATGGAAAAGCTCAAGTCGGCGGTTACCCGTCACTAGGTCATTGCACATCCATTCGGATGCGCGTGAAACAACCTGACGCATAGACGGAACGTCTGATCAACTGAAAGCCGGAGCCCCATTCCGGCCGATGTTTCAGGGGCACTTTGCGAAGCGAAATCGATTGAAGAGATTTCGTCTTGTGGCAGGACTGTCAGCCGGACATCACAGATGTTCCCGTGGCTGGCGGATTGCTTTTTGACATGCGGTCCGCACAGGGCCTTCGGCCTCCGCCTCGAATGTTTCCGGGTGCGGGGGCCTTGTCGTTGGCGCAATCTGGATTCAGCGCTGCCACGAGACTCATAGACTGGTTTCGTGAATCTTATTCGACAGTCTCAACCAAATTCTCCTCGGTGTCGCTGCGCGGATCCAAAACGGCTGCCTGCGGTGTGACGGCGCGTTCGGACGGCAGCGTCTTGAAGGCCTCGCGCTCGTCCACCGGAACCGGAGCGCGCTGCGAGATGCGAAGCAGGGCGTAGGCGCCCAGGCCGAAATGCGCGAGCGCGGTAATGAGGAACAGGCTCTCCGGCCGCATGATTTCCATGAGCACGCCTCCGATCAATGGCCCAAGCATGGTGCCGAAGCCGTAAAGGAAGAGCAGTCCGCTTGCGACTTTGACAAAATCTTCCGGGGTGGCGTGATCGTTGGCATGCGCCACGATGATCGAATAGAGCGTGTAGGCGAAAGCGCCGTAGATCGCGGTCATCACGATCACAGAGGTTCCGTCGCGCGGTGCGCTCAAAAGAATGAGCAGTCCCAGCAGACCCGAGCCGAAGGAGGCGCCCGCAATGACGAGGCGGCGATCGATCCGGTCGGAGAGGCGCCCTGCGGGAAGCTGCAGTGCCGCCCCTGCAAGAACGGCGATGCTCATCATCGTGGCGATCTGCAGTGTCGAAATGCCTATCAGCCCGCCGTAGACAGCTCCAAGCGTGCCCCAGGCGCCGTTCGCGATGCCGACGAGCACACAGCCGAGAAATGAGACCGGCGAGTTCTGATACAGTCCCTTTAGGTCCAGCGATACCTGCGCCAGAGGCTCGGGGCTCACAGCCTTGGAGACCGCTGTCGGGATGAGCGCCATGCAGAACAGTATGCCCGTTGTCATAAAAAGGATCGTGTTGGAAACGTTGCCGAAGGCTACTGTCATCTGTCCCGCGGTCAGCGATGCGTAGGTCAGCATCATGTATATGCCGAAAACGGTGCCGCGATTCTCATTCGTCGACTTTTCGTTCAACCAGCTCTCGATCACCATGAAAGCGCCCGCCATGGTGAAGCCGGTGAATATACGCAGGACCACCCAGCCGGCCGGGTCCACCCACATGCCGGTGAGCAATGCAATGATCGCGCCCGAAGCAGCAAAAGCGCCAAAAGCGCGTACATGGCCGGCTCGGCGGACGATACGGGGCGCAATGAAACAGCCGGCCACGAAACCCACCGCCCAGGCAGCGCCCAGAGCGCCCAGAGAAGCTGTGGGAAACCCTTCCATCTGGCCGCGCAGGGGCAGTAGAAGCCCGTGAAGACCCGACCCCGTCAACAGGAAGGCAGTGCCGAGTAGAAGAGCGATTATTGAGCCGAGAGGTGACAGCATGAGATGCTTCCGAGGAGGGTATGGGTTCGAACAGGCCGGGCGTCTGTTGCCAGATGCCCCCGCCATCCAAAGATGGCGTGAGCAAGGCCACAGAATGATTGGTGGCGTCTTCGAGACACGCGATTGACAGTATGTGCGAATAAGTCCGTGGTTTGCATCGCAAAACCGTCGTTCAAGGCCGCGATAGCGCAATTTGAACCGTGTCAGCCTCGATGAAACAACGCCTCGGCCGCATTTTTGGTTGCGCCTTTGCTTTCGACCTCTCGTTCAAGCCGCGATACCTCGTCCTGAAGCAGCGTGATCCGGTGCTTGAGCTCATCCACCGATAGCAGGGAGAGATCCTGCCCAAGCTGGTGGGGAGTAGCCGGCTTTCTCTCTTCCTCGTCGAAAATGCCCATTGTTTGTTCTCCCGTCATCTGGATTGCTGTCCTCGGATGCCGGCGAAGCTTTCAGCCTGCCGACCGTGACAGGCTCGCAGCCTTCAGGATTGGCCTTGATCCAATTGCATCGCTCGCCGATTGTGTTGTCAGATGTTTTTCAAATCAACAGGGGCATGATGAACAACACAGCACTTCCAGAGAAGATGACGGCGGTGGCAATCAGCGAACCGGGCGAACCGGGTGTTTTGAAACCGGAGCGGCGGGATGTGCCGAAGCCGGGCGAAGGGGAAATCCTTATCCGGGTGCGCGCGGCCGGCATAAACCGGCCGGATGTTTTTCAGAGGAAGGGGTTGTATCCGGCACCCCCCGGTGCTTCGGACCTGCCCGGACTGGAGGTTGCCGGCGAGGTGGCTGCAGTTGGCGAAGGCGTGAAGCGCTGGCAGGTTGGCGACCGCGTTGCCGCGCTCACACCTGGCGGTGGCTATGCCGAGTATTGCCTGACCCACGAGACAAATGCCCTGCCGATCCCACACGATCTCACCTTTGCGGAAGCGGCGGCGATCCCCGAAACTTTCTTCACTGTGTGGCACAATGTGTTTCAGCGTGGGAGCCTGAAGGAGGGCGAGACACTGCTGGTTCATGGTGGTTCCTCGGGAATCGGAACGACGGCGATCCAGATGGCGACGGCTTTGGGATCCAGGGTAATCGCTACAGCGGGCTCTGCCGAGAAATGCGCCGCCTGCGCTTCGCTGGGTGCGGTGCGCTCGATCAATTATCGCAATGAGGATTTCGTCGAGGCCGTGAAGGAAGAGACGGACGGCCATGGCGCTGATGTCATTCTCGACATGATTGGCGGCGACTATATCGAACGCAATTACGATGCGGCCGCCATCGACGGACGCATCGTGCAGATCGCCTTTTTGAAGGGATCCCGCGCCACGGTCGATTTCTCGCTGATCATGCGCAAGCGGCTTGTCCATACGGGGTCCACCCTCAGGCCCCGATCGGTTGCCTTCAAGGCTCGTATTGCCACGGAACTGGAAGCGCATGTCTGGCCGCTTCTGGCCGCCGGCCGCATCTCTCCAGTCATGGACATGACCTTTCCGCTGGAGGAGGCGTGGCGTGCGCATGAGCGCATGGAGGATGGAGCTCACATAGGCAAGATCGTGCTTCAGGTCGCCTGACAAAAACGAAGCTCCGGCGTTGGCGCCGGAGCTTCGCTGCCCTGGGAGGCTGCGTCAGTTGGTGGCGTCGAGTTTGCCAAGATTGACAAAAATCGTCTCGCCGGAGGAATCATCCACGCCATCATTGTCAGTGACGAAGTAAGCCGTGCCTTCCATGTCGATGGCGAAGCCTTCAATCTTGTCAACGACATAGCCGTTGGTGGCGGATTTCATGTCAGGCAGTAGGTCGCGCACCAGCGTTTTTTCGACCAGAGGCAGCTCTTTATCGAGTGCCACAGGCTGAAAATCATCAAGGGAAACGCTGTAGAGTTTCTTGATCTTCGCAGACGTGCCGATCTGGTTGTCACGCTCGATGATATAGAGTTTTCCATCGTGAGCGGTGATCTCGGAGAGGCCGACCCAGCCCTTCTCGGCTGTATCAAGCGGGTAACGCACGGCGGCCCACTCGCCGGAACCAGGCCTGTAGCTTACCAGCTTTACCTGCCCCTTCGGATCATCGCTCCATTCGCGCTGAATGGCCATGACCAGCATCCGGTCATTGCCTTCACCGACGACCGTCACGCCTTCCATTCCGAAGCGCTTTTCGCCTGCGAGGAGCTCGGTGGGAAGTGCGATCTCCTCCCTGATCTCGCCGGCTGCATCGACGCGGAAGAGCGCATGCGGCGTCAGACGGTCGGTGCGGCCTTCCGAAGCGAGCCAGAAACCGCCTTCGCCGTCATTGGCGATGCCCTCGAGGTCGAGCTTCTGGGCGGTCATCCCGTCACGCGTGACAACGGTCTTGGCGATGATCCGCGCCGGTCTCTCAGTCGCATCAATGGTGAAGATGGCCGGCTGGTTGCTGTAGAAGGAATCGGACACGGCGTAGAGCGTGCCCGGCTTTTCAGCGTCTGCCACGAGGCCAGAGAGGGCGCCCCAGCTGAAAGGTGCCCCGCTGTCGTCCAGAGCCGATTCAATGGTCGGATAGGCAGGCTTTCCCTCGGTCAGTTCGTAGACCATCACGTGAGAGCGGGCGGCGCCGTCCTCAGCAAGATCGGCCTCATTTGCGGTAACAAGCAGGTTACGTTCGGGTATGGCCACGAGGCCTTCGGGGCCGATACCGGACGGGAGGACCTGGACGAATTCCGGTTCAGCGCCAGTGTCGCGGTAAACCGCCACGAGAGAAGCGCGCTCCAGCGCCACGAAAATATACCGCTGATCGCCGAAGGTCGCGACTTCCAGACCTTCCGGCTCCGTTCCCTTGGCGTCGGAGCGTTTGTCTGGGTAATGGCCGGCAGCCGCGGCGCGAAACTCGAGATCGTTACCGCTGTCAAACAGAACCTCGCCCGACCTGCTGAATATGGTGAAGCTGCGCGATCCGCCTTGATAGTCGCCTTCGTTGGCAGTGACGATGCGATCATCGTCCAGCCATTTCACAGCGTCCGGTTCGCGTTTCAACTCGTTGGCTGTCTGGTTGAAATCGATGGAGCCATTGTCCAGCGTATCGATGTTCTCAAGGCTGATTTGGCCCGCGGAGAAATGGCCCGTTACTTCGCCGCTTTCCGCCGAAACCACAGCGATATGGTTATTCTCCTGGAGGGTAACGACGATATCGCCGGCGTCGTTGAAATCGACGAACTCGGGCTCGGGATCCTCCGGTGCGATCTCGGCGAGGCCGGTCAGCGCCACTGATTTCATGCTGCTGCAATCCGGTACGCCGTCGGTGAGATTGAAGACCTTCAGGTCACCGGCGGGCATTTGCGGGATCGCACCGTCGTTCAGGTCTTCATCGCGCTCGTTTTCGATGGCGACGGCAAGGAAACGGCCGTCATTGCTAATGGCTACGGAATCCGGCTGGCCGCCCAGGTCGCAGGACTTCCGGGCGGTTTTCGACGCCATGTCGATCACGACGAGATTGCCCGAAGGGCTGGTGAAACTGTCGGAGGTGTTCACGGCCGCTATGGCTTTCTGGCCCGCCACACCCACTGAGGTCGGCTCACCCTCCAGCTTGAGCATCCCGCCGGCCTTCGGGGCCTTGGCGTCGCTGATATCCACGAAACCCACGCCACCCAGCGGACTGTCGGAGTAGATCAATGTCTTGCCGTCCGCGCTGCGTGCGATGATCTCGGATGAGGTTTCGGTCGCGGCTTCGGTTTCTGCGGGCAGGTTCTCTGCTACCGGAAATGTAGCGATACGGTTGAATGCCATATCCGCATAGGCAGGAAAAACGGTCGCCGTGCTTGCCAGCAGGCTCAGAATTATTGCTTGGCGTCCCATGTCTGAAAACTCCCTCAAGACCCATAGGAGCGGCACAATCGAGAGGGTTGATTTCATCCCGATGACACATCGATGACGGTTCGGTGACGCTCCCCAATTGAGGGAGCGCGCAATTTGTTGCGTCTGCCGGGTATTTCAGTTTATAACGCGGACGATATTTCCCAACATCGGTGGTTGTGACCACCGCCCGCGCTAGGGACGCGGGCGAAGGAAGAGGATTCTTGAAACATGGCCAACACGCTTCTCATGCCCAAGGCCACCGCCGTCTGGCTGGTCGATAACACGGCACTGACCTTCGATCAGATTGCCGAATTCTGCAAACTGCATCCGCTTGAGGTGGGCGCCATTGCAGATGGTGACGCTGCCCAGGGCATCAAGGGTATGGATCCGGTGATGACCGGACAGCTTACCCGCGAGGAGATCGCCCTCGGGGAGGAAAATCCGAACCACAAATTGCGGTTGTCTGAGCCGAAGGTCCGTGTTCCCGAGGCCAAAAGGAAGGGACCGCGCTACACGCCGCTTTCCAAACGCCAGGACCGCCCCAACGCAATTCTCTGGCTGGTGCGCAATCATCCTGAACTCAAGGACGCCCAGATCTCGCGTCTCGTGGGCACCACGAAATCGACCATTGAGGCCATCCGTGAGCGTACGCACTGGAACTCGGCGAACCTCGTTCCCATGGACCCGGTGACGCTGGGGCTTTGCTCGCAGATTGATCTCGATCTGGAAGTGCAGCGCGCGGCAAAATACCTCCCGCCCCAAGAGAACACCGGTGAAACCCTGCTCCCCGCTTCGGAAACGGAAGACCTGCCGCTTGGTGACCAGGCAGCCGCCGACACCTCGTCCGATGAACAGGAACTGGACGCGGATGCAGTTTTCGCCAAGTTGTCGTCGCTGAAATCCAGTGATGCGGACGAAGAAGACGAGGACGAGCGGTCCTGATCTGAAAATAGAGGCGCTCCCCGGCCATCGGGGAGCATCGCCTCAGCTCGCGCAAGCCCTGCCCATCATGGCCTCGTGCATTTCCATCCGCCTATAGAAGTCGGCAAGCTGCTTGCCGCGCTCGGGACGGAACGTTCGCCCGGCGAGGGTCATGGTGGCGATGCGGTCGATGCGGAACGTGCGAAAATCTCCGCGTAACTCACACCACGCTACCAGCGTCCACACCTTTCCCCAGAACCACAGACCAAGCGGGCGAACGTCTCGCTTTGAGGTGCGTCCGGCTTCGTCGCGATAATCGATAGAAAGCACGTCCCGCGTTTCCACAGAGCGTTCAAGCGTGTCGATGGCCTCGCGCTCGATATCGCTGACGACCCAGCGCGGTGTGTGGATTTCGGTGCGTGCAATGCGGTCGCGCTCCGGCTCCGGCAGGACGGTTCCTATCTTCACCAGCGCCTCTTCCGCCGCACGGGCCATGGCGGCGCCGCCAAAGGCGCGGACCATACGCGCGCCAGCGACGAGGGCCACGATCTCGTCACGCGTGAACATGAGCGGTGGAAGTTCGAACCCCTCCCGCATCAGATATCCGACCCCAGCCTCACCGTCTATTGGCACACCGGTGGACTGAAGATCCGCAATATCGCGATAGATCGTGCGCTCCGAAACCTCGAGGCGTTCGCTTAAAAGACGCGCCGTAACCAGGCGCCCGCCCCGCAAATGCTGGACAATCTGGAAAAGTCGGTCAGCACGGCGCATGCGTATTTCTCCTCACGCAAAAATTCCGAAGCTGTTTCCGTCGGGGTCGAGACAATACACGAAACGACCGGCAGGAATAGTGATTATGGGTGATACCAGTTTACCACCATTCGTTGTGACACGCTCCATGGCGTCTTCAAGCGGGGGTGGCACGGCCAGATGAACTGTCGGACCGGTCCCCTCCGGGGCCGGCTTGCCGGGGTAGATATGTCCGGCGACAGAATCCTGCGGGTCTCGGGTGTCAAAAATGGCAAAAGGATTTGGCCCATCCTCGCGCAGCACCAGCTCGTTCTGGACCACGGCGGCATAAAAGGCCCGCGCACGGTCGAGATCTGTCACAGGAATTTCCGCCCAGACCACTGCGTTTAGCGGCAACGTATCGGACATGTTTCGCAACCCTCCATTGTCGATGGGTGACAATGACACAGCCCTCCTGACAACATTCCGTCAGGAGGGCTGCAAAAGTGTTGCCTGAGATCTCTGGAGGGCCTATCGCCGGTATCGACCGGTTGGATCCCAGTCGATATCGCGTTGCACTGTTATCGGCAGGTCGTTCAGCATCCGTCTGGTCAACCGACGCCGCCGGCGATCACGGGTTTGGTCGGCCCAGCGGCGGACAGCGCTGAGGAGGCTTCCGGGGAAGTCTGACATGGCAACAATCTCCTGATTCTGGCGGGAGCATTATCGCCTGCCGGTGGTGACAGCGTTTTGTCAGGAGGTTTCCGGCTTGACCTCGACCGTGTAATTCAGCGGCAGCCGGCCTCCGTCGGCATAGATGGTTTGCCCGGTCACATAGCTCGAATCGTCGTCGGCCAGAAAGGTCGCTATCGATGCGATCTCGCCCGGTTCTCCAACACGCCCGAGCGGGGTGCGCGACAGCATACGGTTGCGTGCGGTCTGATCGCTGTTGACACTGGACAACATGTCGGTCGCGATCGAGCCCGGTCCAATGGCGTTTACACGTATGCCATAGGGCGCCAGCGCCAGCGCCATGACGCGGGTAAGCTGGCTGACACCTCCCTTCGACACCGTGTAGGCAATCTGCTCCGGTATGGCGAGAATGGCATTGATCGACGACATGTTGATGATCGTTCCTGCAGCGCCGCCGCCTTCGACCTTTTCGACCATATAGCGCGCGACAGCTTGCCCAGTGAGGAAAGTGCCTTTGAGATTTGTGTCGAGAACCCGGTTGAAATCCTCTTCCTTCAAATCGAGGAAACCCGCCGCGTGCACGACGCCGGCATTGTTGACGAGAATGTCCACGTCGCCGAAGGCGTCAATCGTTTCAGCCAGCAGGTTGTGCACATCGAGCCTCTTGCTCACATCGGCTTTCACGAAGCGCGCATTGCCCAGCTTTTCAAGATCGGAAAGGGCCTGCTTGCCCTTTTCACTGTCCAGGTCGGCGATCACGACCTTGACGCCGTGGCGCAGAAACCGCTCTGCGATTGCATAGCCTATGCCACCCGCCCCGCCTGTTACGATTGCCGTCTTGCCGTCCAGTGCCATGGTGAATCCCCGTGCCGAAAACGGCTGGACCCTGCGACGAGGGGCCCCGAAGGTCAAGTGCCCGCCAACGCGCGATCAGGAATCCGTCTTGCCCAGCGCTTCGCCGATTTCATCAAGAATGGCAGGGTCGTCGATGGTGGCAGGCATCGACCACTCCTGACGGTCGGCGATCTTCTGCATGGTGGCGCGCAGGATCTTGCCGGAACGCGTCTTGGGCAGTCGCTTCACCGAAACCACCTTCTTGAACGCTGCTACAGGACCGATGCGCTCGCGTACCATGGCGATCAATTCGCGCTCAACGGTGCGGATATCAGCCGCATTCTTTCCGTGCAGCACCACGAAGCCGCAGGGCACCTGTCCCTTGAGCGGATCGGCGATGCCGATCACCGCGCATTCGGCGACGGCCGGATGCTCGGCCACCACCTCCTCCATGCCGCCGGTGGAAAGCCGGTGGCCCGCCACGTTGATGATGTCGTCCGTGCGCGCCATGATGAAGAGATAGCCATCTTCGTCCAGCATGCCGGCATCCGCCGTTTTGTAATAGCCGGGAAATTCGGTGAGATAGGCATCGCGAAAGCGCCTGTCGTCGTTCCAAAGCGTCGGAAGCGCGCCTGGAGGCAGCGGCAGTTTGATCACCACATTGCCGAGCGTGCCCGCCGGCACCCGGTGGCCCGCATCGTCCAGAACCTGAACGTCGTAGCCCGGCATCGGCACGCCGGGCGAGCCGTATTTCACAGGCAGCATTCCTAACCCGACCGGATCCTGGCTGATCGGTGCGCCGGTTTCCGTCTGCCACCAGTGATCGATCACCGGGACGCCCAGGGTCTTCTCCGCCCATTTCACCGTGTCGGGATCTGCCCTTTCGCCGGCAAGGAACAGCGTGCGGAAGCCGGAGAGGTCGTGCGGGGCCAGCATCTCTGCGTCCGGGTCTGCCGTGCGGATCGCGCGAAACGCGGTCGGCGCGGTGAAGAGTGCGGCCACCTTGTGCTCCGCGATCACTCGCCAGAATACGCCGGCATCAGGGGTACCGACCGGCTTGCCCTCGAAAAGCACTGTGGTACAGCCGTGGAGCAGCGGCGCATAGACGATGTAGGAATGGCCCACCACCCAGCCCACGTCCGAGGCTGCCCAGAACGTCTCGCCGGGCTCAATGCCGAACTCGTTGAACATCGACCATTTGAGCCGCACCATGTGGCCGCCATTGTCGCGCACCACGCCCTTGGGCCGCCCCGTCGTGCCCGACGTGTAGAGGATATAGAGCGGGTCGGTCGCAAGCACGGGCTCGCAATCCACCACGCTTCCTGCTGCCCGGTGAGCGCCCACCAGTTCCGCATAGTCATGGTCGCGGCCTTCCGTCAGGTCGCAGCGCCGATCCTCCCGCTGCAGGATCAGGCAGGCCTTCGGCTTGGCGGCGGAGAGACGGATCGCCTCATCGAGCAGAGGCTTGTAGGCAACCACACGGCCGGGCTCCAGTCCGCAGGAGGCCGAGATGATCGCCTTTGGCGTTGCATCGTCTATGCGCGCTGCAAGCTCTCTTGCGGCGAACCCACCAAACACCACCGAATGCACGGCACCAATGCGCGCGCAGGCGAGCATGGCAAACACAGCCTCCGGCACCATCGGCATGTAGATGACCACGCGGTCGCCCTTGCCGACGCCGAAATCCTTCAGTACGGCGGCCAGCGCCGAAACCTCGTCTTTCACTTCCCCATAGGTGAAGCTTTTCTTCCGGCCGCTGATGGGGCTGTCATAGACAAGGGCGGGCTGATCCTTTCGCCCACCCTCGACATGCCGATCCACCGCATTGAAACACGTGTTGCAGGTCGCGCCGGGAAACCAGCGTCCATAGACGCCGGTCTCTACGTCGAAAACCCTTTCCCAGGGACTGAACCAGTCGATCTCGGCCGCGGCCTTCACCCAGAACCCCTCGGGATCCTGCTGCCAGCCCGAATAAACCTCGTGATAGCGCGACGTCATCCCGCCTCCTCCCTGCGGTTTGAGCCTCTTTATTGAGAGGTTAGCGGATCGCAGGGTCGTGCGTAAATCAGACTTGCGGTGAAGGGTGCGCTTTTGACAGCAGGCCGGCAGGGAGGCACAACAGGGCATGACTTCGCGAATCGGGCCTTCATGACCAAGATCCTGCTTCTTCTCATCCTGGCGATGATGATCGTGCACATTATAAAGCCGCTCGGCCTTCCGGGCCTCAGGCGGCGGGCAGATTTCTGGAAGCTGGCCCTGATCGCGCTAGCCATGGTCTCGCTCACGATCCTTCTGCGTGGGGGAGAGTAGGCCTTTTCCCGTAGGAGACCAAAAGAAAAGACCCGCCGACAAGCGCCGACGGGCCGATTCCGTGTCTTCAAATCCGCCTGATCAGGCAGCCTCGAGGTCCTGCTTCCACTGGCCGGTGGCGGCAAGGCTGTTCATCTTCGCGCGGTGCGCGAAAGCCTTCTGCGCTGCTGCCACGTTTTCCTTCTTGCCGGCCCAGGTCTTGAGCGCCGCAGCCTGCAGCGCGCGACCATAGGAAAATGTCAGAGCCCAGGGCATGTCGAAGCCAGCATTCATGAGCGAGAGATGCGCCGTGGCCTCTTCATCCGACTGGCCGCCCGAAAGGAAGGCGATGCCGGGCACCGCGGCCGGCACGGTCGATTTCAGGCAGCGCACGGTCTTTTCAGCCACTTCCTCGCGGCTCGCCTTGCGGGCGTTCTTGCCGTCGATCACCATGTTCGGTTTCAAGACCATGCCCTCAAGCGAAACACGCGCATCGTAGAGCTCGGCAAAGACGGTCTTCAGAACCCACTCGGTCACCTCGTAGCAGCGGTCGATGGAATGATCGCCCGGCTTGCCATCCATCAGAACTTCGGGCTCTACGATCGGCACAATGCCGGCTTCCTGGCAAAGTGCCGCGTAGCGGGCGAGGGCCTGTGCGTTCTGCTTCACGGCCCCCCAGCTTGGCAGATCGTTCGAAATCGAGATCACACCGCGCCATTTGGCAAAGCGCGCGCCAAGACCGTAATATTCCGCAAGACGTTCGCGCAGGCCATCGAGACCTTCAGTGATGGTCTCGCCGTCAAAACCGGCCAGCGGCTTCGCGCCGCCATCGACCTTGATTCCCGGAACAGCGCCGGAGGCCTTGATGACATCCACCAGCGGCGTGCCGTCGGCGGCCTTCTGGCGGATCGTTTCGTCGTAGAGGATAACGCCGGAGATGCAGTCCTTCATCGCCGCCTCGGCGCGGAACATCATCTCGCGATAGTCACGACGGTTCTCCTCTGTCGATTCCAGGCCGATCGTGTCGAAACGCTTCTTGATGGTGCCGGAGCTTTCATCCGCCGCCAGAATCCCCTGTCCGGGGGTCACCATGGCGGATGCAATATCCTCAAGCCGTTCGCTCATTTCAGGTCTCCTGTCTGTTCATGACCGGGCGATAGCAGATGCCGATGACAAACGGAATGCGCCCTTAAGACCCCTAATCGATTGAAATGACAGACTATTCACATTTTGCTTAACGCGACTTCGAAAGGGCCTCCACGCCGGGCAGTTTCTTGCCTTCCATCCATTCAAGAAATGCCCCGCCTGCGGTCGACACGTAGGAGAATTCTTCGGCCACGCCGGCGTGGTTGAGCGCTGCCACCGTGTCGCCGCCGCCGGCGACTGAAACGAGCAATCCTTCTGAGGTGCGGTGTGCCGCGTGTTTTGCCGCAGCAACGGTTGCCGCATCGAATGGCTCGATCTCGAAGGCTCCCAACGGGCCGTTCCACACCACCGTGTCGGCGCGGTCGAGCCATTCGTTCACCTTCTCGACGCTCTTCGGTCCTACATCGAGGATCATGGCGTCTGACGGAACGCTTTCGATCGCGACCGTTTCGTTCTCAGCACCCGCCTTGAACTCGCGCGCGACCACGCCATCCACGGGCAGGACAAGCGCACAGCCGGATTCTGCTGCCTCGATCATGATCTGCTTGGCCGTAGATGCCAGGTCGTGTTCGCACAGCGATTTACCCACTTCCGTTCCGCGCGCGGCGAGGAAGGTGTTGGCCATGCCGCCGCCTATAACCAGTGCGTCGACCTTCTTCACAAGGTTCATGAGAAGATCGATCTTGGTGGAAACCTTTGCTCCGCCGACAATCGCAAGCACCGGCTTGGCCGGCTTGCCGAGCCCCTTCTCCAGCGCCTCCAACTCCGCCTGCATGGTGCGCCCGGCATAGGCTGGCAGCAGATGCGCGAGCCCCTCCGTGGAGGCGTGGGCGCGGTGGGCGGCGGAGAATGCGTCGTTCACGTAGATATCGCCATTCCCGGCCAGCGCCTTTGCGAACTCCGGATCGTTCTTCTCCTCGCCCTCGTGGAAGCGCGTGTTCTCAAGGAGCAGGATGTCGCCATTGGCCATTTCAGCAATGGCGTCTGCCGCCGGGGTTCCGATGCAATCCCTGGCGAAATGCACGCGATGGTCGAGCACACTCTCCGCCGCATAGGCGATGGGTTCCAGCGAAGCTGCCGGATCTGGCTTGCCCTTAGGCCGACCAAAATGTGCCATCAGGATCACCTTCGCGCCCTTGCCGGAAAGCTCCTGGATGGTTGGCGCGACGCGTTCAATGCGGGTCGTGTCGCTCACCTTGCCATCTTTTACGGGCACGTTCAGGTCGACCCGTACGAGTACACGCTTGCCTGCGATATCGTTGAGATCGTCGAGGGTCTTAAAATCCGGCATGGCGCGTTGAAGTCTCCTTTAAGGGGTTCCTCGGGGTGGAGAAATCGGACGCCCGGAACCGCGGGTTGAAGAAGGATGTGAATTTGTCGGGACCATACAATGCCTTGCGGCTGGTGCAAGATGGAGGGTGCTGATTATAAGCTGGCAATGCCTATGGTTTTTGAAAAATACGCCGCACGAGATCGCGAGGACTGAGGAGCAGCGGCAAACGGGTTTCCGGTGCCTGCGGTTCGACGGAAAGTCCCACGGCGCTTATGCGTCCGTTCTCGTCGACATCCCGTACGATCAGCTCGATCTCGCCAAGCGTCGTGCGGTCGCCATACTCTGCGCGTCCGCCCAGCCGCTCCCGCAGGAGATCGGCAATAGTCTTCTTCTGGTCTTCTTCGTTGAGACCGGTCGCATAGGCCGCCTCGATGTCGGATGCGGGCCGCTCGGGGTCGACTGCAAAGGCTCCGAAAAACTCTGCGTCTTCCGGGTCCATCTCCACGGGGCTGGCAAACAGGCGGTCGAGGAGACGGGGATAGCGATCAGGCACGAAAATATAAACGTGATCGCCCGCTGCAAGCCGTCCGGCATACTGGTAGGTCATCGAGCGTCCGTCGCGTACCACGAGGGAAGGCTTCGCCCAGCGTGGGATCCGCTGGCCGCGTTCCACAGGGCTACCCGCCACCACCCGATAGGCGAGAAGCTCGTGGCGGGCCGAGCCGGGCAACTCCAGTTCCACCTTGTTCAGCGGACCCATGCGTGGCGGCAGTGTCAGCCCCAGCCGGCGGGCCAGCGGGCCCACCGTCCAGCCCTGCACGATCAGCGAAACAAGCACGATGATGAAGACGATGTTGAACAGGGGCCGGCCATTGGGCAGTTCGTCGATCAATGGCGTGATCGCAAGCAGGATGGACACGGCGCCGCGCAGGCCCACCCATGAGATGAACGCGCTTTCCGCCGGTGAAAACCGAAACGGCATCAGGCAAAGGGTCACCGCAATCGGCCGGGCGATGAAAATCAGGAACAGGCCGATGAAGAGCGCCTGAAATACGATCTCGGCAAATTGTGAAGGCGTGGCAAAGAGACCGAGCACGAGGAACATGATGATCTGGGCCAGCCAGGTCACGCCGTCCTGAAAGCGTTTGAGCATGGCGGTCGAGCGGAGCTTGGCGTTGCCGGCGATCAGGCCAGCCACATAAACGGCAAGAAAGCCCGAACCGCCCACTGCCCCAGCCAGCGCGAACACGAGTAGCGACAATGCAATAACGAAGATTGGCAGGAGCCCCTGCTCGAGCCGGAGACGAATGACCAGCCGGACAATACTCCAGCCGCCGAGGAGACCCGCGGCGAGACCGATGCCCATCTGCTGCAGAAAGCCGAGAGCCACGTCAGCCGCAAGCTCTCCTGCCTTGATGGCCTCGCCACCGGCGATCAGGCCAACCAGCGAGAGGGTGAGGAAGATCGCGATCGGATCGTTCGATCCGGATTCGACTTCCAGCGTCGAGCGTACGCGCTCACGCACCGAGATGTTCCCCACCCGGAGCAGAAAGAACACAGCCGCGGCGTCTGTAGATGCTACGGTGGCTCCCAGCAGAAAGGATTCAAGCCAGCTGAAGCCGGTGACATAATAGGCTGCGACACCCACGAGGCCCGCCGTCAGCAAAACACCGATTGTTGCCAGAATGATCGCTGGCGCTGCGGCTTGCCGAAACGCAGCTATGGATGTGCCGAAGCCCGAATCGAAGAGGATGACCGCGAGCGCGAGCGAGCCAATGAAATAGGCAATGGCAGCATTGTCGAAATCAAGCCCGAGCCCATCTGTTCCTGCTGCGAGGCCGATACCGAGGAAGATGAGAAGCAGCGGTGCGCCGAAGCGGAAAGCAATCACGCTGGAAAATGCGGCAAACAGCACGAGGGTCGTGCCCACCAGCGTAATAACATAAATTCCCTGATCCATCCGCGTCTCTTGATCCCGCCTGCCGCAAGTTGCTGTTCTTTTTTCATAAAAGGTGCGGCGGAAGTGAGATGCAAGAGCCGGGCCAAAAGAAAAACGCCCGGCGCGACGGCCGGGCGTTCAGAATGGCCTGTAAACCGTATCAGATGGTCTTGCCGAAGGCGACGGCCGTGTCGGCCATGCGGTTCGAGAAGCCCCATTCATTGTCGTACCAGGACATGACACGCACCAGGTCGCCTTCGATCACCTTGGTCTGGTCAAGCGCGAAGGTGGAGGAGGCCGGGTTGTGGTTCATATCGATGGAAACGAGTGGCTCGTTGGTATAGGCGAGTATGCCCCTGAGACTTCCATCGGCGGCAGCGACCAGCGCCTGGTTGACCTCTTCGACAGTGACCTTCTTCTTCGGCACGAACTTGAAGTCGATGACCGAAACATTCGGGGTCGGAACGCGGATGGATACGCCGTCCAGCTTTCCGTTGAGCTCCGGCAGCACGAGGCCGACAGCCTTGGCCGCACCCGTCGATGTCGGGATCATCGACATGGCGGCAGCGCGGGCGCGGTAAAGATCCTTGTGCATCGTATCGAGCGTCGGCTGGTCACCCGTATAGGCGTGAACCGTGGTCATGAAGCCCTTCTCGATGCCGAAGGCATCGTTGAGAACCTTTGCGACCGGCGCCAGGCAGTTTGTGGTGCAGGAAGCGTTGGAGACGACGCGGTGTTCGCTGGAAAGCTTGTCATGGTTGACACCATAGACCACCGTCAGGTCGGCACCGGAGGCCGGAGCCGAAACCAGCACGCGCTTTGCGCCGGCATCGAGATGGAGCGATGCCTTTTCCTTGGCAGTGAAGATGCCGGTACATTCCATCACAATGTCGACACCCAGCTCACCCCAGGGGAGCTTGGACGGGTCACGCTCTGCGAAAACCTTGAAGGAATCGGATCCGATGTTGATCGCGTCGCCGTCGACCTTCACCTCGGAGGGGAAGCGGCCATGCACGCTGTCATAGCGCAGAAGGTGGGCGTTGGTCTCGACTGGGCCGAGATCGTTGATCGCGACGATGTCGATATCCTTGCGGCCCGACTCGTAGATCGCGCGTACGACATTGCGGCCGATGCGGCCAAATCCGTTGATGGCAACTTTGACGGTCATGAACTTCCTCCGGAGAGTGGGTGGTCGTGCGCAGGCACGGAAGGAGACGCCGCTTCATAGCGGCGTCTGCGTCGAGAATCCAGATGGTGGGGCAGGCATTCGTCCGTCCCAAACCATAACAAGCCCGATATTGGCCTCAACCGATCTCTGCCAGCCGCTTCTGGGCGGCGTTTGCAGCAGCCTCGGCAGTGATGCCGAAATGCCTGTAGAGCTCCGGAGCGGGCGCACTGGCGCCGAACCCGGTCATGCCAATGAAGATACCGTCGGACCCGATGATCGCATCCCAGCCCTGCCGAATGCCAGCTTCGATTGCCACCTTTACGGGGGCGTTGCCGATCACTGCCTTGCGGTAGTCATCGCTTTGCTGTTCGAACAATTCGAAACACGGCACGGAGACAACGCGGGCCGGGTGACCGGCGGCATCGAGAAGGGACTTCGCCTTCATTGCCACTTCCACTTCCGAGCCGGTGGCGAAGAGCGTCACCCTGGCGTCGTCTTCGGAACCGGCGAGTTCATACGCGCCACGGGCGCAGAGATTGTCAGCTTCATGGCTGGTGCGTACCGGTGCAAGGTTCTGGCGCGAAAGGGCAAGCGTGGATGGCGCCTTGCGGCTTTCGATCGCCACCTGCCAGCATTCAGCTGTTTCGATCGCATCTGCCGGGCGGAACACGAGATGGTTGGGGATTGCGCGCAGCGCGGCCAGGTGCTCCACCGGCTGGTGGGTCGGGCCGTCCTCGCCAAGGCCGATGGAATCATGCGTCATCACGAAGATGGAGCGAATCTGCATCAGCGAGGCGAGACGCATCGCCGGGCGGGCATAGTCCGAGAAAGTCAGGAAGGTGCCGCCATAGGGTATGATGCCGCCATGCAGCGTCATGCCGTTCATGGCGGCGGCCATGCCGTGCTCGCGGATGCCGTAGTGGATATAGCGACCGGAGAAGTCCTCGGCGCTGATGGGGCCGGTCTGGCTCGTCTTGGTATTGTTGGAACCGGTCAGGTCCGCAGAGCCGCCGATGGTTTCAGGCAGCACTGCGTTGATGGCTTCGAGCGCCATTTCCGAAGCCTTGCGGCTCGCCACCTTTGGAGGCTCGGCTGCGAGCTTTTCCTTGTATTCGAGCATGGCGGCAGAGAAGGTTTCCGGCAGATCTCCGCGCATGCGGCGCTCGAATTCCCCGCGTGTCTCCGCGTCGGCAGCCGCAAGACGGTCTTCCCAGGCCTTGCGCTCCTTGGCGGAGTGCAGGCCGGCCAGACGCCAGTCGTCAAGAATGTCGGAAGGAACGACAAAGGGATCGGCATCCCAGCCAAGCGCCTTGCGTGCGCCAGCAATTTCCTCCGCACCAAGCGGGGAGCCGTGCACCTTTGCCGTGCCGGATTTGGACGGTGCGCCAAAGCCGATGGTCGTGCGGCAGGCGATCAGGGTCGGCTTGTCCGCCTTCCTCGCGGATTCAATGGCGCCGGCAATGGCATCCGGATCATGACCGTCGATGCGCATCGTGTTCCAGCCCGAAGCCTCGAAGCGCTCGCACTGGTCGGTGGAGTCTGTCAGCGAGGTGGAGCCGTCGATGGAGATCTGGTTGTCGTCGAAAAGAACGATCAGCTTGTTCAGCTTGAGGTGCCCGGCAAGCGTCAGCGCTTCCTGGCTGATGCCCTCCATCAGGCAGCCGTCGCCGGCCAGAACATAGGTGTAATGGTCAACGAGATCATCGCCGAAGCGCGCATTCAGGATGCGTTCGGCGATTGCCATGCCGACGGAGTTTGCGAGGCCCTGGCCCAGCGGTCCGGTCGTTGTCTCGATACCGGCCGCATGGCCGAATTCCGGGTGGCCGGCCGTGCGCGAGCCGAGCTGGCGGAAGTTCTTGATCTCGTCGATCGTGATGTCTTCATAACCCAGCAGGTAAAGCAGCGAATAGAGCAGCATCGACCCATGACCGGCGGACAGGATGAACCGGTCGCGGTCGGCCCAATCGGGGTTCTTGGGGTCGTGCTTCATGAAGCGGGTGAAAAGAACGGTGGCGATGTCGGCTGCGCCCATGGGCAGGCCGGGGTGACCCGAATTGGCCTTCTCCACCGCATCCATCGATAGGAAGCGGATCGCGTTGGCCATCCGGTCGTGTTTGTCGCGTGAGATCATGATTGCTCGCTGGTCCGCTTTAGGCAGTTGTCGGGCAGGCTGCACGGGCAGCCCGGGCCCTTTGGAAAAAGCAGGCGACACATAGCAGTTGCGGCCTTGAAGTCAACAAAGGTGCGGTTTGCAGGCCGCTGCCTGCCCCAGGGGAAGGAGGATTTTGTATCAACCTTGTTACAGCATTTTGGGGGATTAGCCGTCGTGTTTTGTTGACGGGACCTTCACACGCCGCCTAATCTTTTCGGCGTAACTGGTTAGTAAGGCCAGCGATTCGCAGCCGAGGCCTCGTAAAAGCTGTCGCGCATTTGTCTGCCGGCACGTGTCCGGGTGCATCACTGGGCGGATGAGAGTAAGCAAGATTGCCTGTGTCACAACATTTTCGGAGACCGCGTGCCTTGGCCGCATTGGCGGCCGGCATGTTCCGGGAATGCTCGACTGGGGGTGGCGGCCATGAGTGGTGAAAGCACGCTCAAGGGGGCGATCGAGCGCCTGAGCAAGGCGCTGTCTTCGCTGGAGGATGCGGTTGAGGCACGCTTGGAACGGGACCGCGCGGTTGCGGATTCCGATGCCGAACTGCAGCGCATGAACGCGGACCGCGCGCGTCTCGCTCAGGAGATCGACAAATCCGAGGCACGCGCCAAGCGTCTCGAAGAGGTGAACCGCGAAGTCTCGCGGCGTTTGGTCACGGCCATGGAGACCATCCGTGCCGTGCTGGATCGGTAGGGCGGGCCATGGCACAGGTTACAGTCACGATCGACGGCAAGTCCTATCGCATGGCGTGCGATGAGGGACAGGAAGAGCATCTTGTCAATCTTGCGCAGCGCTTCGACCGATACATCACGCATCTGAAAGATTCTTTCGGTGAGATCGGAGACCACCGGCTGGCAGTCATGGCCGGGATCATGGTGATGGACGAGCTCTCGGAACTGCAGAAGCGGATGCGCACCATGGAAGGAGAGGTCGCGACGCTTCGCAAGACGCGGGATGAAGCCCTCAACCAGTCCGGCAAGAACGACGCGGCCGTGACCGGCGCGCTCAACGATCTCGCCACGCGCATGGAAAGTCTTGCCGGAAAGCTTGCCGGAAAGCCGTAAAACGGCGCATAAGCCTGTTTTTCCGAACGACTTAGTGGCAAATCAGGCAGATGAACAGGCAGAAGACAAGCGATACCCGCATTCAGCTCGCCATTGTCGGGGCGGCGCAGGGCTTGCGTGGAGAGGTGCGCGTTAAGACGTTCACCGCCGATCCCCTGGCTATTGGAGATTATGGGCCGCTGAGCACGGAGGATGGACGCACGCTGACCGTTCTCAATGTGAGGCCGGCAAAGAACGTGGTCGTGGTGCGCTTTGCAGAGATTGGCGACCGCACCTCCGCCGAGGCGCTGAACGGAACCGCGCTGTATGTCGAGCGCGAAGCGTTGCCGGATGATCTTGAGGAAGAGGAATTTTATCACGCCGATCTGATCGGGCTCGCGGTTGTTGATGGCGAGGGAGAGCGGGTCGGCAAGGTGCGAGCGCTGCACAATTTCGGGGGAGGTGACATTCTCGAGGTTCTGCTGGCCGAAGGTGGCTCGGCGATGGTTCCATTCACCCGCGCGGCCGTGCCTCATGTCCGTGTATCAAAGGGTCAGGTCGAGATCGACCGTGTCGCGGCCGGTCTGGTAGAGGACGAGGATCCCGAGATGCCGCGCGAGGGGGAGGGAGAGAGCACGTGACGTTCCGCGCGACGATCCTCACGCTTTATCCCGAAATGTTTCCGGGCCCGCTTGATGTTTCTCTGGCGGGAAAGGCGCGTGAGGCGGGGAAGTGGTCTCTGGAGACGGTCCAGATACGCCACTTCGCGACGACGAAACACCGTAATGTGGATGACACACCCGCTGGCGGGGGTGCGGGTATGGTGATGCGCGCCGACGTGCTTGCACGCGCGATCGACCATGCCGCGCCGCCGGCAGATCCAAGGCCGCGCCTTCTGATGAGCCCGCGCGGCCGGCCGCTCGATCAGCAGCGGGTGCGTGAACTGGCTGCCGGGCCCGGCGCGGTCATTCTTTGCGGTCGTTTTGAGGGGGTCGATCAGCGCGTGATCGAGGGGCGAGCCCTGGAAGAGATCTCTGTCGGCGACTATGTGCTTTCGGGCGGTGAACCGGCTGCTCTGGTTATGCTCGATGCGGTGATCCGTCTTCTGCCAGGCGTCATGGGCAATGATGCGTCGGGCGAGGAGGAGAGCTTTGAAGGTGGGCTTCTGGAACACCCGCAATATACGCGCCCGCAGCTTTTCGAGGAAATGCCCATCCCGGAAGTCCTGCTTTCCGGCAACCATGCGAAGATCGCCAGATGGCGCCGCGGCGAGGCGGAAAGGCTGACGCGTGAGCGCCGCCCGGATCTCTGGAAACGTTATGAAAACGGCAATTGAGACGTCTCTCATGTTGATTCCGGCAGGAATGTCGTGTATGTGCCCCGCACGTAAACGGCCAAGGCCGGTTTGGATCTAACCAAAGAACACGTGAATTCGCTCCTGTTCCTCCTTGCGGAGGGCACTCTTCAGGCGGTGTTGAAACTGCCACTGGGATGAGCGCTCTGACGGTTCGCGAAGAACAAGAGGACACAGAGATGGACATTATCCGTCAGCTCGAGGCCGAGCAGGCCGAGAAGATTGCTGCACAGCGTCAGCTTCCCGAATTCCAGCCCGGCGACACGGTTCGCGTTCTGGTGCGCATCACCGAAGGCACGCGCACCCGCGTCCAGGCCTATGAGGGTGTCTGCATTGCCCGTTCCGGCTCCGGCTTCCAGGAAAACTTCACCGTCCGCAAGATTTCTTACGGCGAAGGCGTCGAGCGTGTTTTCCCGGTCTACTCTCCGCTCGTTGAGGGCGTCGAGGTGGTCCGCCGCGGCAAGGTTCGCCGCGCGAAGCTCTATTACCTGCGTGATCGCCGCGGCAAATCGGCTCGCATCACCGAGAACACCGGCGTGCGCGCACGCCGCCTGAATGATGCCGTGCGTCAGGCCGCTGCCGAAGAGAAAGCCCGCATTGAGGCGGAGAAGGTTGCCGCTGCCGAGGCGCTCGCGGCGGAAAAGGCTGCTGAAGAGGCTGCCAAGGCGCAGGAAGCTGCTGCCGCCGAGAACAACGCCGAATAGTCTCATTCGGCATCGAAATTCCTCAAAAGGCGCGCTTCGGCGCGCCTTTTTTGCATTTGACGGTCCCGCTGCCACAGTTTGAAATCGTCTTGGCTCTTTTACTCGAAATCGCTCTGCTTTAAGGAAAAGCAATCACCCGGCCGAGCATCGGCCTGCCACAGGGAGATTGGTTATGACGTTGCGCACGTCCCTTCTGGCTGCGTCCTTCGCGGCCTCAGTTTTCGCGGTCTCTGGTTTTTCTGCCTATGCGAACGATCTACCGGACCTTCAGGGCCGCGAAGTTGTCGTGGTCACCGAAAACGCGTACCCGCCACTGCAGTTCATAGATCCCAACTCCGGTGAGCAGGTCGGCTGGGAATATGATGCCGTGAACGAGATCGCCAGGAGGCTCAACATCAACGTCACCTACCAGAATACGAGTTGGGACGCGATGATCCAGTCTGTCTCCGATGGCCAGTACGATATGGGCATGACCGGTATCACCATTCGGGACGACCGCAAGGAGAAGGTGGATTTCTCCGATCCCTATATGCGCTCGGAAATGTACATGCTCGTGCGCAGCGACGAAACGAATTTCACCGACGCGAAAAGCTTCGCTGCCTATGAAGATGGTCTCGTTGGGGCTCAGCCGGGCACCTCGCCCTTCTACACCGCGGTCTATGAGGTGCTCGATGGCGACGAGGCCAATCCGCGCATAAAGCTGTTTGAGACTTTTGGCGCTTCCGTGCAGGCGCTGCGTGCGGGCGATGTGGACGTGGTTTTGACCGACAGCACGGGTGGGCAGGGCTATGTGGACGCGTCGAACGGTGCGCTGAAGCTTCTCGGCGAGCCGCTTGGCTCGGAAGATTTCGGTTTTATTTTCGCCAGGGGCTCCGACCTTGTCGCGCCCGTCAACGCAGCCATCGCTTCGATGAAGGCAGATGGCAAGCTGGACGCGCTCAACAAGAAATGGTTTCTCGAATACAAGATGGGTGAATAAGGCGTGGCCGACCCGCGTTCCGCCGGCCTGACCGCCGGTCTTTCGAGAAGCATTCAGAGCTTGTGGCGGTGACGTCTTCCAGACCTTCTGCCAAGCGGGATTTTCCCTGGTGGCTGGTTGCCGCCGGGAGCATCGCGCTCGGCGTCGCTATTCTCATTGCCACCAGCGATCTCTATGCGCAGGTCTTCGCGATCGTCTCCAGAGGCATCGGCATCACGGTGTTCGTGACAGTTGTCGGATTTGCACTCGCGACGGCGGTTGGCCTCGGTATCGCGCTGATGAGCCTGTCTGGGTCGCTGGCGCTTCGGCAGATTGCGCGCTTCTATGTCGAGATCATTCGCGGTGTGCCCGTCCTCGTTCTCCTTTTCTGGATCGCCTTTGCCGGCGTGCCCATCGTCGTGACCGGCTGGAATGCCATGACGGCGACATTGCAGGAAGCCGGGGTTCTTGATGAGCTTAAGGTCCGCGACATCTCGCTTCTATGGCGCGCCATCATTGCACTCAGTATCGGTTACTCGGCCTTTATCGCCGAAGTGTTTCGTGCAGGCATCCAATCGGTGGACGAAGGCCAGGTGGAAGCGGCCAAGGCGCTCGGGCTTTCACGCTTACAGCGGTTTCGCCTGATCGTCCTGCCGCAGGCGATCCGCACCATCCTGCCGCCGCTTGGCAATGACTTTGTGGCGATGGTCAAGGACTCCTCCCTGGTCTCGGTGCTCGGCGTTGCCGACATCACCCAGATGGGCAAGATCTATGCTTCGGGCTCGTTCCGCTTCTTCGAGACCTACTCGATCGTCGCCTATATCTATCTCATTCTGACTGTTGGTCTGTCTCTTGCCCTTCGGGCGCTCGAACAGCGCATGCGCAAGAGCCAGGCCCGGCGTTAGATCCCGTGCCGGGATGTGGCCTGCAGCAATGGGCCGGAGCGGTCACAGGTGCGGCCGCTTCGGGGCTTAAACTGCCAATGGCCTATTCCGCAATGACGCGGCCCGGCAGCGAAAGATCACCGGAGGCAATGTCGTGAACGCCGGTAACGCAAAGTAGCGGCATCTTGCCTTGCGGGTGCACGCGCAGCTCGGCCGTTACCGCATCGAAGGCGACGTCGGCACCGTTGGCCATTGGCACGGTGATACGGACGGCGTTGCCGTCGAGACGCGGCGACATGCCGGGGCTGTCGAGTGCGATGGGCAGCATCGGTGCGGTTGACGGCAACGCATCGACGCCGGGAGAGACATCGCGCACCTTGTATCCGGCGCCACAGGCTTCGGCCTTTTCCAGTACTACCCAGTGTGAATGCCAGTCTGCGCCGTCATTGGCCGGATCGCCGTCGGCATTCTCGTCGAACAGCGGCGTGTCGTCGAAATCCGGATGGGCGGTGATGGCAAGCGCGAGAATGCCGGACGCTTTGTCGAAACCGACCGTCGCCGGGTCGAGACCGGTCGGCCAGACATAGGCGGCAACGCCTGCCCCCGGCAGATCGCCAGTCGCCGCCGGCTTTATGCTGCCCGCTTCGCCGGCGAGTTCCATCGAAAAGGTCATGAGCCGGTCGGTGGCCGTCGCGCCGGCACGACGAATATCAAAGGCTGGCTCGATAGCGGCATCGGCCGCGCTTTCAATTTCGTGCGCGGCAAGCGAGCCCGTCAGAAGGAACATGGTTGTAAGCGCGGCTCCGAACGCTGTCCGGGGGCTGAGAAACGTACACTTGCGATTGGGTGAGACGGTCATCGGATTTTCCTTTAGTATCGACTCGATACATAATTGCTAGCATGCGAATGAGGGGATTGCAATCATGGTGTCGACACAATACTTTTTCGCCATGAACGATTCCGACGCCTTGGCGATGATCGGGCGCCTTGCCCGCATCGTGACCCATGACGGCCATGCCGCCGGCTTGAAGCCTGCGCAATGGGAGGCCTTGCGCTATCTGGCGCGCGCCAATCGCTTTTCGCGCACGCCGGGGGCGTTGACGGCTTATCTGGGTGCTACGAAAGGCACGGTCTCGCAGACGCTGATGGCTCTCGAACGCGCCGGACTGATCCGTAAGTCCGCCGACCCCGCCGACCGGCGCTCGGTGCGGCTCGAATTGACGGAGGCGGCGCTATCCCTGCTGCCACGGGATGAAACCCTGCGGTTTGAAGCGGCGATGGAAACGATGAACGAGGAGGAGCGCCGGGCGCTCCGGATCGGGCTGTCGGCGCTGCTCAGTGCGCGTATCGCTGCCGATGGTGGCAGGCCATTCGGCCTGTGCCGTGAATGCCGTCATTTCCGCGAAGGTGAGCGCGGTCCGGGAAAGCATCTGTGTGGATTGCTGAAGGAACCACTCAGTGATGAGGATGCGACCCATATCTGCGTGGAGCATGAGGCAGCCTGAGCGGCAGTCGGCCGTGCCGTGGCGATTGCCGATCCCATGAAAGGCTGGTATTAGCCCTCTCATGGAAGCACTTTTTGGAAACCCGGCCTATAAGGGCTTTGTTCTGCAGGACGTCAAGCGCCTGCCGAGCCGCTTTTTTGCGCGGGTTTCCGGCTCGCTTCTGAGCCGACTGCCTTAGGCGGACACGCCAACCGGCTCGGCATTCCCATCCAGTCTATCGATCGGGAATGCAACGAGACACAAGATTAGCCGGCCAGCCTTCCATTTCGCTCCGCTAGGGATGAACAAAATGACCAAAGCACGCACGATCTACGACAAGATTTTCGACGACCATCTGGTCGATCAGCAGGACGACGGCACATGCCTGCTCTATATCGACCGGCATCTGGTGCACGAGGTGACCAGCCCGCAGGCCTTCGAGGGGCTCCGCATGGCCAGCCGCAATGTCCGTCATCCGGAAAAGACCCTCGCGGTGGTCGACCACAACGTTCCCACCTCGCCCGACCGCAAATTCGGCATCAAGAACCCCGAGAGCCGCATCCAGGTCGAAGCGCTGGCGAAGAATGCCGCCGACTTCGGCATTGAATATTACGACGCCAACGACGAACGTCAGGGCATTGTGCACATTGTCGGTCCCGAGCAGGGTTTCACCCTTCCGGGCATGACCATCGTCTGTGGCGACAGCCACACCTCCACGCATGGCGCGTTCGGTGCGCTGGCGCACGGTATCGGCACGTCCGAGGTCGAACATGTGCTTGCCACGCAGACTCTGATCCAGCGCCGCGCGAAGAACATGCTGATCGAGGTGGATGGTGCTCTGCCCGAAGGTGTGACTGCGAAAGACATCATCCTCGCCATCATCGGTGAGATCGGTACGGCTGGCGGCACCGGACACGTCATGGAGTATGCGGGGGAAGCGATCCGCGCGCTCTCCATGGAAGGCCGCATGACTGTCTGCAACATGTCCATCGAAGGCGGTGCCCGCGCCGGCCTCATTGCGCCGGATGAGACCACCTATGCCTATATCAAGGATCGCCCGCGCGCGCCGAAGGGCAAGGCCTGGGACATGGCGCTTGCCTATTGGGATTCCCTGCGGACCGACGAAGGCGCCGAGTATGATCGCGTCGTCAAGCTTGACGCCGCCAATCTGCCGCCCATCGTCACCTGGGGTTCCTCGCCCGAGGATGTCGTTTCCGTTACCGGTGTCGTGCCGAACCCGGATGACATCACCGAAGAGACCAAGCGCCTCTCCAAGAAGCGCGCGCTCGAGTATATGGGCCTCACGCCTGGCACGAAGATCACCGACATTGCCGTTGATCGTGTCTTCATCGGCTCCTGCACCAATGGCCGTATCGAGGATCTGCGCGAAGCTGCGAAGATTGCCGAGGGCCAGAAGGTCAAGGACGGTCTGAATGCCATGATCGTGCCGGGCTCCGGTCTCGTGAAGGCGCAGGCCGAGGCTGAAGGGCTGGACAAGATCTTCAAGGCTGCCGGTTTCGACTGGCGTGAGCCGGGTTGTTCCATGTGCCTTGCCATGAACGACGACCGCCTGAAGCCCGGGGAGCGCTGCGCGTCCACCTCGAACCGCAATTTCGAGGGGCGTCAGGGCTTCAAGGGCCGCACCCACCTGGTTTCACCGGCAATGGCTGCCGCTGCTGCCATTGCCGGGCATTTCGTGGATATCCGCGAGTGGCCGCGGCAGGGCTAAGCCCCGCCGCTTTCTAACTCATTTACAGTCAGGAATGGCTGTAAAAGGCACGCCGGCCTGCCGGAAAACATCCGACAGTTTCATCGTGCCGGTCAAAGGGACTAGCGGGGCGTCTGCGCTGGCGCGCAGAAAGCCCTGCAGGGTCGCGACGGCAGGATCCAGTGGGCCTGTCTTGCAGCCTCCCGTTACAGACACGCTGATCGACCCTTTCCCGCCGGTGGCGGTCGCTTCTCTCGCTTCCCGCGCCTTTCTCAGCGCTTCCTTGAATCGGCTGCGGTCGGTTGGCGCAATCATCGCCAGTTCGTAATGATCCGTGGTCTCGGACGCGTTCGAACTTTTCACGTCCTGTTGGACCTTGGCGATGTCGAGAATGAAGGTTTCATCGATCGCCCATTCCCTGCGTTCGCTGGGAAGCTGCATCACCAGCACGGCATCGCCTTTCTGCAGACGCAAATTCCCATTGATCTTGACGGCAATCCCGAGCGTGGCCGGATCGGCACTCAATGGATCAAAATTCTCTGCTCTGGCGGGGCCTGCCGCCAGGCTCAAGGTAAAAGCTGCCAGCGCACAGAGGGGGAGGGCGGTGCGTCCGATGGATTTTGGGGGAAACATGGAGATAGTCCTTTTGAAAAAGGTTGAAACAGGATAATTAATTATCGTAATACATTAATTAAATCAAGCAAGAGGTGATTTGATGCATGACGTGGCCGAATTGCGCCGTCTTGGGCGCCTGATGCAGCACATTGTCCTTGGTGTTGGCCTTCTGATCGCTCTTGCGGTTTGCTGGCTGGTGCTGAGTGCTGGCGGGGAGCCGGCTCGTTTCGAGGAGCTTGTTCGAAATGGTCTTTCTCTTTCCGGTCCGCTGACCTTTACGCCTTTGGCCGTGGGTGCCACGGTCGCGTTGATGGTTGTTCAGTTCGGGCTGCTCGCGGCTGCGCTTTATTGTGTCTGGCGGATGTTTGGTGCTTTTGCAGCAGAGGAGCCGCTGTCGGTTGAATCGGCCCATTGGCTGCGCCGAGCCAGCCTTGCATTCGTGGCCGTGGCGGGAGGAAGCATCCTGTTGCAGACATTGATGATCCTCGTTCTGACCCTTGGCAATCCACCTGGTCAGAAGGCCTTGTCGATAGGGTTCGGAAGTTCCGAGCTTCTGGCGCTTCTGATCGCCTGCGTCATGTATATGGCAGGGCGGCTCATGGCGGTGGCGGCAGAGGTGCGCGCTGAACAGCGCGACTTTGTGTGATCGCCATGCCGATAATCGTCAATCTCGATGTCATGCTGGCGCGCCGTAAGATGCGTTCCAAGGAACTGGCCGAGCAGATCGGCATCACTGAACAGAATGTCTCTCTGCTCAAATCGGGCAAGGTGCGCGGTGTCCGCTTCGAGACGCTCGAAAGGATATGCCGGGCGCTCGATTGTCAGCCCGGTGACATTCTTGAATATCAGCCGGACGTGGAAGAGAGCTGACAGGGCCCTCGCTGCGTCGGCTACCGGCCAATCTGTCGCGGCACATGCCGGCCTAGTTCAACGCCAGCGACCGGGTATCTGTAACAAGCCGGTAAGCGATCATCTGCTCCGGAGAGAGCACGTAGAGCGCACGCGGCGGGGTGTCGAGCGCATGCAGCCAAAGGGCCGGGTCGACACCCATTTCGTCCAGATGGCGGGAAATCCTTGCGGTCACCAGCTGGGCATCCGAAAGGGCCTGCCGAGGATCGAAGAGGCTCCCGGGGCTGTGGAACTGGTGCAAGGCGACGGTCGCATTGCGGCCGACATGGCGCTCCGTACCGCCAGCCAGAACCAGCGGACATGAGGAGGCGCAGGTCGCGCCGGCCTCAACCCGGGTCGCCAACCCCCGCTGGCGAATCAACCGCGCCATGGCCATGGCGTCGTTAAGCGCACCCCCCGGAGAATCGAGCGTGACAGTGGTGATCGGCAATGCCGATGCGGTCAGCACATCACGCAGACGGCTGGCGCTCCCCGGCTGGATCACGCCCTTGAGCGAAAGGACGCCGTTTCGTCCGGTCGTGAAAATGAGGCCGGACGCTGATGATGAAACCGGTCGTCGGGGCGGAGCGGTATCCTCCGCCGGGCGCTGCCATAGAGGATGTCTGTTTTCCGAGCCAGCAACAAGCTGCACGCGCTGCGCTGCATAATCCAATGCCATGCGCAAGCTTGCCTGAAGGCCACCCTGCCGATCGGTCAGTTCACGCAACTCCATCCCGAGAACAACCGCTGCGCCAATCGCCGCGCCGACCACGGCGGCACGCAGCACGGACCCGTTAACGGGCGTTATTGCCCGCTTGATCGCGAATGCCCAGTCTGCGGTCGCCGTGCGTTGATAGTTCATGGGTCGCGGTCAGTCGCAGGGTGAAACAAGCACCGGGAGCTCGCCCTCGGACAGGCCGTACATATAGCTGCGGCCCTTGATCAGGGCCCCGGCGCTGCACGGTGCGGCGCGGCGCAGATAGAGCTTCCCGCCGCTGCGTTCCAGATAGGCGGTCTGGCGCGGCGCTTCGATGCCAAGCGCGCGGTAATCGTCGGCCAGGTGCCCCTTGCCGACCAGGATACGTTTGAAGCCGGCGCGGCTGTGGATCACCAGATTGCCATAGGCATCCGCGTAAACCCGGCCACCGCCTGCATCATGAAAACCCCCGGCCACAGCCGGGACAGTGATCGCTGCGACCGCAAGGGCCGCTGCCACGAATAGAGGTCGTAAAGGCATGCGCCATCGCTCCTTGAATCCTCGTGGCCTCCTCATTCTCCGTACATTAATCCTTTCTTAACCTTTGTCACGCGGAGCATGTTTTATGAACATGCCGATTGACAGACGTGGTTAATTTCGGGGAAGGGTGCTCCATGGGCGAGAATCATCAGATCGATATCAATCCGCTGCGTCTCAGGGATGCGCATGCTCTGGCGCCCCTGCTGGCAGCCTACACCCAGTCGCTGAAGCGCGGTGCGCCGCGTCGTCCCGACGAATACTACGCCGAAACGCTGTTGCAGGATCGCGCCGTGGAGGTGGTCGGTGCCAGTCTCGACGGCGTCCTGGTCGGGTTCGCGCTGTTCTACGATCTGCCGGATCCGGTTTCCGGCATGCGTCATGGCCTGGTCGACCATCTCTTCGTACATCACGATCACCGCCGCAAGGGTATCGGCAAGGCACTGGTCGATGTTATTGCCGATCAGGCCGAAGAGCGCGGCTGGGCGCGCCTGGCGCTCAATGCGCCGCGCCAGCCGGAAGAAGGGCGCAAGCTTTACGAGGCGATGGCGGCCCCGGCAGACTGGACTACACATGTCATCCGTTTTGAGCAGTCCAGCGAACGTATGCCGGCTTCAGATCCGCAATAGAGGCTTTCGAATGACGTTTTCAGGACTGCCTTCATGGCGGACGTGCCAGTTCGGCATGCTCGGTTTCCTGCTCACCGCATCTGTGCCTGGGTTGGCTGGTTGTGTCGCGCCATCCTCTCAGGAGGCGAACAAGGCCACCGGACTTGCTTTTTCAGGACCGGTCAAGCTGGCCTGCGATGACGGTATGGAGATGACGATTTCCCCGAGGCGTGGCGGTATATCCGTGGTCAGCCCTCGGGGGCTGGAGCTGGATTTGCCGGCGTCGCCGCCGGGGCAAAGCGTCCGCTACGGCGAGTCGCTTTACGCTGTTGTGATCGAGGGTAGCGAGGCGCTGTGGATGGTTAGCGGCAAGGTGCCAATTACCTGTCGCAGATAGAAGGGCTGCTGTGTCGACAGGCAAAAAAATGCCTTCAATCGTTTGAAGTCGCACAATGCTGGTCGTCCTGCGCGCGCGCTGCAATATATTCGGCCAAAGGATTGCTTTTGCGGCTTTGACGCACTGCAAAAACCGCATTAGAAAGCCACAGCCGCAGGGCGCGAGTTCGGGACCCGATGTCGCTCTCGCAACAGCCACCCCGCCGCGCCGGTATCGAATTGGGGAAGCCATGAGCAAAACCGCAACTGTAAAGGCAAGGCCGCTTTCGCCTCACCTTCAAGTCTATCGCCTCATTCCGACAATGCTTATGTCGATCGTCCACCGCATCACCGGTGGCGCGCTTTATTTCGGCATGGTGCTTTTCGTCATCTGGCTTGCCGCCGCTAGCGGCTCGAAGGAAACCTTCGACACCGTCAACGGCATCTACGGGTCCTGGTTCGGCCGTCTCGTCCTGCTCGGCTTCACCTGGGCCATGATCCATCACCTGGTCGGCGGGCTTCGCCATCTCGTCTGGGACACGGGGCGCGGCCTTGAAAAGACGACGGCCACGAAAATGGCCAAGGCCACTATCGCCGTCTCCATCGTGCTGACCATCCTGGTCTGGATCATCGGCTATGCCGTCCGTGGAGGGTTTTGATCATGAGCGACATGCGCACACCGCTCAACCGCGTTCGCGGTCTCGGTTCGGCCAAGGAAGGCACGGATCACTTCTGGCGTCAGCGCCTCACGGCCATCGCCAACATTCCGCTTGTCATCTTCTTCATCGGCTTCGTCATCGCCAACAATGGCGCTTCCTATGAAGAGGTTCGCGCGGCCATCGCCAATCCGGTCGTCACCGTGCTTCTGGCCTTCGCCGTCCTGTCGGTGCTCTACCACATGAAACTCGGCATGCAGGTCATCATTGAGGACTACGTCCACGGCGAGGGCGGCAAGGTCGCGCTCCTGATCGGCAACATCTTCTTCACACTCATTCTGGGCGTCGTTTCTCTCCTCGCCCTCGTCAAGATCGCCCTCGGAGGCTGAACCCGGTTATGGCAAAGGCAACAGAAAAGAAGGCGGGAAGCGCCTACACCTATGTCGACCACAAGTTCGACGTCGTCGTCGTCGGAGCCGGTGGTGCCGGCCTTCGCGCCACGCTCGGCATGGCCGAACAGGGTCTGAAAACGGCCTGTATCACCAAGGTCTTCCCGACCCGTTCGCACACGGTGGCGGCACAGGGCGGCATCGCCGCCTCGCTCAAGAATATGGGTCCCGACCACTGGCAGTGGCACCTTTACGACACGGTGAAGGGTTCGGATTGGCTCGGCGATGTCGACGCCATGGAATATCTCGCCCGTGAGGCGCCCGCCGCCGTTTACGAGCTGGAGCATTACGGCGTGCCGTTTTCGCGCACCGAGGAAGGCAAGATCTATCAGCGTCCCTTCGGCGGCCACATGCAGAATTTTGGCGACGGCCCGCCCGTGCAGCGCACCTGTGCGGCGGCAGACCGCACCGGCCACGCCATCCTGCACACGCTCTACGGCCAGTCCGTCAAGAATCACGCCGAGTTCTTCATCGAGTATTTCGCGCTCGATCTCATCATGTCCGACGATGGTGTGTGCACCGGTGTCGTGGCGTGGAACCTCGAAGACGGTACGATTCACCGCTTCTCCGCCAAGATGGTGGTGCTGGCGACGGGCGGTTATGGCCGCGCCTATTTCTCCTGCACCTCCGCCCACACCTGCACGGGCGACGGCAATGGCATGATCGCCCGCGCCGGCCTGCCGCTGCAGGACATGGAGTTCGTGCAGTTCCATCCCACCGGCATCTATGGCGCCGGCTGCCTCATCACCGAGGGTGTGCGCGGCGAGGGCGGCTATCTGGTCAACTCCGAGGGCGAGCGCTTCATGGAGCGTTATGCGCCATCGGCCAAGGACCTTGCCTCGCGTGACGTGGTTTCGCGCTGCATGACCATGGAGATTCGTGAGGGCCGTGGCGTCGGCAAGAACAAGGATCACATCTTCCTGCATCTCGACCATCTGGACCCGGCCGTGATCCACGAGCGCCTGCCCGGCATCGCCGAATCGGCCCGCATCTTCGCCGGTGTCGATGTGACCCGCGAGCCGATCCCGGTCCTGCCGACGGTCCACTACAATATGGGCGGCATCCCGACCAACTATTGGGGTGAGGTGCTAAACCCGACGAAGGACAACCCGGATGCGGTGGCGCCCGGCCTGATGGCCGTCGGCGAGGCGGCCTGTGCCTCCGTGCATGGTGCGAACCGTCTTGGTTCTAACTCGCTGATCGACCTCGTGGTCTTCGGTCGCGCCGCCGCCATCCGCGCCGGTGAGGTTGTCGATCGCGATGCGCCAGTGCCCGCGCTCAACGAGGCAGCCTGCGAAAAGATCATGGAGCGCTTCGACCGGCTGCGTCATGCCTCCGGTTCCACGCCCACGGCGGATCTGCGCGAGAAGATGCAGCGCGCCATGCAGGAAGACGCCGCCGTGTTCCGCACGCAGGAATCGCTGGAGCAGGGCTGCGAGCGCATCAGTGCTGTCTGGAAGGAGCTTCCCGACGTAAGGGTCTCCGACCGTTCGATGATCTGGAACTCCGATCTCATGGAGACGCTGGAACTGGAGAACCTGATGGCCAACGCCATCACCACGGTCTACAGCGCCGAGGCGCGCAAGGAGAGCCGTGGTGCGCACGCCCGTGAGGACTATAAGGATGGTCCGATGGGCGGCCGCAATGACGAGGAGTGGCGCAAGCACACGCTGTCCTGGGTCGATGAGAGCGGCAAGGTCGCGCTCGATTATCGTCCGGTTCACACCGATCCGATGCTGAAGCCGGAAGATGGCGGCATCGATCCCAAGAAAATCGCGCCCAAGGCGCGGGTTTACTGATAGCTGAGGAAGTCATGGTTGAAATCACCCTTCCCAAGAACTCCCGCGTCAAGGAGGGCAAGGTCTGGCCGAAGCCCGAAGGCGCCACCAATCTGCGCGAATACAAGATCTATCGCTGGTCGCCGGATGATGAAGAGAACCCGCGCGTCGACACCTATTATGTCGACATGGACGATTGCGGGCCGATGGTTCTCGACGGTCTGATCTACATCAAGAACAAGATCGACCCGACGCTGACCTTCCGCCGCTCCTGCCGTGAGGGCATCTGCGGCTCCTGCGCCATGAACATCGACGGCACCAACACGCTGGCCTGCACCAAGGGCATGGATGAGGTGGCGCAGGATGCGGTCAAGATCTACCCGCTGCCGCACATGCCGGTGGTCAAGGATCTGGTGCCGGACCTTTCCGTGCCCTATGCGCAGCTTTCCTCCATCGAGCCCTGGCTGCAGACCATCACGCCGGAGCCTGCGACCGAGTGGAAGCAGAGCCATGAGGACCGCACCAAGCTCGACGGGCTCTACGAGTGCATCCTGTGCTTCTGCTGCCAGACCTCGTGCCCGAGCTACTGGTGGAATGGCGAACGTTATCTCGGCCCTGCCGTGCTTCTTCAGGCCTATCGCTGGCTGATCGATTCGCGCGACGAGAAGACGGGTGAGCGTCTTGACAATCTGGAAGATCCCTTCCGGCTCTATCGTTGCCACACGATCATGAACTGTACACAGGCCTGCCCCAAGGGCCTTAACCCGGCCAAGGCGATCGCCAACATCAAGAAGATGATGGTCGAGCGCCGCGTCTAGAATACGTCTTTCCTCCCTGCCCGCTGTGTGTCACGGCAGGGAGGATCGCTGCCCCCTCTCTTCAGCTTCATTCACCTCACGCAAGCGTGTAGCGGGTTGATTTGAATTCGCCGGCCTACGTTGTAGCTCTGTGGCGAATACAGGAGAGATATCGATGTTGCGACGTTCCCTTTTGGCCGCGGCCTTTTCCCTTACCGCCATTGCGACGTTTTCACAGCCAGCATCGGCTGAAAAGCAGACCGCCATATTCGCAGGGGGCTGTTTCTGGTGCGTCGAGGCCGATTTCGACAAGGTCCCCGGCGTGCTCGACACGGTGTCCGGCTATGCGGGCGGCAGCACGGAAAACCCGACCTACCGCACCTATTCCTCGGGCGGCCACCGGGAGGTGGTGAAGATCGATTTCGACGATGCGACGGTCAGCTATGACCGGTTGCTGGAAATCTTCTTCCGTTCGGTCGACCCGACCGATGCCGGCGGCCAGTTCTGCGACCGGGGCGAGAGTTATTCAACAGCAGTCTATGCGCTTGACGATGCACAGAAGGCTGCAGCCGAGAAAGCCAAACAGGAAGCAAGCGCCGCGCTCGGTGGCAATGTCGTCACGCCGATACTCGGGGCTGCTAAATTCTGGCCGGCGGAGGATTACCACCAGAATTATTACCAGAGCGACGAGCACATCCTCTCCCGCTTTGGGCTGGTGAAGAAGAAAGACGCCTACAAGGGCTACCGCGAGGGCTGCGGTCGCGATGCACGCGTTCGCCAGGTCTGGGGTGAGGCGGCCTTTACGGGGATCAAGTGATCCGCGTTTGAACTGAGCGGGCTGCGCCCATCGCGCGCAACCCGCCAGTTGTTCAGCGCTACCGCGCCGCGTTGATCCGCTCAAACGCGATCTCTGCGGCCACATCGTTGGTGGCGCGCTTCTGTGCCTCGGCGCGGGTGAAAATGTCTGCGAGAGTCTCGGGTATCTTCGCCACTTTCGCCATCGTGGCTTCACGGTCGTAGCCGCCTGGCGCGAGCTCGGCTGCAACGTTCAGGAGCCCGCCGGCATTGATCACATAGTCAGGCGCATAGAGCACACCGCGCTCCATCAGGAGCCGGGCATCCTCGTGTCGGACCAGCGGGTTATTGGCGGCACCCGCAACAATCTGCGCGCCGAGCGCCGGGATCGTTTCGGAAGAGAGCACGCCACCCAGCGCGCAGGGGGCGAATACGTCGGCGTTCACTTTCAGAATGTCGTCCAGCGCAACCGGTGTTGCGCCGAATGTGTCTTTCGCCTGCTCCATCCGGGCTGCGTCGATGTCGGTCACCGAAAGCCTCGCGCCTTCCGCGTGAAGCTTTTCGCACAGGGTCCAGCCCACCGAGCCAAGCCCCTGCACGGCAACGTGCACGCCGTCGAGCGTGGCGACGCCACGGTGCTTCAGCGCGGCCTTGATCCCCAGAAACACGCCATGGGCGGTCACGGGCGAAGGGTTGCCGCTGCCGCCCACGGTGGTGCCGGTCACATTTGGGGTACGCTCGCGCAGAAAATCCGCATCAGCGACAGTGAAACCGACATCTTCTCCGGTGAAATACTGGCCGTCGAGCGCTGCCAGCATCTCCGCATAGGCCTCAAGCAGGGCCGGCGTCTTGTCGGTCTTGGAATTGGCGATGATCAGTGCCTTGCCACCACCGAAATCCATGCCCGCCACCGCCGACTTGAATGTCATTCCGCGCGACAGGCGTAAGACGTCGGTGAGGGCCGCCTCGAAGCTCTCGTGCGGCCATACACGCGTACCGCCGAGACCGGGACCAAGCGCGGTGTTGTGGATTGCCACGATGGCGTTCAGGCCACGTTCCCCGTCGCGGCCGTGCCAGACGCGTTCGTGATTGTCGAACGCGTCCAGCTTCGCGGCCTCGGCCGTGATGTCGGTTATGGTGAGTGAGGGTTTCTGTGCCGCGGTTTTCAGCGTCCGCGGTGTGTGAGTATGCAGCATGTCATTCCTCCCGAACGACTTGTTTCGTAAGGAAATTCTAGCTGCATCGCCTGATTTTTGGTTGCGAAGTGGTGCCATCGAACGACCTTCCATTGCGTCGGCCGACGGTTTTTCATCGCGAAAGTGTCGTCAGCCGTATTTGGCGTCCAGCGTTATCTCGATTGCGCCGAGCGCCTTGGAGACGGGGCAGGAGGCCTTGGCCTTCTCGGCGATCTCAACGAACTTTGCCTCATCGAGGTCCGGCACCTTGCCCACAAGCGTTAGGGCGCTTTTGGTAATCTCGAAGCCGCCGCCTTTGGCCGGCTGCAGGGAGACGTCGGCTCGCACGTCCAGCTTCTCCGCCGGTGTGCCGCTCTCGGCCAGCATGTGGGAGAGTTGCATGGCGAAACAGCCGGCATGGGCGCCCGCGATCAACTCTTCGGGATTGGTGCCCGTCTTGCCGCTCTCGTCCTCAAAACGGGCCTTGAAACCGAGGGGCAGGCCCGAAAGCGCACCGCTCTGTGTGTCGAGGCTGCCCGAGCCTTCGACCAGTGATCCCTTCCAGGTGACGTCCGCATGCCGTTTCATTGCCATGGTCTTCTCCTTATTGGAAATAGTGCGTTGAAGCCAAAAGGCTAGATCGCCTCTCCGCGCAGCAGTCTCGGCGTGCCGGGGGCCAGTCCCGAAGCCTGCTGGATGAAGTAACGCTTCATGGCCGGCATTCGTTCAACCAGGCCAAGACCAAAATCACGCAGCGCCCGCACCGGGCCGATATCGTTGGAGAACAACCGGTTCAGAATGTCGGTTGTCACACCCATCTGCACCGTGTCGAACCGCCGCCAGCGCTCATAGCGCTGCAACACGTCGAGCGCACCGATATCCTCGCCCAGCCGTTCGGCCTCCACAATCACCTCGGCCAGCGCTGCCGCGTCCTTGAAGCCGAGATTCAAACCCTGCCCCGCAATGGGGTGGATGCCATGCGCCGCATCGCCCGCCAGTGCGAAGCGCGGTTTCACGAATTCGCGCGCCAGCGTGAGCCCCAGAGGCCACGCGCGGCGCGGGCCTTCCACGCGTATCTCGCCCAGTTTTAGGCCGAAGCGCAGCTCCAGCTCCTGCTCGAAGACGAGGTCATCCTCGCTCACGAGGCGCTCAGCATCTTCCGTGCGCTCAGTCCACACGATGGACGAGCGGTTGCCTGTCAACGGCAGCGTTGCGAACGGGCCGGCGGGCAGGAAATGCTCCTCCGCGCGACCATGGTGCGGGCGCTCATGCGCCACGGTGCACACGATGCCCGACTGGCCGTAATCCCACTTCACCGTCTTGATACCGGCCATGTCGCGCAGGCGCGAGCGCACGCCATCGGCAGCAATGAGAAGCCGGGTGCGGCAGGTCGTGCCATCTGCAAGGCTCACCGTCACATGGCCACCCATATTGGCAAAGCCGTCGACTGCGACACCGTCAATAATCTCAATGCCGCTCTCGGCAGCGCGGGCGCGCAATGCGCCATTCATCACGCGGTTCGGCACCATGTGGGCGAAGGGCTCGCCCTCCCCGGCCTCTCCTCCAAAGGTGAGAAACACCGGCCGCACCACATCGGCGGTGCGCGAATCGGTGATTTCCATCTCTGTGATGGGCTGAGCTTCCGGCTCTATCTCTGTCCAGCAATCGAGCCGTTTGAGCATGCGGCAGGCCGCAGCCGCGATGGCCGAAGCGCGCCCGTCCCGCTGCCACACCCCTTCGGGCGCGGCGTCCACCAGCGCCACTTTGAGACCTGGCTGGGCGCGCACAATGGAAACAGCGGTCGCCAGCCCCACATAGCCGGCCCCGGCGATCAGGATGTCGAGTTCGCGCCTGGATGTCTGTTTCGTATTCCTGGCCATAGCGGCACCTCATTTAAATCAGCGTTCCAGCGTGTCTCTGACCCAATCCGGGGGCCTTGACTTGGTTCCCGCCTTCGTCTTGGACATCATCAGCCCTAACATTCGCTGCCGGAGGGAAGCCATTCATGTCGTCGGCCATGCAAGACCTGCTTGCCATACTCGATCTTGAGACGCTCGAACACAATCTGTTTCGTGGTCGCAGTCCGCAATCGGCCTGGCAACGCGTTTTCGGCGGGCAGGTGATCGGTCAGGCGCTCGTCGCCGCCCAGCGCACCGTCGATGCCGCCCGTCATGTCCACTCGCTCCATTGCTATTTCATGCGGCCTGGTGATCCGGCAGTGCCGATCATCTACGAAGTGGATCGCATCCGCGATGGCGGCAGCTTCACCACCCGCCGCGTGGTTGCCATTCAGCATGGCCACGCCATCTTTTCGCTCTCCGCCTCTTTCCAGAAAGAGGAGCCCGGCCTCGATCATCAGCTTCCCATGCCTGAGGGCGTCACGCCTCCGGAAAATCTGCGCACCCAGCGCGAGTTTCTGGCCGAGTTCGGCGAGCGTGTGCCGGAAAACATCCGTCGCTACTGGGCGCGCGAGCGTCCCATCGAGGTGCGACCGGTCATCATTGAGCACTATACCAGCCGCGACAAGCTGCCGCCGCGCCAGGACGTGTGGATCCGCACCACGGGTCCGGTGCCGGACGATCGGGCACTGCAGGCCGCTGTGCTTGCTTATCTTTCCGACATGACGCTGCTCGATACCTCCACCTTCGCCCATGGTCGCAACGGGTTCGATCCGGATATCCAGATGGCAAGCCTCGATCACGCCATGTGGTTTCATCGGCAGCACAAGCTCGATGACTGGCTTCTCTACACGCAGGACAGCCCATCGGCGCAGGGCGCGCGTGGCTTCTCCCGTGGTAGTCTCTATGCGCTTGATGGCACGCTGATCGCATCTGTTGCTCAAGAAGGACTGGTGCGATTGCGCACAAAATAGGCAAAATGAAAGTTTTGCCTATTTATTGCGCAGATCTTGCGGCGCCAGATTCTCCTCTGCCCGAGCGGGCCGATTACTTTATTATATTTTTCAATAGCTTGAAGCTTGTTCATTCGAACTGGCACGGCATTTGATTCTCTTTTGCTGTCGCGGTCCGCATGGCGGTTCGCGCGATGCAGGCAACCCGCGGGATCCCGCAACAGCAAAGGTGAACTGCCATGAAAATAGTGATGGCAATCGTCAAGCCCTTCAAGCTGGAGGCCGTGCGCGAAGCGCTCACCGGCCTCGGCATCCAAGGCCTCACCGTCACGGAGGTCAAGGGCTACGGACGACAGAAAGGACACACGGAAATCTATCGCGGCGCCGAGTACGCCGTGACCTTCCTGCCCAAGGTCAAGATCGAGGTGGCGGTCGATTCCGACATGGTCGACCAGGTGGTTGAAGCCATCGTCGAGGCCGCCCGCACCGGACAGATCGGTGACGGCAAGGTCTTTGTCCACGCGCTCGACAAGGCGGTGCGCATCCGCACCGGCGAGTCCGGCGTCGAAGCCCTTTAAGCGGCAGCATATTCCGATGGAGAATCAGATGATGTATCGAACACTGAAGAGCGCCGCGGGTCCGCTGGCGCTGGGCGGGCTCGCGCTGGCAGCCATGTCCTTTCCGGCTCTGGCACAGGATTCCGCTGAGGCGGCCCCGGAATTTGCCTCGGCTTCTGAGACGGCGTTTATTTTCAACACCCTGCTCTTTCTCATGGGCGGTTTTCTCGTCATGTGGATGGCGGCGGGTTTTGCCATGCTCGAAGCGGGCATGGTGCGCACCAAGAATGTTTCCATGCAGCTCTTGAAAAACGTCGCGCTCTATTCCATCGCCGGCATCATGTACTGGGTGGTGGGTTACAGCCTGATGTATGTGGATGTGTCGAGCTATATCGGCACCTTCGCGCCCTATAGCTGGCCTGCTGCCGGCACGGCCAATGAGGGCGATTATTCCGTCGCCTCCGACTGGTTTTTCCAGATGGTCTTTGTCGCCACCGCTGCTTCCATCGTCTCGGGCACGCTGGCCGAGCGAATCAAGCTGTGGCCGTTCCTGATCTTCGTCGTCGTGCTCACCGGCTTCATCTATCCGATCGCAGGTTCGTGGAAATGGGGTGCCGGCTGGCTCGATGCCATGGGCTTCCAGGATTTCGCTGGCTCCACTCTGGTTCACTCCGTGGGTGGCTGGGCAGCTCTTGCCGGTGCGATCCTTCTGGGCGCGCGCAATGGCAAATTTTCCTCCGACGGCAAGGTCTCGCCAATTCCAGGGTCCAACATGGCGCTTGCCACACTTGGCACCTTCATTCTCTGGCTCGGCTGGTTCGGCTTCAATGGTGCCTCGCAGCTTGCCATGGGCTCCAATGCCGATGCATCCGACATCAGCCGCATCTTCGCCAACACCAATCTGGCCGCCGCTGCAGGTGTCGTCGCTGCGCTGATCCTCACGCAGATCCTCTACAAGAAGGTCGACATCACCTTTGTGCTCAATGGTGCTCTGGCCGGTCTGGTGTCGATCACCGCTGAACCGCTCACGCCGAGCCCGTTCATGGCCATCATCATCGGTGCCATTGGCGGTGTCATCGTGGTGCTCACCGTGCCGCTGCTCGACAAGCTGAAGATCGACGATGTTGTCGGTGCCATCCCGGTTCACCTGATTGCAGGTATATGGGGAACGCTCGCCGTTCCGCTCACCAACAGCGACGCCAGCTTCGGTGTCCAGATCGTCGGCATCGTTGCCTATGGTGTCTTCACCTTCGTCGTCTCCTTCGTGGTCTGGATGATCCTCAAGGCCACCATGGGACTGCGCGTGAGCGCGGAAGACGAGATGAGTGGTCTCGACGTCGCCGAGGTGGGTGTCGAAGCCTATCCCGAGTTCATGCCCATGCATGGGCGTTGATCGGGCAAGCACTTGCCTGACAATCGGCCTTCGGGCCGGTTGCCTTCCTGAAGGGGCCCGGTTCGCCGGGCCCTTTTTTATTGATTTGAGAAATTGCAACCCGCCCCTCCATGGTTAATGCCGTCTTAACCATCCGCTCGCTAGGGTCACAGGCGAGTCATCACGGCGCGTTTCGCGTCGAAAGCAACGCGCGAGCGGAGAATTGAGCGCATGAGTTCCGGGTCTTCGGCATTCTTGGCGATGGATGAAAACAGCTACGGTCTGCAGGCCTTCCTGCGCCGTCAGGCAGCGCGTGCAGGCGGCCTTGCGCTGCTTGCCTTCGTGGCGTTTGGTGTGGCGGCGCTTGCCACATGGAACGTTGCCGATCCGAGCTTCAGCCATGCCACTGCCAATCCTGTCACCAATGCGATGGGGTATCCCGGGGCGGTTTTCTCCGATCTTGCCATGCAGTTTTACGGCCTGGCGGCGCTGATCGGGCTTGTGCCGGCGGTGTGCTGGGGCGCTCTTCTTCTGCTCGGGCGGCAGATTGATCGTACCGTGAAGCGCGCCGGTGCATGGTTCCTTGGTGCGGTTCTGGCCGCCGGCATTGTCGGCGCTTTCGCGCCGCCGCCAACCTGGCCCTTGCCCACGGGCCTTGGCGGCGTGCTGGGGGACATGATCCTTTCCGTCCCTGCGAAATTCACGGGCGCTTATCCGCGCGGCTTTGCGGGTTTCGTGATCGCTGCAATTCTTGGCCTGCCGGCGGGCTGGCTCCTTGCCTTCGGCGCCGGCGTGCTTTCGCGTCCCTCAGCCGACGACTTTGCCGAGGAGCAAGACGACGACGCTGCCTTCGATGCTTTGGATGAAGATGATGAAAGCGGAGGTTCGGTCATCCTTGGCTATATGGCCCATTGGTGGTTGTCCTTCTGCGCATTTTTCCGACGCAACCTTGTCCGTGCCGGCCCTCGCGATAGCCATCGGATGCGGGCGATGGATCTGGACGAGGATGAAGAGACGGGCTTCGACGATTTTGATATGGATGCCCGGGTTGAGCCGGACTTCAACGAGGCGCCTGCAGCCCCGCGCGCGCGCGTTGAACCCGAATTTGACGCCCCGGTGCCGCAGCCTATTGCCGCATCATCGCGGCAGGCAGTGTCCGCGCCTGCGACGCAACGGGTTGAGAATCCTGCACCAAGACCGGCGGAAGGTGCGCGTGTTCGCCGCGAGGCACAGCCCTCTTTCCTCGACAGCGGAACCTTTGAACTTCCAGAACTCCATCTGCTTGCGGAACCAAAAACCTCGACAAAGGACCCTTCGCTTTCCCGGGATGCGCTGGAGCAGAATGCCCGCCTTCTCGAAGGCGTTCTGGAGGATTTCGGCGTCAAGGGCGAGATCATCCATGTGCGTCCGGGCCCCGTGGTCACGCTCTATGAGCTGGAGCCTGCACCCGGCATCAAGTCGTCGCGTGTCATTGGCCTTGCCGATGACATCGCCCGCTCGATGAGCGCCATCGCGGCTCGCGTCGCGGTCGTCCCCGGCCGCAACGCCATCGGCATCGAACTGCCGAATTCCACGCGTGAAACCGTTTATCTGCGCGAGCTGCTTGCCAGCCGCGATTTCGAGGCGAGCAAGGCCAAGCTTGCTCTTTCGCTGGGCAAGACCATCAATGGTGAAGCGGTGATCGCAGATCTCGCAAAGATGCCTCACCTTCTGGTGGCCGGTACCACCGGTTCCGGCAAGTCGGTTGCCATCAACACCATGATCCTGTCGCTGCTCTACCGCATGACGCCCGAGCAGTGCCGCCTGATCATGATCGATCCGAAGATGCTGGAACTGTCGATTTACGATGGCATCCCGCATCTCCTGACCCCGGTTGTGACTGACCCCAAGAAGGCGGTCGTCGCGCTCAAATGGACCGTGCGGGAGATGGAAGACCGCTATCGCAAGATGTCCAAGGTCGGCGTGCGCAACATCGAGGGCTTCAACCAGCGTGTCGTTGCCGCCAAGAAGAAGGGCGAGACGATCAAGCGCACGGTGCAGACGGGCTTTGACCGCGAGACGGGCGAGGCGATCTACGAGAGCGAGGATCTGGATCTCGAGCCGATGCCCTTCATCGTCGTCATCATCGATGAGATGGCCGACCTGATGATGGTCGCCGGCAAGGATATCGAAGGCGCCGTGCAGCGTCTGGCTCAGATGGCGCGCGCCGCCGGCATCCATGTGATCATGGCCACACAGCGGCCTTCGGTGGACGTCATCACCGGCACGATCAAGGCGAATTTCCCGACACGTATCTCCTTCCAGGTGACATCGAAGATCGACAGCCGCACGATCCTGGGAGAGCAGGGTGCCGAGCAGCTTCTGGGCATGGGTGACATGCTCTACATGGCCGGTGGCGGGCGTATACAGCGTGTCCACGGCCCGTTCGTTTCCGATGGCGAGGTGGAGAGCATCGTCAGTCACCTGAAGATGCAGGGCGTGCCGGATTATCTTGACGCTGTTACCGAGGATGATGACGAGGAGGATGGCGGGTCTGCCGGTGGCGGTGGATCGGGCGGCGGCAATCTGGGCGATTCTGCCGATCCCTACGATCAGGCGGTTGCGGTGGTTCTGCGCGACGGAAAGGCGTCCACCAGCTATATCCAGCGCCGCCTGGGCATCGGCTACAACCGTGCCGCTTCGATCATCGAACGCATGGAGGAAGAGGGCATTGTCGGCCCCGCCAATCATGCGGGCAAGCGCGAGATTCTCGTGCCGACGGAGCAGGACGAGGTCTGATCATGCCCGGCGCTGGAACCGGCGTCGGCACTGGCCGTTAACCTGCAGCCAAATTTCGGCCCTACTGGTTGGTTATTCGGGAGGGCAAATGTGGAGATCGAACACGATGAATTTTGGGGTAACCGACTTTCTGGCCCGGCGTATCGCGATCGCGGCGATCGCTCTGTCGGCGTTGTGCGTTGCGCCTCTGGCGGCGCAGGCTGCGCAGAGTGCTGACCAGATCGCGGCGCATTTTTCCAGCGTCCGCACCATGATGGGCGAATTTGTGCAATTCGGGCCGCGCGGAGAGCAGACCGGCGGCAAGTTCTATATCGAACGGCCGGGCAAGATCCGTTTCGACTATGAGGAACCGTCAGGCTTTCGTGTCACCTCGGACGGCAGTTCGGTGGTCATTATGAACAAGAAGCTCAACACGGCGGACCTTTACCCGCTCTCGAAAACGCCGCTGAAGCTTCTTCTCGACGAGCGTATCGACCTCTCGGGCGACAAGGTCCAGACCGTGCGTGAGGACAATGATCTCACGACGATCAAGATGTCCGACAAGTCCGTTTTCGGAGATTCGACCATCACCATGATGTTCGACACGAATTCATATGACCTGCGCCAGTGGACCATCACCGATGCGCAGGGCAAGGACACGACGGTCATGATTTTCAATGTCCAGCAGGGCGTGACCTTCGATCCAAGCGTATTCAAGATCGATTACCGGCGGGTTGATGAAATGAGCCGCAACGGGCGCTGATACCTGCGAATTGGTGCGTGGCCGGGCTGTGGAAAGTCCGGCCTTTTCTTTTGTGGCAGGCCGATCTGCTTGTCATTCTTTCCCGTTCCGGGCAGGTTTGCGCCTCCTGCAAGCTTTCTAGCCCGGACTGTCTCCATGCCCTTCACCATCGCCACCTGGAACATCAACTCCGTGCGGCTGCGCATGCCGCTCGTCGAGCAGTTTCTGGAACGGTATAGCCCGGACGTCCTTTGCCTGCAGGAAACCAAATGTGCCGATGACCAGTTCCCCGCCGCGGCTTTCCGAAAGGCTGGATATGAGCACATGGCGATCCATGGCCAGAAGGGTTATCACGGTGTTGCCACCATCGCGCGCCGCCCGCTGAAACTCGTTGAAAAGCGCGCGTTTTGCGGGATGGGCGATAGCCGGCACATTTCCGTATCCCTGGATGCGGGCGCGGGGCGCACCGTCCTTCTCCATAATTTCTATGTGCCGGCCGGTGGCGACGAGCCCGATCCGGAGATCAATCCGAAGTTTCGCCACAAGCTTGACTTTCTTGCAGAAATGCATGCGCTGCGCGCCGAAGAGAGCGGCAATTCGGGGACCATTCTCGTCGGCGACCTCAATATCGCGCCGCTCGAAACCGATGTCTGGTCACACAAGCAGCTTCTCAAAGTCGTCAGCCACACACCGGTCGAGACCGAGGGGCTGGAAAGGCTGCGGAAGGAAGGCGGCTGGGTGGATCTGATGCGGGAGAAGATACCGCCGGAGGAGAAAGTCTTTACGTGGTGGAGCTATCGCGCCAAGGACTGGGCGCTCTCTGATCGTGGACGCAGGCTCGACCATATCTGGTCGTCGCCCAATCTCTCACCAGCGCTGAACCGGATCGAAGTGCTGCGCGAGGCGCGTGGGTGGGACCGGCCGTCTGACCACGTCCCTGTCATAGCAGGCTTCGACTTCGGCTGACCGATTTTTCGGGAATTTCACGTATTTTCAGCGAAAACGCCTTTTTTGAAAGAAAAAGGGGTAAAACGTGCGTGTTTTCCAAAAAAAATCAGTCGGCGAATCGCGCTGCGATTTGCTCCATCCGGGAGATCATGAGTTGCAAATTATCGACAATTCTCTCATGCAGGCGGACCGCTGTTTCGGGGAATTCCTCGAGGATCCGGTGAAAGCTTGAACGACTGATCCTCACAAGCCGCGTTTCGCTTTCAGCCATCGCATTTGTCATACGGCGGCCTTCGGCAATCAGTGCGAACTCGCCCATCATGTCGCCGGGCCCAAGCCTTTCGACAATCTGTCGTTCGCCATCCCGTTCGGTAAACAGAACAACGCTTCCGGAGGCGACGATGAAGGCGCAGTCGGCAGGTGCTCCTTCGGCATAGATTTCCCGTCCGGCGGAAAGCGTCATGCTTTCGGCGCCGAATGCCATGAGGCGCAACTGTTCGCGCGTGAATCCCTCAAACAGACCCACGCCGGACAGAATGCGAATATCATCGTCCAGCGCCATTGACGTTGTCCCCGACCCGTTCCCGGCGATCCCCGAACGCCCTCATGGCGCAGTCTCACGGAACGAGCTTATAACCACCGCTTTCTGTCACAAGAATTTCAGCTTTGGAAGGATCGCGCTCGATCTTTTGCCGAAGACGGTAGACATGGGTCTCGAGCGTGTGGGTGGTAACGCCGGAATTGTATCCCCAGACTTCTTCCAGAAGGATGTCGCGCGTCACCACTTTCTGCTCGGCGCGATAGAGGTATTTGATGATCGCGGCTTCTTTTTCTGTCAGGCGGATCTTGCCGCCGCGTTCATCGATGAGCAGTTTCTGCGAGGGCTTGAACGTATAGGGACCAACGGCGAAGGTGGCGTCCTCGCTCTGCTCGTGCTGGCGAAGCTGGGCACGGATGCGGGCGAGAAGCACCGCAAAGCGGAACGGCTTCGTGACATAATCGTTGGCGCCGGCCTCAAGGCCAAGGATCGTATCCGAATCGGTGTCCTGCGCCGTCAGCATGATGATCGGTGCACGATAGCCGCCCTTGCGCAGAAGCTTGACCGCTTCACGCCCATCCATGTCCGGCAGGCCGACATCCATGATGAGCAAATCGACAATCGCGTTGCGTGCAGACTGAATGCCCTTCGTGGCCGTGTTCTCCTGAAGAATATCGAATTCCTCATAGAGCGACAGCTGCTCGACGAGCGTCGTCCTCAGGTCTTCGTCATCATCGACGATTAGGATGGTGCGTGACGTCATGGTTGTATCCACTATCCAGGAAAAATGCTGCCGATTCAAATGGAATTGCAGTGTTGACCGTTCCCGCTTTATGCGAAACCTAACAGTGCGAGAACACCATGGCGAACATTTGTTCCAATCAATTTAACGTAAGCTGACAGGTGGATATTCCTCAAGATGACGTGTGAAGCCGGCAAATCGATTCCTCTGATCGAGGTGCGACGCAGACCGGGCAGGCCGACCGAGGGCTTGATGACGGTGGGCCCATTCGTCTTTCCATGCGCGCTGGGGCGAACAGGCACAGCGATGCTCAAGCGCGAAGGGGATGGTGCCACTCCAATCGGAGAATTGCGGTGCCTCTATGGCTATTTTCGTGGTGACAGAGCCCCTTCCGGGCCGCCCAAATGCCGTTTTTCGCTTCGGCAGATCAACGACGGGGATGGGTGGTGCGACGCGGCGGGCGACCGCAATTACAATCGCCCGGTTCGTCTTCCTTATCCGGCCAGCCATGAACGCATGAGGCGCGAGGATCGTCTCTACGATATCTGCATGGTGTCGGACTGGAACATGCGGCCGGCAATCCGCAATCGCGGCAGTGCAATTTTCTTTCATATTGCCAAGCCCGGTTTCCCGCCCACCGAGGGCTGTATAGCCGTATCGCCTCGCGCCATGGCACGCATTCTGCCGCTCATCGGCCCGACTACGCGAATCAGAGTGTATCGGTAGCCGGGTCGTCGATCGATCCTGACGGTCAGTCTGCTGCCGGCTGGCGCGCCATCGTGTGATACTCCTCATTGGGGTGCATATCGACGGCAGCGGCCATGCGGTTTGACATGTTGAAGAAGCTGGCGACGGCGGCAATGTCCCAGATGTCGCGCTCGGAGAAGCCGGCCGCGCGCAGCGCTTCCCGATCCGTTTCCTCAATCTTTGCAGGGCTTTCTGTGAGTTTGACGGCGAAATCAAGCATCGCCTTTTGTCGCGGGTCAAGTTTTGCGGCCCGATAATTCATGACCATGAGTTCGCCCAGCACCGGGTCGCCGGATAGCTGACGAACGGCGGCGCCGTGAGCGGTGAGGCAGTAGAAGCAGTGGTTGATGCTCGACACCGTGACGGCAATCATTTCGCGCTCGAGCTTCGTCAGAGCCGAATCACCCAGCATCAGATCGTTGTACATCTGCGTGAACGCTCTGAGCTTGTTCTCATCGAACGCGTAGGCGCGGAGAACATTGGGCACGAGGCCAAGTTTCTCCTCGCACTTTTCGAAATAGGCTCGGGTATCCTCGCTCAGCGATTCGAGCGGGGGAAAATGCAGTGCAGTGACCGGTTTCGTCATGATGCAGACACCCTTTCGATAGGAATAGGTTGTATTCAGCCTGCACGGTGGAATGACGGGTCGTCAAACCGCTTTTGTCTGAATACGATGGGCCAGTTTGGTCAACCAACAGGGATTTTCGGCATGGTAGCCAAAGCAAAGACCTCCAAGACCGCGAAAAAGGGCGGACCGATGGGCAAGGTCCTGCATGAGATCATCAGCGCGCGGACGCCGGCGGAGGATCTTCACCCCTATGACGAGGCAGCGGTGCTGCGTGCGGCCGAGGATGCTGTCGCCGCCATCAAGGCTCACAAGCCGGGAACCAGCGTTGTACGGATAGACAATGTTGCCGGGATCGAACGGCTTGGCCGCGCGGTCAGCGTCCTGACGGTCGTGAATGACAACATGCCGTTTCTGTTCGATTCGGTGCTGGGAGAACTCAGCGATTTCGGTGCTGAAGCGACACTCGTCGCGCATCCGGTTCTCGTGGTTCGCCACAGCAAGAAAGGCGTGGAAGAGATTGTCGGCGACGCAGCCGGCACAAAACCCGCTGCCGGTGAGGACAAGATCAGCCTCATTCACGTCCATCTTCCCCGATTGTCCGATGACCAGTGCAAGGAGCTGGAAACTCGCCTCAACGCAACACTGGCGCAGGTGCGCGCGGCGGTGGTCGACTGGAAGCCGATGCTTGCCCGGCTCGATCAGCAGATCACCGAATTGCGCTATGCCCCCGTGCCGCTGGACAAGGATGCTGTTTCAGAAGCAATCGCCTTTCTGGAATGGCTGCGCGACGACAATTTCACGTTTCTCGGCATGCGCGAGTTTCGGTATTCGGGAGGCGAGGAGAACGGGACGCTGGAGCGCGCCAACAAGAAGGGGCTGGGCATTCTGGCCGATCCGGACGTTCTCGTTCTGCGCCGTGGCAAGGAGGCGGTTTCGACCACTCCGGAGATTCGCGCCTTTCTCCATGGCCCCGATCCGTTCATCGTGACCAAGGCCAACGCCAAATCGGTGGTTCATCGCCGTGCCTATCTCGATTACATCGGCGTCAAAACCTTTGACGACAAGGGAAAACTGACCGGTGAACTGCGCATTGTCGGCCTGTTCACCTCCACGGCCTACACGCGATCGGTGATGAAGATCCCGTATCTGCGGTCGAAGGCCGAGGCTGTTATCGCCAAGTCCGGATTTGCACCGACCGACCATTCGGGCAAGGCACTGATCAACGTTCTGGAGTCCTATCCACGCGACGAGCTTTTCCAGATCGGTCTGCCGATCCTGCGCAAGCATGCGGAAGCGATACTGGCGCTGGGAGAGCGGCCTCGTGTCCGCGCGCTCTACCGCATCGACCAGTTCGACCGTTTCGTCTCCGTGATCGTCTTCGTGCCGCGGGACCGATACGATTCACAGGTTCGTATCGAGATCGGCAACTACCTCAAGACCGTCTTCAAGGGACGGGTTTCAGCCTATTATCCGGCCTTCCCTGAAGGCACACTGGCACGTGTCCATTTCATCATCGGACGTTCTGGCGGCAAGACGCCGCGCATCGATACGGAGACGCTTGAGGCGGGCATTCGCAAGATCGTGCGAACCTGGGACGATGCCCTGCAGGAAGCGCTGGAAGAAACCGGGGCAGACCGCAGGCTCGCAGCCGTCGCCGCGGCGTTTCCAGAGAGCTACCGCAATGGTTTTTCTGCCGAAACGGCGCTAATCGATGCCGAGCGTATGGCCAAGCTCTCCGAGAGCAATCCCATCGCCATCGATTTTCACAGGCATGATGATCAGGATGAAACGCAGGCAGCACTGAAGATCTATCATCACGGCACCCCGGTTCCGCTGACGGAGCGCGTTCCGCTGCTTGAAAACATGGGCTTCCGTGTCATCTCCGAGCGCACCTTCGAAGTCGGCGATGCCGACGATGAAGAGAGCGCCCAGATATTCATCCATGACATGGAGCTGGAAAACGCGTTCGATGGGCCAATAGATCTTTCGGACAATGGTGCACTGTTCGAGGAACTGTTCCTTTCTGTCTGGCGCAAGGAACATGACGACGACCGGCTCAACGCACTGGCGCAGAGAGCCCGCCTTCGCGTCGACGAGATCGCCATTCTGCGCGCCTACAGCCGCTTCCTGCATCAGGCGAGCATTCCGCAGAGCCAGGATTTCATCGCCGCGACGATGAACCGCTATCCGCATATCGCGCGAAAGCTGTTTGAATTGTTCGTACTGCGCTTCGACCCTGCCAAGGCCGGGAAGGCGAAGGCTCGCGATGAGGCAATGGCGCTGAAGAGCGCGATGGAGACAGATCTCGATGCGGTGCCCAACCTCGACGACGACACGATCATCCGGCGCTTCCTCAACCTGATCGAGGCAACGCTGCGCACCAATCATTATCGGCCAAAAGCCGATGAGACAGTCCGCTCACTGGCGCTGAAATTCGATTCTCGCGCCATCACGGGCCTGCCCCAACCGCGGCCGTGGCGCGAGATTTTCGTCTATGGGCCAGAGGTGGAAGGTGTTCACCTCAGGTTTGGACCGGTGGCGCGCGGCGGCCTGCGCTGGTCTGACCGGGCACAGGATTATCGCACCGAAGTGCTGGGCCTGGTGAAGGCACAGCAGGTCAAGAATGCGGTGATCGTGCCGGTGGGCGCGAAGGGCGGTTTCTACCCGCGCCGCCTGCCGGAGAATGGCAGCCGCCAGGAGGTGTTCGAGGCAGGCCGCGCGGCCTACATCAATTTCATCTCCAGTCTTTTGTCGCTGACCGACAATCTGGATGGCGACAAGGTCATTCCGCCAGAAGGCGTGGTGCGCCACGACGGCAACGACCCGTATTTCGTGGTGGCGGCCGACAAGGGAACGGCGACCTTCTCCGACACCGCCAATGCGATCAGCCAGGCGCATGATTTCTGGCTCGACGACGCCTTCGCCTCCGGCGGTTCCGCCGGCTATGACCACAAGAAGATGGGCATCACCGCACGGGGCGCGTGGGAAGCGGTGAAGCGGCACTTCCGCGAGATGAACCGCGACATACAGACCGAACCTTTCACGGCAGTGGGCGTTGGCGACATGTCGGGCGATGTGTTCGGCAATGGCATGCTTTTGTCCACCTGCACCAAGGTGGTGGCGGCGTTCGACCATCGCGACATCTTCATTGACCCAGACCCTGACCCGGCGGTGTCCTATGCCGAGCGCAAGCGTCTTTTCGACATGGGGCGCTCGAGCTGGCAGGATTACGACACAAGCAAGCTTTCCAAGGGCGGCATCATCGTTTCGCGGGCCCAGAAATCGATCACGCTCAGCAAGGCGGCAGCCGATGCCATCGGGCTCGACAAGACAACCGCCTCGCCGACCGAGATCATGACCGCGATCCTGAAAGCACCGGTCGATCTCCTCTGGTTCGGTGGTATCGGCACCTATGTGCGCTCACACACGGAAAGCAATCAGGACGTGGGCGACCGGGCCAATGATGCAATCCGCGTCACCGCGCGCGAAGTGGGCGCCAAGGTGATCGGTGAGGGCGCCAATCTGGGCATGACGCAGCTGGCGCGCATCGAGTTTGGCCGCCATGGCGGGCGCTGCAACTCCGACGCCATCGACAACTCTGCCGGCGTGAACTCTTCCGACGTTGAGGTGAACATCAAGATCGCGCTGGCGGCGGCCATGCGTTCCGGCGCGCTCGAGCGGCCGGCGCGTGACAAGCTTCTGGCCGAAATGACGGATGAAGTCGCCGAGCTGGTTCTGGCAAACAACTATCAGCAGACGCTCGCGATCTCGCAGGTTCAGAAGCGTGGCATCCCGGAAATGCCGCATCAGGCGCGGATGATGACCCTCTTCGAGCAGCGCGGGCTGCTCGACCGGGCGGTGGAGTTCCTGCCCGGTCCGCAGGAACTGGCGGACCGGGAAAGCCGGGGTGAGCCGCTGACGCGCGCCGAGGTGGGCGTGCTGCTTGCCTATGCGAAGATCGTGCTCTTCGACGAGATCGTCGCCAGCAAGGTGCCGGACGCGCCGCATCTGGAGGAAGATCTTTTCGCCTATTTCCCAGGCCGCATGGCGAAGAAATACGAAAGCGAAATCCGTTCGCACCGGCTGAAGCGCGAGATCATCGCCACGGAACTGGCCAATGACGTGATCAACCGCGGCGGACCCAGCTTCGTGACGCGGCTTCAGGACCTGACAGGGCGACCGGCAGCCGACATCGTCGCTGCCTTCGCCGTGGTGCGTGAGGGATTTGAACTGCGCAGGATCTACAAGGCCATCGATGCGCTGGACAACAATATCGACGGTATGGCGCAGCTCGATCTCTACCAGCTCGTATGGCGGCTGATCTATTCGGCGACGTCCTGGCAGCTCAAGAACGACAGCGACAAGGAAACCGTCGGCGCGCGCATCGATCGGCTGCGGGCCGCGCGCAAGGCGCTGGAAGGCAAGCTCATGCCGATGCTGCCGGCCTTCATGCGCGAGCGCCTGGAAAACCGCCGGGCGCAACTCGTGGCGCTTGGCGCGCCGGAGGATCTGGCGAAGAAGCTTGCGTTCCTTTCGGTCGCGGAGATGGTGCCCGATATCGAACTGGTGGCCGAGAAAGCCGGTGCGCCGCTGGAAAAGGCCGCGAAAGCGTTCTTCGGCATTACCGATGCGTTTCGCATCGGGCGCATCGAGGACGCCGCGCACACGATCGTGCCGTCGGACTATTATGACGGGCTGGCGCTTTTCCGCGCGACCGACATGATCAGCGCGGCGCGGCGCGGGATGACGATCGCCGCGCTTACCGACTATGGCAAGGAGGAGGATCCGGCGGAAAAATGGGTCGAGGCCGGCGGTGAGCATGTGGTGCGCGTGCGCGAGAGGCTGCAGTCCCTCGTGGAGGGCGGCGAAATCAGCGTGTCGCGCCTCACCGTGGCCTCGGGTCTGATGAGCGATTTGAGTGTCTGATCTCGCCGGGGCGCCGGAAGACGCCGGGATGAACATGCCACCGGCGGAGCACGGAACCGTGCCCCGCCGTGGCATATGGGGCTGGATGTTCTTTGACTGGGCGCAGCAACCCTTTCACACGCTCATCATCACCTTTGTCTTCGCGCCCTATTTTGCTTCCGCCGTCGCGCCCGATGCGGCGCGCGGGCAGGAACTCTGGGGGCTCGCCACGGGGATTGGCGGGCTTGCCATTGCGGTTTCCTCGCCGGTTCTGGGGGCGATTGCCGATGCGACGGGGCCGCGCAAGCCCTGGATTTTCGTGTTTTCGGTGATCGGGGTTCTGGCCTGCGCGTCGCTCTGGTTCGCAGCACCGGGGGGCGGGCATGTGGGACTGGTTCTGCTTGCCGTGGCGCTTGCCGTGTTCGGCATGGAGTTCGCCGCTGTCTTCAACAATGCGATGATGCCCGATCTCGTGCCGCGCTCTGAGCTTGGGCGGCTTTCGGGCTCTGCCTGGGGGCTGGGGTATCTCGGTGGGCTCCTGTCGCTGGTTCTGGTGCTCGGCTTCATGGCAGCGCAGCCTGATACGGGCCGCACGCTTCTGGGGCTGGAGCCGATCTTCGGGCTCGATCCGGCTGCGCGTGAGGGCGACCGGGCGGCAGGGCCGCTGACGGGCTTATGGTATGCGCTGTTCGTGCTGCCTATGTTTCTGTTCACGCCCGATGCGCCGCGCCGCAAGGCGGCGACGGGGGCGATCCGCGAAGGGCTCGGCCGGCTAAGCGCCACGCTGAAGCGGCTGCCGGGCGAGCGGAGCTATTTCAGCTTTCTCCTGTCGTCCATGTTCTACCGCGATGCGCTCAACGCGCTCTATGCCTTTGGCGGCATCTATGCGGCGGGCGTGCTCAACTGGTCCATCACGCAGATCGGCCTTTTCGGGATTCTCGCCAATGTGACCGGCGCGCTGGGCGCGTGGCTGGGCGGGCGGATGGACAGGCGTTTCGGGCCGAAGCTGGTGGTGAGCGTTTCCATCGTGGTGCTGACCATGTGCGCGCTTCTGGTGATTTCCACCACGCGTGAGGAGCTTCTTTTCATGCCGATCAGCGGGGCTGGGGCAAGCAGCCTGCCCGACATTGCCTTCTTCGTGGCAGGAGCCTTCATCGGCGCTGCGGGCGGGGCGATCCAGGCAGCCTCGCGCACGCTGCTGGTGGATCAGGTTTCACGCGAGCGGGTGACAGAAGCGTTCGGGCTCTACGCGCTTTCGGGAAAGGCGACGACCTTTATCGGGCCATTCGCCATCGCCATTGCGACCGGGTATTTCGCTTCGGAGGGCTTCGGGTTTTCCGTCGAGGACGCGCAGCGGCTCGGCGTGACGCCGATCCTCGTTCTGTTCCTCATCGGGCTGGTGCTTCTGCCTTTCGTGAAGAGCCGGCATCAGGAGGCGGGCGCCTCCTGATGCTTTGCACAGCCTGCGTCAGTGACGGAAGTGGCGCATGCCGGTCATGACCATGGCGATGCCATGCTCGTCGGCGGCGGCGATGACCTCGTCGTCGCGCATGGAGCCGCCCGGCTGGATGACGGCGGTGGCGCCGGCTTCCACGGCGGAGAGAAGCCCATCGGCGAAGGGGAAGAAGGCGTCGGAGGCGACGACGGAGCCCTTCGTCAGCGGTTCGGCATTGCCGGCAGCCTGTGCCGCGTCCTCGGCCTTGCGCGCGGCGATGCGGGCAGAATCGACACGGCTCATCTGGCCGGCACCCACGCCCACGGTCGCGCCGTCTCGCACATAGACGATGGCGTTCGATTTCACGTGCTTGGCGACGCGGAAGGCGAAGACGAGATCGGCCATTTCCTTCTCGCTCGGCGCGCGCCTGGTCACGACCTTCAGATCGAGTTCGTCGACAACGCCATTGTCGCGCGACTGGACCAAAAGTCCGCCGGCAACGGTCTTGACGGCAAGGCCAGGCGCGCGCGGATCGGCGAGCCCGCCGGTGACGAGCAGGCGCAGGTTCTTCTTGGCGGCGACGATGGCGCGGGCCTCTTCGGTGGCATCGGGTGCGATGATGACCTCGGTGAAGATCCTGACGATCTCGGTGGCTGCTTCCGCATCGAGCGGGCGGTTGAGCGCGACGATGCCGCCGAATGCGGAGACCGGATCGCAGGCGAGCGCCTTCTCATAGGCTTCCCGAAGCGTCGCGCCCTCTGCGACACCGCAGGGATTGGCGTGTTTGATGATGGCGACGGCGGCGGAGCGCTCCGGCGAGAACTCGGAGACAAGCTCGAAGGCGGCGTCCGTGTCGTTGATGTTGTTGTAGGAAAGCTGCTTGCCCTGAAGCTGGGTCGCGGTGGCGACGCCGGGGCGGCTTTCACCGGTGACGTAGAAGCCGGCCGTCTGGTGCGGGTTCTCACCGTAGCGCATCACTTCCCTGAGCCTGCCGCCGACAGCGCGGAAATCCGGTGCATTGACCTTGAGCGTTTCAGCGAACCAGCTGGAGATGGCCGCGTCATAGGCTGCGGTGCGGGCGAAGGCCTTGGCGGCGAGCTCCTGGCGCAGGCGATAGGGCAGGGCGCCGTCGTTTTCGGTGAGCGCGTCGAGAATGCGGGCATAGTCGGCGGGTTCGGTCACCACGGCTACATAGGCGTGGTTCTTGGCTGCTGCGCGCAGCATGGCCGGGCCGCCAATGTCGATGTTCTCGACCGTGGTCGGATAATCGCCACCGCCGAAACGCACCTCTTCGAACGGATAGAGATTGATGACGAGAAGGTCGATGGGCGCGATGTGGTGTTCCTTCATCGCGCTGGCATGGTCTGCATCGTCGCGTATGCCCAGCAGGCCGCCATGGACGCCCGGATGCAGGGTCTTCACGCGTCCGTCCATGATCTCGGGAAAACCCGTAAGCTCGGAGACGTCGCGCACGGGGATACCTTCGCCGGAGAGTGTTCTGGACGTGCCGCCCGTTGAGACGATTTCGACATTGCGGCCCGAAAGCGCGCGGGCAAACTCCACGATGCCCTTCTTGTCGGAGACCGACAGAAGCGCGCGGCGGACGGGAACGAGATCGGGTGCGGGGATGTTCTTGGCGGCAACGGACATGCGAGGCGGCTCCGGCTTTGGGGAAGGATGTGGGGGACGTACCGGCAGGCGGGATGCAAATCAAGCTTGGTGGCGGCCGATCGGCTTTTTTGGCTGACTATCGGGCATGCATCGATTGTTCAAAAGAGCCTGGTGCCCGGCATGATGGAGAAACCTGGAATCATTCATGCCTGTGAGCCGCACCTTGAGGCTCGCGAGTGTGGCTGGATGCTGCTTGATTCAGGTCCCGGTGCGAGCCGCCCCATCGATGGGAAGCGCGGCTTTAGCGCATGACAGCGGATGCTGGGCTCATCGTGACCGCGCGACGGAATGTAAAAGACAAGCCGCCTGTCGGTGCCGCCCGTTGTGTGACGGACTTTTCGTGGTGGCCAATCTTTCCGATCTTGCCGTGTCTTCAAACGCCCAGGGGCCTGGAGCTGGACAGGGTATGACCAGGCAGACGCGCCGGCTGCCTGGATCTGAAACCGCTTTGATCCTGGTATCCGTGCCGCAGGCCGCGGGGTTTTGCCAACGCATCGGCATGGAACGGATCCATAATACATTCTGGTTGCGCCGAGAGCGTTGACGCGCAATCGGTCAGGCTGCTTCCGGGCACGACCTTCGATAAGCTCCGCAAGGCGCACACTCGACAACAGCGATCACCTGTGGCAATCAAGAGCCAATGGCGCACTCTGGAAGGTGATGTTGATAGATTTGCGGCAAAAGTCGAATTTTACCGCATATTTTATTGACTAAATACATTTATTCTGCAAATTTTCCGGAAATTGGATTTGCGGAAAAATTGCCATGGATCAGATTGACCATAAAATCGTGACCCTTCTGGCGGAAGATGCCCGCCGCTCTCTGGCTGATATTGGTGGTGTGGTGGGGCTGTCAGCTTCGGCGGTCAATGAGCGCATTCGCCGGCTTTCGGCAAGCGGTGTTATCCGGCGTTTCACGGTGGATGCCGATCCGGCGGCGCTGGGCTGTCCGGTGCTTGTTTTCATCTGGGTATCACTGGTTCAGAACGTCAATGAAGAGGCGTTTCGCGTTTTTGCGGCTGCCCACAAGGCGGTAGAGGAATGCCACCATGTGACTGGCCCGTGGTCCTATCTCATCAAGGCGCGGGTGCCCTCACTCGCCGATGTGGAAAGCGTTCTGGAAGACATGAAGAAACATGGCTTTCTCGCCCGCAGCGAATCTGTTGTCGCCCTGTCGACGGTGGAGCCGGGATCCTTCGCGCCGGTTGAAAAAGGCTGATGCCATGGATGCGCTCCTGTTCGGCAAGAGCGTGCTGCTTGGGTTGGCCGTTGCGGCGCCGCTTGGGCCAATCGGGGCGTTGTGTGTGAACAGAACGCTCGAGCATGGGCTGTGGGCCGGCTTTGCCGGCGGTCTGGGCACGGCCCTTGCAGATGCTCTCTATGCGGCGCTGGCGGCAGTCGGGTTTGCGGCGTTTGCGGCGGCCCTTGCGATGGTCGATGTGCCGCTAAAGCTTGCCGGAGGCCTGTTTCTGGCATGGCTCGGCTGGAAGAGTTTTTCGGCAGTACCGCCGCGGGTCGCTGCCAGAGCCCGGGCAAGCGATCTGTTCGGGACCGCTGCGGCCACGTTTTTTCTGACAATCACCAATCCGATGACCATTCTCGCCTTTGCGGCGATGTTTGCCGGTCTCGGGCTGGCGGATTCTCCACGTCCTACCGATGCGGCGGTCGTCGTGACTGGCGTTTTTCTCGGCTCGCTTCTGTGGTGGTTTATCTTGAGTGGCGGTGTGGCGCTGGCGCGTGCACGGCTGCCTGACGGTCTGTCGCTTTGGGTATCGCGCATATCGGGAACGATCCTGTTTGGCTTCTCCGCGCTTGCGATTGGCTCGGCGTTACACGGCTAATCGTGAGCGGCGATCCTGGCGTTCCATTCGCGCGGCGTCGTGCCGGTGATGCGCAGGAACTCGCGGTTGAAATTGGATTTGGTGTTGAAGCCGCTTGAGAGCATGGCTTCGGTGACATTTGCGCCGTCTTCCAGCGCGCGACAGGCATGCTGAATGCGATGGCGGTTGATGTAGCGCGAAACATTTTCTCCGCTTACCAGATTGATGGCTGATGAGAGTTGCTTGACCGGCACGTGCAATCGCCGTGCGAGCCGTGCGAGCGTGAGGGAGGGATCGAGATAGAGCCTGTCGGTCTCGAGAAGGGCATCGAGCCTCTGGATGAGATGGGCGTCCTGTTCAGTCGGGTTCTGTGCCTGTTCAGGCCGCTGGGGCTCTGCCTCGCCGATCGCACCTGGAGAGACTGCCAGAAGTCCGATGGCAAGCAGGGCGGCGGACGAGAATACGCTGACGATCAATGGCGGCAGCCAGGTCTTTCCAGTCATGAAGGCGAAGGCGATAAACGCGTCGCTGAGTGCCGACAGAACGAGCGCCAGGCCGATGCCACCCCAGATGCGGGCTGGCAGGCGTCCTGCCTCAAGCCGTGCCAGCGGCAGGTCCTCGCCGCTGCGATGCAGTTTCGCAAGGATCGCGAAGCCGTAAAGAACGAAGATGGCGGGCACCACCGTATCCAGAGTATCGGGAGCGAATATGACACAAAAGGCTGCAAAGCCCGGCGCGGCGAGATGTACGAGATCGCGGGGCAATGAGAACTGACGGAACGAGGCCGTCTGGAACGCCAGCCATGTCAGCGGCGGCACGAATGTGGCTGTGATGGGCTGAAAAGGCAGAAGAGCCGCGATCCCGTAGTGCTGACGCAGAGACACAATGAGGCTTTGCACTGCACAGGCCGTGAGCAGCGCCATCAGAAACGGTGGGCGCTCGCTGGAGATGGCGATCCGGATCAGTAGCCCGCCGAGCACGAAGGCGACGATCGTTGGAATGGGCAGAGCCAGCATGGATGGAGCCTGCGCGTTGCTGCAAGGGCTTGCGTTGTGACATTGCCGCCGGCCCGTGGCAATGTTTGCCGAAGCCCTGGTGCGTTTAGCGGGGTGAATCCCAGATCACTCCTTATGCGTATGAGCAGCGATCATATTATCCCAAGGCATCGGCGCGGTGCGTGGTTCGACAGATTTACCATGAGGAGCGTAGGTTCCGGTGGAAAGCTTTTCAGTGATCAGCCCATCCACTCCCTCATGGTGAGCCTGTCGAATCGTGCAGCAGGCCGTGGCTGGGAAACTGCCGGGGGCTGCATATCGCGGCCTCCGAATCGATGTGGACGGCCTGGTTCGAAAACCGGTTTCGCACGTCCTGAAACCGGTTTCAGGACGCGGGCAGAACGCGGGTTGAGCAGATTTGCGTTATCCAGATGAAAGGATGACGGATATGAAACAACTGCTTTCTGCTTTTCTCGTCGGCATGGGCCTGACGGGCGCAGCCATGGCTGAACCCTATGCCGGGTATGATCGCCTGACGGTCAAGGCGGATCACCGCCCATCGGTTCTGGCGGCCTCGCTGTGGTATCCGGCAGGTACGCCGACCTATCGTGGGCTGGTGGGGGACAATGCCGTGTTTGAGGGCACGTCTGCCTATGTCGGTGCTGCGGTGGCGGAGGGGCGCTTTCCGCTCTTCGTGCTCTCGCATGGCTCTGGTGGCAATATGGACACCGTTTCCTGGCTTTCCTCCGCTCTTGCCCTTCGCGGTGCGATGGTGCTGGCGGTGAACCATCCAGGCAGCACATCTGGCGATTCATCTCCGCGCCGTTCGCTGCGGCTCGATGAGCGGGCGGCCGATCTCAGCGCTGCACTCGACGCGCTGCTTAATGAGCCTGCGTTTGCCGATCACGTGGATCGTTCGCGCATTGCATCGCTGGGCTTTTCGCTTGGCGGCGCCACGGCGCTGAACCTTGCCGGGCTGCGCTTCGACCCTGGTGCGTATGCGGACTACTGCGCGCGGATGGGCGAGCACGGTCAGGACTGTGTGTTCTTCGCCAAGGGAGGCGTCGACCTCACGGCCTTGCCTGAAGGATTCGGTGTCGAGATGCGCGATGATCGCATCACGCGGGCCATCGCCATCGATCCGGGCATGACGTATGCCGCAACGCCCGAGAGCATCGGCAGAACGAAGACGCCGGTGCTGCTCATCAATCTCGGTGAAGCGAATCTTTTCAAGGCGGCAGATGTGGGGCCGGACGGGAGCAATCTGGCCGCAAGATTGCCCTCGGCGCTGCTGAAGACGATTGCGCCCGCCCATCACTTCACATTCCTCGCGGAGTGCAAGCCGGAAGGCGCGGCTATGCTCGCTGCAGAAAAGGACGACCCGGTGTGCGACGATCCTGAAGGGACCGATCGGGCGGCGGTTCACGAGGCGATTGTCGAGGAGATCGCGGCGTTTGCCGGGCTTTGAAACGGGAGCCGGATCAGACTGGCGCTGGTCTAACCGTTGCCGTTGATTGCGTGTGTCCTGCGGAACTGCCAGCGAATTTCCGGATGCTCTGAAGCGGTGGTGTAAAGAACGATCTGGCGGCTCCTGCGGGGGCCGCCAAGACCGGCGAAGAAGATCGATTCCTCCACCACCGGAACAATGCCTTCAACGGTGAAGAGCCAGGTGTCGGTAGCTTCACCTGCGAGAATGTGGCGTCCCTCCGGATCCCGGAAAACGTCAATGTCGGGGTGGATATGAAAACGCACAGCGAGCGCATCGTTGCCGATTGCCGTCGAAGCAGAACCATCGGGCCTGACCACGCGATCCACGCCTTCGAGCAGGGCCCCTTCCTCCGACAAGGAGAGGGCGCGTTCGTGGATGAGCCCGAAGCGTGAGACATAGCCATTGTGACTGGCAGTGAAGCGCTGGATACCGGCCCCGTCGTCGCGCCGGCACTCGACCCTGCGTGGTCCGCCGATCAGCGGAGTGCCGATCAGATCGCTCCATTTCGGTGAAAGGCTGAAGCGTGCCTGTGACGTGTCGTTGATTGTGATGGTGGAATGCGCCGCCGTGGTGCGCGCCAGCGGGCGATAGCTGTCGTCACCGTAATTGTCGATGCCGCTGTTGACCACGAACTGGTGCCGACCGGATGACATCTCGAAAGACAGGCAGCCCGCATGGGCGAAGTGGGAAAGGTCGGCCGGTGGTGGTGCCGCCGTATCGGCAATGATGGTGGTGGCACCCAGCGCCAGGCGCTCATAGCCTGAATGCGGTGCGTGCAGGAGGGGTGCGCCCCCGGTATCATCGTAGCGCAGGATGGCGGCGACACTGTCGTGCTGGGTGATGCCCATGCCGTTGAAACGGGCGATGGAACCATCGCGATGGCGGAAGAAGCGCAAAGCCGGAAGCATGCGCTCGACGGCGTCGATGAGCGCCTGCGGGGGCTGCTCGGCCTGGTTCGTATAGGTCTGCCGGAGTGGCAGAAGGTCGGTGAGGAGTTCCATGATTGCGCGCGGATTGCGCGAGACATGGCCCCCATCGGCAAGGATCTGTCGCTCAAGCTCCTGTGCGAGATTGCGGCTGGCGGCCTTGACCGCGGTGGCGGGTGCGGGAAGCGAAAGGGCGCAGAATGCCAGCGCTATGCGCGCGCGCAGGCGATCTTCTCCATCAGGTATCTCACGGGCGTTCGTGCGCAGATAGCGCATCTGCACGGCGAGCATTTTCAGGAACTGGCGGTAAAACGGAAGCTCGGCGCCCTGCAACACGACGGAAGAATGCTGAAGCCATGCGATGACGCGCCGGGATGTGGTGCCGGGCTCCCATGGCGGCCCGGAGATGCGCTTGCCGTGGAGTGAAATCCACTCCTCCACCAGAGCGCGGGCATTGGCCGAGGCCAGATCACTCTGGGCGGCGCGCATGTGGCGCAACCAGCGGAAACTGTGCAGCGCTTCCTGCCAGGCGGGGTCAGTGACCGGCACGCGGAACGGAGACTGGCCGCGTGTCTCAACAAGCTGGCCGGCGAGGAGAAACTGGCCGTGATAGATATCTCGTGCAACCTGGGGATCCGCGATGCGCAGGTCCGGCGGCGCTATCAGCACGCGTTCAGGCGTGCGGCCGGAATAGCGCCAGCGATAGGACGGGCCCGCGCGCAGACGCCGCCGCAGGCGCGCCCATGCCTGCCGCGCAACAAGGCCCCACAGCTCGTGTGGTGAGTGTCCCCGTGCTTGATCCACCGACCGACTTTTCTTTCCGTGACCCCAAATCAGCTGAGAGTCTAGTTGATTCAAGGATTTGTGCGAAGTTGAAATATATCAGTGCGCACAGATGGCAGGACCAGCTCAGGGTTCGCGTATCAGACGGGCAGCGAAGAAGCCGTCGAGACCCTGGGCGAGAGGCGTTTCGCCGAAACCATCGGCAGGGGTGGTTCGCAGGAAACCTTGCGGTGTGACGAAGGTGCTGATGCCCGGCAACTCGTCCGGATTTATGGGCTCGAGCGAGACCTTTGATGTTTCGGTCAGGAACGCGTTGAGCATCGCCTCGCCTTCGATAGGGTCGAGCGAGCAGTTGGAGAAGACGATCCGGCCACCAGGTCTGACCAGCGTCACTGCATGGTCTAGAAGCGCGCGCTGGAGGGCGGCCAGTTTCTCGATGTCTTCCGGTGTCTTGGACCATGGAACATCGGGGTGCCGCCTCACCGTGCCGGTGGAGGAGCAGGGGGCATCGATGAGGACGGCGTCGAACGGGGTTTCGGGCTTGTATTTGCGGATGTCGGATTCGACGATCTGCGCTTCGAGGCGAAGGCGTTTGAGGTTTTCGGCAAGGCGTTTGAGCCGGCTTTTCGAAAGGTCGACTGCGGTGACATCTGCGCCCGCGTGAATGAGCTGCGCCGTCTTGCCGCCGGGCGCGGCGCAGAGGTCTGCCACACGCGCGCCGGCGATGTCGCCGAGCAGTTTTGCAGGCAGGCTGGCGGCGGCATCCTGCACCCACCATGCGCCTTCCTCGAAGCCCGGAAGTGTGTCGACGCCAGCCTCAAGCTTCGCGATGCGTACGGTTCCGGTGGGCAGGACGATGCCGCCCAGGGCTTCGGCCCAGCGTTGCGGGTCTTGCCTGACGGTGAAGTCCACCGGTGGTTCCAGGCGGTGCATGGCGAGGATGGCGGCGGTCTTTTCCGCGCCATAGGCCGCTTCCAGCCGCTCGGCGAACCAGTCAGGCGCTTCGCGCGTCTGGGCAAGGGCGGCGGGAAGCGCGCGTGCCTTCACACGGATCAGATTGCGCAGAACGCCGTTGACCAGACCCGAAAAGCGGGCGAGACGCGGGTCGCTTTTTGCCTGGGTGACAGCGAGGTCTACGGCGGCGCTTTCGGGCACGTCGAGGAAAAGGATCTGCGCCGCCGCCACATGCAGCGCGTGCGAGAGGGCGCGGGCGTTGGCGGGCAACGGGCGCTCCAGACGGCGGGAAAGCAGTGCCTCGATCGTGCTGCGGTGGCGGAGCGCGCTCATCAGGATGGCGCGGACAAGCGAGCGGTCCCGCGCATCGAGCGCGCGGAAATTGGGCTGGCCGTGGGCGGGATCGGTGAGACCGTCGAGCGAGGCGTGGGCATCCACCACGGCGGCGAGCAGTTTCGTGGCCACGCGGCGGGTCTCAAGGCCGGGCTTGTCGAAGGTCTCGGGGCTGGGGCGGTTTTTGCCGGTGGCGCGGCGCGCAGTGGGGCGGCTCACGACCAGGGGCCTTTGCGCCCCTTGGCGTCACGGCCCCAGCGGGGCTCGGATTTGGGCTCGGATTTGGGCTGGGGTTGGGGCCGGGGTTCGGGTGCTTCGGTCCGGGCGCCCCATGGACCGTGGTTTTCCTCACGGCGTTGCGGCTCAGGCGTCGCGCGCATTTCGCCCGCCATTGCCTGAAGCGCGGCGATGCGGTTGTCCGTGTCCGGGTGGGTGGAAAACAGATTGTCCATGCGCTCGCCCGAGAGCGGATTGATGATGAACATGTGCGCCGTGGCGGGATTGCGCTCGGCATCCTGATTGACCACCTGCCTGGCGCGCCGGGCGATCTTGTCGAGCGCGGAAGCGAGCCACAGCGGGTTGCCGCAGATTTCTGCGCCGCGCCGGTCGGCGGAATATTCGCGGGTACGGCTGATGGCCATCTGTACCAGCATGGCGGCGAGCGGGGCGACGATCATCGCCACGAGGATCCCGACGAAACCGAGCGGGTTGTTGTTGTCGCGGTTGCCGCCGAAAAAGAACGCGAAATTGCCGAGCATGGAGATCGCGCCGGCAAGGGTCGCGGTGATGGTCATGGTGAGCGTGTCGCGGTTCTGGACATGGGCAAGCTCGTGCGCCATGACGCCGGCCACCTCTTCATAGCTCAGGCGATCGAGAAGGCCGGTGGTCGCGGCCACGGCGGCGTTCTGCGGGTTGCGGCCGGTGGCAAACGCGTTGGGCTGGTCGTTCTGGATCAGGTAGACGCGCGGCATGGGAAGGCCGGCGCGCGCGGCCAGATCGCGCACGATGCCGAAATATTCCGGCGCGTTGCGCTCATCGACCTCGACGGCGTTGTGCATCCTGAGCACCATCTTGTCGGCATTCCAGTAGCTGAACAGATTCATGGCCGCTGCAATCAGGAAGGCGATCATCATGCCGCCTGTACCCCCGATCAGATAGCCCACGCCCATGAAGAGTGCCGTCATGAGGGCCAAGAGCATCGCGGTGCGTATCATGTTCATCGTTGTCTCAAGCTCCAGAAACAAGGCTGCGCCGGCGTTTTCCATGGCGCGACCAATCGCTTATATGATGGGGAACGCGCTTCGTGTATTCAATATTTCACCGTTTTCGAGAGGAATTCGCCGTGAAGGAAGAGACGGACAGACAGGAAGAGCAGCCGAAGAAGGCGCTGACGCCTGCGGCAAGGCGCGCGCTGGCGGAAGCTGAGGAAAGGCGCAGGGCCTATGCGGCAGAGGCCGCGAAGGCCCCGAAGGAGCTTGGCGGCCGCGGCGGACAGGATCCCGCCCGCTATGGCGACTGGGAAGTGAAGGGCATCGCTACCGACTTCTGATAGCGGGTTGCGCGAAACGCATTAGAGGAATATATTCCTCTAATGCGTTTCTCTTGTCCCATATTCATATCTGCGCTGGCAATTGCCTGTCTGCTGGTCTGGCAACCCACCTCCCACGCAGCCCGCAGGGAGACGATCTCCGGACCGGTGGAGGCGCGTGTCGTTCGCGTGATCGACGGAGATACATTTGTTGCCGAGGCGCATGTCTGGCCCGGCCAGCGCATCACGGTGAGCGTGCGCATTCGCGGCGTCGATGCACCCGAAATGCGAAGCCGCTGCGCTGTCGAGAAGGCTGCGGCGCGCGAGGCACGCGTAGCGCTCGAGCGCTTGCTCGCCGAAGGGACTGTCTGGATAAGCGACATTAGCGGCGGCAAGTATTACGGGCGCGTGCTTGCCGATGTGGTGACGGAACCGGGCGGAGATGTTGCATCGCGTCTGCTGGATGCCCGGCTTGTGGCGGCCTATGGCGGCGGGCGGCGGGTTTCGTTCGTGTGTTGATGGTGGCGTGATTTTTTTAAGGTGTTGGTGCTGGCCCCTCATCCTCACCTTCTCTCAGTGCACGGGGAGAAGGGGCTTCGAAGTCAGCGCCTTCTGATCAAACACGAAACCCATTCTAAAAACAAAAGGCCGTTCCCGAAGGAACGGCCCCGTGTTTTCGAATTCTCACGCGGTCATGGCTGGTCTGCGATTGCAGTCCATCCGCGTTTCATGCGCTTCAGCGGGAAGACTGCTCCCCGCGAAGGCAATCCATCGAGACCACGCTTGAACGGAAATCACTCGACATTGGATCACCTCCTTTCGGTTTGTTGACGACACACCCAATGTGGAGGCGTTCGTCCGGTTCTGCAAGGGGTGCATAGAAACGCCGCGCGAGCTGCGCGGCGTTCAGGAATGTCAGCCCTTCTTGTTCTGGCGGTTCTCAACCAGATCGTCGACCACGGCCGGATCGGCGAGGGTCGATGTATCGCCAAGCGCGCCGTAATCGTCTTCGGCGATCTTGCGCAGGATGCGCCGCATGATCTTGCCCGAGCGCGTCTTCGGCAGGCCGGGCGCGAACTGGATCTTGTCCGGTGAAGCGATCGGACCGATCTCGCTGCGCACATGGGCGACAAGCTCTTTCTTCAACTCCTCGGAGCCTTCCTCGCCGGCCATGAGCGTCACATAGCAGTAGATGCCCTGGCCCTTCACATCGTGCGGATAGCCGACAACGGCGGCTTCCGAGACCTTGTCATGGCTGACAAGCGCGGATTCCACCTCGGCCGTGCCCATGCGGTGGCCTGACACGTTGATGACGTCATCGACGCGCCCGGTGATCCAGTAATAGCCATCCTCGTCGCGGCGGCAGCCATCGCCGGTGAAATATTTGCCTTTGTAGGTGGAGAAATAGGTCTGGATAAAGCGCTCGTGATCGCCGTAGACGGAGCGCATCTGGCCCGGCCAGGAATCCGTGATGCAGAGATTGCCGCTTGTGGCGCCTTCCAGCACCTGCCCCTCGCCATCCACGAGCTGCGGCTGGACGCCGAAGAACGGGCGCGTGGCGGAGCCCGCCTTGAGATCCGTGGCACCGGGCAGCGGTGTGATGAGGATGCCGCCCGTTTCCGTCTGCCACCAGGTATCGACGATGGGGGACTTCCCGTCGCCGACGACGTTGTAATACCACTCCCAGGCTTCCGGATTAATCGGCTCGCCGACGGAACCCAGAATGCGTAAGGATTTACGCGAGGCGCGGGTGACGAATTCGTCGCCGGCACCCATCAGGGCGCGGATCGCGGTGGGAGCGGTGTAGAAAATGTTGACATTGTGCTTGTCGACCACCTGCCAGAAGCGGGAGGCGTCCGGATAGTTCGGAACGCCCTCGAACATGAGGGTGATGGCGCCATTGGCGAGCGGGCCGTAGACGATGTAGCTGTGGCCGGTGACCCAGCCCACATCGGCGGTGCACCAGTAGATGTCGCCTTCATGATAGTCGAAGACATATTCATGCGTCATCGAGGCGTAGACGAGATAGCCGCCTGTCGTGTGCAGCACACCCTTGGGCTTGCCGGTGGAGCCGGAGGTGTAGAGGATGAAGAGCGGATCCTCCGCCTTCATCTTTTCCGGCTTGCACTCGGGCTTCGCCCTGGCAGTTTCCTCGTGATACCAGAGATCGCGGCCCTCGGACCAATTGATCTTGCCGGCAGTCCGCTGGACGACCAGAACATGGCGCACTTTCGCGCCTGCCTTTTCGGCAAGGGCCACGGCCCTGTCGGTGTTTTCCTTGAGCGGGATCTTCTTGCCGCCGCGCACGCCTTCGTCCGCGGTGATGACGAAATCGGACTGGCAGTCCTCGATGCGGCCGGCAAGCGAATCGGGCGAGAACCCGCCGAACACGACCGAGTGGACCGCGCCGATGCGCGCGCAGGCGAGCATCGCATAGGTGGCTTCCGGGATCATCGGCATGTAGATGGTGACGCGGTCGCCCTTCTTGACGCCGCGCGCCTTCAACACATTGGCAAGCCGGCAGACATGCTCGTAAAGCTCGTTATAGGTGATCTTCCTGTCGTCGTATGGATTGTCGCCTTCCCAGATGATGGCGGTCTGGTTGCCGCGCTTCTTCAGATGGCGATCGATGCAGTTGTAGGCGACATTGGTGACGCCATCCTCGAACCACTTGATGGAAACCTTGCCCTTGAAAGAGGTGTTTTTCACCTTGGTATAGGGCTTGAACCAGTCGATGCGCTTGCCGTGCTTTTTCCAGAACTTCTCCGGATCCCTGACGCTGTCCTTGTACCATTTGAGATACGTCTCATTGTCGATGAGCGCGTTTTTCTTCCACGCGGATTTGACGCGGTGAACATGCACTTCGGACATTTTTCCTCCTCCGGATATGCGCTTGCCGGGACGTAATCTGCGTCGTGCAACGCAGCGGTCGCTAGCTCGCGCGCATTATTACCATTCTGCCTTCTGCTACAACATTAGACATTTGGTGGCAGCGGCTGAAACGAGCGAAATCGCATGGACCAGGAGCGTTAGCATCCTTGAGTGACGGCTGCTAACAATATGTATTTACACGATAAATTTACGTGCTCGTGACAGCATCTCACTGGACGGCGGCGCACTTTCACCGCACAATTTTTCAGTCCGGAACCGATTCGGAAAGGAAGCACATGCAGCAGACGGGCGAAATGGAGCTGATGCTCCGGGGCTATGGGCTGACGACGGCAGAATTTCTCTATCACCTGCCTGATCACCCGACGATCTTGCAGAGTTTTCTATGGCAGCATTACGACACCGCACCGGATTTTCCGGCACTTTACCGGTTCATCGATTTCTGGAACGAGACGCTGGACGGCCCGCTCCATTCGGTGACCTACACACACCGAAAGCTGATCTCTCCCAACGAGTGGCGTAGCGTCGCCGGAGAACTCGTTCTGCATTGATGCCTGTTGAGGCGATGCCTGTTGGGGTCAGGCGCAGCCGGGCATGGAGCTTCCTCCTCGCTCCGTGTCCGGTTGCCACGTTTTCCGATTGGGTGGCGGGCTCCGCCAGCAGCGACCAGCCATTGTGCCTATATTCCTACCCTTCAATCTCAGGTGTAGACTGCCGTTCTGGGAATGAGGAGACGAGGAACCGGTACGCTATTGCTCCGGTGGCCGCGTCGCATTGTGTAAGGGGCAACAATGAACGGGCTTGCGAGAGTTTGCTGGGTTACGGCTCCGCTTTATGCGGTGCTCGGGATGGTTTTCGGTATATACATGTCGGCTTCGGGTGATCACACCTTCTCGCCGGCGCACGGGCATCTGAACCTTCTGGGCTGGGTGACCATCGCGCTTTATGGGGCGTTCTACACGCTGGTGCCGGAGGCGGCGGCAAGCCGGCTCGCCAAGCTGCAGGTGCTGCTCGCCCAGCTCGGGGTGATCGTTATTGTTCCGGGCATCATTTTCGCGATTTCGGGAACAGGCGAGGGACTGGCGAAAGTGGGATCGGTGCTTATTCTGATTGCCGCGCTGCTTTTTCTCGTGATTGTCGTGCGTGGGACGGGACGTTCGGCAGCAGATGCATGAAATCTCAGCGTGCGCCGAAGATCGCTGATCCGACGCGAACACTGGTGGCACCAAAGGCGATGGCCTTTTCGTAGTCACCGGACATGCCCATGGAGCATTTCTCGACGCCGGCCTCGGCGGCGAGCTTTTTCAGAAGGGCGAAATGCGGGCCGGGGTTTTCATCAAGCGGGGGGATGCACATCAGCCCTTCGATGGCGAGGCCGTATTCCTCGCGGCAATGTTTGACGAAAGTCACGGCCTGGCGCGGGTCGATGCCGGCTTTCTGTTCTTCGAGGCCGGTATTGACCTGGACATAAAGACGCGGGTGACGGTCCTGTTTCTGCATCTCGTTTGAGAGCGCACGGGCAATTTTTTCCCGGTCGACGCTCTCGATCACGTCGAAAAGGGCGACGGCATCGGCGGCCTTGTTGGACTGCAGCGGGCCGATCAGGCGCAGCTCGATGTCGGGATGCGCTTCCTTCAGCGCGGGCCATTTGCCCTGGGCCTCCTGAACCCTGTTCTCGCCGAACACACGCTGCCCTGCCTCGATGACCGGGCGGATCTGATCTGCTTCGAACGTCTTGGAAACGGCGACCAGTGTGACCGGTTCGCCTGAGCGTCCGGCAGCTTTCTCCGCCTCTGCTATCTTCGCTTTGACATCCTGCAGATTCTCGACGGCGTGGCTCATCGGTTCGCTGATCCCTCTTCCAAAAAGGCCTCTTGGAGTTGACGCTTCGGCGAAACCATGGTGAAGGTCCGCCAACATCATTTCCGCTTCTTATCTTGTGAAAATCCGGCCATGGCAACCGAACGTTACAATCCCCGTGTCGCAGAACCCCGCTGGCAGAAGGCCTGGGACGAGGCAAAGCTGTTCGAGGCCAGCAATGATGACGGGCGGCCAAAATACTACGTGCTCGAGATGTTCCCCTATCCGTCCGGGCGCATTCACATCGGCCACACGCGCAATTACACGATGGGTGACGTGGTCGCGCGCTACAAGCGCGCCAGGGGCTACAATGTGCTGCACCCGATGGGATGGGACGCGTTCGGCATGCCGGCCGAAAACGCGGCGATGCAGAACAAGGTGCACCCCAAGGAGTGGACCTATCAGAACATCGCGGTGATGCGGGATCAGCTTAAGACCTTCGGTCTGTCGCTCGACTGGAGTCGTGAGTTCGCCACCTGCGACGTGGACTATTACCACCGGCAGCAGATGCTGTTTGTCGACTTCTTCGAAAAGGGGCTGGTGACGCGCAAGACCTCCAAGGTCAACTGGGACCCGGTGGATCAGACCGTGCTTGCCAATGAGCAGGTGATCGACGGCCGCGGCTGGCGCTCTGGTGCGGAAGTCGAGCAGCGCGAGCTGGCGCAGTGGTTCTTCAAGATCACCGATTACGCGCAGGACCTGGTCGATGCCATCGACGATCTCGACCAGTGGCCTGAAAAGGTGCGCCTGATGCAGCGCAACTGGATCGGCCGGTCGGAAGGCATGTTGATCCGCTGGGCTCTGGCAGAAGAGACGGCGCCCGAGGGCGTGAACGAGCTGGAGGTCTATACGACCCGGCCCGACACGCTGTTTGGCGCTTCCTTCATGGCGATTGCCGCCGACCATCCGCTGGCGAAGACACTGGCCACCGACAATGCCGAGCTTGCGGCATTCTGCGAAGAGTGCCGCCGCATGGGCACCTCGGCTGCGGCGCTGGAGACGGCTGAGAAGAAGGGCTTCGACACGGGCGCGCGCGTGCGCCATCCTTTCGATCCGGAATGGACGCTGCCGGTTTATGTCGCCAATTTCGTGCTGATGGAATATGGCACGGGCGCGATCTTCGGCTGCCCCTCGGGCGATCAGCGCGACCTGGATTTCGCCAACAAATACGGTCTTCCGGTGACGCCGGTGGTGATGCCGGAGGGCGCGGATGCCGCGACCTTCCAGATCACCGAGGAAGCCTTCACCGATGATGGCGTGATGATCAATTCGCGCTTCCTCGACGGCATGAAGCCGAAGGCGGCGTTCGAGGAAGTGGCAAAGCGCCTCTCCGCCGAGACGATCAATGGCCGCCCGGTGGGCGAGCGCAAGGTGAATTTCCGCCTGCGCGACTGGGGCGTTTCCCGCCAGCGCTACTGGGGCTGCCCGATCCCGATGATCCACTGCGACGATTGCGGTGTCGTGCCAGTGCCGAAGGCTGACATGCCGGTCGAGCTGCCCGACGACATCGAGTTCGACCGTCCTGGCAATCCGCTCGACCGTCACCCGACCTGGAAACATGTGAAGTGCCCGAAATGCGGTGCGGATGCGCGGCGCGAGACGGACACGATGGACACGTTTGTCGATTCCTCCTGGTACTTCGCCCGCTTTACCGCACCGTGGGAGAACGACCCGACCAACCCGAAGGCCGCCAATGAGTGGCTGCCGGTCGACCAGTATATCGGCGGCATCGAGCATGCGATCCTGCATCTGCTCTATTCGCGCTTCTTTGCCCGCGCCATGAGCGCGACGGGGCATCTGGATGTGGCCGAGCCCTTCAAGGGCCTGTTCACGCAGGGCATGGTGGTCCACGAGACCTATCGTTCCGCCGATGGCCGCTGGCTGGCTCCGAACGAGGTGGAAATCACAGGCTCGGGCGATGGCCGCAAGGCGGTGGAGATCGCCACGGGTGAGCCTGCATCGATCGGCTCGCTCGAAAAGATGTCGAAATCCAAGAAGAACACGGTGAGTCCGGAGGACATTATCGAGTCCTTCGGCGCGGATACCGCGCGCTGGTTCATGCTGTCCGATTCCCCGCCGGAGCGCGACGTGGAATGGACGGACGATGGCGCGACCGGTGCGCATCGGTTCGTGCAGCGCGTGTGGCGGCTTGTTTCGGAGGCTGCCGAGCATGTCCGCGGTGTGGCGCCGAAGGCAGCTCATGAGGGCTCCGCCGTTGCAACGTCGAAGGCGGCGCACAAGGCCTTGAAGGCCGTGGGCGAGGACATTGAAAAACTGGCGTTCAACCGTGCCATCGCGCGCATTCACCAGCTCGTCAACGATCTGCAGGAGCCGCTGTCCGCGCTGGCGAACGCTGATGATGCGTCGAAAAATGCCGCGCGTGAGGCCGTTGAGATCCTCATTCACCTGCTCGCTCCTTTCATGCCGCATCTGGCCGAGGAATGCTGGGCAACAATCGGCGGTGAAGGACTGGTCGCGGCAAGTGCCTGGCCGGAATTCGATCCGGCGCTTGTCGTGGATAACGAGATTGTCCTGCCGGTGCAGATCAACGGCAAGAAACGTGGTGATTTGACAATTGCGCGCGACGCAGATCAATCTGCCGTCGAAGATGCGGTGCTCCAGCTGGACTTCGTCCAGAAGGCGCTGAACGGCGCGCAGCCGCGCAAGGTGATCGTCGTCCCGCAGCGCATTGTTAACATCGTTGCATGATAGGGTGGGGCGTCGACTGATGCTGTTTGGAAAACAGGGGGAAAGCTTGAACCCGACGTTTCGCGTTTCGATGCTGGCCGGTCTGGCACTTTCACTGGCCGTGGCGTCCGGTTGCACGGTGCGCCCCCTGATGGCGACGCCGGATGCAACGCAAGGCAGCTTTGCATCTTCGCCTGCCCTGTCATCCATCGCTATCGCGCCCGTTGATACGCGTTATGGGCAGGAAGTTCGCAATCATCTGATTTTCCTGCTCAATGGTGGTGCCGGACAACCATCGAACGCACGCTACGCTCTTGAGCTTGCCGTGACGCGATCCAGTTCCGCGGCGGCGCGTGTTCAGGTGCGTACAGACAATGAGCCGACCTCCAGCCTTCTCACCATGACCGCAGGTTACACCCTGACCGAAAGCGGCACCGGCCAGGTGGTTGCCAAGGGACGCCGTCAGATTTCCTCTGCGTATGATGTTCCCCGGCAGGAGTTTGCTGCCCTGCGCGCCGAGCGCGATGCGGAGAATCGCGCTGCGCGCGAGCTTGCCGAGCAGTTGCGTCTTGCGCTGGGGCAGGATCTGGCACGATCTGGCAACGGTTTGTAACCGTGGTTTTTTGAATGCGCGGTTTCGTTGCAAATTGGCATTGCAATATTGCATTCGTGTCATTGCGTCGTCACAGTATTCGGTGAAACAGCCTGTGAGGCGTGATCTCTGAATGTTGCCCAATTTTCGTGGAAGTTCTTCTTCCGGCAAGACGAAGGAGCGGGATGACGGTCATGACCAGAACCGAAATGCTTCAGGGAGCACTTCGTCCATGGCTTTGCATACGACGCTGACCTCGGTCGCTGCGGTTCTCGGCAGTCGCGTTCTCGGTCGTGACGTCTATGCGCCCGAAACGCCTCATGTAGTGGATCAGCTCATTGCCGAGCGGACCACGCATCTCTCGCAAAACGTGCTCTGGCCGCTGGCCCAACCTTTTCTCTACCGCTTCCTGCACTATCGGCAGGCCGTGGTCATGGCCGACGAGGTCGCTGAATTATCGGGCTGGGATGCATTCGCATACATCAGCCGGCTCCTTTCGCTGGAAATCTCCGCGAGCGGGCTGGAGAACATACCAGCTTCGGGAGGTTTTATCCTCGCACCGAATCACCCGACGGGCATTGCGGACGGGATAGCCGTCTACGACATGCTGAAAGCGCCTCGCCCGGATATGGCGTTTTTTGCCAACCGGGATGCCCTGCGTGTCAATCCGCGCTTCCGCGATTTGATCATTCCGGTGGAATGGCGCGCTGGAGAGAAATCCCATGCCAAGAGCCGCGACACGCTGGAAATGACCGCCAAGGCGTTCAACGCCGGCAAGGCCATCGTGCTTTTTCCCTCGGGGCGCATAGCCTATTGGAACAAGGACAAGCTGACCGAGAGGCCCTGGCAGCCTTCCGTGGTCGCACTGGCGCGGCGTTATCAGGTGCCAGTCGTGCCGATGAACATGACGGCGCGCAATTCGGGACTGTTCTATCTGCTCTCGCGCTACTCGAACGAGCTGCGCGACATGACGTTGTTCCATGAGCTTCTGAACAAGAAGGGCCGCGCGATCAGCATGGTGATCGGCAAACCGATCATGCCGGACGCGCTGGGTGAGGGAGAACCGGCGGATGTGGCCGCGCGCCTTCAGGAACACACCGTGCACCGGCTGCGCGAAGACCCGGACGCGACCTTCTAGGATTTGCGGCGAGCGTGCCGATTGGCGTGCGTCGGTAGAAATTCGTTTTCGGAGAAGAAGGGCGCGCATGCTGTTGTTGCTGGCGCCGGCCCCTCATCCTCACCTTCTCCCCGCGGGCGGGGAGAAGGGGCTTCGATGCCGGTGATTTTCCTGCACCGATGTTTTCAGCGTCAGAAGCCTCAGCCGATCTTCTGGCCGGTCTTGGCCCAGTCGGCGAGGAAGGCTTCCAGGCCCTTGTCGGTGAGCGGGTGTTTGACCAACGCCTTCAAAACGGACGGCGGCACGGTTGCCACGTCGGAGCCGATCAGGGCGGCCTGCTTCACATGGTTTACGGTGCGGATCGAGGCAGCGAGGATTTCGGTGCTGAAATCGTAATTGTCGTAGATCGTGCGGATCTCGGCGATCAGGTCCATGCCATCGATGCCCATGTCGTCGAGACGGCCGATGAAGGGCGAGATGAAGGTGGCACCAGCCTTGGCGGCAAGCAGCGCCTGATTGGCCGAGAAGCAGAGCGTGACATTGACGAGGCGGCCCGAAGAGGTGATCGCCTTGCAGGCCTTGAGACCATCCATGGTGAGCGGCACCTTGATGCAGATGTTGTCGGCGATCTTCGAGAGAACCTCTGCCTCTTTCATCATGCCTTCGAAGTCGGTTGCGGTGACTTCGGCGGAGACCGGGCCATCGACGATGTGACAGATTTCCTTCGTCACTTCCATGATGTCGCGGCCCGACTTCATGATCAGCGACGGGTTCGTGGTGACGCCATCGAGCAGACCGGTGTCGCTCAATTCGCGGATTTCATTGACGTCGGCGGTGTCGACGAAGAACTTCATGGCAAACTCCTTAGGCAGTCCGAAGGCGGGGATTGAGAGGATGCATTTCCATCCTCCATATGTTCGGTCTTTGCTCTAATGCAAGAACAGGGCAAGGTCACGCCCGATGACAAAAGATTCGCCAATGAGCTCCGTTGTTCCGGTCATGGTGCCGATGCCGGCCGAGCGGCCCTACTCCTATGCGGTGCCGGATGGCATGCGCGTGGAGCCGGGCTCCATCGTGCGTGTGCCGCTGGGGCCGCGTGAGGTGGCGGGGATTGTCTGGGACGGGCCGGGCGAGGCGGTGGCGGCGAAAAAGCTTCGGGCCATTGCCGGGGTCTTCGACTGTCCGCCGATCCCCGAAGAGATGCGCCGGTTCGTCGACTGGGTCGCCAATTACACGCTCTCGCCGCCCGGCATGGTGGCGCGGATGCTGTTGCGTGCGCCGGCGGCGTTCGATCCTGAACCGCCGACCGAGGGGCTGCGGCTTGTCGACGGGATGGGCCCCGACCGGCTGACGGCAGCCCGAGAACGCGTGCTGGAGATGGCCGCCGACGGCCAGGCATGGACCAAGGCGGGGCTCGCCCATGCGGCGGGCGTTTCCGCCAGCGTGATCGAAGGACTGCGTTCGCAGGGTGTGTTCGAGACGGTCTCAATCCCGCCGCGCCCGGTGGTGGCTCTGCCCGATCCGACATTCGGACGCGCGACGCTGACCGATGGGCAGGCCGAGGCGGCCGAACGCCTGCGGGAAAAAGCCGGCACCGATGCCTTCAGCGTGACGCTGATCGACGGCGTGACGGGTTCGGGCAAGACGGAGGTCTATTTCGAGGCGGTGGCTGCGGCGCTGGAGCGGGGCAAGCAGGTTTTGATCCTGATTCCCGAAATTGCGCTGACACAGGCGTTTCTGGAACGCTTTCACGACCGGTTTGGTGCGAAGCCCGCCGAATGGCACTCCGACCTTGCGCCGAAGAAACGCGAGCGTGTTTGGCGACAGGTGGCGGAGGGGCAATTGCGGGTGGTGGCGGGAGCGCGCTCGGCGCTGTTCCTGCCCTTTCGCGAGCTTGGGCTGATCGTGATCGATGAGGAACACGACCCGGCCTACAAGCAGGAAGACCGTGTCTTCTACAATGCGCGCGACATGGGCGTGGTGCGTGCGCACATTGGCGGCTTTCCGGTGGTGCTTGCGTCGGCAACGCCATCGCTGGAAAGCCGGGTCAACGCCAATCAGGGCCGCTATGAGCGGATCGTGCTGTCCTCGCGCTTTGCCGATGCGGCTCTGCCGGAACTCGCCACCATCGACATGCGTAAGGCGGCGCCAGAGCGTGGCGGGTTTCTCTCGCCGGTTCTGATCGAGGAGATGAAGAAGACGCTGGCGCGGGGCGAGCAGACGCTTTTGTTTCTCAACCGTCGTGGCTATGCGCCGCTGACCTTGTGCCGGGTGTGCGGGCATCGGTTTCAATGTCCCGACTGTTCGAGCTGGCTGGTGGAACATCGCTTTCGGCGGCAGCTTGTGTGCCATCATTGCGGCTACAACGAGCCGCGCCCGGAAGCCTGCCCGGAATGCGGCACGCTCGATCATCTGGTGGCCTGTGGGCCGGGGGTGGAGCGAATCACCGAGGAGGTAGACCAGCTTTTTCCCGATGCGCGCACCATCATGCTCTCGTCCGACATGATGGGGGGCGTGAAGCGGCTGCGGCTGGAACTGGAGGCCATCGCCAAAGGGGAAGCCGACATCATCATTGGCACCCAGCTTGTGGCCAAGGGGCACAATTTTCCCGGCATGACGCTGGTGGGTGTGATCGACGCGGATCTGGGGCTGGCCAATGGCGATCCGCGCGCGGCGGAGCGCACCTTTCAGCTTCTGGCGCAGGTGACGGGCCGCGCCGGCCGCACGGGGCGCAAGAGCCTCGGCCTGCTGCAGACCTATCAGCCTGAGCATCCCGTGATGCGGGCGATCGTGACGGGCGATGCGGAGGCATTCTACGAGCGCGAGATGGCCGAGCGGGAACGGGCGGGGCTTCCGCCGTTTGGCAGGCTTGCCGGGATCATCGTGAGCGCGGCCACGCGGCAGGAGGCCGAAAGCCATGCCCGGGGGCTGCGACAAGCAGCACCCCGCGCCGATGAAGTGGATGTGCTCGGCCCTGCCGAAGCGCCGTTGGCGCTGGTGGCCGGGCGACACCGGTTCAGGCTGCTGGTTCACGGTACGCGCCGCTCGGACATTCAGGGCTTCCTGCGCGACATGATCAAGGCAGGGCCAAGGCCGCGCGGCTCGGTGCGGGTTCAGGTGGACATCGATCCGCAGAGTTTTCTGTGAAGTGTGGCTGGTGCACTATGCCGTCTGGGGGTTGAAACAGGATAAGAGAGCCGAAGCTTGAAATAGGCCCTTTCGGGCCGCAAACCGCAAACGGGGGTTTCAGATGCAGTTCTCCTTTCCATGGCCGGTAACCCAGGGCGAATGGCTGGCATGGTCGGCGGCGGCGGTGACGATCTTCATCGGGCTGTTCGTCATGTTCATGCCCAGACTGGCATTGAAACTTTTCCGGCTGCAGCCGGCTGCCGAGCGCACAGAAATGCTGGTGGTGCCGCGCGCCATCATTGGCGGGTTTTATATCGGCTTCGGACTGGCGGCGATGATGCTGGCGCAGCCCTTCATCTATCTGGCGCTGGGGGCAGCTTGGGCGGTATCGGTTTTCGGCTGTGTGATCTCGATGCTCTCGGATGGAGCGAAGGCGCTTTATAGCTGGCTGTTTTTGCTCCTGTCGCTCGTTCTGGCGGTGTTGCCGCTGGCCTTCGTGATGGGATTCGTCGCCTGACGGGTCAAAAATGCGTCGAAACTGCGACAAAGCAGCCGGTTTGCCGGCGGCTATGCGTGTTGCGACTCTCGGAAGCCTGTGCTAGACGGCAATCGGCTTTCAGCAGAAGGACATGCTTCATGTCTTTTTGCGAGGGGAAAAATTCAATCAGGTCAGAGATTTAGCCCGAGCTTGGCGCTCCAGCAGAAAATCTTTTGGCCTTCTAGGCGTGAGAGATGACCATCCCGTGGCACAATCTGGCTCCATGATTTCCGGAATGGCAGGGCGCTACGCTGGTTCGCTTTTCGAACTGGCGAAGGAAGCCAAGGCGATTTCCACAGTCGAGGCCGATCTCGACCGTTTCGAGACACTGCTCGAGGGCAGCGATGATCTGCAGCGCCTGGTCAACAGTCCGGTGTTCTCTGCCGACGACCAGTTGAAGGCTGTCGGCGCCGTTCTTGACAAAGCCAAGATCACCGGGCTGGTCGGCAATTTCCTGCGCGTCGTTGCGAAGAACAGGCGTCTGTTCGCCGTTCCGCAGATCATTCGCGCGTTCCGCCAGATTGCGGCTGAAGATCGCGGCGAGACGACGGCGGATGTGACTGTAGCGCATGCGCTCAATGCGACGCAGGAGAAGGAACTGAAAGCCGCACTGAAAGCAGTGGCCGGCAAGGACGTTTCAATCAACGTAACCGTTGATCCCTCCATTCTCGGCGGGCTGGTGGTCAAGATGGGCTCGCGCCAGATCGACACATCGCTCAAAACCAAACTCAATTCGCTCAAGCTTGCACTGAAAGAGGTCGGCTGATGGACATCCGTGCGGCGGAAATTTCCGCAATTCTGAAGGATCAGATTAAGAACTTCGGCAAGGAAGCCGAAGTTTCAGAAGTTGGCCAGGTGCTCTCCGTGGGCGACGGCATTGCCCGCGTCTATGGTCTGGACAATGTCCAGGCCGGTGAGATGGTGGAGTTCCCCGGCGGCATCCGTGGCATGGCGCTCAACCTGGAAGTCGACAATGTCGGCGTCGTTATCTTCGGTAGCGACCGCGACATTAAAGAAGGCGATACGGTGAAGCGCACCGGTGCCATCGTGGACGTTCCGGTCGGTCCGGAGCTGCTTGGCCGCGTTGTTGACGCGCTTGGCAACCCGATCGACGGCAAGGGCCCGATCAAGGCGAAGAAGCGCGCCCGCGTTGACGTGAAGGCGCCGGGCATCATTCCCCGCAAGTCGGTTCACGAGCCGATGTCGACCGGTCTGAAGTCCGTTGACGCCCTGATCCCGATCGGCCGCGGCCAGCGCGAGCTGATCATTGGCGACCGCCAGACCGGCAAGACCGCCATCGTTCTCGATACCTTCCTCAACCAGAAGCCGCTCAACGACGGTGACGACGAGAGCCAGAAGCTCTACTGCGTCTACGTCGCCGTTGGCCAGAAGCGCTCCACGGTTGCACAGCTGGTGAAGGTTCTGGAAGAGCGCGGCGCTCTCGAATACTCGATCATCGTCGCCGCAACCGCTTCCGACGCCGCTCCGATGCAGTTCCTGGCTCCGTTTGCCGGCTGCGCCATGGGCGAATATTTCCGCGACAACGGCAAGCATGCCGTGATCGCCTATGACGATCTGTCCAAGCAGGCCGTCGCCTACCGTCAGATGTCGCTCCTGCTGCGTCGCCCGCCGGGCCGCGAAGCCTACCCCGGTGACGTCTTCTACCTGCACTCCCGCCTGCTCGAGCGCGCGGCGAAGATGAACGACGAGCAGGGCGCCGGTTCGCTCACCGCTCTGCCGGTCATCGAGACGCAGGCTAACGACGTGTCGGCCTACATTCCGACCAACGTGATCTCGATCACCGACGGTCAGATCTTCCTCGAGACCAATCTGTTCTTCCAGGGTATCCGCCCGGCCGTGAACGTCGGTCTGTCGGTGTCGCGCGTTGGCTCCGCAGCCCAGATCAAGGCGATGAAGCAGGTTGCCGGCTCCATTAAGGGTGAGCTCGCCCAGTACCGTGAAATGGCTGCGTTCGCGCAGTTCGGTTCTGACCTCGACGCCTCGACCCAGCGCCTGCTCAACCGCGGTGCACGCCTGACCGAACTCCTGAAGCAGCCGCAGTTCTCGCCGCTGAAGACGGAAGAGCAGGTTGCCGTGATCTTCGCCGGTGTGAATGGCTACCTCGACAAGCTGCCGCTTGCCGATGTCACCCGTTTCGAGCAGGGCCTGCTTTCGCATATGCGTGCGGATGGCAAGGACGTGCTGGAAGCGATCCGCAAGGAAAAGGCGCTTTCCGACGATCTGCGTGAGAAGCTCAAGGCACAGATCGACGCTTTCGCCAAGAACTTCGCCTGAGGCTGAGCGAGCATGGCTTCCCTTAAGGAACTTCGCAACCGGATCGCCTCGGTCAAGGCGACGCAGAAAATCACCAAGGCGATGCAGATGGTCGCCGCGGCGAAACTGAAGCGCGCCCAGGAGGCGGCCGAGGCTGCGCGGCCCTATGCCGAACGCATGGGAACCGTGCTCGCCAACATCGCCGGCGCCGTTTCGGGCACCGACGCGCCGCCGCTGATGGCCGGCACGGGCAAGGACGATACGCACCTGCTGGTCGTCGCCACGGCGGAACGCGGTCTTTGCGGCGGCTTCAACAGCCAGATCGCAAAGAAGGCACGCGAGCATATCCGTACGCTTCTGCGTGACGGCAAGACCGTGAAGGTGCTCTGCGTTGGCAAGAAGGGTTACGACATTCTGCGTCGCGACCATGGCGACCTGATCATCGATCGCGTGGACCTGCGCGAGGTGAAGAAGATCGGCTTCGAGAACGCGCATGAGATCGCCCGTCAGGTGATCGGCCTGTTTGAGAAGGGCGAGTTCGACATCTGCACGCTGTTCTACTCCGAGTTCCAGTCGGTGATGTCGCAGGTGCCGACCGCGCTGCAGATCATTCCTGCCGCGGTTCCAGCAGATGGGGCCGGTGAAGGATCGGATGCGGTTTACGAATACGAGCCGGATGCACCTTCCATTCTTGCCGATCTGATCCCGCGCAACATTTCGGTGCAGATCTTCCGGGCGCTTCTCGAGAACGCAGCCGGTGAGATGGGCGCCAAGATGACCGCCATGGACAGCGCGACGCGCAACGCAGGCGAGATGATCGACAAGCTGTCGATCACCTACAACCGTCAGCGCCAGGCGCAGATCACCAAGGAACTGATCGAAATCATTTCGGGCGCGGAAGCGCTCTAACGGACCGAAGAGGTTAAACGAACATGGCCAAAGCAGCGACCCCGAAGACGGCGTCCGCGACTGCCGCAAAAAAAGCGGCTCCGGCGCGCAAGGCGGCTTCCACCCGCAGCACCGCAAAGAAGGCATCCGGCGCAGTCGGCACGATCCGTCAGGTTATTGGCGCCGTTGTTGACGTGCAGTTCGAGGATCATCTGCCGGCGATCCTGAACGCGCTGGAGACGGAAAACCAGGGCAACCGCCTCGTGCTCGAGGTGGCGCAGCATCTGGGCGAAAACACCGTTCGCTGCATCGCCATGGACTCCACCGAGGGCCTCGTTCGCGGCATGGAAGTGCGTGACGCAGGCAATCCGATTGCCGTGCCGGTTGGCGAGGCCACGCTCGGCCGCATCATGAATGTGGTTGGCGAGGCAATCGACGAAGCCGGCCCGGTCAAGGGCGACGGCACCCGCGCTATCCACCAGCCCGCTCCCGACTATGTGGACCAGTCCACCGAAGCCGAAATTCTGGTCACGGGCATCAAGGTTGTGGACCTGCTCGCTCCTTACGCCAAGGGCGGCAAGATCGGCCTGTTCGGTGGCGCCGGCGTTGGCAAGACGGTTCTCATTCAGGAACTGATCAACAACGTCGCCAAGGCGCATGGCGGTTACTCCGTGTTCGCCGGCGTGGGTGAGCGTACCCGTGAGGGCAACGATCTCTACCACGAGATGATCGAATCCGGCGTGAACAAGGACCCGGCCAAGAATAACGGTTCGACCGAAGGCTCCAAATGCGCCCTCGTGTTCGGCCAGATGAACGAGCCGCCCGGTGCGCGTGCCCGTGTTGCTCTGACCGGTCTGACGGTTGCCGAGCACTTCCGCGACCAGGGCCAGGACGTTCTGTTCTTCGTCGACAACATCTTCCGCTTCACGCAGGCTGGTTCCGAGGTGTCTGCGCTTCTCGGCCGCATTCCTTCGGCCGTGGGTTATCAGCCGACGCTGGCGACCGACATGGGCGCCCTGCAGGAACGCATCACGACCACCACCAAGGGCTCGATCACCTCGGTGCAGGCCATTTACGTGCCCGCCGACGACCTGACCGACCCGGCACCGGCAACCTCGTTCGCCCACCTGGACGCAACGACCGTGTTGAACCGTGCCATTTCGGAAAAGGGTATCTACCCGGCCGTGGATCCGCTCGACTCCACCTCGCGCATGCTTGACCCGATGATCGTCGGTGAAGAGCACTACCAGGTGGCACGTCAGGTGCAGGAGATCCTCCAGCGCTACAAGTCGCTGCAGGACATCATCGCCATTCTCGGCATGGACGAGCTTTCCGAAGAGGACAAGCTCACGGTTGCCCGCGCGCGCAAGATCGAGCGCTTCCTGTCGCAGCCCTTCCACGTGGCCGAGGTCTTCACCGGCGCGCCGGGTCTGTTCGTGGATCTCGAAGACACGATCCGCTCGTTCAAGGGCCTCTGCAACGGTGAGTACGATCACCTGCCGGAGGCGGCATTCTACATGGTCGGTACCATCGAGGACGCCGTCGAGAAAGCCCAGAAGCTGGCAGCGGAAGCAGCCTGATCCGAAGCGAATAGCGAATAGGGAGTAGCGAATAGGGAGAGCGGAAGCGATCGGGCGAAGTACATTCGCTATTCGCTATTCACTATTCGCTAGAGAAAGATGGCAGAAGCCTTCAAATTCGATCTGGTCTCGCCCGAGCGGCTCCTGGTTTCCCAGGACGTCGAATCGGTTGTCATTCCCGGCACCGAGGGCGAACTGACCGTTATGGCGACCCATGCGCCGACCATGACCAGCATCAAGCCGGGCGTGGTCACTGTTTCCGCCGATGGCAAGACGGAACGCTATGTCGTGTTTGGCGGTTTCGCCGATATTCTTCCTGACAGCTGTACCGTGCTGGCTGAATCGGCTGTGCATGTCGACGACATCAATCGCGAGGATCTCGCGCGCCGCATCCAGGACGCCCGCGAAGATATCGAGGATGCCAGGGACCACGAGACGCGTATGCGCGCCGAGGAATTCCTCCATCAGCTGACAACGCTGGAAGGAGCTATCCTTCCAGCCTGATCAGCCGATAGCTCAAAAAAAGCCGGGCTCAGCGCCCGGCTTTTTTGTTTGAGCAATTCGGGTTCAGGGGAGGTGAAGGGACGGCTTCTGGCCAGAAGCTTCAGGGCGCGAGATGACGGAAGGCGTCGACCACGCTGTCATAGACTTTGCGTTTGAAAGGCACGATCAGCTTTGGCAGTTCTGCCATGGGCTTCCATTCCCACATGTCGAACTCCGCCGCGTGGCCACCAGGCGGCGGGTTGATGGCAATCTCGGACTCCTGCCCCTCGAAGCGGAAGGCGAACCATTTCTGCTTCTGGCCGCGATACTTGCCCTTGAGCGCCACGCCGATTAGGTGTTCGGGTAGATCATAGGTGATCCAGTCGGGCGTTTCGGCAAGAAAGGAAACGGACTTCATGCCTGTTTCCTCGTATAGTTCACGATAGGCCGCCTCGCGCGCATCTTCGCCCTTGTCCACACCGCCCTGAGGCATTTGCCAAAGCTGTGTCGCGCCGGAGAGCTCGTCCGTGTCGGGCTGCACGATGCGCCGCCCGGCCCAGGCCAAGCCGCGATCATTCAGAACCATGATGCCCACGCAAGGGCGATAGGGCAGATCGTTCGCAATCATGTTGTTCCTGGCCATTGCTAGACTGTCCAATCTTATCGGGGCTCGGGGTCGGCGGCGAGCGCCGAGATGGGGACGAGTTCTATCCCGCGCGCGGTTACCTCAGCGGCCCACTCGGCGACTGTGTCGATGGTTTCATCGAAAGCCGATCCGGTTCCAATCGCAAAGCCGCGCGCGCGGGAAATGCGTTCCAACTCATCGAGTTTTTTCAGAATTTCACCACGGTCGGGTCGGCGGTTATTTCCTGTGGGATCAATCAGTACATCCGATGCGGCAAACGGTACTCCTTCCTGAAGCGCCAGATCTTCGGCGACGCTGCGCGCGGATGTGCCGTCGTCGATATACATCAGTCCGCGTTTGCCAAGCTCGGCCATGATCTCATCCATCGGCTCCGGTTCCGCGGTGAAGCGGCCACCCATGTAGTTCATTATGCCGGTGTAATTCGTGATTCTTGAAAGAGCCCAGCGAAGGCGGGCAAGGTTCTCCGATGGCGATGCGTCGACGGTCAGCGTGTTGCGCCCGGGATTCGGCGAGGGATAACCGAAGGGTTCCATCGGCACCTGCAGGACGATCTCGTGCCCTGCCTTGCGCGCTGTCTGCATCCAGCGGCTCAGGCTGTTGCCGGCCGGGGCGAATCCGAGGGTGATCTCGGGACGGAGCGCCTCAATCGCCTCCTGGGTCGTTGTCTGTGAAAGTCCCAGGCCACCGATAATGATGGCGATTCTGGCTCCGCGCGCGCCCGACCACGCCCGGGCATAAACATCGAAGGGGCGGCGGCCTCCCGCATCGCGCACGGGCAGGGGCCCCGTTTCCGATTCTTCGATAAGTGCGCGGTCGGGAAGATGGGCAAGTCTTGGATGCTGTCCCATGGCCGAGGGGTCGCGGATGACAATGACTCCGTTTCCGGGCTCCCCATTCTCGGCGGGATCTCTGGGGCCGAGCCGGGTAATTGACGCATTGGGAGCGCCCTGTTGCGGAACATCCGCTACCGGTTCAGGCGTGGTTGTTTCGGCGACGGTCTGTTCCACCGGCTCCGTAATGGCGATTGCTGCCGGTGAACGAAAAGGACGGTCGCGCAGCGCCACGGCAGTAGAAACACCAAAAATGGCGATTGCGGCAAGGCTCAGCGCTATGCGTTCGGTGGTGAAAATGCCACTGCGTTTTGGCTTTTTCGGCCGGTCATCGCGGCCGAGCGGCCGGTCTATGTCTCTGTTCCCCGAAATCATACCCACCCGTGACGATGGCCGAGGGCCAAAAATCCAGACCGGTCATCTCCCTGATGGAAGGATTGCCGCTCCCGTATTCAGATTTCCGACAAACCGTGTTGCCGGGGCGCCATCGCCGATTCGCTGAAACCGGCGATGGTCGATCGATACTTACTGATTCATGACGGCTTTGTCAGGATTTGGCGGAAAGGCGGGGTCAGTTTTTTCGCCACGGAGCAGTTCAAGCGCTGCGTTAAGCTGGACGTCGTCCTTGGCATCCGGCGGTACATAGGCGATCGAGCCGGAGCCCTCCTCGCTTTCTTCCTCACCCTTGATGTGCCCACGCAGATCCGACTCGCCCCGGCGCAGATCGCGACCCTGTAACTCTTCGGGTAGCGGCTGGTCGACCTTGATGTCGGGCGTGATGCCTTTGCCCTGGATCGATTCTCCTGATGGCGTGTAGTAGAGCGCGGTGGTGAGGCGCAGGGCGCCGTTCTCGCCGAGCGGAATAATGGTCTGCACCGAACCCTTGCCGAAGGATTGGGTGCCGAGCACCGTCGCGCGGCGATGATCCTGTAGCGCGCCTGCGACAATCTCGGAGGCGCTCGCAGAACCGCCGTTGATCAACACAATCACCGGCTTGCCATTGAGCACATCGCCGGGCCGCGAATCGAAACGGGCGATATCGTTGGCGTCACGACCGCGTGTCGAAACGATCTCGCCACGGTCGAGGAAAGCATCGGAGACGCTCACCGCCTGATCGAGCAGACCACCCGGATTGAGACGCAGATCGAGTACATAGCCCTTCAATTTGTCGTCAGGCACCTCTTTGCTGATCGTATCAATGGCGCTCATCAGGTCATCGAAGGTCTTTTCGGTGAAGGACGTGATCTTCAGATAGCCGACATCCTCCTCCACGCGGAACTTGACGGCTTTCACCTTGATGATATCGCGCACAATGGTCAGCTCGATCGGTTTGTCTGCACCTTCGCGCAGGATGGTGAGTTCGATCGGTGTGTTGACCGGGCCTCGCATCTTGTCCACCGCGTCATTGAGCGACATGCCGCGCACCTCCTCGCCGTCGATGGCGGAGATCAGGTCGCCGGCCAGGACGCCAGCGCGCGAGGCGGGTGTGTCGTCGATGGGGGAGACAACCTTCACGAGCTCATTGTCCATGGTCACTTCGATGCCCAGGCCACCGAACTCGCCCTTTGTCTGGACCCGCATGTCCTTGGCAGCTTCCGCATCGAGATAGGAAGAGTGTGGATCGAGCGAGGTGAGCATGCCGTTAATGGCGCTCTCCACCAGCTTCTTGTCGTCCGGCGGGGTCACATACTGGGCGCGCACGCGCTCGAAGATGTCGCCGAAGATCGCAAGCTGCCGGTAGGTTTCCGAACCAGCGGCGTTTGCCGAGAAACCGCTCGTACCGTGAAAAAGCGAAACCGCGGATGCGCCCATGAGGGCGCCGGCAAACAATAGCGACAAGTTACGTTTCATTTCCTGTCCTTCCAGAGTGTCCCGGAGCCCACCAGGGTTTAGGATCGATCGGTTTTCCGTTCTTCCTGAACTCGACATACAGCTCGGGGGTAAGGTCTTCAGTCCCCGGGCCTGCGATGCTTGCCAGACGAGCTTCCCCCATCATGCCGATTGGTTCGCCCGCCAAAACGGATTGCCCCAGCGTCACGCTTACCTTATCCAAGCCGGCAAGCACGATATGATAACCGTCGCCGGCATTGAGTATCAATAGCTGACCATAGGAACGAAACGGTCCTGCGTACAGTACCGTCGCCCCCGCGGGTGCCGTAACGATTGCGCCGGATTGTGTTCTTAGAATGTCGCCCTGCAGCGGCGCGCCAGTGTCGTCGTCTTCACCGAACCTGGCCACGAACTGACCGGCAACGGGCAAGGCCACCCCGCCTGTCCGCCTGGCGAAGGAGGCGCCGGCACCAAGACGGTTCTCGGGCGAAGTCGGCTCATTGAGCCGCCTTGCGCGCTCGGCTTCAGCCTTGCGGAGCGAGGCGATTTCGTTCTCCAGCGACCCGATCAGCTCCTGAAGGCTGGTGGCGCGTGCGGCCAGCGCCTCTGCCTGCTGCTGCTCTGTTGCCATGCGGTTTTCGGCCTCCTGCTGGAGACGCTTCTTCTCGTCCAGCAGCAGGGCCAGCCGCTTCTTTTCTTCGGCCTGTTCGGTCACGGTTTTTTGAAGTTTGTCGCGCTCGCCCTCAATCGACGTCACGATCCGGGAAAGATCGCGCAGATCGCCGATCAGGATTTCCGTTTCCGCGCGCAGCTCCGGCACCACCGCGCCGAGAAGAATGGCACTGCGGACTGAAGCCAAGGCGTCTTCGGGGCGCACGAGAATGGCCGGCGGCGGGTTGAGGCCCATGCGTTGAAGCGCGCCGAGCACCTCGGCCAGAACGCCGCGGCGTGACTGGAGCGATTCGCGGAGGTAGCTCTCTTCGTGACGAAGCTTACTCAGCCGCAGCGAAATCGTATCGATATCCTCGCTCAGCTTGCGTTCCGTTTTTGCTGCCTGGATGAGAGCCGCCGTGATTGCGGCATTGTCGTTCCTGATGGCATCGATCTCGGCCGCGATCTCGGCGAGCCGCTTTTCCGTCAGTGCAATCTCGCGGTTGATGTCCTGAAATTCGACCTGGCTCTTGTTGTGCTGGGTCTCGAGAACCTGAATGCCATCCTGCGCGGGAGCGGGGGCAGTCAGAATGCAGAAGATCGCCACAGCAGCAGCGGCCGTCCTGAGACGGGTGAGATATGGGCGCGGCGCGAGCGCATTCTTCATCCCTGGTCTGCCGTTTTACGCGAAGTGGAGGTCGTTCAAAGACAGAATAGGCCAAGTTTCCTTAAGGAAACATCAACCATGTGGTAACCGGATGCAATTTTTGGTTGTATTTTGCCGGGCGTCAATGCGCGTTTGTGAAAACAGCGCCACAAGTCGGTCAGTCACGGTGATAGGGATGGCCAGAAAGGATGGTCGACGTGCGGTAAAGTTGTTCAGCCAGCATCAGGCGAACGATCTGGTGCGGCCATGTCTGTGCGCCGAAGGCTATGGTGCGGTCGGCTGCCTCACGCAGTTCACTGTCGTGCCCGTCCGGCCCCCCGATGACTATCGTGAGACTGCGGCGGCCCTGATCGCGCAAATCCGCGATCGTTTCGCTCAACTGCCTTGATGTGAGATTCTTCCCACGCTCGTCGAGCAGAAAGAGTGCTGACCCCTCGGGGCGCATTTGTGCGATCTTGCGGCTTTCTTCGCGACGCCGTTCGTCAGCGGACCTGGCGCGGCTCTCGACAATCTCACTGACACCGGAGAATTCCAGGCCCACAGCAGGGCCGCTTTTGGCGAACCGCTCCAGATAACGGTCCGTCAAATCCCTCTCGGGGCCGGTCTTCATCCGGCCCACGGCACAAATGGCAATATACATTCCAGCCTCTCTGCCCGGTGGGCGGAGGTGGCTCATAGTCGCCGTCGTCGCAGACGACGGTCAGTGAACCGTTTCATCCTCCAGATCGGGGGCCTGCCACATCTTCTCGATGTTGTAAAACTCCCGAACTTCAGGGCGGAAGACGTGAACGACGATGTCGCCCGTATCGATCAACACCCAGTCGGCGCCGCTCAGACCTTCGACCTTGGCGTTGCCAAGACCAGCCTCTTTGAGCGCGCGGATCAGATGATCCGCCACTGCCGCCACATGGCGATGCGAACGCCCCGACGCGATGATCATGTGATCGGCGAGCGGGGATTTGCCCTGGATATCGATAGAGATGATGTTTTCCGCCTTGGAGTCTTCCAGACTCGTGAGGGCTGTTTCAACGGCCTGGGAAACCAGATTGCGACTGGCCTCGGCCGGCGAAGGCATCATGTCAGCCTTCTTCGTCATTGCTGTTCTCAGTGTCTTTCCTTTCCAATAAGAACAAGCTCACCATCGGCCACAATGCCGACGATACCCAATAGATAGGCAGAGTCTGTTAACAGTTTCAAGACATGGCCGTTCACATGTTTGAACGGAGTTTAGCGATCACCGGGCCTCTTTCGCCGCATTTCTGATGGCGGTCGAGGATAGCGAGGAGCGTGGGCCGTGGATGAATGTCCAGGCTGGCGGCCTGCTGCGCGCCAGGATTGGCGCGTCGTCTTCGTCGAGCCGGGCATGGTCGAAAGTCTTCGCCATGGTGGACGATAGGAAGGCGAGCGTCGCCCCGGGACGGTCGATCACCGCAATGGGCATGGAGCGCACGATGTCGCGCCAGCGTTCCCAGCGGTGAAAGTCGCGCAGGCTGTCGGCGCCCATGATCCAGACAAAATCGACACCGCGATTGCGCGTTTGAACAAGATCTATCGTGTCCGCCGTATAGCGGATGCGGTGGCCGGCCTCAAAGGCAGTCACCTTCACGCGTGGATCGCTTGTGCATTTCTCCGAAAGCGCCACCCGTTCGGAAAGCGGCGCGAGCTCGCGATGGCTTTTCAGTGGGTTTCCCGGCGTGACGATCCACCAGAGCTGATCGAGCCTCAGCCTTCGCATGGCGATTTCTGCGACCAGCGCATGACCGGCATGGGGAGGATTGAACGATCCGCCGAAGAGCCCCACCGCCATGCCCGGCTCCACATGCGGCATGCGCAGATAGCGCGCCGGGAGGGACGTGGGCGAAGCAGGAGAAGGCATCAAACGATCCGGGCTCACGGTCGTGTCTGGCCGGAGCCGCGAACGCGATATTTGAACGAGGTGAGCTGTTCAACACCGACCGGACCGCGCGCGTGCATCTTACCGGTGGCAATGCCGATCTCTGCACCCATCCCGAATTCGCCGCCGTCGGCAAACTGGGTGGAGGCATTGTGGAGGAGAATGGCCGAATCGATCTCGTTGAAGAAGCGCTCGACGACTGCCGCATCCTCCGCGACGATTGCCTCGGTGTGGTGCGAGGACCATGTGCCGATATGGCGGATCGCCTCATTAACGCCGTCGACCAGCTTCACCGAGATGATCGCGTCGAGATATTCCGTAGCCCAGTCTTCCTCGGTCGCGAGTGTTGCCGATGCGAAGCGGGCGCAGACCTCTTCATCGCCGCGAATGGCGCAGCCGGCTTCTTTCAGGGCAGAGAGAACCGGAAGCAGAAGCCGGTCGGCTGCTTCCCGATCCACGAGCAGGGTTTCGGCGGCGCCACAGATGCCGGTGCGCCGCATCTTGGCATTGACGGCGATGGAGACCGCCATGTCGGTGTCGGCCGAGCGGTCGAGATAGAGATGGCAGATGCCTTCCAGGTGCGAGAAAACCGGGACGCGCGCGTCGCTCTGCACGCGTTCGACGAGACTGCGCCCGCCGCGCGGCACGATCACGTCGACATTGCCGCCAAGGCCTTTCAGCATCTCGCCAACGGCGGCGCGGTCGGTGACCGGCACACGCTGGATGGCGTCGGCGGGCAAGCCTGCTTTCTCAAGTCCTTCGACAAGGCAGGCATGGATGGCGGCGGACGAACGGGTGGAATCGGACCCGCCCCGCAGGATCACCGCATTGCCGGCCTTGAGGCACAGCGCGCCGGCATCGGCGGTCACGTTGGGGCGGCTTTCATAAATCACGCCGATGACGCCGAGCGGCGTGCGCACGCGCTCGATCTGAAGACCGTTGGGGCGATCCCATGCGGCGATCACATCGCCGACCGGGTCTTTCAGCGCGGCGATGGCGCGGATGCCTTCGGCCATGCCGGCGATGCGTGCCGAATCGAGCTTCAGCCGGTCGAGGAGGGCAGGCGACAGGCCGGCCTCTTCACCGTGCGCCATGTCTTCGCGATTGGCTTCAAGGATCGCCGCTTCATTGCGCGTGAGCGCATCGGCCATGGCTTCCAGCGCGGCGTTCTTGATCTGCGGTGTGGCGATGGACAACGGGCCTGCGGCAGCGCGGGCGCGCGCACCGAGATCGTTCATCAGCGCGGCAATGTCCGCACTGCCCTGCCTGTTTTCCATCAGCATTCAACCCTCCGCCTTTTCCTTCAGCTGGTGCCGCGCATGGGGCGCCGTCACCAGATCGTCGCGGTGCACCATGGCAGCGCGCGCTTCATATCCGAGCACTTCGGCAATCTCGCCGCTTTTCAGACCGGCGATTCTTACGGCATCGGCGGCGTCGTAGGCAACCAGCCCGCGCGCCACCTCGCGCCCGTCGGGCCCGTGAATGGCCACCGTGTCGCCGCGTGCGAAACTGCCGGAAACCTGGGTGACGCCGATGGGCAGGAGCGAGTTTCCGGCGGCAAGTGCCAGAACCGCGCCGGCATCGACCGTGATCGTGCCTGCCGGATCCAACTGGCCGGCAATCCATGTCTTGTAGGCGCGGACGGGCGTTTCGCTTGCCCTGAAGAGAGTGGAGCGGGCGCCATTGTCGATTGCCGCAAGCGGGTTTAGGCGCGTGCCCGAGGCGATCACCATGGCTGTGCCTGCCGCTGTCGCGATACGACCTGCATCGAGTTTTGTGCGCATGCCGCCGCGCGACAATTCCGACGCTGCAGCGCCGGCCATGGCCTCGATCTCCGGGGTGATGGCGTCCACCACCGGGATAAAGCGCGCATCGGGGTCGCTTGCCGGCGGGGCCGTGTAGAGACCGTCCACATCCGAAAGCAGAACCAGAAGATCAGCCCCCAGCATGGTGGCGATGCGGGCGGCGAGGCGATCATTGTCGCCATAGCGGATTTCGCTGGTGGCGACCGTGTCATTCTCATTGATGACGGGGACGACACCCATCTTGAGAAGCGTGGAGACGGTGGCGCGTACATTGAGATAGCGGCGGCGCTCTTCCGTATCACCGAGCGTGACGAGGATCTGTCCGGATTTGAGCCCGCGCTTGCGCAGCTCCTCGTCCCACGCGCCGGCGAGCGCGATCTGACCGACGGAGGCGGCGGCCTGGCTTTCCTCAAGTTTGAGCGTGCGCCGTTCAATTCCTAGGATCGTGCGGCCAAGCGCGATGGCGCCGGACGAGACCACCAGAACCTCAACGCCATCGGCATTGAGTGCCGCAATGTCATCGACCAGCGCGGAAAGCCATTCGCGCTTCAAACCCTTCTTGCGGTCCACCAGAAGGGCGGAGCCGATCTTGACGGTGATGCGGCGGTGACTGCTGAGCGCGGGGCGGGACATGCGGGGCTGCCTATTTCTGCCAGCGGTCGTCAGCCGCATCTGCGTCTTCTTCTTCGGTGCGCGCATCCTGAATGATCTTCATCAGCGCACGCAGCACGTCCTGCACACCTTCGCCGGTGGCGGAAGAGAGGAGGAGCGGTTTCTTTCCGCAGGCCTCCGCAAGAGCCGCCTGTTTTTCGGCCCGCGCTTCGTCGTCGAGAAGGTCCACCTGGCTGAGTGCGACGATCTCTGCCTTGTCGGTGAGGCCGTGGCCATAGGCGGCAAGCTCACCGCGAATGGTGGCGTAGACGGCGGCGGGGTCTTCCTCGCGCGCTGAGACGAGGTGGAGCAGAACGCGCGTGCGTTCCACATGGCCAAGAAAACGGTCGCCAATGCCAACGCCCGCATGGGCGCCCTCGATGAGGCCCGGGATATCGGCCATAACGAATTCGCGCGCGTCGATGCGCACCACACCCAGATTGGGGTGCAGCGTGGTGAAAGGATAGTCGGCAATCTTCGGCCTGGCCGCCGTGACCGTGGCCAGAAAGGTGGATTTGCCCGCATTGGGCAGGCCTACCAGACCGGCATCGGCAATGAGCTTCAGGCGCAGCCAGATCCATGCCTCTTCGCCCGGCAGGCCGGGATTGGCACGGCGCGGCGCCTGATTGGTGGAGGATTTGAAATGCTGGTTGCCGAAACCGCCATTGCCGCCGCTGGCCAGCTTAAAGCGCTGGCCAATTTCGGTCAGGTCGCAAATGAGCGTCTCGTTGTCTTCTTCGTAGATCTGCGTGCCTACCGGCACTTTGAGGATCGCGTCCTCGCCCTTGGCGCCGGTGCGGTTCCGGCCCATGCCGTGCACGCCGGTCTTGGCCTTGAAGTGCTGCTGGTAGCGGTAATCGATCAGTGTATTCAAACCCTGGACCGCCTCGATCCAGACATCGCCGCCGCGGCCGCCATCGCCGCCGTCAGGTCCACCAAACTCGATATATTTCTCGCGCCGGAACGAAACGGCGCCTGCGCCGCCATCGCCGGAGCGGATATAGACCTTGGCCTGATCGAGGAACTTCATGAGTTTGACCGTCTTTCCATATCGTTGCGCAGAACCGTCTACAGCATCATGAGCCGAAGTGCGAGAGCAGACAGAATGTCAGCCGTTCCTGCTCTCGCTCTTCAATTCACGCGCCCCAGCTTCTGAGGCTAACCCAGGTGCTGCGGTCGAGCTGATAGCGCTCGACGGCCACCCTGCCGGCGACTACCGAATCCATCATGCCCTGACCGGCATACTGAAAGCCGCATTTGTGGATCACGCGCCGCGAGGCGGTATTGGTGACGCGGCAGGACACATTCAGCCGGTCGATATCCGTGGCGCGGAAAGCCAGATCGACGAGCGCATGTGCCGCTTCTGTCGCGTATCCGCGGCCCCAATAGGGCTCGCCAATCCAATAGCCCATCTCGAGGCCATTCGCGCGGTTTTCCAGACCGGCACAGCCGATGAAAGCACCGGTTTCAGAAAGCGTGATCGCATAGGTGCAGCCGTTGATCTCTCCGGCACGAATGCGGCTCAGAAAACTGTGCGCGTCGTTCACGCGATAGGGATTGGGCAGGCGGCCGAGCATTTCGGCCAGGCGCCGGTTGTTGGCAAGCTCCACCAGTTCGGTCACATCATCGTCGCGCGGGATGCGCAGAACGAGGCGCTCGGTAACGAGAACCGGGCAATCTATCTCGACTCTGGGACTTTCACTCTCGATGTCTTCACTTTCGGCAACCATTGCTTTTCCTCCGGACAAAAAGAAAGGGGAGATGGCGACCCATCTCCCCTTTCGAACCTATTTCCGGACTGTCCAGACACCGGTCCCCGAGATGGGTCGCCGGTGTTGGTGAAGCGGACCGGCTACTCCGCTGCCTCCGTAATCGGGTTTACGGACACGTAGGTTCGACCATTGGCTTTTTTGGCGAAGGAGACAGCACCTGCCTCTTTCGCAAAAATCGTATGATCCTTGCCCATGCCGACATTGACGCCGGGATGCCATTTCGTGCCACGTTGACGGATAATGATGTTGCCAGCGAGAACCTTCTCGCCGCCGAACTTCTTCACACCAAGGCGTTTGGACTCGGAATCGCGACCGTTGCGCGACGAACCACCAGCTTTTTTGTGTGCCATAATCTTGCTCCTTTGCGCCCGTCGAGAGCGCCTGCATTCCTAATGCGCCGAGAGGCGCCGAATTTCAACCCTTTGGCGAATGATTATTTCGCCAGTTCCTTGGCCTGCTCGCGCCAGTCCTTGATCTGGTCGGCGCTGAACGGCATGGCCTCATCGATACGCACCACGTCCTCATCGGTGAGAGCGGCCACCTGAGCGTAGGTGGTGATGCCCTGCTCGGCGAGCTGGCCGGCGGCAACCGGGCCGATGCCCTTGATCTTGGTCAGGTCGTCGGGCTCGCCAGACGGAGCGGTAAAGAGCGGAGCGGCCGCTGCGGGCGCTTCCGTCTTTGCCTCTGCCTTCTTGGGAGCGGCTTCCTTCTTCGCTGGCTTTTCCTCGGCCTTGGCAGCCGGCTTCGTAGCGGCCTTCTTCGAAGGCTTCGCGCCGCCGGTCAGGATCTCGGAAATCCGCACGGTGGTCAGAAGCTGACGATGGCCGCGCTTGCGGCGCGAATTCTGGCGGCGACGCTTCTTGAAGGCGATGACCTTCTTGCCGCGGCCCTGCTCGACCACCTCGGCGGCCACGCTGGCGCCATCGACGAGCGGTGCGCCAATGGTCACGTCCTCGCCTTCGCCAACGGCAAGAACATCTGCAAACTGAATGATCTCACCGGGCTCGCCGGTGACGCGCTCGACCTGAAGCAGGTCGTTTGCGGAAACGCGGTACTGTTTACCGCCGGTCTTGATGACTGCGAACATCTTTTTGCCTTTCAGTGTCCGGTCCGGCTTGGGTCCGCAAGATGCGGCCTGCCGTCTTTTTGCCAGTCTGGATGGTTAAACAACAAACGGCGCAGGGGTTTTCCCGCGCCGCAGGTCGCGTGTCCATAACGGAAGAGGTCTGGAAGGTCAAGCAGAGGCGTGAAAAATGCGGCATATTGGCTTCGATTGGCCCTTGTATCGAAACCGATCACCGGTTATCTAGTGCGCCGCGCTGGCAACAGCAGACCAGCATCTCGCGGAGAGGTGGCTGAGTGGTTGAAAGCACCGCACTCGAAATGCGGCATACTCGCAAGGGTATCGGGGGTTCGAATCCCTCCCTCTCCGCCATAGCTATTTTGCTCCCCCAGAAGCCATATAAAGCAACAGCTTAGTAGCTCTCCGCCGAAGGTTGCTCCCCCACACTGCTCCCCCATTTTATCATCTGCAATGCGATGACAGAGCGTGAGGCATCCGGTTTTGCTACTCAGGGAGTAATTTTGGAAAGCGCAAGTTTAAGCTGTTCTTCGGTTTCCGGAGCCCGGGTCACGTTCCTATGCGCTCTTGCCATCAACTGGGCCGCGTCAGGATGGTCACTGGCATGAATCATATGAAACATTATCTTTCCTCCGCCTTTATCACGCTGAAAGATCGGATAAGGCTTTACATACCTATACCCTAGTTCATCACGAAATCTCTCAGCCATCCGGACCGCAATCCTGTCGCCACTCTTTGTTTTGATGGCTTGCCAGCCATTGCCTCCCCACCACAGGTCGGGCCGTTGAGGATTAGCGGTATGACCGCTCAGGCTCCGATGGAGCCATCCAGTCGCGAGGAAATAGAAGATTTCGATCTTACGGGAGCCCTTGGGTTTGTGACCCGCAAGAGCCTGAAGCGTGCTCCAATGGCACTCGATGGTGAATTGATCGATAAGGCAAAAGGTTGCAGTTTTCTCTCGTATGCGACCGCTGCCTAATATGTCATGCACCTTCTCATTGAAGTCGCCTTCGTGAATTTCATAACGTCTCTTATCTCGGTCTTGTTGGCGATCAACAAGGGCTCGAAGGTGAGCAACTTTCTTTTTCTCCAGATCGCAAAGGAAGATGTCTCGTAGGCGTCGGGGATCAGTTTCAATAACAAGTTCAGCTGACCAGCTATTCTCTAATTGTATATTTTTAGGACCAGAAAAACCATCTATGTACGCACCGTGTTTTGTAATTATTGTAAATAGATAAATATATTTAGCGATTAGCTGCGCTTTATGCTGAGTCCAAACTTGCCCCAAGCCGGATTGATTGATTGATTGTGGAGCATGAAGAACAGGAAGGTCTTCAAATAATTCTCTGTCGTCTCCCATCCGCATCTCCCCCAAGCGCTGGACAAGTACATATTTTAACCCGCCTTTGCGATCTGATATACGGGGAATTCTCGGACGATTTTCCCATCAATGAGTCCCCCACCTTTTCCGTATGGGTCAACTCCCTTCATATCCGTCTTGCGGAGATTCAACTGCCCGGTAAGCGGATTGTTGTCGTATTGCCCCCACTGCTTGAAGAACGGGGCAATTCCTCGCTCCTGGCAGTCATTCAAGACATCGACAACCCACTCTGGTGCGAGAGGGCGGGCGCCGTGGCCGCTCTCGCCACCTACGATTAGCCAATCTGGGGCAGGATCATCCGCTGATATCCGAAGTGGGCCAATGGCTGGCTCATACGAGATGAACCAAACAGTTGCAGGGATCGACGCAATAAAGCGCTTTCGTTGATCAAACCGCATCTGATCCTCGGCCGTAAATCCAAGCCATACATTCCTATATCCATCCGGCCCCCAATCAGCCGGAAGCATTTTCGAGATATTTTGCGGACGTTTGGTTAGGAGTTGCCAGTCGAGGCTCGGTGTAGCCCGTATGAGGTCGAACAAGTCGGACCTCCAGTCAGGATCAATTTGATTGTCGAAAACGTCCGCTAGGGATGCGCAAAATATGCGCTGGCGTCTGCCATGTTCGCTTTCGAATTCTTCGGCCTGTTTTTCCCAGGCTAGAGGAGCCTTCCAATAGGCCTCGGTCGTACGTTTACGCGGGTGCTTGCCCCATTTGACATGGCCAGATCGCTTCGACCACGCCTCCGCATAGCAATTGTCGCATCCGGGGCTAATCTTGGTACAACCCGTCCAAGGATTGAACGTGCGATCAGTCCATTCGATCTTCGTATCTACGGCCATGGTATTTCTCGAAGCGGTATGAATGAAGTTTACTGCTAATTAAAACAGGTTAAAATTTTATCTGTTCCCAGCAGAGATGTATGGACGCTCTTAGGCCGCACTCCTGTCCTCTTCCTTTATCCGCTTCGCTAACCTGGAGAGCGTGGACGTGGAGACCCCTGTGGCCTTCACGATGCTGGCCCATGTCTGGCCCTTCCTGAGCATGTCCATGAGGGCGGCGTTGCGTTCCGTGTCCTCAGGCCTTCCTCTATACGCCCCCGCTGCCTTGGCCTTCTGGATGCCTTGGGCCTGCCTCCTACGGCGGTCCTCATAGTCTTTGCGAGCTATCGCGGCGAGCATGTCCAGCATCATCCCGTTGATGGCGTCCAGCATGCGGGCCGAGAACTCGTCGGCTCCTGGCTGAATGAGTTGGTGAGAGGTGGGGAGGTCCAGAGCCACCACGCGGACATGCTTGGCGGCGATCTCGGCCTTTAGCTTCTCCCAGTTGGCGGCATTGAGCCGGCTCAGGCGGTCCACCTGCTCCACCAAGAGAACGTCTCCAGGTTGGCAATCGGAGAGGAGGCGGAACAATTCAGGACGCTGGAGGGAGGCCCCGCTCTCATTCTCCATGTAGGAAGCGGCAATCCTCAGTCCCCGCTCATCAACAAACCGCTGGAGGTCTGCCTTGGCGCGAGCGGCGTCTTGTTCCTTGGTGGAGGCGCGGAGGTATGCGCGGATGAACATAGCGAAAGGCTCCATAGTTCGCTTTGGATAGCTTCGATAATATTGCTTCGCTTTGAGTTGTCAACGAGATTTATCGAAGTGCTATTTCAAGTGGCTTGAGGCGATTCGCTATAGGTACACTTTAATAGCAGTGTCGCATTTGGATGCTGGAGGGGCTGCGATGACCTCCCAGCTTCTTTGGGCGGCTTACAGCGGATCATCTGGGGATCGCCCGGCAAGAAGACCATGGGGAGAACCTCGGCGGAAAGCCTCTAGCCCAGACTGACGAGGGTGCCAGAGGGGGGGAAGTCTTCCCATTGCCACGTAAATTGGAGACTTCACGCGGCGGACCCTTTTTCACAACCGGGCACCAAAACATCTTGGGTATCGACTTTCCGCTGGTTCTTGCTGAAGATAATCTTGGGTGGGGAAGCGGATGAGCAAAAGGTCATCAAAATTGGGCTGGCTAGTTGCAGCCGCTGTGACGCTTGGTTGGTTGGGCAGTGGGGACGATGACAAGCCCGATTCCACACTTACTCCGTCCCGGCTGTCTCAACCCGTTTCGACTCCGGAAACTCCAACAAATTTCGTGAGGATGCCTCCCAAGGCCGTGAAACAACCCAGTCCTGCGGAGACCCTTTACACCACGGCCAACCTCAACCTGCGAACTGAGCCCAGCACTTCCTCTCTTAATCCTCACCACAATTCCAAGAGGTTCGGTGCGGGCTGGGACATATGGCCAAGGTTGTGACTGTCCATACGATAGGATGCGAAATGGTCGGATATGCGGCGGCAACAGTGCGTGGAGTCGGCCAGGTGGAAGGAGCCCCAAGTGCTATTGGTAGTTGGGGCACGGGGGACCCCTTGGAGCTAAACTAGGAATCGTGAAACTTCGAATCAGGCAGTTGGGGGACATTATGGAGTTGCAACTGGATCGAGTGATGCGGGGATTAGACAGGTGTCCGCAATGCAATATCGCTAAGCCGCTAATGACATTGTTATGGCATCAGGGGATAGGTGATCGCGACGGGATAGGTATGAACTGGGCGACCTATGAATGCTCAAGTTGTCATCGGATCACATTGGCTGAGAGCTATCCCGCCCTCATGAATCATGATTATGAGGTCTATGGTCCTGGATCGGACAAGATACGTTTGCTCTATCCTACACCTGCCACCGTTGACGACAGTTTGCCTGAGGATGCGCAACGCTATCTCCGTCAAGCGATTGAGACCAAATTCGCACCAGATGCCTGCATCGTTATGGCGGCCTCGGCGGTGGACGCGATGCTAAGAGAGAAGGGCTACAAGAAGGGTAGCCTCTATGCGCGGATCAAAAGTGCTGTTGACGATCACACTTTGACGGAAGCGATGGCAAAATGGGCGCACAAAGTCCGGCTGGATGCGAACGCCGTGCGTCATGTGGACGACAATACCCAGCCCCCCTCAGAGGAGGAGGCGCAACAAGCCATCGAGTTCGCGAAGGCCTTGGGGGATTTTCTCTATGTCTTCACTGCAAGAGTTGAGGAGGGCATTAAGGACGCCAGCTTGAGTGATGATGAGACGGAGATGTCATAGGCACCCGGGGATGACGCTCAAGTTGCCTCGTAGACTCGGGACCTCACTCAGCAACTACCTCGTAGGCAATCCGGGAGTTGCCCAGAAGCCGCTACATCAAGCCGACGCCAGCATGACAGCCATCAAGCCCACGAGGATCGCCCCGAAGCTCAGGCTCACCAGGAGGGCAAACTTGAGGGTCTGGGCATTGAGCGCGGCTTTCAGATCGGCCTTGGTGGTGAGGTTCTGCATGATGCGGCTCCGTCGAGGATGAGACCCAATTATTGCATGAGGCGGGGCTTGATGGCAGTGCTTGGGGTATTCCTTTAGGTGGGGAGATTACCTCTCACCTTCTCCCCTGCTGCCTAATGGCCCTTCCGGTACCCCCAAGGCGATCACTTTAAGCATTAATGCTGAAACTGAAAGAAGCCGCCCCCATGTAGCCAGGGAGAGCGGAGGAGATGGTCTCTCCCCCGTCTTCAGGCGACATCAATTAGCCCCCTAGAGGAGCGACCAGGGGGGGTAAGTGGCCGTTTAATGAATCATGCTGCTAACGCAATTGCTGGAGGTCGCCAGATAGGTTTCTCTCCAACAGCCAGCGCCACGCCAAGTATCTGCTCGGAGGCGGTGCGCATGGCCTCCAGCGCCTGCTCTTTATCGGAAACGCGCGTTTGAATGCCATCGTGGAGAGGCAGCGAGGGGATACCTCTGGCGGCGAGGTCCAACAGCACCGCCATGAGGATACGCGATTCCAAGGCCATCAGCTCAACGCCGCAATCGGAGCCGAACAGGTGAGCGATGACAGGATGCCGAGAGCCAGTCGCTTGCACAAGCTGATTGGCCGTCCAGCCCTCGGGGAGCTTGGCCTTCAGCTTTGGCGTTAGGAGCCGCATGGGGCCTGCCCTGGAGAGAAGTGACGCCATGGCCTGCTTGGCACCGTCTCGGTGCTTCTCCAGGCCGGGAATTCCGTACGGGTCTCCATCTGGGAGCCTTCCCGTGGCCTTGAGGTAGGCCATGGAGGGATGCATCGCGGAGAAGTCCAAGTCGGCTATGTTCTCCCCGCCGATGGTGATGCGATGTCGTAGCTTACTATCTAGTGTCTGCCAGAAGCCGCCCCAGAGCCTGCCCAGAAGATTGAACGCAATGGGGTCCTCAGGAGACCGAAGGAGGAAGGAGCGATAAAGGCGGATTGGCCCTACCGGCTCCCCATCGTATGCAATCTCGGCTGCATTGAGCATCTCATTGACGACCTCCACCTCGGCGCGGAGTCTCATAGTCTCCTCGGTGTCGGCATACTGTATCAGGCGCTTGGGCGGCGGTCGGTCGCGGCGGCGGACATCTCCTCTACCTTCCTGCGGTTGTCTAGCCCTAAGCAGGATGGTCTCCCCTCCAGCGTCCCGCCCGATGTCGGCGAAGCGGACCCCATGGCGATCCAGTAGGCCCCGAAACCTCGCGGTCGGCTCCACGGTCGTGGTGGTTTGCTTGAAGCGATATGCATGTCGGGTGAGAAAGCCCGACGCCTCCAGGTCCTTCAAGGTCTTTCCAAGGATGCGCCTGGGGTAATCCGCCCTTTCGTATCGCGTTGGTTTCGTCTTCGCGGTGGATATGGCCAAGACGTTCCCTTGCATGTGGGAGGGGCTTAAGGCGAGGTGCGCGAGGTTGGCCGCGATGTTCTGGACCACGAACCGCTTACGCTCCATAGCGTCACGGCGGGGAGACCTCATGCGGCCTGAGGGGTCTGACTGGATAGCGGCAAAAAGGTGCTCGGCCAAGGCTCGCAAGGCCTGCCCCTTCGCGGTCAACCAAGCATCAAGGAAGATGGAAGTGGATTCTTCTTCCCGGTCCTGCCCGGAGTTTAGTCGAACCATATCTCTATCCTGCCGTTGTAGAGCGGTTCCTCACCGTTGGCGGTGTCGGTGCCGTGGTTCGGGTGGTATCCCAGAGCGGCCTCAAACGCTTTCCGCTTCCTGATGGCCTCCTCCTCAGTGTCGAAGGAGCCGATGTAGCGATTCCGCCCTTCTTCAGAAATCCAGACCCGCCACTTCTTTAGTGACTTGTCGTAATAGACTCCTGCCACACCGGACTTCCGATTGGCCTGTCGCCCTAGGTTCTTCATGTTCTCGGCTGGGGTGGTCGCTCGGAGGTTTAGCCAGCGGTTGTCATCCCTCTTGTGGTTCACATGGTCTACTTGATGCTCAGGCCACTTGCCTGTCTGGATGACCCAAATCACGACGTGCGCGAGGGGGCGGCAACCGGGCAAACATAGCTGTATGTAACCGCTGGAGTTCTTGCTGCCAGCTGGTTTCTCCGCATAGCGAGAGTTCCACCTCTTCCATGCCCCATTGGTTTTGAAGTAGCGGCGCGGTCTCTCATTCCAGGTGAGGATTCCCGTCTTGGGGTCGTAATTCAGAAGCTCCCTGAGTGTTTCGACTGAGGGGCGCTGGCCGTTCGGCTGTTTCGACATAATGTTCTCCAAAACAGAAAAAGGGATGGAAGGCTCCTCGGCCCGCCATCCCCTTGAAGATTGTTGCTGATGTCCGGCCCTATTGACCGCTTGGGGTACCTTGGGGACTTAGCGCTTCAAGAAGAGCTCTGGCCGATGCCTCGCTTTTACGCACTCCCTTGTTCTTCAGGTATGCACCGTGGGCCGCTCGCTGACGGGACTTCACGAGGAGGCGTAACTCCGGTGCCTCTCGCAACAGCACTTTCTTGGCTGCGGTGCGATATTGGCCGACAAGACGGCCCAGGGCATTGAGCCTTGTCCCCTTCACTCCAGAATCTCCGTCCGGCAAGTCCTGGTAGGTATTGGACCTGATAAGCTTCGCCAAGTGGGCCTTGAGGGGCTTTTCTCCTGGAATATGGCCGCTAAGCTCTTGTAACCGGTCATATGCGTTCTGCCCTGTATCGAGGGTAATGTCCCGAAGGTCCGTTCCATCGAGATCGGGGTCCACACTTCCGATGCCGCGATCAGTCTCTATCATGATGCGGTTGTGTTCGGCTTCCACTTCATCGGCGTCGTTATCCATGACAAGTCCGGTGCGCCTCCAGATGGGTTCTCCCATGAAGTTTCGCCGTGGAGGTAGCGTTTGGGAGAACCCCGGCACGTTCTTCATAATGTTGTCCACGAGACTGCGGGCCTCCCTCATGTACGGATCGGGGTTCACTTGGCGAAGACCTGAGGAGAGCGGGACGAGGTTCCCGGCAATGGTCCCAAGCCACCGTTCGGCCCTTTTCCCGTCTGGGTCGCTGAGGGCTTCCAGGGTCTGGTTGATGTTCTGGAGGAATGTCCTGTCCGTAAAGGATTTGGCGAGGCTCATCGCGACAGCCCCCATGCCCATCTCTGCGCCGCTATTCTCAGGGTCATGTCGTGCAAGGTCCACAAGGTCCGCCATCAGGCCCATGGCCATGCTGATAGGATCGAAACGGCCCATGTTGATATAGGTCTTGGTGCCATCGTCATTTTCGATGACATACGAGTACGGTTGCCAGCCGGAGGCCTTTAGTTCGGCCTGCAATCTGGGGTCCTTCGGCCCGCTTCCCGTCATCCGGCCATTGAGTGCCAGCGTGGCGGAAAGCCCCATGAAGATCGAGCCTAGCGCCATCTGGCCGATAGCGTGAGCCTTTGCCTCTTCGCCGTGAGCTCCTCTCCAGGCTTCCCGAAACTCTTTCTGTAGGAGATTGAGGCCGGGGGTCATCTTCCAGCCGTACCTCAGGACGTTCACCGGTGTTTTTACAAACGGCAGAATAAGGGTGAGGATTGGATGCCGGTTCCTCGCCTGCTGGATGGTCGCGCCTGCGGTGCCAGCAAGAAGCTCGTTCTGGAACGTGGTGGCCTGTGCCTCGCGAAGTGCCCGACTATCCAGGGCTTTGCCGCTGGCGGGGTCTATAGCCTTCTCCAGTTCCTCCCGGATGTATCGCTGGTAGTCCTGCCCTTTGAGGCCAAGGCCATGAGCGCGGGAGGCTGCTTGTCCCTGCACGTAGGCGCGATAGCGGAGCGTCTTGAAGAACTCGTCGGCGGCACCGAGGCTCCGCGTAGGGAGGCCCACGAGATTCCTGTAGTTGGCAGACCTCCAGGCATTCTCCACGATGTCCATGAGGCCAGTGACAGGCTTCCACGGGAGGGCTTGTTGCTGGACGGCTCCCTGAAAGAACTCTGTATTGTGAGGGGCGAGCTTGGAGTCTCCACGCTTGAAGGCTTCCACGGCGGCGGTCCATCCATCACCCAAGGCGGCGACGGTCGCGGAGTATTCCTCTATCGCCTGCCTTCGGAGTATGTCGCCCCCGGACTTAGGCCCCAAGGCGATTGCCCCGAGGAGTTTCTCGGTCGGCCTTCCCACCATCATCAATGTGTTGGACGTGAGATTCACCAGGTGCGTGGGCCATCCCCAGAGGAGATTGTTCTGGAGGAGGAAATTCGCTTCATTCGTCATCCTGCGGAGGAAGGTTGGATTGGCTGTCTGGGCGAGCTTCTTGGGGTCCCCCTTGGTGGAATACAGAAGGTCGGCCAACTGCTCGGCGTCTAGGCTGTTGATGCCCTCAAGGTCGGCTGGTGTCAGGCGGTATTGCCCCCGGAGCCTCTGCATGGATCGGCCTGCGGCGGACCTCATTGCCTGCGCGGAAGCGAAGACCGTTGCGGCAACCCTGAGCCTGTCCTTGAGTTCCAGGGTCGCTTTCGCTGTGTCTCCACCCCACTCGTCCAGCATCCCATTGCGAAGCTTGACGGCGGTCTCGTAGGTCTCCTGAAAGACCCGGTTGCTGATGAGGTAGGCGGCTTCCATGCGAGAGGTCATGAGGCTGGCATGTTGGCCGGACTCAGCAAGTTCCCCCATGATGGTGCTCGGATCGTCCCCGAAGTAGTCGGCCATCTGGCGGACTTTCTCCGCAACCTCGGTGTCTCGGAGGATGTCTTCCCCCTTGGCCTTGTCCATGTCGGCCTTCAGGGTGTCGGCGGCATTGCTCATGAAGTCGCGAAGGCCATCAGGTGTGTGGAGCTTCTGCCAGGGAAGGCGGGATGCGCCACGGGCAGCAATCTGGCCTGCCTCGGCGGCGGCTTCATGAGAGCCAAACCTGGAGACGGCCTCAATATCGGATTTGGTACCTTTGAGGATTGCCGAGATGTCATCCATGGAGACTTCCATCATGGGAACGGCGCTTGGCGGCTCGGCTTTTGGCGGGGAGGCGGTGAGATTGGGGATTGCCTCCGCCTCATCATCGGCATTAGAGGCCCCAGGAGACTCACTGAGCGGCGTTTCGGCCTTCATCGGCATGGATGCCTCGGCAGACGGTGACGGCGCTGCATGAGTCGCTGAGGGGGCATTCTGAGGCGTTGGCCCAAAGTCCATCCCGAATGCATCCACGTTGGCTGCTCTGGCACGTTCCAGCTTGGCGATTTCCTTGGCGGCTGCATCCTGCTTGCCTGCCCGGAGGAGCTTGATGACCTTGAGGGCACCCAGGAGGGCGAAGTCCACGCCGATGGACTCGATGGCATTCTTGAAGCGACCCTCGGCGGCGCTGTCTTCGATGTCCGACGCAAGGTAGTCCGTCACTGGGTTCTGGAGCGCGGGGAAGGACTCCACGAGGTCACTGAGCCGTTCCTCATGGGGATCAAGGACAACGGCTGATGCCGCTGCTGCCTTACCCGTCTCGTAGGCTGCCCTACCGGCCTTACCCGCCGTCTTCAGTTTCTGTGCGGCCTTCACCGGGGCCATGAGCTTCCCAGCACCAATGAGACCAACGACCATCTGCGAGACCCCCGAAGTCAGGCCATATCCGACGCTCTCGTTGTCGAGCGCCCGGTCCAGCGCCTCAACGTCTCGTCGGGTCTGCGACTTCTTGCCCTCTTCAGGCTCGCCAAAGATGAAGTCCTTGGTCTCAAAGCCTGCCTGGGCAATACCTGTCGCCATGGACGCAAGGCCACGGCTCACCGGGTCGGAGCCAAACTCCTTGTCTGCCCGAGTGAGCACCTCCTGGTCGGAGGCCGAACGCTTGGCTGCAAGCTCTGCCTCCATCTCTTGGAGGACTTGGCGGGCTTGAGGTGATAGTTCTTCCATGTTCATTCCCTTCATGGATAACAAAAAGCCCGCTTCCTCCCGGTGGAAAGACACGAGGAGGAGGGGCGGGCTGAGGGGGGGTGGATGATGCGGGCGATTGGAAAGAGATACTGATCCTATGTCTCGCCCATGGGGTTTTCGCTAAGTGGCCGCTGATGGGTGGCCGGACCAGCAAGGGGCGCTCTTTTCAAGTGGGAACCTATTGCGGCGACAGCTCTGTGCGGCTCTACAAGAAGCTGGGCTTTACAAGTACGAACCTATTTCAACAGCGGCGGCACGAAGGTGTCCTTTCAAGTAGGCACCAATTTCCCCGAGGCTCTGCCTTTTCAAGTACGAGCCAATTTGGAGCTAGGGCCTTCACATGGGGCCGCTTTCAAGGATGAGGCTATTTGGTTCCCGAGCACAAGCATTGCAGGCGGTTGTTTCAAGTACGAGGGAATTACGGCCTCCTCCCTGGGGCGGACTACCTGGGCAGAAGCCACTCCCTCATGTCGCCCTCCCGAGGATCAACGCCAGCGCCTACCTAATTCGCCAGCCGGTCGCATGGAGCATTTCATTTCATGTCGGTGGGAATTGGAAAACCTCCCAAGCCAGACATCACCAAGGGCGACACCCTGAAAGGCGGGAGGTGCTGAAATCGGGGCATGTGGTGTACACGTCCTTTCAAGTAGAAGGGAATTAAGGACCCCTTCCTGGAGCCAGACATACAGGGTAGAGGACCCTCCCTCATGTCCAGACATTGAGATAGCCACGGAACATCATGCGTGGATACCTATGGTCGATGCGCGAGGACAAATCGTTGGCCATGCGGATACTCCTTTTCTAGTACGACCCTATTAATGTGCGGATACGCGGCGTATTCCTTTTCTAGTATCCACCAATTATCCGTAGAGGGCTGAGGAGGGCCAGAGGCCCTGCCTCATGTCGCTTTCCTGAGGATCAACGCAAGTTGCGCCGCGAGGCCTCGGCCCCTGGGTGTCAGATCGAATGTCTTCTTGCGGCGATTGTCTGGGTTGATGCCGGTCAGCACCAGGCCCAATCCCGGCCTCCCAGAGCGGTACCCGATGCCAAGATACCTGAGGTGCTGGCTTATGGTGGTCGGCGTCATGCCCACTTTCACCGCTAGGTCCTCCAGGGTCAGGGGTTCACCCTCAGAGTCCTGATAATCGCTCCATACGGCTGCACCAAGGAAGGTGACGGTGGTGGCCAACGTCATGTCTTTGCTCTCGGCCATCATCCTCCTGTTGGCCTCCAGGTACGCACGTATCAACCTGTCACTGGACATAAACACTCGCTTGTCTCGCATGGTGGATGGGAGGGAGAGGAGGAGGCCTCTCCAACCGTTGGGGGCATCAGGAGGGCATCCACTCTGGGTGTGTCATGCGCCGGGCGTCCTCCTGGTCCTGCTTCCATGCCTCAATCCACGGAGACAGGTCCTTCCCCTCGCGCCACTCATTGAGAAACTCGAAAGGCTCATGGGGTTGCAGGTAGTCCAGCGCGAAGCTGATGGCGGCGGCAGCGTCCTTGAGGTCCGACGCGACAACTGAGCAGGTAATCCGGTGGGTCATTGCGCAATCTCCATATCTGCGTTGCGCTCCCCAGTATGGTTACGGCGAGTCGCGGGGCAATAGCGAAAACCGGGCAGACGCGGGCGCTTTCAGACCCTGTGCAAGTGCGAACTATTGTATCTGGCTGCCGCCCTTCTCGTGCTTGGCTTCACCCTCTGGACGGTACGACGATACACAGCGATTTTAATTTTTTAGGTGGGTAGCTTCACCGCTCTCACCAAGGCCCGCTTCGCTTTGTCGCTTGATGCTCCAGGGTAATGGCTCATGGTCAGCTTGAAGAGGTTCTTCACGCCTTCATCATCGTGCCCCACCACGTCCGCAATGGTCCACGCACTGAAGCCTGCATTGGGTTCCTGCATGGCGTCTCGTGCCTTGCGGATGAACCAGCGGCGGAATGAGTGAAAGTCCACGTTACTCTTGGCTTTGTCGTTCGGCCTCTCGTCCACCTTCATCTTGCGGCGATACCGGGAGAACGCTTTGGAGGCGGGATCGGAACGGCTGTCGCGCGATGTCGGGATGTCTGGCAATCCGTCTATCAGGTAGGCGTCATCTGGGTTGTTCTTGGTGCGTCGGGATATGATGCCCGTAAGGTCTGGATGGATTGGCACGGTGCGGCGGGCATTGTCTGTCTTGCCCTCATGGATCGCGAAGGTTCCGCCTTTGCAGTCGGCCACACGTAGCTGACAGATTTCCTCCAGGCGCATTCCTGACAACGCGGCAATGTACATGAGGTCGGTGAGATACAGGCTCGGTGGTGGTCGCATGAGGTCGGATACAGGGCCATAGAGGAGCGTCGCTGCTTCTTCGTCGGTATAGGGTCGCTTGCCGCCATCCCTCTCGGCGCTGCGGTCACGGCGGGACTGTTCGGGAAGCTCCTGACCTGACCATGGGTTGTCATCCGCATGGCCGCGCTTCTGGAGCCATTTCCAGTACTCCCTCAGGAAGCCTAGATAGGCCGCTGCCTTATCGCGGCTCCGCCCGACACAAAGCGAGTTTTCGATGAATTGGCCTGCGGTCTTCCTCGTCACAGCCTCCAACGTCGCGGCATGATGCTCGGCCTTGAGCCAGTCACCGAGCCAGCGCAGGACACGCTTGAAATCTCCCTGAGACTTAAGCCGGTAGTTTGCCTTGAAGCTCAGGAAGGCATCGGTGTAATGGTCCAAAGGAGTTGTCTTCCCGCTGGCCAGATTGAAGAATGCGGTGGCGGCTTCGCGGCCCTCGGTGGCGGCAATCTTTTCGGCCCGGTCGTGGAGCCAGTACTGCGTCCCCTCATCATCCGCGTGAAGGCGGGCTTGGAGTGCTTCAGCCTCGCGGGGGTCATTGGAAGAGGCGGTTCGGCGGGCCTGGGCTATAACGGCCTTCATGCGCGTGACTACAGCCCATTTGCGCTCATTGGCTTCTTTGAGGTCCGATGTGCCAAGGGTCTGCTTGAAACGGGTTCGACCAAGGATGCTCTGAAGGTTGCGAGGAATGAAGACCACCACTCGCCATTGCTGGCCGTGCCACTCTAGGTATTGCTGCGGATTTGCCATATCCCGGTACTCTGCTCCCCCACATTGCTCCCCCATACAGGGAGCTGGAAGAGAGCAAAGTCAAGTACTGTAAAGGGTCTGACTGTGGGGAAGAGAGTGTCCCTCCCTCTCCGCCATTTTATTTCTATAAATATTTGATTTCACTTGGTTTTTTTGGATAGCGACAGGGTCGCTCCTATTTTCTTCCCTGCTTGGCTTTTGGCTTGTTGCGTCGACCGACTATTCCTGAGTGCAAGTACCTACCATTGATTTGTATGCGGCCTCTGCGGCCCTACCCGGGCCCACCCCCTTCCCTTCATTGCTATTGGGTCCCATGCGTTAGGTTCATCCAAACCCAGATTAACTTGCCTGCTGGTTTAATGAAGCCTCGAAGCTAGCTTGAAGAGAGGAGATGGGCGATGAGCCAGTCTTTTCCGGCGGTGGCTTTAACCAGGTTGAGCAAACCGGGGCCCAGCGGCGTCAGCACCCGGGTACGCGGCTGAAGGCTCGCAAGAATGGTCTCCCTTCCAGACAGTTCCTCGTGAGCAACGTCAGGCTGTGTCGCAGGTCCCGTGAAGGTTCAGCATAAAAGTGAGCTTTATCTATTGACTCGATCATATCGATCATTAACGATCATAGAGGGAGGAACGGGATGCAACATCGGTTTCCGCAAAAGCGTCAGCAGCAGATGATCGACCTCATCGTCGACCGCAAGCGCGTGAGCAATGCGGATCTGTCTGCGATTCTGGGCATTTCACTTCCCACGGTTCGTCGCGATCTTGTTGTGCTCGAGCAGGCGGGCGTGGTGACGAGAACCCATGGCGGCGCTGTCGCGCGCGGTGTCGGCGAGGATGGAACAGAGCCGCTTTTCCTGGAAAAGCTTCGTCAGAACCAAAGCCTGAAACAACGCATCGGCCAGGCGGCTGCCGGCAAGGTTCTCGACGGTCAGGTGGTGCTTCTGGATTCCGGCACCACGGCCCTTGCGACCGCTCATGCGCTTGCCGGCCGGCGAGTGACAGTGGTGGCCATCGATCTCAAGGTTGCCGAGGCTGCATCGATTGGCGCTACCGAGGTGCACATCGTCGGTGGGCGCGTTCGGAATGGCTATTTCAGCCTCGTCGGAAACTGGTCCAAGGACGCGCTGTCCAGCATCAAGGCGGATATCTGTTTTCTCGCCGCAGATGCTGTCGACTACGAGGGGGTCACCACCGCCACGTTTGAGGAAGCCGAGACAAAGCGGATCGCGATGGAGCGATCAAAGCGCGTCGTTGTCATCACCGATCACAGCAAGTTCGGCAAGCGGGCTTTCGCGCAGGTCTGTGGGCTGGAGGCCGTGGATGAATTGATTACCGACAGGGGCGGCACGGACACCGTCGCATCCTATCGGGCACTGATACCGGCCATCACCCTCGTCTGAGGGGGCCAAATCAAGAAAGAAAGGCACGGAATGTCAAAGTTCAAGCAGCTCTTCGGCGACAAGAAACCCATCATCTCGATGGTGCATCTTCTGCCGATGCCCGGCTCGCCCCTTTATGATGCGGATGCGGGCATTGACGGCATCGTCGCCGCGGCGCGAAAGGATCTCATCGCCCTGCAGGAGGCGGATGTCGATGCAGTGATGTTCGGCAATGAGAACGATCGCCCTTATGAGCTCAAGGTAGATATCGCTTCCACCGCCGCGATGGCCTACGTGATCGGTCAGCTGCGCAACGAGATCAAGAAGCCATTCGGTGTGAATGTCCTTTGGGACCCAATGAGCACGGTGGCTCTTGCCACGGCGACTGGCGCCTCCTTTGTGCGCGAAATCTTTACCGGCACCTATGCCTCCGACATGGGGCCGTGGACGCCGAATGCCGGCGAGGCGCTGCGCTACCGCAACCGCCTTGGCCGTGATGATCTGGTGATGCTTTACAACGTGTCGGCCGAGTTCGCCGATTCCATGGACAAGCGCCCACTGGCCGACCGGGCCCGTTCCGCCGTCTTTTCCTCAATTCCCGACGCGGTGCTCGTTTCGGGCGCCATAACAGGCGAGGCGGCTGAGATGAGTGACCTCAAGGCCGTCAAGGAAAAGGTCACGGACACACCGGTCCTCGCCAATACGGGCGTTCGCCACAACACGGTGGCCGACATTCTCAAGATCGCCGATGGCTGCATCGTGGGCTCGTCGCTCAAGGTCGACGGGAATACCTGGAACCCGGTGGATCCGGAGCGGGCCAAGGAGTTCATGCAGATCGTGAAGGCCGCCCGCGGCGGCTGATCAGAAAGACCAGGGGAGGAAGACCATGGACGCAAGACAGGACACCACAGGCTCACACTTAAAGAGCCTGGGCATATTGACGGCGCTTATATTCGTTGCGCTCGCAATCGCCAGCCCGACATTCCTGTCATCGTCCAACCTCCAGTCCATGGGCTTCCAGTTTCCCGAGTTCGGGCTTCTGTCACTCGCGGTTCTTCCGACAATGATTTCCGGCGGCATCGACCTTTCCGTCGTTGCCGTCGCCAATCTGGCCTCGATCGTGGCCGCGGTGACCATGAAAGCCGGGCCGGACGTGGCGTGGCTCGCCATTCCTGCCGGTCTCGCAGTGGGTCTTGTCTGCGGCGCGTTCAACGGCTTTCTCATCGCCTATCTGCGGCTGCCGCCCATCCTCGCGACGCTCGGTAGCATGCAGCTTTTCGCCGGCATCGGCATCATCATCACGCGAGGGCCGGCGATCACCGGCCTTCCTGACTGGTACACGGCGTTCGGCAACTGGACCATCGGCGGCGTTCTCCCGCTTCCGCTCGTGCTTTTTGCGCTCGTCGCATCGGGACTGGCTTTCCTTCTGCGCCGCACACCGGTGGGCATGCGCCTGCGCCTGTTTGGTGCCAACCCGGTCGCCGCCGATTTCGCCGGCGTTCCGGGAAAGAAGCTGATCATCCAGATCTACGCCATTGCCGGCTTTATCGCCGCACTTGCCGGTCTGGTGGTTCTGGCGCGTGTCAATTCGGCCAATGCCGATTATGGCAGCTCCTATCTTCTACTCGTCATCCTCATCAACATTCTTGCCGGCGTCAGCCCGGCGGGGGGCTTCGGCACCGTCACCGGCGTGGCCCTGGCCGTGATCTGCCTGCAGTTCATCTCCAGCGGGCTCAACATCCTCTCCTTCAGCGCCTTCTCCCGCGACCTTTTCTTCGGCGGCCTGCTCATTGCGGTCATGTCCTATCGCGCGGCTTTCGGTTCCTTCGATGTGAAGGCGTTTTTCAAACGAAAGGCTCACCAATCATGAAAGAGCGCCTCCGCTCACTCCTCAAAACCCTGATGCTGACGCCGGGCCTGTCCGGACATGAAGACCGCGTGCGCCGCCGCATCGAGAAAGAGCTCGCCGATCTGCCGCTTGTCCTTCGCACGGATCGCCTGGGCAATCTGATCGCCACGCTGGAAGGTGACGAAGGCGCGCCCTCGGTCATGCTTTTCGCCCACACCGATCAGCTCGGTTTCATGGTGCGCAAGATCGAGGAGAACGGGCTGGTGCGCATCGAGCGGCTGGGCGGCATTCCGGAGAAGGCGCTGCCCGCGCAGGCTGTTCTCTTCTGTGTTGGCGAAGGCCGCGATGTGCAGGGCGTGATTGCAAACAAAAGCCATCACGCCACGCCGCCGGAGGAGAAATACAAGGTCACGCCCTACCAGGAAGTCTTCATCGATGTGGGCGCGGAAGATGCCGAAGGCGTCAAGGCACTGGGCATCGAGATCGGCACACCGGTGGTCTATGACCCGCGCGTCATCGAACTCAATGAAAACCGCCTGATCGGCACCTCGGTCGATGACCGTGCCGGCTGCGCGGTGATCGTGGAAGTCGCCCGCGCGCTCGCCGCCGAAGGCCCGCGCCCCACGGTGCATTTCGTCTTCGCGGTGCTCGAAGAGTTCAACCTTCAGGGCGCGATGGTCGCCGCCCGCGCGATCAATCCCGACATTGCCATCCAGCTCGATCTGGCGCTCAACGCCGATACGCCGGACATGACCCAGCGCGGCGAAGTCGCACTCGGTAACGGCCCGGCGATGAGCCTCTATTCGTTCCACGGGCGTGGAACGCTGAACGGCACCATTCCGCACCCGGCATTGCCGAAGCTCTTCTCAGACACCGCAGCCGCCGAGGGCATCAATCTTCAGCGCACGGCCCACACCGGGGCACTGACGGATTCCTCTTACGTGCAGCTCGTCAATGAAGGCGTCGCCTGTATCGATATGTGCTTCCCGTGCCGCTACACGCACACCTCGCTCGAAATGTGCGACCTGCGCGACCTGGAAGCCCTCACGAAACTGCTGATCGCCGCGATCCGCCGGGTCGACGCGAATTTCAGCCTGAACCGGGATGACTACACCTGATGGACTGCTATCTCGGCATCGATATCGGAACCTTCGAAACCAAGGGCGTTCTGGCCGACGGCGAGGGGCGCATTCTGGCGACTGCCAAGCGGCGGCACGACATGATCGTGCCGCAGCCCGGCTGGGCCGAACATGATGCCGAGAAAGACTGGTGGGGCGAGTTCTGCGCCATCAGTAGGGAACTGATCGCCTCGACAGGCATCGCCCCTCAAGACATCAAGGCGGTGGCGGCAAGCGGCATCGGCCCCTGCATGTTGCCGGTTGATGAAGAGGGCAATCCGCTGATGAATGCGGTGCTCTACGGCGTCGATACCCGCGCGGCAGAAGAGATCGAGGAACTGACCGCCGAGATTGGCGAGGAGACGCTGCTTGCCGAATGCGGCAACACGCTCAGCTCGCAGTCTGTCGGTCCGAAGATCCTGTGGCTGAAAAAGAAACGGCCGGAAATCTACGCCCGCACTCACAAGGTGATGAACTCCTCATCTTTTCTCGTGCACCGGCTGACGGGTCGTTTCGTCATCGACCACTACTCCGCATCGTCCTCCAGCCCGCTCTACGACATCCATAGCAATCGCTGGACCGACCGGTACGCCGACCGCATCATCGGACCTGAGCGCTTGCCGGAGCTTTTGTGGAGCACCGAGATTGCCGGCCATGTGACAGACCAGGCGGCGAAGGAAACCGGACTTGCGCCAGGCACGCCGGTCACGGCGGGCACCATCGATGCGGCATCGGAGGCTGTCAGTGTCGGGGTTCTCGGTACCGGCGAAATGATGATGATGTATGGCTCGACCATGTTCATCATCCTGGTCACGGACCATCGCGTGGAGGATGGGCGGCTATGGTATGCGCCATGGCTTTTCGAGGGACAGCATGCCTGTATGTCGGGCACATCGACAAGCGGCACGCTGACACGCTGGTTTCAGGAACAGTTCGCTCGCGAGCTGAATGCCGAGGACGCGCTGAGGCTGCTTGCGGAGGAAGCGCAGGGCGCGCCGGTCGGCGCCAACGGCATCGTCGTGCTGCCCTATTTCTCCGGTGAGCGCACTCCGATCCACGACCCCCATGCGCGCGGCATGATTTTCGGGCTCGATCTGACCCATACACGGGCAGACGTCTATCGCGGCTTTCTCGAAGGCATCGCCTATGGCGTGACCTCGGTGATCGAAACCTATGAGGCGGCAGGCGCCAGTATCGACCGCATCGCCGCTGTCGGTGGCGGCACCAAAAACGCCGTCTGGTCGCAGGCAATCTCTGACGCCAGCGGAAAGGTTCAGGAGGTTGCAGCCAACACGGTCGGCGCCGCCTTTGGCAACGCGTTTCTCGCGGCCGTCGCGGTGGGCGCGGCCGGCCGCGAGGATATCCGTCGCTGGAACCCGATGGAACGGAGCATCGTGCCAAAGGAAGAAAATCGTGTCGTCTATGACGCGCGCTATCGCACATTCAAGGAATTGTACGCCCGCAACAGCGATCTCATGAGGGGAACGGAAAAACGGGCGTCCGATGAAGCCTGACAGGCGGCCATCCCGGCCGTCGAGGCGCTTTTATACTGTAACAGGAGGAGTCACATGGCTTTGAATTTAAGGAAACTCACCGCCGGAGTGGCGCTCGGCGCCGCGCTGATCGTCGGGGCCGGCGCCGTCACCCACGCCCAGGACGCCAAGCATTCGATCGTCACGGTGGTGAAGCTCTCGGGCATCGCCTGGTTCAATCGCATGGAAGAAGGCGTCAAGGAATATGCCGCCGAAACCGGCCATGACGCCACTCAGGTTGGTCCGGCATCTGCCGATGCTGCACTTCAGGTCCAGATGATCGAAGATCTTATCGCCAAGAAGGTGGATGCCATCACTGTGGTGCCGAATTCGCCGGAGGCACTGGAGCCTGTTCTTGGCAAGGCACTCGACGCCGGCATCAAGGTGGTCGGTCACGAAGCATCCAGCCTTCAGAATGTCACCTATGACGTGGAAGCTTTCGACAACGCGGCCTATGGCCGTCACCTGATGGAGGCCCTCGCACAGGCCATGGGCGGAGAAGGCGAATACGCCGTGTTCGTCGGCCATCTGACAGCCAAGACCCACAATGAATGGGTGGATGCCGCCATTGAGTACCAGAAGGAAAAATACCCGAACATGACGCTTGTCACCGACAAGCTGGAGAGCAACGAGCAGCAGCAGACTGCATACCAGAAGACCAAGGAGCTTCTGCGCACCTATCCGAACCTCAAGGGCATTCAGGGCTCGGCCGGTGAAGATGTGGTGGGGGCGGCTCTGGCTGTCGAAGAAGCCGGCCTCGACGGCAAGGTCAAGATCGTCGGCACCAGCCTTGTTTCGGTCGCCGGCCCCTATCTGGAGACAGGCGCCATCAACATGATCTCCTTCTGGGATCCGGCAAAGGCGGGCATCGCCATGAACAAGGTCGCTTCCATGGCCATCGAAGGCAAGGAAATCACCGACGGCATGGATCTCGGCGTCGAGGGCTACAACGCCATCAAGCTCGACGGCAAGGTGCTCTACGGGCAGGCCTGGGTCGACGTCACCACCGACAACATGAATGAATACGATTTCTGATCGTAGCGTGTTGACGTGACCGGAAACGAGAGATGCTTGGAGCAAGTTTGCCCCCCTGTCGTCAGGGGCGGCAATCGTCTGCGCGCCTCTCGATCCAACCGCCGCCGGGCCAGTTCGCCCGGCGGCATTGCCTGAACAACAGAGATTTCCCATGAACGACGAAGCTAGCGGAAGCACGCCCATCCTGCAGATGCGGAACATCAGCAAGGCCTATGGTCCGGTACGCGTGCTCGAGGACGTCAATCTCGAACTCAGCACCGGAGAGGTGCGCTGCCTGGCCGGCGAGAACGGCTCCGGCAAATCGACACTGATCAAGATCCTGTCGGGCGTGGTGAGCGCGGATGCAGGCCAGGTTTCGCTAAACGGCCGCCAGTTGGGCGACGACCCCATGGGCGCCATCACAGCTGGTCTTTCGGTCATCTACCAGGACTTTTCGCTGTTTCCCAATCTGAGCGTCTGGGAGAATATCGGCTTTCTCACATCGGTCACTTCGGGAGATGTCGTGCACAGGCGCAGCGTCCGCCGCAAGCTGGCCATCGAGACACTGAAGCGCATGCAGGTGGAGATCGACCCCGATGCGCCGGTCGAACTTCTGCCGGTCGCCTCGAAACAGCTCGTCGCCATTGCCCGCGCACTCGCCAACAAGGCGCGCATCATCGTGATGGATGAGCCGACCACAGCGCTCACCCGCAGCGAGGTCGCCCATCTGCTGGACATCGTCGGCACACTAAAGAAGGAAGGCGTTTCCTTTCTTTTCGTGAGCCACAAGATCGAAGAGGTTTTTGCCGTCTGCGATACGGTGACGGTTCTGCGCGACGGTGCGGTCGTGGTGGAAGGGCCCATCGGTGAGTTCGATGCCGGGCGGCTTGTGGAAGCCATGACCGGCCGGTCCGTGGATAGCCAGCGCCTGCCGCGCGAAGAGAGCTCCGTTCAGCGCCCCTTTCTCGCGGCCAGCGGCCTCGGTCGCCGCGGCAATTTCGTCGATGTGGATCTGGAGCTGAGACCAGGCGAAATTGTCTCCGTGGTCGGCCTTCTGGGATCCGGCCGGACCGAGCTGGCGCAGACCCTGTTCGGTTACATGCAGCCGGATGCCGGGCGCATTGAGCTCGACGACGAAGCCGTCACTTTCAAAAGCCAGCACGATGCCATCGAGCGGGGGATCGCCTATGTGCCGGAAGACCGGCTGACGGAAGGCCTCTTCCTCAATCAGCCGATCCGCGACAACATCACGGTTTCCAGCCTGGAAAAGTCCACAAAGCTTGGGATTGTCAGCGCCACAAGCCTGCTGCAACGCGCCCGCAATGCGGTGAAGAACCTGCGCATCAAGACACCCGACGTAACGCCCGCCGTGGCGACACTTTCGGGCGGCAACCAGCAGCGCGTCGTGCTCGCCCGCTGGATGGAGCGCGACCCCCGACTGCTGATCCTGAACGGTCCCACCGTAGGCGTCGATGTGGGGTCGAAACGCGAAATCCACGAACTGCTGGTCTCACTCAGCCGCAGCGGCACGGCGGTCATGGTTGTTACCGACGACATTCCCGAGGCGCTCGCACTCTCCGATCGTATTCTGGTGATGGTGCGCGGACGCATCACTGCAGGCTTCGATGCCGCGACGGTGGATGAAGACACACTCTACAACGAAGTCATCAGGGAGGACCGGGCATGAACGCGCTGGCCCGCATCTTTGCCACGCCACAGGGTATCGTGTTCTTCGTCGCGGTTCTGTTCGCCCTCGTGCTGGGGCTCATCAATCCGGCGTTTTTCACACCCGCCACGCTGATCGATCTTGCCCGCAACGGTCTGGTGACCGGCATTTTCGCGCTTGGCGTGATGATGGTTCTCGCCTCCGGCGGTATCGACGTCTCGCACACCGCGATCGGCGCCTTTGCCATGTACGCGACGATGAAGATCGTTCTCGGCATCGATCTCGATCTGCCGATCATCGCCTATTTCGTTATCGCCGCAGTCATTGGTGCGGGGCTCGGCCTCATCAATGGTGTGTTGATCGGTGGCCTTGGATTGAACACGCTGATCGTCACACTCGGCACACTCTCCTTCTTTCGCGGTGCGCTGCTCACCTTTCTCGGCACCACCTACATCACATCGGTGCCTCGGGAGGTGATCAATTTTTCCCGTACGATTCTCATTCGTATAGAGAATGCCGTGGGCCAGATGGTTTCGCTGCCCGCTTCCTTTCTGGTGCTCGTCGCTGTCACCATCGTCCTTGCCATCATCATGAACTTCACCGTTTTCGGACGGAAGGTCTATGCCATCGGCGGTTCGGAGGAGGCGGCGCAGCGAATCGGGATCCGCATCAGGCGGGTCAAGGTGTTGATCTATGTAATCGCTGGCGCCATTGCCGGCTTGGCCGGCATGACGCATGTCACGCTCTCGCGCATGGCCAATCCGTTCGATCTGGTTGGGATGGAGCTCAATGTTATTGCTGCCGTTGTTCTGGGCGGCGCGCGCATCACCGGCGGGCATGGCACGGTGCTCGGCACGCTTCTCGGCGTGTTCGTCATCACCATGATCAACACGACGCTGCTGATGGCCGGCGTTCCGTCTTACTGGCAGAAATTCGTGATCGGCTGTCTGATCATCGTGGGAACCGGCCTGCCTATCGTCATCGACCGTCTCGCCAGACATCGTCAACGCATGAAACGCCCATTGGAGGCGGGGTGATCCTTTCGAACACAACTCCCAGGGAGGACAAGCATGAAGAAAATCCTGAACAATCCGGCTGACTATGTCGATGAGATGCTGGAAGGCATGGTCGCAGCACATCCTGAAATCTACGCTCAGCCCGTGCGCCGGGTCATTGCTCGGGCCGCGGGCGCGAAGACGGGCAAGGTCGGTATCGTGACTGGCGGTGGCTCGGGCCATCTGCCCATCTTTGCCGGATATGTGGGCACCGGCCTGCTCGATGCCTGTGCCATCGGTGACGTCTTCGCCAGCCCGTCCTCCGAACAGATGGCCGAGGCAATCCGTTTGGCCGATGGCGGCGCGGGCGTGTTGCGCCTCTATGGGAATTACGGCGGCGATGTCATGAATTTCGACATGGCCGGTGAGATGGCGGAAATGGAGCACGACATCCGCACCACCACCGTGCTTCTGACCGATGACGTCGTTTCCGCTCCGAAGGAAGAGGCCGAGAAGCGGCGCGGCGTGGCGGGCATGGTTTACGCATTCAAGATCGCGGGTGCGGCCGCCGAGCGCGGCGACAACCTGGATGAAGTCACCCGCATTGCCCAGAAGGCGGCAGATGCCTGCCGCTCCATCGGTATGGCGCTGACACCCTGCACTATCCCGCAAGCGGGCAAGCCCACCTTCGAGATCGGTGAGACGGAAATGGAAATGGGGATGGGCATCCATGGCGAGCCCGGCATCTGGCGCGACGCGATCAAGCCTGCAGACGAGATCGCGGATGAAATGCTGGAGCGTCTGATGGCTGACCAGCCGCTTGCGAAGGGTGACCGCATTTCCATTCTGGTGAATTCGCTGGGCGCAACGCCGGCCGAAGAGCTCTACATTCTTTATCGGCATGCAAAGAAGGTGCTTGATGCGGCGGGTATCGAGATTGTGATGCCTTTGGTCGGCCGTTACGCAACCTCCATGGAAATGACGGGCGCAACGATCACGATGATCAAGCTGGACGATGAAATAGAAGACCTGCTCAAGGCGCCGGCCGAATGCGCCTTCTGGCGCGTCTAGGAGCAGGCGATGATCGACAGCAAGGCGATTTCAGAGGCTCTTAAACGCATTGCATCCCATACCGCTGCGGCCAGCGAAGAGCTTTGCGCTGCTGACGGTGCCCTCGGGGACGGCGATCTTGGGATCACCGTGTCAAAAGGGTTTGCGGAGGCCGCAACGGCAGAGCTTCCCGATGATGTGGGCATGGCGCTCCTCGAAGTGGCAAAGGCGTTTCAGCGCGTCTCGTCATCCTCCTACGGTACGCTGCTCGCCACGGGTTTCATGGCGGCGGCGAAACTTGAAAAAGGAAAGCCCGGGATCGAACCCGAGGAGATGCCGGGCCTCGTTGCTGCCGCGCGTGACGCCATGATGGCGCGCGGAAAGGGCAATCTGGGTGACAAAACCGTGCTCGACAGTCTCGATGCCGTTGCCAGTGCGCTTGAGGGGACTTCACCGCATGTGATGGTCGAGACGACGATCAATGCAGCCGGGGAGACTTTGAAGCGCTATCGGGATCTACCGAACAAGCTGGGGCGCGCGCGCATGTTCGGTGAAAAGAGCCGGGGGCTGGTTGATCCCGGACAACTCGCATTTCTTCGTATTGTGGAAGGACTGCGGTACGAGCCTCACGAAAGCTAGATCCGGATTTCTTCGTCACCTGCGTTCTTAAAGGGGAAGCAGCCATATCCGTGGCGCTTCCCTCCGTTTTTCTGAGGGCACACATTTCAACAAACGATTGGATCGGGGAAGGGGGAAGAGAGCAATGTCTTCCATAAGACATTGCTTCCCGGAGGTCTCCTCATCTCATGAACGAACAATCGCGCCTGCCGCTCCCGCGCCCTTTCGCGGGGCTTCCCGGGGTGGCTTCGCAAGGTGCCGGGCAAGCCGGGAACATTCTGAAATCCATCGGTGTTGTGGCCATCGCCGGTGCTGTTGGTGCCGTCACCGGCCTATTGTTGCCGGCGGAAATGGCAATTGCCGCGGCGCTTGCGGTCTTCTGCATCGGCATGTGGGCGACGGCTCTGGTCCCCGAATACTGGACCGCGCTGATGTTTTTCCTCATTGCCATGCTTTCCGGTATCGCGCCGGCGCAGGCAGTTTTCTCAGGTTTCCATTCGTCGACCTTCTGGCTGCTTTTCGGAGGGATCATCCTCGGAGTTTCGATCCGTTACACAGGGCTCGGTCAGCGCATGGCGGCAATGCTCGTCGGGATGCTCGGCACGCGCTATGTCACGGTCATTGCGGGTGTGACCGGTTTCAGTCTGGCACTGGCTTTCGTCATGCCGTCTTCCATCGGCCGTATCGTGCTGCTTCTGCCGATCGTCATCGCGCTTGCCGATCACATGGGATATGGCAAGGAGAGCAACGGGCGCACAGGAATGATACTGGCCGCGGCCTTCGGAACCTGTCTGCCGGCCTTCACCATCCTGCCCGCGAACGCGCCCAACATGATCCTGGCAGGTATGGCCGAGACGCTTCATGGCGCGCGCATTTCCTACTGGTCTTATCTGACCATTCATTTCCCGGTGCTGGGGCTTCTGAAAGCGGGCGTGCTCGTTGTGCTCATCCTGAAGATGTTTCCCGATGGCGATCCGCAGCGCCAGCCGGAGGTGCCGGCAGACCTGCCGGGGATGTCCCCGGCGGAAAGGCGGCTGACAATGGTGCTGGGGCTGTGCCTTGCCTTGTGGCTGACCGATACGCTCCACCATATCTCGCCGGGCTGGATCGCGCTTGCCGCAGGTCTTTACTGCCTGTGGCCGGGGTCCGGGCTCACCTCGAAGAAGTGCATCAATGAGGACGTGAATTACGGGTCGCTTTTCTTTGTCGCCGGCATTCTTGGTCTTGGAGCGGTGCTTTCATCCACCGGTCTTGGCGAAGTGGTGGTGGAAAGGCTGAGTGGTGTTGCCGGATTTCGGGCAGACCGGCCCTTCTGGAATGTGGCCATGCTGACGGGCATTGCAACGCTGGTGGCAATGATTACCAATCTGCCCGGCGTTCCTGCTGTGATGACACCAGTGGCCGAGAACCTTTCAGCTCTGACAGGGCTGCCGCTGACCACGGTTCTGATGACGCAGGTTCTGGCCTTCTCGAACGTGTTCCTGCCCTATCAGGCACCGCCGCTGATAACGGCAATGCAACTGGGTGACCTGCCGACAGGTGCGGTGGTCCGGCTCTGCCTTGTGATGTTCGCCATCGGCGCGCTCGTGCTGATGCCGCTCGATCTCCTGTGGTGGTATGCTCTCGGCATGGTGTAGACATGCGTCTGGCTACCGGGCGATGAGGCAGGAATGGATATTCAGCAGCTAAGGACATTTGTCGCCGTTGCCCGTGAGGGGAGCATTACGCGGGCCTCGGAGCGCATCCATCTCAGCCAGCCCGCCGTCAGCGCGCATATCAAGGCGATGGAGGAGACGCTCGGGCTTTCGCTGTTCGAACGCACACCGCGCGGCATGGATTTGACCCCTGACGGAGAACGTCTTCTGGCAAGGGCGGAGCAGACGCTGGGAGCCCACCGGGAACTGCTTGAGGAAGCGACGCGCATCAAGGGCAGTCTGACGGGACGCCTGCGGCTTGGCATGGGCTGCAACTCCGGGCCTGAGGCGCTGGGGCGCCTGATGACAGGTTTTGCCGAACGCTATCCGCAGGTGGACGTCGTTCTGCGGCATGGCACGTCGCGTTCCGTTGCCGAGGAGATTCGCAGTGGCGGGCTGGATGCCGGCTTTTACAATGAGACCGACAGGCCCGGCGATGAATTGAACGTGGTCGATGTTTCGCGCTTTGCCATTTATCTCGCCGTCCCACCGGGAACGGTGGCAGTCAAAGACGAGCCCGACTGGCAGACGCTGGCGGAGCTTCCATGGATATGCCCTGCTCCGGACACATGCTGCGGGGAAACGGCCGAGGCGCTGTTTCGCAGGTACAATTTTCGGCCCGCGCGTATCATCAGCGTTGACCGGGAGCAGGTCACGCGAACACTGATCGCAGGTGGTGTCGGCGTTGGTCTGCTGCATGCAGAAGCTGCGCGCTCGGCTGAAGCTGTCGGGGAGGTAGACCTGATCTGCGAGGCGCATCCTGCCGCGCGGCTGGTTTTCGCATACCTGAGAGAGAGGGACGACGACCCGCTGCTTCAGGCGGCGCGCTCGATCGTCACTGCCAGTAACTGACGTGGGCCGTGGTCAAAGCTGCATACTTCCCACACTTGCGCCGCCGCAGACATAGAGCGTCTGCCCGGTGACGAAGCTTGCCTTCGGATCTGCGAAGAACATGAAGGCGTTGGTGACGTCTTCCACCGCGCCGAGCCGGCCAACGGGAATGCGTTTGGCAAGCTCTGCTTCCCGCTCGCTGCCCTTGGGGATGATGCCCCAGAAATTGTCGGTCTGGATCGGTCCCGGCGCAACCACATTGACGGTGATGCCATGGGGGGCGAGTTCCAGCGCCCAGGTGCGCGCCATGCCCACCATGCCGGCCTTGGATGCGCCATAGGCGGTGCGGGTCTGCGCGCCGAGCGCGGCGCGTGAACCATTGAAGAGAACGCGGCCGAAGCGGCGTTCCTTCATCGAAGGCAGGAAGGCTTTCAAAAGCGTGAGGGCGGAGCCCAGATGGAGCTGGGCGAGGCCGGTAATGTCTTCGGCGCTGGCGTCTTCGATGAGGTTCGGCCAGATGAGGCCTGCATTCTGCACGAAATGGGTGACCGCGTGCCTGCCCGCGATCTCGGCTGCGGCTTCGCTCACGGCTGCATCGTCCAACAGGTCCGCCTCGACCGAACTCAGCCGTTCATGCGAGAACTCCGGCGCGCGGCGCGCGACCGAGACAACGCGGTAGCCCACATCCAGCATGGTCTGGGCGAGGTTCGCGCCGATACCCTTGTTGCCGCCGGTGATGACGGCTGTAAGCTCTTTATCCATCGTGTCAGGTCCTGCCGGGCACAAGCGCCACCACGCGCAGCGGGCTGCCGGTGCCGTTTTTGATCTTGAGCGGGGTTGCGATCAGCATGGCGCCTGTGGGCGGAAGCCGGTCGAGATTGTTGAGGCATTGCAGGCCGTAGCGCCCCGCACCGTGAAGATAGAAATGGGCCGGGTAGGGCGGCGTGTAGTGCGACCCCTGACCGGCGTCTGTGCCGACGGTCTCGGTGCCGAAACCGCGAATGCCGCGTTCGTCCACCAGAAGCCTTATCGCCGCCGGCGTGGGGCCGGGCGAATGTGCGCCATCCTCGCGCATGTTGAGATAGGCCGCGCCCCGGCGCTTCGACCAGTCGGTGCGCATCAGAACCCAGCTCTCGGCAGGAATGCGGCCATGCTCGGCCTCCCACGCCTCGATGATCTCCGGCGTCAGCTCGAAATCCTCGTCGGCAGCAGCGCCTTCGGAACAGTCGATCACGCAGACCGGGCCGATGAAGCGCTCGGCGGGGATCTCGTCGACGCTGCCATTGGGCACGTCGCGGCCGGAGATCCAGTGCGAGGGCGCATCGAAATGGGTGCCGGTGTGCTCGCTGCAGGTGAAGTTGTGCCATTTCCACGCCGGGCCGCGATGGTCATAGGCGGACACTTCTTCCATGCGGAAGCGGGCGCACTGGCCGAATTCCGGCGGCAGCACGATGACCGGGAAATCCTGATCGAGCGTGTGGGTGAGGTCCACCACCTCGATGGCGCCGGTGGCGAGCGCCTCCGCCAGATTGCCCAGAAGGGCGGATGGGTCGGTTGCGTGGACGTTCATGCGCCGCCTCCGTCGGTTTCGCTCATCTCGCGCTCCAGCACCTTTGCGCCGGCGCGCCAGCGTTCGATCAGGTCCTTCGCCACGTCGCCGACGAACACGTCCTCCAACCCGTCCTTGAGGCCGGAGACGATGGCGCGGGCAAGTGCTGCGGGCGCGACCTTGGGCGGCGGCAGGGGCTGGTGCCAGGCGTCGTCCGTCGGGCCGGTATAGACGTTCATCACGCGCACGCCGCCGGGGCGCATCTCTGCGCGCAGGCACTGCGACAGCGAGTAGGCCGCGGCATTGGAGGCCGAGAAAGCGCCGAAGGCAGGCATGTTGGAATAAGCGTAGACCGACAGGATGTTGACCCAGGCGGCGGCGCTGTTGTCGCCGTCCGCGCCGCGCCCGCGCATGGCCGGGCCGAAGGACTGGGCAAGCCGCATCAGGCCGAGATAGTTCACCTCCATTTCGTCGCGGGCGAACACGGTGTCTCCACGGTCCATGATGCCGCCGGGGCGCACGAAGCGGGCATTGTTGACGAGAATGTCAGTCTTGCCGCCGATCTCGCCGGCAAGCTCTGCGACCGACGCGGTGTCGGTGACGTCGAGCGGCACGATCTGGACATTGGGGATCGCCTCGAGTGCTGTGCGGTGCGGATAGGGCCGCCAGCCCTCGGGCTCGCCGATGAAGATGATCGACGCGCCGGCCTTTGCAAAGGCCTCGGCCAGCGCCACGGCGTTTTCGCTCCTCGCATCGGTGATGAGCACGCGGCGGAATTTCGGATCAGCGGTGATTTCGCGCAGTTGCGGATCGTCTTCCATGTTGGGCGTCCCTTCGGGAGGCAGGGCGTAGAGAACGCCCTGGCCCGACTTGTCGAGCCGGTTGATGATGCGCACCCTGCCGCCGCGCGGCGCGTCGCCATGGACATGGCACATGACGGAGGGGCCGGCGTCGAGCCGGACGGTGCCGACACGCCATGGGGTGCGTTCGCGGAAATAGGTGTTGGTGCTGGTGCGCACCGTGGTTTCGGCGATGAGCTCGCCCGCCGGGTCGATGTCGCGCCATGGCAGGTCGGTCGACAGGCAGGTGGAGCAGGCGTCGCGCGGCGGATATTGCAGCGCGCCGCATTCGCCGCAGACCTGCAGCATGAAGCGCCCTTCGGCGGCAGCCGCCGTCAGCCCCAGTGCCGCGCGGCTTCTGAGGCCCGAGGGCAGCGTCTGTGTGCGGGTGCGCTTTTGCGGGTCTTTCTTCGGCGGCGGCAGGATGGCGTCGGTCATGTGCCCGCTCCCGAAATGATGGCGGCGCTGGAGCAGACGCCACGGTCGTAGTTGATCATGCCGAAGCCGGAGACCATGGCGGTCGTCGCACCTTCCACCTGGGTGGGACCGGCTGCGCCGGTGACCTGGCGGATCGCCTCGACCAGCCCGATAAAGCCGCCCGCGGCTCCTGCCTGTCCGGCTGAAAGCTGACCGCCCGACGTGTTGTGCGGAAAGTCGCCGGCAATGGTGAGATCGCGCTCGCGCACAAAGGCCGGTCCGTCTCCCTTTTTGCAGAACCCCAGATCCTCGAACTGCATCATGGAGATGACCGGGTAGTCGTCATAGGTCTGCAACAGGTCCATGTCGTCGGGCCTGGCGTCGGCCATGGCGTACAGCTCGTCGATATCCATGGCCCAGCCGCCGCGCATCTGGATCGGGTCTTCGGGGAAGGCGTTGTGGCGTTCGATGCTGCCGCGAATATGCGCGTAAGGAAGGCCGGCGGCGCGGGCGTCTTCCTCGCGCATCACGAGAAATGCTTCTGCGCCGCTGACGGGCATGACGCAATCGAACAATGCGATGGGATCGGAGATCATGCGCGCGCCGAGATACTGGTCCATGGTGAGCGGCTTTTTCATCACCGCATGCGGGTTCTGGAGTGCATTGTCGCGCTGGGCGACGCAGATACGGCCGAAATCCTCGCGGGTCGCGCCATAGGCGCTCATATAGTGGTCGGTCAGGAGCGCGAAACAGGCATTCGGCCCGCCCGCTCCATAAGGGTATGATGCATCCTGCGCGAAGCGGCTGAAACTTGAGAGCATGCGCCGGAAACTGTCGACATGATTGGTGTCGCCGGCGACACAGGCGACGATGTCGGCATCGCCCGCCTGCACCGCGCGGGCTGCGCGCCTGAGCGCCACGACGCCACTCGCCCCGCCCATGGGGATGTGATCGAGCCAGCGCGGGGTGAGGCCGAGATGCTGGGTCAGCCCCACCGCCGTGTCGGGAAAGAGCGTGAAGCTTGCAACGGAGAAGCCGTCGACATCGCGGGGGCTGAGGCCGGCGCTTTGAAGCGACTGGCGCAGCGCGCGGGCGATCCACCAATGCGCCGTTTCCTTGGAGAAACGCTGATAGGGCGTGGTGGCGGGCGCGGCGAGCACCACGCCCTCATAGCCCATCCGTCTTGAGGTGCGGACCGCCATCAGGCCGCGCGCCTTTTCTTCATGGATCGTGTGTCGATCGTTGCCGGATCGCTGAGAAGCCGGGCGACCAGTGTTTTCAGTTCGCCGCGCTGGATCTTTTGCGTCGAGGTCAGGGGCAGGGCGTCGACAAAGGCGATGTAGCCCGGAACCTTGTAATAGGCGACGCGGTCCAGACACCATTCGGCGATTTCGCGGGCGCGCGCTTCATCGCGTTCGCCGCTCTCGACCACGAGACAGGCGAAAACCTCGTCGCCGCGCAGCTCGTCCGGGGCTGCTGCGACCGCTGCCGCCTTGATGTCGGGATGCTGCATCAAGAAGGATTCCACTTCCACGGCGGCGATGTTCTCGCCGGAACGGCGGATCACGTTCTTCTTGCGGTCGACGAAGAAGAAGTCGCCATCGGCGTCGCGCATGACGATGTCGCCGGTGTGGAACCAGCCGCCTTCCCACGCTTCGGCGGTGGCCTCGGGGTTGGCGTAATATTCGGAGAAGAAGCCGAAACGCGGATCCTCGCCCGCATGGCGCACCAGGAGTTCGCCGGGTTGGCCGGGAGCTGCCTCGCTGCCGTCGTCTGCGACCACGCGGGCCTCAATGTCCGGGCCGGGCTGGCCGAGGCAGTTCGTGCCACGCTTGCGGGGCTCGTGATTGGCAACGATGACCGCGCCGGCCCCCGTCTCCGTCATCGCCCAGCCCTCGATCAGCGGAATGCCGAAGCGCTCCTCGAACGGGCCGTGCAGCTTGGGATCAATGCCCGCGCCGAAGCCGAAGCGCACATTGTGCGCCCTGTCCTGTTTCGTGGGTTCGGCTTTCATGAGAATGGACGGCATGACGCCCAGATAATGCAGGCAGGTGGCCCGGCTGTCACGCACGCTCTGCCACCAACTGCGCGGGTGAAAGCGGTCGAGCGCGATGAGGCAGCCGCCGACCGTGATCATCGCCATCAGCGAATAGGCCATGGCGTTCATGTGGAAGATCGGCAGCGGCGTGATCATGCGCTCACCGTCCTCGTTCATGGCGCAAAGCCCGCCCGCCTTCGCGTACCAGCGGCCCGAATGCAGGAAATAGAGGTTCGACAGGACGCAGCCCTTGGGCTTGCCCGTGGTTCCGGAGGTGTAGAGCATGGCCGCTTCGCGGCTGAGCGGCGCACCCTGCGGCGTCTCCATGCCGGCAAAGCGCGGATCGAGCGGCGGGGTGTCGGCCTCCGGCGTGACGACCGGAAAGCCGACGCCGGAGGCGGCAGCCGCCTGTACAAGATCCGCCACGCGACTCGCAATGGCCACGGCCAGAACCGGGCGCGCGTGCCCGGCCATGTATTCCAGCTCCGCAGATTGCAGGTCCGGATTGACCGGCACGACCGAGAGCCCGAGCGCATTTAAGGCGAACCAGTGCAGGAAGAAGCCTGGCCGGTTTTCCATCAGGAGCATGACGCGCATGCCCGTGCGATAACCCCCGGCGGCATAGGCGTTCCTCAACCGCTCGATCTCGGCAAGCGCCGCGCCATAGGAGAGTTCGCCGGCGGGAATGTCGTAGACCGTGGCCGTCTCCTCCAGCACGTGCAGGAAGGGGCGCTCGGGCCAGCGCCCGGCGGTGTCGGCAAAGGCCGCGAACACGGTGTCGAACGGCGGGATCTGCGATTTCATCTGCTGCGCGCTTTCAAAGGAACATCTGGATATTGCCGAAGGCGGCATCGGAATTGAGCAGATCGACGCGCTTGTGGGTGATCTTCAGCTTTCCCTCGATGAGTTTCAACTCGTGGCGCGCCGTGGCGGCGAGCAGGATCTGGTCGTCGAGCCGTGTCTCCACATAGTGAAACGCCGTGTGGGTGACATACTCACCCTTCTCCTCGTCCATATGGTCGATGAAGGGGCGGTTCAGAACGTGGTGGCAGCGGGTCTTCGGCTTCTGGGAGAAGGTGCGCTCGCCCTTGAAGCGCTCGACGCGCAGCTTGCGCATGAAGGCGTCTTCATGCAGCAGCGAGGTGACGTGCTTGGCGTCTTCCTGATTGTAGTCGAGCGGCATCCAATAGAAGCTGTCATGGGTCCACAGATCGAGCCATTCGTCGAACCGGCCATCGTCCAGCATGCGGGCTTCTTCATAGACGAAGTCGATCAGGTCTTCGCGGGTGGGAGCCTTCATCACGCGTCTCCTTCCATCGTCATCGTCATGTATTTTTCCCACGCGTGGAACTGGTTGCGCATCTGGCGCTCGGTGGTGCCGTTCTCGACGGCGATCTCGTCGAAATTCTCGCCTTCCTGGTAAAGGCGCTGGACATTGACCCATTCCAGCCCGTCGGAATGCAGGCCCTCCTGCGCGCGCTCATACATTTCCAGATCGTCATGGCCGACCATGGAGGTGGGCGCGTTGATCATGCGGTTGTACATGGCGGTGCGCTCCAGAAGCATGTCGGGCGCGCCCACCAGCCGGTAGATGTAGCTTTCGACCAGGGTTTTGTCGGCGGCGATGGGGGTGAACAGCCGCAATTGCTGGATCGGCCCCTTGATCATGATGTTGGGGAAATAGACCGTGTTGTGCCGGTTCTCGCCGAGGATCGCCTTTGCGCGCTCCTCGCCATAGGCCTCGACCATCTGCTCGTAATAACCGGGGATGGCGGAATAGTCGGAGTGGATCGAGTGATGCACGCCGGTGTGGCCGTGGCCGTTTGGCCAGGTGCGGATGCCCATGTTCTCGAAGAATTCGTAAGGGCTCATGAAGGGGGCGATCACCTCCATGGCCATGGGCTTTTGCGTGCCCTCGGGTTTGTCCATCTTCTCCCACAGGTCGATGGCCGTGCCGGCGGAGCTTTCATGTGCGACCATGGGATGGCAGGTGTCGGTCTGGTTCTCGACCAGCATTTTCCAGTTGCAGCGATGCATGTAGCGTAGCGGCGGCCCGGCCACCTCCAGACGGCCCTCGGGCGAGCGGTCGACCATGTTGTCGAAGGAGCTCAGCGCCTCTCCGAAGAAGCTTTCGAAGTCCGGGCCTTCCCTGTTGAGGCGGGCGAAGATGAATCCGCGATAGTTCTTCACCGCACCGACCGGTGCCATGCCATTGACGGATTCGCTTTCTTCGAGCCCGGTGTCCTTGTAGCCCTTGCGCAACGGGATCGCGAGCAGGCAGCCATTCGTCTTGAACGACCATGCATGATAGGGGCAGCGGAAAAACTTGCCCGTGTTGCCCGTGCGGTCGATGGCGATCTTCGTGCCCTTGTGCGGGCAGCGATTGTGCAGAACGTAGATCTCGTTATCGGAATGGCGCACCATGATGACCGGCTGTGTGCCGATCTCGGTGGTGAAATAGTCGCCCTTGTTGGGCGTCTGGCTCTCATGGCCGACAAAGACCCAGGTGTTGGCAAAGAGATGTTTCATCTCCAGCTCGAACACTTCCTGATCGATATAGACGTCGCGGTGGACTTCCGTGGGCCGGATCAGATTTCTGATCGCCTCCGGGTTGTTCGCGTAACGGCTCATGGCTTGCTACTCCCTTGCTGGCCGCCGTCCGGTCGGTCTCCTAGAGGTCGAGGACGAGCCGGTCGGATTTTGCGCGTGATACGCAGATTTGCATGACGTCGTTTGCTGCGCGTTCGTCATCGGTGAGGATGACATCGCGGTGGTCGGGAATGCCGGACAGGACCGTTGTCTGGCAGATGCCGCAATCGCCGCGCTGGCAATCGTAGATCAGGTCGACGCCTTCTTCCTCGAGCACTTCGATGATGGACTTGCCCGGCGGGATGGTGAAGACCTGACCCGTGGAACTGATTTCGACCTCGAAGGGCTTGTCGCCCGCTTCGGCCTCATGGGCCTCGAACAGTTCGAAGTGCACATGGTCTTTCGCGATGCCGCGGGCATGGGCGATTTCGCGCACCGCCTCGATCATGCCGCGCGGTCCGCACACATAGATGTGGCCCTCGGCAGGCGCCTTGCCGATCAGCGCCTTCAGGTCGATGCAGGTTTCGGGCTCGTCGTCGCAATGGATGGTGAGCGCCGTGCTCTCGATGGCTTCAAGCGCATCGACAAAGGCCAGCAGAGTGCGCGAACGGCCCGCATAGTGGAACGAGAACGGGCGACCCTTCGACTTGAGTTCGGCGGCCATGGAGATGAGCGGTGTGACACCAATACCACCGGCGATGAGAAGGACAGGCGCTTGTGCGTCGACCAGCGCAAAGTCATTGCGTGGGGCGGAAGTCTCGATGATTTCGCCTTCCTTGAGCCCATGCATGAAGCGGGAGCCGCCCTTGCTGTCCTCCTCGAGCCGCACGCCAAGGCGATAGGTGGCGGGTGAACCGGTCGCATCGGCTTCCGTGCTGGTGTTGACGAGAGAGTAGTGCCGATCCGAGCCATCGGGCAGCGCGACGCGGATATGCGCGCCGGCCGAAAAGCCCGGCAACGGGCCACCATCGACCGCTTCCAGTTCGAGAGCCCGGATCTGCGGTGTCAATGCCTCGGATTTGCGTACCCTGAGCTTCAATTCGCTCATTGGCGATCTCTCCTCCTGCAGTGGCCCTTCCAGATATTCTTGTTGGTTATGAGCAGTGGCCACGCTTTGCGATTAATATGAATTCGCATATTTTTCCCTGTCAAGCTTCAAACCTAAAAAAGTGAAATTTCATCTTTTTAAGCTTGAAGAGCATGAAAACTTATGGAAGCCTCATGCGCAGGAGGAGGCCGTCATGGGAGATAAAACGATGACGCGCATGCTAAAAACATTTGTAACTGCATCTATTCTGACGACAGCCATGAGTTTTGGTGCGATGGCGCAGGAAACGGTTCTGCGCATGTCAAACTGGCTGCCGCCGTCTCACCCGATCGTCCGGGACATGATGATCCCGTGGGCGGAGAAGCTGAAAGAGGCCAGTGACGGCCGCATCGAGGTGCAAATTCTCGATGCACCGCTCGGTCCGCCGCCGGCGCATTTCGATCTCGCCGCCAATGGCGCCGTCGATCTCACATTCGGCGTGCATGGCTACACCCCGGGGCGTTTCACCCTGACCGAAATTGCCGAAATGCCGTTCCTCGCCGATACGTCGGAGAGCCTTTCGGTGGCTTTCTGGCGTGTGTTCGAAAGCGATCTGGCGCAGGCCGAGGAGCATCGCGGCACCAAGGTGCTGGGCGTGTTCGGGCACGGGCCGGGGCTTCTGTTCACCAAGGGCAAGCCGGTATCGCCGTTGTCGGACCTTTCCGGTGCCAAGATCCGCGTGGCCGGCAACATCACCAACAAGCTTGCCGAAGCGATGGACATGGTGTCGATCCAGGCGCCGTCTCCGCAGTCCTACGAAATCCTGTCGGGCGGCATTGCCGACGGTATTTTCTTCCCGGTCGAATCCGTGCCCTTCTTCAAGCTCGAAACACTGGTCGACAAGGCGCTGCGTGTGCCCGGCGGTCTCTACAATGTCTCGTTCTTCTTCGTAATGAACAAGGCGAAGTTCGACAGCCTGTCGGATGAGGACAAGGCGGCCATCGAAGAGGTTTCCGGTGAGGCGTTCTCGCGCATGGCCGGTCAGGCCTGGGATGCGGCGGATGCAGCCGGCATGGAAGTGATCGGCTCGACCGTCGATTTCCACGATGCGACCGATGAAGAGCTTGCGACGCTGCGTGAGAAGACGCAGCCCATGTTTGACGATCTGGCCAAGGCCTATGAGGCCAAGGGACTCGACTTCGACGTCGTCATGGGCAAGCTCAAGGACGAAATCAAAGCGGTGGCGGCTGAATAATGGCCGCCTCCTCCGAGCGGATCGCAATGCGGGCTCGGCGGTGGCTAAGACTGGCGACCGCCGTGCTTTGCGGCGCGTTTCTGGTGGCGCTGACGCTGGTGACAGTGGTCGATGTGATCGGCCGCTATCTCCTCTCGTCGCCGCTGCCGGGTGCCGCGGAGTATACCGAAATCCTCCTGATGGCGATCGTGTTTGTGGGGCTGCCGGCGGTGTGCCTGGATGACGGGCATGTGAGTGTCGATCTGCTCACGGCCGGGCTCAGGGGCGTTGCTGAGAGACTTCAGCTCAATCTCGCCCGGCTTGTGGTTGCCGTGGTACTCGGCCTCGTTTCCTGGCAGCTCTGGAAGCACGGTGCTCAACTCGACAGCTACAATGAGGTGACGGTTTATCTGCGTGCGCCGCTCGGGCCGTTCGCCAAGGCGACGGCAGTCATCACCGGTGTCTGTGCGGTGGTTACATTTGTCATGGCGGTGCTGCGCCTGCCCAAAAGCGATGGCGGGGGCGTTTGATGGCGTGGCCGGTCGGAATGGCGCTGCTTCTGGCGCTTATCTTTGCAGGCGTGCCCATCGCATTCGCGATGACGGCGGTCGGGCTGGTCGGCGTTGTCTCGATCGTTGGCTGGCATCCGGCGCTGGCCATGCTGGGACAGGTCTTCTTCGACAGTGGCAGGAGCTATACGCTGTCCGTCGTGCCGCTGTTCCTTCTGATGGGCAATCTCGTGGTTCAGTCCGGCGTGGCGGGTGATCTCTATGCGGCGGCTAATGCCTGGCTACGCCATCGCAAGGGTGGGCTTGCCATGGCGACCATCGTTGCCTGCGGCGGGTTCTCGTCGGTGTGTGGCTCGTCGCTCGCCACCACGGCGACCATGGCCCGCATCTCGCTGCCGGCGATGCGCAAATATGGCTATTCCGACCGGCTGGCTGCCTCGTCCATCGCGGCGGGCGGCACGCTCGGCATTCTCATCCCGCCGTCGGTGATCCTCGTCATTTATGGCATCCTCACGCAGCAGAACATCGGCAAGCTGTTTCTGGCCGGCCTTTTGCCCGGTGTCGTCGGCGTGATCGGCTACATGATCGCCGTGCGTCTGTCGCTGGTGGTCTATTCCGAGCATCTGGAAACACAGCCAAAACTCCCTTTGATCGAACGTATCCGCGCCCTGCGTGGCGTCGTGTGGGCGCTGGCGCTCTTCGTGTTTGTTCTGGGCGGCATCTATCTGGGCGTGTTCACGGCGACGGAAGCGGCAGGCATGGGTGCGGGGGGCGCTTTCCTGCTCACTTTCATGCGAGGGCGGCTGACCCTGCGGGCCACGCTTTCCACGCTCTTTGACACGGCAAAGACCACGGCGGTGATGTTCTTCATCCTGTTCGGGGCGCTCTACTTCCTGAACTATGTGAACTTCTCCGGCCTGACCGGCGATCTGCGCAACTGGATCAACGCCTTCGGCGTCGGCCCCTATCCGGTCATCTTCATGATCGTGCTGATCTATCTGGTGCTGGGATGCCTGCTTGAAAGCATCTCGATGATCACGCTGACGGTGCCGATCCTGTTTCCGATCGTCACCGGGCTCGGCTTCGATCCGATCTGGTTCGGCATTTTTGTGGTGATCGCCACCGAATTGAGTTTCATCACGCCGCCCATCGGCATGAATGTTTTTGTCATGCGCACGGTGGCGCCCGACATTCCGCTGGAGCGCATTTTTGCCGGCATCCTGCCCTTCGTGGCGATGGATGTGCTGCGGCTTGCGCTTCTGATTGCGCTGCCGGCAATGGCGCTTCTAATACCCAATTCGATGTGACCGGACGAGATGATGGCGATTGATGACGACAGAATGGAGATCGACCGCAATGCGGGATTTGTGGGCGATTACCTGCTCTATCTGCTCGCTGCAGCCAGCGACGCGGCCAGTGCCGACTTTCATGCTCATGTGCGCGAGCAGGGGCTGCGCGTGCCCGAATGGCGCATTCTCGCCTGCCTCTGCGATGAGGACGGTCAGATGGTGACGCAGCTCGCCCAACTCGCGCTGATGGAGCAATCGCATCTGACCAAGATCGTCGACCAGATGGCGACCAAAGGACTCGTCAAGCGCCGCAGCGATGAGCGCGACCGCAGGCGCGTGCGTGTGTACCTCACGGCAGCCGGGCGCGCGATCGGGACAGGTTTGGTGGAGAAGGCGAGAGTGCATGAAATGTTGATTGTTTCTCGCCTTGGCACCACGGACGCGGCCCGCCTGAAGGCGGTGTTGAAAGACATACACGCAATTTGCCGGGGAGGAGATGACGCTGCGAGCCAGGCTCCGTCAGCGCCGGCAGAACTGGAGGCAAGCGTGTCATGAAGGATATCTCCAGCCTCATTTTGCTGCATGAGACGGTGCACCCTGAGGGCTGGCCACAGCCAAGGGGCTACGCCAACGCGGTCAAGACGGATGGCGGCATCATCTTTACGGGAGGCCTGGTTGGATGGGATCGTGAAGGACGTTTCCCGAAAGGTTTTGTGGCGCAGGCTCACCAGACATTTCGCAACATCCGCGATGTGCTGGAGGCGGCAGGTGCCGGCCCGGAGCATCTGACGCGTCTCACCTGGTATGTGACCAACGTGGAAGACTATCTCGCCGATCCGAAGGGGCTCGGAAAGGCGTATCGCGATGTCTTCGGGCGCTGTTTTCCGGCCATGGCGACTGTTCAGGTGACGCGGCTTGTGGAGCCGGAGGCAGTCGTGGAGATCGAGGCGACGGCGGTTTTGCCTGCTCAAAAGTAGAACAATCATCCGTAGAAATTATGCGGCAACGAGGGGAGTACAGGAATGAAAGTAGCGGTTCTGGGCGGAGGCAACGGTTCTTATGCTGCGGCTGCGGATTTTGCCGAGGCGGGGCATGACGTCCGCTGGTGGCGGCGCGACCGCGCCAGTTTCGCGGATGTCGAGAAGGCAGGCGGCATCACCCTCACGGACCATGAGGGAAGCCGAAAGATCGCGGTCGTTCCGACCGATGATCTTGCTGCGGCGCTCAAGGGAGCGGAACTGATCGTTGCGCCGACGCCGGCGTTTGCTCAGGAGGACATTGCCACGAAGCTCGCTCCGCATCTGGAGGACGGGCAGGTGATCTACCTGCCGCCGGGCACGTTTGGCTCCTACCTGATGATGAAGCGTATTCGTGAAGCGGGCTCGAAGGCTGACATCGCGATTGCAGAAACAGGCACACTGCCATGGCTGACGCGCAAGCAGGGGCCGCTGGAAGTGCGCGTGACGACGCGGGCCTCGCGCCTGCCCACGGGCGTGCTGCCGGCGAGGCATACGGATCATGCGATCAAGGCCATTGCGGCTGTGTTCCCGGCATCCATCGAGCCGGTGGAGGATGCGCTGTCGGGCGCGCTGATGAACGCCGGCCCGATCATCCACCCACCGCTGATCCTCATGAATGCCGGTCCCATCGAGCATTTCGACCGCTGGGACATTCACAATGAGGGTACGCAGCCTTCCATCCGCCGCACGCACACCGCGCTCGACAATGAGCGCATGGCGATCCGCGAGGCGTTGGGCTATGGCGCGCCGCATTTCCCGCTCGCCGATCACTACGAGACCAGCGACTGGATGTATGGCAATCTGGCCCATGACAAACTGGTGGATTCCGGGGACTGGCACGAGAAGCTGGACCTCAAATCCCACCGCTACATGCTGGAGGATGTGGGCATGGGCCTCGCCTTCATGGTTTCGGTCGGTGAATGGGCGGGCGTACCCTGTCCGGTAGCGGCGGGGCTTCTCGCCATTGCCGGGGCCGTGGCCGAGCGCGATTTCCGCGCAGAGGGCCGCACGATGGAGCAGATCGGTCTTGCGGGCGAGAGCCGCGAGGCGGTGCAGACCATGTTGCGCGAGGGGCTGTGATGGCAGATGACGTGACCATCGCCTGCATCGGTGCCGGGCGCATGGGTCGGGGCATAGCGCAATGTGTGGCCTATGCGGGCCATCAGGTGCGGCTGATCGATGCCAAGGAGCGCGACGCCGAGGCTTTCGCAAGACTGCGCGATGAGGCGCTGGACGAAATCCGCACGGCGCTCGCCTCCATCGCTGCACTCGGCGCGTTCAAGGTCGATGCCGTTCCGCAGATCATGGAGCGGGTCAGCATCGTGCCGCGCGGCGAGGCGGCGGCGGGTCTTGCCGGCGCGCGCATCGTGTTCGAGGGCGTGCCCGAAGTGGCGGATGCCAAGCGCGATGCGTTTGCGCTGTTCGACGCCCATGCGGATGGCAACGCCATTCTGGCCTCGACCACCTCGACCATGCTGTCGACGGAGCTGGCGGGTTTCACCACTGCGCCGGAGCGCTTTCTCAATGCGCACTGGCTGAACCCGGCGTTTCTCATGCCGCTGGTGGAGCTCAGCCCGGCCGATGAAACCGAGGGCGAGACGGTCACTTTCCTGCGCGCTTTCCTTGAAGGCATCGGCAAGGTGCCGATCGTCTGCAAGGCTTCGCCCGGCTACATCGTGCCGCGCATTCAGGCGCTGGCCATGAACGAGGCGGCACGCATCGTGGAAGAAGGCGTTGCGAGTGCGGAGGATGTCGACAAGGCCGTGACCTATGGTTTCGGCCTGCGCTTCGGCGTGCTCGGCCTTTTGGAGTTCATCGACTGGGGCGGTGGCGACATTCTCTATTATGCAAGCCGATATCTCGCCGGGGCTTTCAATGATGAGCGCTACCAGGCACCGGAGATCATCAGCCGCAATATGGAAGAGGGGCGCATTGGCCTGAAGACCGGCTCCGGCTTCTTCGATTATTCTGACATGGATGTCGATGCCTATCGCCAGCGCCGCATGGCCGCCTTCCTGAAGGCGCTCGACAATGCAGGGCTCGTGCGGCCGCCAGTGATTTAGGGAGCAGTTGAAACCAAAACCGGGTGGAACAAGCCCGGACAACCAGAGAGGACGAAGAAAAATGTACCAAGCCACGACCAGATCGATCGCCAGGACCATCAGAAACGGCCTTCTTGCAACGGCGCTGACCAGCATCGCCTTTGCCGGACAGGCCAGTGCGGAAGAAACGCTGAAGGCGATTTCCGCCTTCCCGCAGTCGCTCGCCTTCTCGCAAAGCTTCAAGGGCTTTGTCGACCTCGTGAATGAACGCGGCAAGGGGGTTATCCAGATCAATTATGCGGGCGGGCCGGAAATGTTCCCGCCGAACCAGCAGGTGGATGCCGTGCGCCGCGGCGTCGTTGACATGCAGTATGGCCCTGCCTCCTACTATCTCGGCACGATGCCGGAGGCGGATGCCTGGGTCGGTTCGACGGTGACGGCCGCAAAGGCGCGCGAGAATGGCGGCTTCGGCATTATGCAGGAAGCCTTTTCCAAGAAACTCGGTGTGAACCTTTTGGCTCATCTCGACACCGGTGTGAAGTTCTACATCTACACGATCAATGAGCCAAAGCGGACCGACGATGGCGGCATCGACCTCGACGGTCAGCGCATCCGCTCGCAGCCGATTTACAATTCTTTCTTTGAAGCGCTGGGCGCGATCCCTGTCTCCGTTCCTGTGCCGGATGTCTATACGGGTCTCGAGCGCAGCACGTTTGACGGTTCGGGCTGGCCCATTGTGGGCATTCAGGATCTCTCCTGGGACAAGTTCCTGCGCTACCGCATCGACCCGGGCTTCTTCCAGACCGATCTCGCCGTGGTGGTGAACCCGGCGAAATGGGAGAGCCTGAGCGACGAGGCCAAGAAGATCATCAACGAAGCTGCGGCCGAATATGAGCAGACCTCCTATGAGAACTTCCAGAAGGTGATCGAGGAGACCGACAAGGCGGTTCGCGAGAAGGGCATGGAAGTGATCACGCTGGAGGGCGAGGCGCAGGCGAAGTTCCTTGATCTGGCCTATGACAGCGCCTGGAAGCGGATGAAGGATTCGGGGTCGGAATACTACGACGCATTGCGCGAAGCCTATTACGATCGTTGATCCCGTACCGGCGGGGGCCCAGGCTCCCGCCGCACTCCCTTTGAAAAGCCGCGCGCCATGTTTCTGATACGTCTCTATAACCGGATCATCACCGGGCTGGCCGTGCTGGGCGCCGCCAGTCTCGTTTTCATTTCGCTTGCCATCATTGTCGACGTTGTCTTGCGTAACACCGGGTTTCGCCCTTTCCAGTCGACAAGCGCCATCGTCGAATATGTGATGCTCTTCTCCACCATGGCGGCGGCACCCTGGCTGGTGCGCAACAACGGCCATGTGGCGATCTCGTCCTTCACAGCGGCTATGCCGGAAACGATGCGCCTGCTGGCCGGGCGGGTCGTGCTGATCCTCGCCATCCTGACGCTTGGCCTTCTTTGCTGGCGCTCGGCGGCGGTGGGACTGGAGATGGTGCAGTCGCGCGCGGTCGATATGCGCTCCATCAACATTCCCTCATGGGTTCTCTACGCCATGCTTTCCGTAGGCTTCGGCCTGATGGCGCTGGAATTCCTGCGCATGCTGTTGCGCGGCGAAACCTATACGGGCAGCGGGGGAGCGCACTGATGGCCTGGTATGAAGCCACACTCCTCATGATCGGCGGGCTCCTTGCCCTGATGTTCTTCGGCATGCCGGTGGCGATTGCCTTTCTGGCAATCAACATCGTCGGCGTTGTCATTTTCATGGGTGGCATGATCGGCATCGATCAGCTTGTCGCCAATGCCACCACATCGGTGACGAGTTTCGCGCTGGTGCCTGTGCCGCTCTTTCTCATCATGGGCGAGCTTCTGTTTCACACGGGGCTTGCCATTCGCGTTTTCGATGCGCTCGACAAGTGCTTTGGCGGCATCAAGGGGAGGCTTTCCTATCTGACGGTGGGCGGCGGCACGATCTTCGCCACCCTGTCCGGCTCCTCCATGGCCAACACGGCGATGCTCGGCACCACGCTGATGCCCGACATGATCAAGCGCGGATACAAGCCGCACATGATCATGGGGCCGATCCTGGCGACGGGCGGTCTGGCCATGATCATTCCCCCATCTTCTCTGGCCGTGTTGCTGGGCTCGCTGGCGCGGATCGATGTGGGTGCTCTGCTGATCGCGGGGCTGGTTCCCGGTCTCGTGCTGGCGCTCATGTTCCTTGCGACGATCCGCATACAGATCGCGCTCGATCCCGATGCCGCACCCGGCTATGCGGCAGAGAGGGCAAGCGTCTCCGAAATCGCCCGCGCGCTTACTGTCGATGTTCTGCCGATGGGCATCGTGGTCTTTGCGGTGGTCGGGCTCATCCTGCTCGGCTGGGCGACGCCGACCGAATCCGCCGCCTTCGGGGCGCTTTCGGTGGTGGTGCTTGCGGCCTGTTATCGCACGCTAAGCTGGGAAGCCGTCGTTCGCTCGCTCACCGGCACGCTGAAAGTGTCGGCCATGATGCTGATGATCATCGTGGGCTCCACGACCTTTTCGCAGATCCTTGCCTTCTCCGGCGCGTCCTCCGGGTTGATCGCGTTTGCCACCAGTTTCGAACTCAACGCCTATGTGGTGCTCGCAATCATGTTCCTGGTGCTTCTACTCCTCGGCATGTTCATGGATCAGCTCTCTATCATGATGCTCACCCTGCCGATCTTCATGCCGCTGGTCGCGCTCTACGGGTTCGATCAGATCTGGTTCGGTGTGGTGATGCTTCTGGCGCTGGAGCTGAGCCTTGCAACCCCGCCCTTCGGTCTGCTGCTTTTCGTCATGGTTGGCGTCAGCCCGGCCGGCACGACCATCGGGCAGGTGGCGCGGGCTGCACTGCCCTACATCGCCTGCACGCTTTTGCTGGTGGTTCTGCTGGCGCTTTTCCCGCAACTGGCCCTTTGGCTGCCGGGCCTCATAAGGAGCTGACCGCATGAAGATCTGGTATCAGAGCTATGTCGATTACGAGAATGGCGCGGGCTACTGGGACGAACTGAGGAAGCATCTCGATGCGATTGTCGATCCGGGTACTGAGGTCGATATCAAGGGCATTACCCCGCATGACAGCTACGCCCACGCCATTGTGGAGTTTCGCTGCGCGCGTGAGGTGATCTGCAATGCGGTGCGGGCCGAGCGCGAGGGCTATGACGCCTTCATCATCGGCCATTTTCAGGATGCCGGTCTCTATGAGGCGCGGTCGGTGGTGGACATACCGGTGCTCGGCATGGGCGAGGCGTCCATGCTGCATGCCTGCCAGCTTGGCCAGCGCTCGGGCATCGTCACCATCAACCGCCGTTACATTCCCTGGTTTCATCACCAGATCGGCAAATACGGTTTGAGAGAGCGGGTGACCGGCGTGCACGCCATGGATTTCGAGCCGGGGCAGATCCTTGCCGCCTTCGGCTCCGATGAGCGGCTTGAGACGGTGCGCGCCCTGTTCGAGGAACAGGCAAGGCCATTGGTGCGCGAGGGTGTAGACGTGCTGATCCCCGGTGGCGGCATTCCCATGCTTCTGTTCTCGCAATTGCAGGCACACCGGGTGGATGGCGCGCCGGTGATCAACGGCATTCCGATTGTCGTGAAACTGGCGGAGATGGCGGTGAAGCTGAAGCGGCTGACCGGCCTTGGCGTGAGCCGCACCTCGGATTTCGTTAAACCGCCCGAGGAAATCATTGAAGAGTTCATGACCCATCCGAAGGGACTATAAGGGAAGCGATAATTCTCCGGGCCTGTTGACTGGCTTTTGCAAAGCTCCCCCAATATCGTGGGGTCACGATATCGGCAGCGCCTGGAGGATTGCCATGTTTGGGGCACGCGGACTCTCCCTGTTTTTCGTTTTTCTTTTCGGGTTTGCGGCAATGGCTGCCGCGCAGGATGCGCGCCGGATCGTGACCAGCGAGAATGCCGATTATTTCGGCTTTGACCTGCGCACCGAGAAGGATGTGACGCTCGACCAGTGCAAGGCGGTGTGCCTTGCCGATCCGCAGTGCCGGGCCTTCACCTACAACACCAGCGCTCAATGGTGCTTTCTGAAGTCGGACTTCAATCGCCTCGATCCGTTCGAGGGGGCGGTGGCCGGCAAGGTTGTGGCGAGTGGGGATGTGCCCGATATCGGAGCGCCGCCGGCACTGCGTTTTGTGCCCGAACACATCCAGCGCGAGGCTGACGAATATCGCGCCGAGATACTGCGCGCGGTGCGTCCCGAGAATGCGGGGTTTGTTCAACTGAGTGCGGCGGGCGGGCAGGCGCTGGCAAATGGTGATCCGTTCAATGCGATGCAGGCCTTTTCCACTGCGCTCGTCATGGAGCCCCAGAATGCCGGCCTTTGGTCTGAGCTTGCGCGGGCGGCGACCGAGGCTCAGCCGGCTGGCAACATGAACATCTATCGGCTTCAACGTGCCGGCACCGGCGCTGCGATCAATGCCTACAATCTGTCGCGCAGTGCGGATGACCGCGCCGAGGCGCTGGCGGTTCTTGCGCCTGCTCTTGAACGACGCAATCTGTTCCGCCCGGCGCTCAGCGCCTATGAGGCGAGCCTGGCGCTGAGGACCGCGCGCGATGTGCAGGAGGCCTATGCCGACCTCAAGCGCCGCAAGGGGTTCCGGGTGATCGACCATTCGGTCGATTCCGACAGCGCCACGCCGCGCGCCTGCGTGCAGTTTTCCGAGGAGCTGGTGAAGAGCGGCGTCGACTACGCCCAGTTCGTGACCGTCGACAATCTGCGCTCCTTCGCCGTCGACCGCAGCGACAGGGAGTTGTGCGTCAGCGGCCTGAAGCATGGCGAGCAGTATCGCATCGTCATCCGGCAGGGCCTGCCGGCGGCCATTGGCGAGGTGATCGCCGAACCGGTTCCGCTGGAAATCTACGTGCGGGACCGTGCGCCATCGCTGCGCTTTACCGGTGACAATTTCGTGCTGCCGTCTTCGGCGCGCCGGGGCATCCCGTTTGTCTCCGTGAACACCGACAGCGCGACGCTGTCCGTCTACCGCGTTGGTGACCGCGCGCTGGCGAGACTTCTGAGCGAGGGGCAGTTTCTGCGCCAGCTCAATGAATATGGGGCCAATGAGGTTGGCGATGACATGGGCGCGCCGGTCTTCGAAGGTGCAATTGAGATCAAGGCCGAACTGAACAAGGATGTCGTCACCAGCATTCCGATCGATGAGGCGGTGCCGGAGCGCAGGCCCGGCGTCTACATGATGACGGCGGTGCCGGAAGGCGACACCAGTCAAAGCTGGGACAACCGCGCCACGCAGTGGTTCCTTGTCTCCGATATCGGGCTTTCCACTTTTGCCGGCGAGGACGGGCTTTCGGTCTTCGCGCGCTCGCTGGCGAGTGCCAAGCCACTGGAGGGGCTGAAGCTGAAACTCCTTGCCCGCAACAATGAGGTGCTTGGCGAAGCGGAGACCGATGGCGACGGCCATGCGCGCTTCGACCCCGGTCTGGCGCGCGGCGCCGCCGGGCTGGCGCCGGCGGCAATCATCGCCGAAAACGGTTCTGACGATTTCGTCTTCCTCGATATGACGCGCGCGGGATTCGACCTTTCGGATCGCGGCGTGACGGGGCGTCCTTCGCCCGGACCGCTTGACGTCTTCGCGTGGACTGAGCGTGGCATCTATCGCGCCGGCGAGACGGTGCATGCGAGTGCGCTCACGCGCAATCCGGCTTCGGATGCGGTGGAAGATCTGCCGTTGACCTTCATCTTCCGCCGTCCTGACGGTGTGGAGGACCGGCGTTTCGTTTCGGATGGCGCGGCGCTTGGCGGCCATGCGGTGGCGCTTGAGTTGCCGGACAATGCGGTTAGGGGCACCTGGGCGCTGGGCATCTATGCCGATCCGAAACAGCCGGCCTTGGTCGAAAAGAACTTTCTGGTCGAGGATTTCGTGCCCGACCGCACCGAGTTCGCGCTTGCGAGCGCCGATGAGACCGTGCCGGTTGGCGGTGCGACGGATGTGACCGTCGAGGGCCGCTATCTCTATGGCGCGCCGGCGGCGGGGCTTGCGCTTGAAGGCGAACTGACGGTCGCGCCGACGCGCGAATGGAAAGCCTTCCCGGGCTATGTCTTCGGTCTTGATGATGAAGAGGACGTGGAGGCACAGCGTGTTTCGCTGCCCGGCCTGCCCGAGACCGATGCGGAGGGGCAGGCGCAGTTCCCGGTGGCGCTCGATGGCGCCCCTTCGACCACGCGTCTCCTGAAAGCGCAGGTGATCGTGCGCATGCGCGAGGCCGGTGGCCGGGCCGTGGAGCGAGCGCTGGAGATCAATGTCGAGCCGGAAAGCGCGATGATTGGCCTGAAGCCGGAATTCACCGGCGGTCGCGTTGCCGAGGGAGCGACGGCGAATTTCCGCGTGATCGCAGTCGATCCGAAGGGCGAGCGCATCGCCATGGACGGCCTCGAATGGAAACTGCTGAAGGTGGAGCGTCACTATCAGTGGTATCGCGATGGCGGTTCCTGGAACTATGAGCCAATCACCACGACAAGCCTCGTGCGCGAGGGAACGGTGGATGCAAAGGCCGACAGCGAGCCGCAGATCAGCGTTTCCGTGGACTGGGGGCGGTATCGCCTTGAGGTGGAAAGCCCGGATGCGGGTGGGCCGATCACCAGTGCGGCGTTCGATTCCGGCTGGTATGTGGAGGCCGGCTCCACCGAAACGCCGGACGGGCTGGAAGTGGCGCTCGACCGCGACGCCTATGCGGTGGGCGAGACGGCAAAGCTGAAGATTTCGCCGCGCTTTGCCGGCGAGGTTCTGGTGACGGTGGGCTCTGAGAGCCTCATCGAAACCTTCACCGCGAAAGTGCCGGAAACCGGCGCGACCGTGGACATTCCGGTGACCGACGCGCTGGGGGCCGGGGTCTATGTGACCGCAACGCTGTTCCGCCCCGGCGACGATGTGGAGAATCGTCTCCCCATGCGCGCCATCGGCGTGCGCTGGCTGAAGGTCGATCCGGGTGCGCGTGACCTTATGGTTGAACTCGGCGTGGAGGAACAGGCGCGTCCCAATGCACCCCTTTCCATCCCCGTCAGCGTTGGCGGGCTGGCACCGGGCGAAGAAGCCTATGTGACCGTGGCGGCGGTCGATGTGGGCATCCTCAACCTCACGCGCTATGAGCCGCCACAGCCGGACGCCTGGTATTTCGGCCAGCGCATGCTGGGTATCGAAATGCGCGACATTTACGGGCGGCTGATCGATGGTTCGCTCGGCGCGATGGGGCGGCTGCGTACAGGTGGCGATGGCGGCGGCATGACCGCGACCGGCAGCGCGCCGACACAGAAGCTGGTCGCCTTCTTCTCCGGCATCGTGAAGGTGGATGATGACGGGAAGGCGCAGGTCTCCTTCGATATTCCGCAGTTCAACGGCTCGGCCCGCGTCATGGCGGTCGCATGGTCGAAGAAGGGCGTGGGTAGCGCGCAGCAGGACGTGATCATCCGCGATCCCGTGGTGCTGACCACCAGCCTTCCGCGCTTCCTGGCTCCGGGCGACGAAGCGCGGCTGCTGCTTGAAATCGCCAACACGGATGGCCCTGCCGGAGACTATCGCCTCACGGTGATGGCCGAAGGGCCGGTCAGCGCCGATCTGCGGTCGCTCTCCGATACGGTGACGCTTGAGGCGGGCGGCAAGGCCACGCTCTCCGTGCCCATCTCGGCGACGAACCAGACGGGCGAGGGCGCGCTGACGGTGGCAATTGCGCATGAGAGCGGGCTTGCCGTGGAGAAAAGCATGTCCCTGCCGGTGCGGCCCGGCGTGATGCCGGTCGCCACCCGCAGCGTGGTGACGCTTGCGGCCAATGGCGGCAGTGTCACGCTGGACGGCGCGCTTCTGGAAGACAGCTTTGCCGAGAACGCGTCGGTGAGCCTCAACATCTCGCGGGCCGACGGGTTCGACATTCCGGCACTTTTGATGTCGCTCGACCGCTACCCCTATGGCTGCACGGAGCAGACCACCAGCCGTGCGCTGCCGCTGCTTTATGTGAGCGAGCTTTCAAAGGCTGCGGGACTGGAAGACGATTCGGTGATGAGGGGGCCGGCGCTGAAGGGGCGCATCGAGGACGCCATCACCAGCGTGCTTGCCGCCCAGTCTTCGTCTGGCGGTTTCGGTCTCTGGGGACCGGGATCGGGCGATCTGTGGCTCGACGCCTATGTGACGGACTTCCTCACCCGCGCCGGCGAGCAGGGCTTTGCCGTGCCCGAGGCGGCGATGGTCCAGGCACTGCAGAACCTCTCGAACACGCTCGCCTATGACACGGATGTCTCCTCGCGCGGCAGCGAGATTGCCTATGCGCTCTATGTGCTGGCCCGCAACCGCAAGGCTTCCGCCGGCGATCTGCGCTACTATCTCGACACGCGGCTCGATGAGTTCTCAACACCGCTGGCGCGCGCGCAGTTGGCCGCGGGTCTCGCGCTCTATGGCGATGCGGAACGTGCGGAACGGGGCTTTGCCTCCGCCTTCCGTCTCGCTCAGGGCATGAGCGGGCGCTACACGGCGCGGTCCGATTACGGATCGCGTCTGCGCGACGGCGCGGCGATGCTGGCGCTGGCGGCGGAAAGCCGGCCCGAGCCGACGCTGGTGCCGCAGATGATCAATCTGGTGGCCGATGTGCGCGGTGACACGCGTTACATGAGCACGCAGGACGAGGCGTGGATGCTCCTTGCCGCCCGCGCGCTGAGCCAGTCGAGTGACGATCTGAGCCTGACCGTGGACGGCAATGCGCATCAGGGCGCCTTCTCGCGGCGACTTTCGGGACTGGAGATCGAGGCAGCGCCGCTGACGGTGGCCAATCAGGACGATGAACCGGTCGATGCGGTGATGACAGTCGTTGCCGCGCCGCAGCAGCCGCTGCCCGCAGGCGGGGAGGGCTTCACCATCGAGCGGCGCTACTTCACGCTCGACGGTGATGAGGCGAATGTCTCCGAAGCGCGCCAGAACGAGCGCTATGTGGTGGTTCTGGAGATGACCGAGCAAAACAGCTGGCCCTCGCGCGTGCTGGTCTCCGACCTGCTGCCGGCGGGCTTCGAGATCGACAATCCGCGCCTTGTCGGCAGTGCGGAACTGGCGAACTTCGATTGGCTTGGTCAGACGGATGCGGTTCACACCGAGTTCCGCGACGACCGCTTCATCGCCGCCTTCGACCGAAACGGAGGCGGGCAATTCCGCCTTGCCTATGTGGTGCGTGCCGTGACGCCGGGCGTCTACACGCATCCGGCGGCGAGTGTGGAAGACATGTACCGTCCGCAGCTCTCGGCACGAACAGCGACGGGCTTCATGGAGATCATGGGGCAGTAGGCGGCGGCGATGAAGCAGGGTCGACACAGGCGCGGGGTGATAATGGCCGCTGGCCTTGCGGCTCTGCTTGTCATTGGCGGGGCAGTGACGCTCGACCGGCTGGACGCGGCCTATCCGCCGCCGCTCGATCCCGCGCCGCTTTCGGTGGAGGTGCTCGACCGAGACGGGGCGCTGTTGCGTGCCTATGCGGCATCCGACGGGCGCTGGCGTCTTCCGGCGGATACCGACACGCTCGATCCACAGTTTCTCAAGATGCTGGTCGCCTATGAGGACAAGCGCTTCTGGTCGCATCCGGGTGTCGACATGCGCGCGCTGGGCCGGGCCGCATTGCAGCTTTTGTGGAACAGGCGCATCGTTTCGGGCGGGTCCACGCTTTCGATGCAGCTTGCGCGCCTCACCGAGCCGCGCGCGGCGCGCAGTTTCAGCGCCAAGTTCCGGCAGATCGCGCGGGCGCTTCAGATCGAGCGCAGGCTTTCCAAGCGGGAAATACTGGAACGCTATCTGACGCTCGCGCCCTATGGCGGTAATCTTGAAGGGGTGCGCGCGGCGAGCCTCGCCTGGTTCGGCAAGGAGCCGCACAGGCTGGGGCTGGAGGAGGCCGCGCTTCTGGTCGCCCTGCCGCAATCGCCGGAGGCGCGCCGACCCGACCGTCATCCGCAAATGGCAAAAGCCGCGCGCGACCGCGTGCTTGCGCGCATGGCGGGGGCCGGGGTCATCATCGAAAGCGAGGTCACGCGCGCGTCTGCTGAAAAACTTTCAGGGCGGCGGCTGCCCATGCCCGCCTATGCCGCGCATCTGGCCGATGCGGTGGTAAGGGCAGATCCGGAAAAGCGTGTGCATCGCCTGACCATCAGCCGGGCCGCGCAGGCCAATCTGGAAGCTGTGGCCGCCAAAGCCGCGCGAAAGCTCGGACCACGCGTTTCCGTGGCGATGGTGCTTGCGGATGCGCAGACTGGTGCGGTGCTCGCCCGGGTTGGATCGGCGGGGTATTTCAATGCCGCGCGCGCCGGCTGGATCGACATGAGCGTGGCAGAGCGTTCGCCGGGCTCAACGCTCAAACCCTTCATCTATGGCCTTGCCTTCGAGGAGGGGCTGGTGATGCAGGAGACGATGATCGAGGACCGGCCCGGCAATTTTTCGGGCTATCGCCCGCGCAATTTCGACATGGCCTATCAGGGCGATGTTTCGGTGCGTACGGCCTTGCAGATGTCGCTCAACGTGCCGGCGATCCGCCTGCTCGACGCGGTGGGGCCGGTGCGGCTGGTGGCGCGTATGCGGCAGGCCGGTGTGACACCTGCTCTCCCACCCGGCGAGACGCCGGGCCTTGCCATCGGGCTTGGCGGTGCGGGGCTGACGCTGGAAGGGCTTGTGCAGCTTTATGGCGGGCTCGCCAATGGAGGGCGGGTGCGCCCGCTCTATTATCTGGAAGAGGCGGAAATTGCAGCGCATCCTCCTTCCGTCCTGACGTCGCAGGCCGCCTGGCAAATCGCCGATGTTCTTTCGGGCATCGCGCCGCCGGAAGGCGCACCGCGTCTCGGCATCGCATACAAGACGGGCACCTCTTACGGTTACCGCGATGCGTGGTCGGTGGGTTATGACGGGCGGCATGTGCTCGGCGTGTGGGCCGGGCGACCCGATGGCGGTTCGGTGCCGGGACTGACCGGGTACCTGGCGGCGGCCCCCATCCTGTTTCAGGCGTTTTCGCGCTCTGGCGCGGGCATTGTACCATTCCCGCCTGCGCCGGCAGGCGCTGTCCGGCTTGCGGCCGCCGACCTTCCGTTTCCGATGCGTCGATTCTCCGTTGATGGTGGCGGGTTTCGTGCCGGCGCGCCGGTGGAGCCCGCGCCGGAAATCGTGTTCCCGCCACAGGGTGCGCGCATCGATGTGGGGCTTGCGCGTGGCGCGCGGATCATGCCGCTGGCGCTCAAGATCAATGGCGGGCGCGCGCCGTTTCGCTGGCTTGCCAATGGAGAGCCGCTGCGGGAAGCCTATCGCAGGCGCAGGGCAAGCTGGGTGCCCGATGGCGGCGGCGCATCGACCCTGACGGTGATCGACGCCGCCGGACGCTCGGCCAGCGTTGACGTTTTTCTGGAATAGATCAGGCGGCTTCCGCGAGCGCTTTCAGAACCGTGTCGCGCATGGGCATGGGGGCGACTGCGCCAAAACCCTGCGTGGATAGCGCGGCGGCTGCATTGGCGTAGCGCGCTGCCTCGAACGGGTCGCCATGGCGATTGAGCTCGGCGAGGAAATTGCCGTCAAACGTGTCGCCCGCCCCTGTGGCGTCGACTGCGCTGACCCTGATGCCGGGCACGCGGCGCCGCTCATCCGGCGTGGCGACGAGGCATCCATCCTTCCCAAGGGTCAAGGCGACGATGCCGGCGCCAAGACCCAGATAGTGATCGGCGATCGCATCCGGGTCGCTGATGCCGACCAGTTGCTCGGCGTCTTCCAGGCCGGGAAGCGCGATGTCGGTCTTGCGCATGGCGGCTTCTGTGAGTGCGCGGGCGCGATCGAGTGGCCACAGCTTGAGGCGCAGATTGGTGTCGAAGGAAACCTTCGTGCCGGCGGCGCGGGCAATGTCGATCGCTTCCAATGAAGCGTCGCATGCGTCTGAGCTGATGGCGAGCGAGATGCCGGAAAGGTGCAGAATGTCGGCGTTCTGGATGGCGCTGGCGGGCAGGTCGCGCGGGGTGATGCGGCTCGCTGCTGAACCCTTGCGCAGATAGGAGAAGACGTGGCCGTTCTCGCCATGGCTGACGAAATAGACACCCGTATGGGCTTCCGGATTGCGCAGGACCTGGCTGGTATCAACGCCATTGTCGGCCCAGAGCTGCATCAGGCTGTCGCCGAACTCGTCTGCGCCTAGCGCGGAGAAAAAGCCGACGGAAGCCCCGGCTCGCGCTGCTGCAATGGCGCAATTTGATGTGTCGCCGCCATGGCCGAAGAGATAACGGCCCGTGTCGTCCACCTGGTTGAACTCGATCAGCGGTTCGCCCATGCAGATGATCTTCGGATGGCTCATGACGGTGTTCTCCTCCCCTGACGCAGCGTGCGCTTCTCTTTAGGCGATTGTGCGCCAATGGTGAATATCTATCGGGAGAAGTCGTTTCGATGAGGCGGGCTTATCGAGAGCACGCCTAACGGGCGCCGCGCCCAAACAGAATGGTGCTTACGGTCGAAAAAACGATCAGAAGATCCAGGTCGAATGAGAGGTGTTTGATATAATAGAGATCGTAGGAGAGCTTGTGAATCTCTTCGTGGGTGTTGCCTGCGTAGCCGGAATTCACCTGTGCCCAGCCGGTTATGCCGGGCAGCACCATCGTGCGATGGATAAATTTCTTTTCCGCGGCTTCACTTTCCTGCGCCACATACTCGGCAACAGGACGTGGCCCCACCAGACTCATTTCTCCTCGCCAGATGTTGATGAGCTGCGGCAACTCGTCCAGCCTTAGACGACGCAGAAAGGCACAGCCTGTGATGATCCGTTCGTCATTGGTCTGGGTGGAGCCGCCCTGCTGGCCGCGATACATGGTGCGGAATTTCAGCATGTTGAACGAGCGGCCGCCATATCCACGTCGCGCCTGCACAAAGATGGCGGGGCCACCATCGAGGAGCCGAATGTAGAGCCAAAGAGCCAATCCCAGAGGAATTGTGATTGGCGCCGTGATGATGACGGCGAAGAGATCGAGCGCACGCTTCGCCTTGGAGTAGTAAATCTGGCTTGGTGTGTAAGCGAGATGCGATACGTCAAAGGCGTCGACATCCACGCGGCCTTCGCGCAGTTCGAGAAAGTTGAACCAGGGCGTGACGTCGATTCCGATCATATACGCCTTGGTCAGGAACGCTGACCATTCCGGATTATGGTGCGTCCTGGTGTCGATCAGCAAACGGTCATACGCGCTGATGTCCGCTGTTTTGTCACTTATTACGGCCACGTGTCCGGCGAGCCTTGCGGCAACTTCCGCGGCCTTGGGAAAGTCCAGCAGGGCCACACGATCTTCCAATGAACGGTGGAGCCTGAGATTGGCAATTGTCATTGCAACCATGGCAATGAGACAAGCCGTCAACAGGGCTGAGTAGCTTACCGGGATACGCAGCCCCGACAAGCCTGCCACAGCTACGTTGAAACAGACGAACGTTACAAAGATCGCGATGGAAAACGTGTTGCGCTGTCTGCGAAAGCCAAGGAGCGCCAGGGCAATGGCGAATGGCAATGCAAACAGGACCGAACATACGATCGCGAGATTGTTCCAGTCATTGCGCGATGCATTCAGAATAAAGGCGGTGTAGACGATGCATTGCAAAAAGGCAGCCGCCAGGATCTCAGGAAGCATGGGGCGCAGATTTCGCAACAGACGACGTTTGCGCAAGGAGGCGCCGTGTTGAAGAACGTCTTCAAGATCGGGACTCGCTTCGGCCACGCTGCGTTTCAGAGCGCGCCTGGCTTTCCGAATTTTCGGGTGGCCATCTTCCCCCGTTGCTTTTGATCCGTCGTTCAACGTTACTACCTGCCGCTCAGTAAGAGCTCGTACAACCGTGCTTTGCCATGCGAAGAATGGAAGCGCAATCGATGATTGTTCGCGCGTCCACAGACAACCTTGATGGAGAACCGTGGACCGGTAGCGATTCGACTGACCTTAGACCGGTTCATTGTTTCAGGGAAACACTCACCTGCAGGCCATACTCCTGGTTTCCGCCGTTGTGCCGCAATTAGAATGTCGATTTATGACGCTGGCATTTACGATTTTGGCCCGAGGCTCTATCAGGCGAGGTTCAACGCTGTTGTGACTGTGATCCCATGTACCGCCAAGCCTATCTTTTTCTCTGCCTGACCACGCTCTTCTGGGGCGGCAATGCCGTGGCCGGCCGGCTGGCCGTGGGCCATGTGTCACCGATGATGCTGACAACGCTCCGCTGGATCATCGGTTGTGTGTTGCTTGCCGCCTTCGCCTGGCCGCATCTTCGGCGCGACTGGCCGGCGATCAGGCCGAAACTGCCTCTGTTGGCCGCACTGGGCGCGCTTGGATTTACCGGGTTCAACGCGGTTTTCTACAGTTCGGCCCAATTTACTTCAGCCATCAACATCGCCATCGAACAGGGCGCTATACCGATGGTCATCTTCGTTGCCAATTTTGTCCTGTTTCGCCAGCGCGTGAGCTTTCTGCAGATTGCTGGTTTTGTTCTATCTCTCGTCGGTGTGGCACTGGTTGCAAGCCATGGCGAGTTTTCCCGCCTGCTCGAACTGGACGTGAACTTCGGCGATGCGCTCATGCTTGTCGCCGTGCTGCTTTACGCAGGCTATACGGTCGGGCTCCGGCTGAAACCGGCCATCCACTGGTTGAGTCTGATGTTCATGCTTTCGGTTTTCGCGCTTCTGGCCTCGTTGCCACTGGTGGCGTGGGAGGCCGCGACGGATCGGCTCATCGCGCCTGACCTGCAGGGCTGGATGGTGGTCTTTTATGTGGCGCTCTTCCCATCGATCTTTGCACAGACGCTCTACATTCGCGGCAATGAGCTGATCGGCGGAAACCGCGCGGGCCTGTTCATCAATCTGGTGCCGATCTTTGGAACGCTTCTGTCGATCGTCATTCTGCGTGAAGCGTTCTTTACATATCACGCCGTTGCGCTGGTTCTGGTGCTGGGTGGAATATGGCTGGCCGAACATGGCGGCCGGAGACTGGCGTCCAGACAGGCAAATGCCGGCGCGTGACGCCGGCATTGCAGTTTTCCGACAGATCCCGAGTTTACGCAGCCACGTCGAAGGAGAGTGGCTTGGCCGAAAGGATCACGTCCGTGGCGCGCAGCTCCCGCAGAACTTCCGGCGGGAAGGGCGCATCGAGATAAAGCAGCGCGATGGCATCGCCGCCCTGCCGGTTGCGACCGAGCTGGAAGTTGGCGATGTTGACTTGGTGCTTCGCGCAGATCGAGCCCAAAAGGCCGATAATGCCCGGCACGTCGTAATTGGTCGTGTAGAGCATGTGCTGGCCGACCTCGGCATCCAGATTGATGCCCTTGATCTGGATGAAGCGGGGCTTGCCGTCGGAGAACACGGTGCCGGCGATGGTGCGGGTTTTCTCGGAGGTTTTCACCGTCAGCTTGATATAGCCGTCGAACACGCCCGACTTGTCGCGCTTGACCTCCGACAGGATGATGCCGCGCTCCTTGGCCATGATCGGGGCGGAGACCATGTTGACATCGGCCACCTGGGGCCGGATCAGGCCGGCGAGCGCCGCACTGATCAACGCGCGGCGGTTCATCTCGGTGGTGGAGCCGTCGAACAGGATCTCCACTTCCTCGATGGCCTCGTCGGTCACCTGGCCGACGAACGCGCCAAGCACTTCCGCGAGTTTGATGAAGGGTTTCAGGCGTGGGGCTTCCTCGGCGCTGATCGAAGGCATGTTGATCGCGTTCGTCACAGCGCCTTTTGTCAGGTAATCCGACATCTGCTCCGCCACCTGGATGGCGACGTTCTCCTGCGCTTCGCTGGTCGAGGCGCCCAGATGTGGCGTGCAGACCACGTTGGGCATGTTGAAGAGCGGGTTTTCCGTCGCCGGCTCCGTCTCGAAGACGTCGATACCCGCACCTGCCACCTTGCCGGATTTGAGGCCTTCCACGAGATCGGCCTCGACCACGAGCCCGCCGCGCGCGCAGTTGATGATGCGCACGCCCTTTTTCATCCTGGCGATCGCATCCTTGTCGATAACGCCACGGGTCTTGTCGGTCAGCGGCGTGTGCAGGGTGATGAAGTCGGCGCGCTTTAGAAGCTCGTCGAGTTCGACTTTTTCGACACCCAGTTCGGAGGCACGTTCTGCCGAAAGGAACGGGTCGAAGGCCACCACATGCATCTTCAGGCCGATGGCGCGCATGGCGACCACGGAGCCGATATTGCCGCACCCGATGACACCCAGTGTCTTGCCGGTGATCTCGACACCCATGAAGCGGTTCTTCTCCCACTTGCCGGCATGGGTGGAAGCGTTGGCCTCCGGGATCTGGCGCGCAACGGCAAAGAGCATCGCGATGGCGTGCTCGGCCGTGGTGATGGAATTGCCGAAAGGCGTGTTCATCACGATGATGCCGCGGCGCGATGCTGCCGGAATGTCGACATTGTCGACGCCGATGCCGGCGCGTCCCACCACTTTCAGATTGGTGGCATTGTTGATGAGCTTTTCGGTGACCTTGGTCGCGGAACGGATGGCAAGGCCGTCATACTGGTCGATGACGGAGAGAAGCTTTTCCTTGTCCTTGCCCAGATCGGGCAGATAGTCCACCTCGATGCCACGATCCTTGAAGATCTGAACGGCGGTGGGCGACAGTTTGTCGGATACGAGTACGCGGGGCGCCATGGCGGCCTCCTGTTTCAATGCAATCGTTTGGGGAGGCGGCTCCGGTGCGGGAGCCGCAGTTCAATGTCAGGCCGCGGCCTTGATCTGCGCTTTCTGGGACTGGAACGCCCAGTCCAGCCAGGGCATCAGCGCTTCCAGATCGGAGGCTTCAACCGTGGCGCCGGCCCAGATGCGCAGGCCCGAGGGCGCGTCGCGGTAATGGCCGATGTCAAAGGCGACCTTCTCCCTGGCGAGGGCGGAGACCATGCCTTTGGCAAAAGCCGCCTGTTCGCTCGCATCGAGTGCGGCGATCTCTGGATCGATGATCGTCAGGCACACCGATGTGTTGGAGCGTGTAGCCGGCAATTTCGCCAGATGGTCGAGCCAGGGTGTCTTGCGCACGAACTCGTCGATCACGGCGAAGTTCGCATTGGCGCGGGCGACGAGGCCGTCGAGGCCGCCGATGGATTTGGCCCAGTTCAGCGCGTCCAGATAGTCTTCCACGCACAGCATGGAGGGCGTGTTGATCGTCTCACCGCGGAAGATGCCCTCGATCAGCTTGCCGCCCTTGGTCAGGCGGAAGATCTTCGGCAGCGGCCATGCGGGTGTGTAACTTTCCAGCCGTTCGACAGCGCGGGGTGAGAGGATGATGACACCGTGTGCGCCTTCGCCACCCAGCACTTTCTGCCAGGAGAAGGTGACCACATCGAGCTTGTCGAAGGGCAGGCGCTGCGCAAAGGCCGCCGATGTGGCGTCGCAGATGGTCAGGCCCGCGCGGTTCGCGGGGATGAAATTGCCATCGGGCACGCGCACACCTGAGGTGGTGCCGTTCCAGGTGAAGACCACGTCGCGGTCGAAATCGATGGAGCCGAGATCCGGCAGATCGCCATAATCAGCTTCGATGCGGCGCACATCGTCTAGTTTCAGCTGCTTGACGACGTCGGTGACCCACCCGGCACCAAACGATTCCCAGGCAACCATGTCGACGCCGCGCTCGCCAAGAAGCGACCAGAGCGCCATTTCCACGGCACCGGTGTCGGATGCGGGCACGATGCCGATGCGGTAATCGGCCGGGACCTGCAGAATTTCACGGGTAAGATCGATGGCCTCTGCCAGTTTCGCCTTGCCTATGGAGGAGCGATGCGACCGTCCAAGGGGGGCATCGGCAAGCGCATTGAGCGACCAGCCGGGACGTTTTGTGCAGGGACCTGAGGAAAAATGCGTATTGGCCGGACGGAGGTCCGGCGTGGGGAGTGTGCTCATGATATATCCTATCCTTCCAGATAGCACGCCTCTCGGTGGGGAGAGGTGGCCCACGGACGGAGTTACGCCGATCCGCTTTTTCCGTCAAGTGCGACATGAGCGCCATTCGATAGGGAAATCGGTTTCGTAGAGTTCGAGATGGTTCCCACCGGGGCTTTGAGGCTCTATAGAAGCCTTTCGATTTCTTAGATCATCCAGGCGGGGATCCGCCGGACGTTGCGCCGGAAGGACATTTTCATGGCAAATGTGGTGGTTGTCGGCTCACAGTGGGGCGACGAGGGCAAAGGCAAGATCGTGGACTGGCTATCGGAGCGTGCCGATGTGGTGGCGCGCTTTCAGGGCGGGCACAATGCCGGGCATACCCTCGTCATCGACGGTGTGAGTTACAAGCTGTCACTCCTGCCCTCAGGCGTGGTGCGCCCAGGTAAGCTTTCGGTCATCGGCAATGGTGTGGTCTTCGACCCGCATGCTTTTGTTGCGGAAATGGGGCGCCTTGCCGAGCAGGGCGTCGAGGTGACGCCCGATCGGCTGAAGATCGCCGAGAATACCGCACTGATCCTTTCGTTGCACCGCGAGCTCGATGGTTTTCGTGAGGATGCCGCTTCCAATTCCGGCACAAAGATTGGCACGACGCGCCGTGGCATCGGGCCGGCCTATGAAGACAAGGTGGGGCGCAGGGCGATCCGCGTCATGGATCTGGCGAACACGGACACGCTGCCGATGAAGATCGATCGCCTGCTTACGCATCACAATGCGCTGCGTCGCGGTCTCGGTCATGAAGAAGTGACGCACGATGCCATCATGGAAGAACTGACGTCGGTGGCCGACAAAATACTCCCCTATGTCGACCGCGTCTGGAAAATCCTTGAGGACGCGCGCCGCGCCGGTCAGCGAATTCTGTTCGAAGGTGCGCAGGGCACCATGCTCGACATCGACCATGGTACATATCCGTTCGTGACGTCTTCCAACACGATTGCAGGGCAGGCGGCGACCGGTTCAGGGCTCGGACCGGGCTCGATCGACTATGTGCTCGGCATCACCAAGGCTTACACAACCCGCGTCGGTGAGGGACCGTTCCCGACGGAGCAGAAAAACGAGGTTGGCGAGTTCCTTGGGACACGGGGCCATGAGTTCGGCACCGTGACCGGGCGGCAGCGGCGTTGTGGCTGGTTTGATGCCGTTCTGGTGCGCCAGGCCGTGGTGACCAACGGTATGAATGGCATTGCGCTCACCAAGCTCGACGTTCTCGACGGCATGGACGAGATCAAGATCTGCACGGGCTACAAGCTTGACGGCGAGCTGATCGATTATCTCCCGGCCGGTCAGGGCGCGCAGGCGCGGCTTGAACCTGTCTATGAGACGCTGGAAGGCTGGAAGGGCACCACCAGAGGCGCGCGCAAATGGACTGACCTGCCGGCGCAGGCCGTCAAGTATGTTCGGCATGTGGAGGAACTGATCGGCGCGCCGGTAGCGATTCTTTCCACCAGTCCCGAACGCGAAGACGCCATACTTGTGACAGATCCTTTTCAGGACTAGTTTCGCGTGCAAAATTGCGTTGCGTACCATTGGGATGGCTGCGCATTCCGGAAGTAACACAGGTTTGATACGGCATGGCGGATTTTTCTGCGGTTCTGAAGAAGACGATCGACGCATTGTCGGAAAACACTCCGGCAGCGCGCGAGCGTATCTATCAGAAGGCCCGGGCGACGATCGAGAACAAGCTCAAGGGCATGGACCCGGCTCCATCCGCCGCCGTGGCCGACCGGCAGCGCAAGCTGCTCGAGGACGCGATTGCCCGGGTCGAGGCCGAGTATGCGCCTGCGCCAAAGCCTCAAGAACCCGCGCAGGACGAGCTCGACCAGATCTTTGCCGAGCTGGATGTCGATCCGGCAAAGCCACGTGACCCTCTCCCCGCAGCATTCCAGACGCAGGCGCCGGCGTCGGAGCAAACTCCTTTCGAGGCAGGGACACCGCAGGAGAGCGGTGTAGGCGCGGCAGGCAGCGGACCGGATCAGGATGCGCGGGTCGATATGCCCTCGTCCGCGGGAGCGGATGATGCGCTCGAGACACCGCCGCCACCGCCACCGCGCAGGAGGGCGGGCAAGGGCGGTGCAACCGGCTTGATCGCCGGGGTGCTGCTCATCCTCGCTGCAATCGCAGCCGGTGGATGGTTCTATAAAGATGATCTCACGCGTCTCGCCGGTTTTGACGGCGGTGAGCAGACGGTTGCCGAGAGCGGTGAAGCCGGGCCTGACGCTGGAGAGAGGACTTCAGCCGATGGTGAGAGCGCGGCGCCGGAAACAGCGGAAACAAGCGATACGAGCGCGAGCCAGCAGCCGGAGCCGGTTCGCAAATTTACGCAACGCCTTCTGGCTGACGGACGCGAGGTCGACGAGGGACCTGCCGGTGAAGAGCCAAGCCTGGGCGAAGGCACGTCCGTAGCGCAGGTGACTGTGCCGAGCAATGGAGAAGCCGCTCAGCCGTCACCGTCTCAGAACGGTCAGACGGAGAGCCCCAACGCCAGTGAGGCGCTGCCTGTCGGACAAAAGGCCATTTACTATGAAGAGCGGACGAGCGTTTCGCAGGGGTCAGCCGATCTCGGCGCGGTCGTCTGGTCAATCGTTCAGGAATCGCCGGGCAATGATCTCCCGCCGGAACCGGCTATCCGTGCCGATGCGACGATTCCGGAGAAGAATCTCCAGCTCAAGATGACGATTCGGCGGAACGCGGATGAATCCTTGCCGGCCAGTCACATATTGGAGATCATCTTTCTGACGCCGGATGATTTTGATGGCGGTGGGATCGACAACGTGCTGCGGGTCTCCTTGAAACGTTCCGAACAGGACACGGGCAATCCGCTTCTCGGTATTCCGGCCAAAATCGCCGATGGTTTCTTCCTTGTGGCGCTCAGCGACAGCACTGCCGATACAGAAACGAATATGCTTCTGCTGCGCCGCCAGAGCTGGATCGACATACCGGTGGTTTATAAGTCGGGCCGGCGTGCACTCATCACCATTGAGAAAGGCATTCCGGGAGACAAGGTGTTCAACGATGTGCTGAACGCCTGGCAGGCTGCGACGAGCGGCTGAGAGACATCAGCTTCCCTTGGCTGTATCCAAACGCGCCAATGCCTACGGAAAGTCCAGACTTTGTAGAACAAGAGTGCAAAAAAAGCCGGCGGAAAACCGCCGGCCATTTTGTTGCAATTCTAGATGACTGCCGACTACGGGGCGTCCCGTATCAGGCCCCTGCCTGGCGATGTGCCTCGGCAGCCATGGCTTTGGCGGCCATCGCCTGCTGGCGGGCCGAGTTCTGGACCGCCTCCTGAACCTTCTCGAATGCGCGAACTTCGATCTGACGCACCCGTTCGCGGCTGATGTCGAACTCGCCTGAAAGTTCCTCCAGGGTCATCGGATCCTCGGAAAGGCGCCGGGCCTGGAAAATGCGCTTCTCACGATCGTTCAACACCGACATCGCGTCGCCGAGCATGCGGCGGCGGGTCTCCAGTTCGTCCTGCTCGACCAGCAGATCTTCCTGGCTCTCCCCATCGTCGACCAACCAGTCCTGCCACTCGCCGGATTCACCCTCGGTCGCCCGGATGGGCGCATTGAGCGAAGCATCGCCGGAAAGACGGCGGTTCATCGACACCACCTCTTCCTCGCTGACATTGAGGCGGGTGGCGATCTCCGTAACCTGCTCGGGGTTCAGGTCGCCGTCGTCAAGTGCCTGGATTTTGCTCTTCACTTTCCGAAGGTTGAAGAACAGGCGCTTCTGGTTCGCAGTGGTGCCCATCTTAACCAGGCTCCAAGAGCGCAGAATATATTCCTGGATCGAAGCCTTGATCCACCACATGGCGTAGGTGGCGAGACGGAAGCCGCGTTCCGGCTCGAACTTCTTCACGGCCTGCATCAGGCCGACATTGCCTTCAGAAATAACCTCACCGATGGGGAGGCCATAGCCGCGGTATCCCATGGCGATCTTCGCCACGAGACGCAGATGGCTCGTGACTAGCTTGTGGGCCGCGGCCGTGTCGTCATGCTCGGAATAACGCTTCGCGAGCATGTACTCTTCCTCAGGCTGAAGCATGGGGAAGCGGCGAATTTCCTCCAGGTAGCGGGTCAGTCCGCCTTCACCCGAAGCGATGCTAGGTAATGTCTGGGCCATTTAAGCACCCTCCTTTGCCGGATATGCCCTCATGCGGGGACGCCTTGAAATCTTGGCGTTTGCTGAAATGAGAGACAGTGCGACCATCTTTGATGCATCGCACCATATCCTATGTAGGAACGAATTCCGACGGTTAAAGTTTCATTCTGCTGTCAACATTATGTCACCAGACGGTGAACAATATTATTGTACCGATAATTACAAAATATCCAGCGCCCTTGTCAATGCCATCATGTCAGGAGGCGGTTCAGCTTCGAAACGCATGACATCACCGGTCTCCGGATGACGGAAAGCCAGAAGGCGCGCATGAAGAGCCTGACGCGAAAAAGCGGCGACTGTGGGGCGTATCTCTTCCGGCAGTCGGTTGACCTTTGTGCGGAACGCGCGGCCATAGTCGGCGTCGCCGATAAGCGGGTGGCCGATATGAGCCATATGCACTCGGATCTGATGCGTCCGCCCGGTTTCCAGCCTGCATTCCACTTTTGCTGCAAACGCCCTGCCGCTGCCATCGGTTCCGTAGCGTTTCTGCACCTGGTAACGGGTCACCGCGTGGCGGGCGTCGCTGCGCCCTGCCGGCACAACCGCGCGCAGGGTCCGGCTTTGCGCATGACGACCGAGGGGAGCGTCGATGGTCCCGGCCATGCGGTCGGGGGAACCCCAGAGGAGGGCGATATAGGCGCGCTCCAGGTCTCCGCTACGGCCATGATCGGCAAAGCTCTCTGAAAGGAGACGATGGGCATTGTCTGTCTTGGCGACGACCATCACGCCGCTGGTATCCCGGTCTAGCCGGTGGACAATGCCTGGCCGGCGCACACCGCCAATGCCTGAGAGCGAAGCACCGCAATGATGCAGAAGCGCATTTACCAGCGTGCCCGACCAATTTCCGGGAGCAGGATGAACGACAAGCCCTGCCGGCTTGTTGATGACAATCAGAGCGTCGTCTTCAAAAAGCACGTCAAGCGGGATCGCTTCGGCTTCAGGCTCGGCGGGCTCCGCTTCGGGGATGGCTAGCGTATAGACCTCTCCTTCCGCGATCTTGTGCTTGGTTTCGGTCAGAGGTTTTTCACCCAGCATCACCGATCCGGCGCGAATGAGCGCCTGCAGCCGGCTGCGTGAAACCGACGCGCCCAGGCGAGCCGAAAGCCAGCGATCCAGCCGTTCTCCAGCGTCTTCTGCTTCGACGGTGAACGCTTTGCGTCCGTTCATGGCTTCCCATTCATGGTGGTCTTCGGTATCAGGATCGCCCATTGAAACTGCTTTCGAAACGGTGAGACATGGCCACGCCACAAGAACAGGAAGACCTGGAGCAGGAAGAGCTCGACCCGGCGGCCGAGCGTGTGCGCCGCAAGATGGTCCGCTTCATGGCCATCAACCTGGGCATTCTGTTCGCTGCGGTTATGGCTGTCGTGCTCGCTTTTGTCTACAAGACGCTTAGCAGTGGGCCTGAAGAACCTGCCGCGACGATTGCGTTGCCCGGCGATGCGGTCGAGGGCAGAATCGACCTGCCCGACGGGGCTCGCATCGTCTCTCAGGGGCTGGATGGTATGCGGGTCTCATTGCATCTCCGGTTGGCCGATGGTGCAGAGGAGCTACGTCTTTTCGATCTCACCAGCGGTCAGATGATCGCCCGATTCGTTCTGGAGCCGTGACATTGTCAGACCGCCGAATCGCGCTGACTACTCTTGTCGTGCGCGATTATGACGAGGCTATCGCCTGGTATCGTGAGAAGCTGGGCTTCCACCTTTTGGAAGACACTCCGCTTTCATCCGGGAAGCGTTGGGTGGTCATCGCGCCAGAATATGGTGCATCCGGTGCGTTGCTTCTGGCTCGGGCTGTAAGCGAGGGGCAGTCGGCGGCCATCGGCAATCAGGCGGGTGGACGCGTATTTCTCTTTCTCCATACCGACAATTTCCGACGTGATTATCAGGCCATGCGAGAGGCGGGCGTCACGTTTCGTGAGGAGCCCCGGGAGGAAGCCTATGGCATGGTTGCAGTCTTTTCGGACCTCTACGGCAATCTCTGGGATCTTTTAGAGCCGAAATCACCCGGAACGTAAAACCGCTGTTGCATTTGCCGGCGAAGGCGACTATATCGCCGCAATCGCTGCGCTCCCATCGTCTAGCGGTCCAGGACGCCGCCCTCTCACGGCGGAAACAGGGGTTCGATTCCCCTTGGGAGTGCCAATCCCCCCCGTGTAATGGTTTTCCGGTCTGAGGTTCATGTGTCCAGCGACGGGCAAGCTCCGTCTGGCAGGGTATACTGCGAACACATCTTATGCTTTGCAAATCGTTAAGCCTTGGGCACCACACTGAGGTCGACGCGTTGGGAACACGAGAAGGTTCGATTGTGCCTTTCTGGGGAGCGTACGGTTTTGGGAACCGGTGAGGGTTCGGATGTTGAGGAGCGATTTCGCGGCGATGCGTTGGCCGCGCTGCTTCGGTCTGCCTCTGGCTGGGTGTGGGAAACGGACGAAAACCATCGTCTGACCTGGATTTCAAAAGAATTTCAGACTGTCACCGGCCTCGATCCGAAGCGCTTTATCGGTCGTTCACGTATCACGCTTGCGCGCAATGCCTTTCATCCCGTTGGTGATGTGGAGGCGCATGAGAGGCTTCTTGCTCAGCGCGCGCCATTCGGGCAGTTCATCTATGACCTTGAGGGCGGTCCTCCGGACTGCCGCTGGATTTCTGTGTCGGGATCTCCGGTTTTTGATAACGAAAACCGGTTCCGCGGCTATCGCGGGGTGGCTCAGAACATCACCATGATGATGGGACTTCTGCGCGGTGCGCACCCATCGGACGAAGACACCGATCCGAAGGAGCGCCGTCCGGGCAGTGGAGGCCACTTTGCGAGGCTGATGGCCGCGCTGGATGTCACCCGAGACGCATTGTGCTGCTACGATGCGGACGATCGCCTCGTGCTGAGCAACCAGGCAATGCTTGCGATGTATGCCGGCCTCGAGGAATTCATACGGCCAGGGACGTCCTTTGAAACTCTCCTGCGCGCGGGCGTCGAACGCAGGATCCTTTCAACGGAGGGTGCGGATCCGGAAGTCTGGCTCCAACGGGTTCTTGCTCTGCGAAATCGTGAAGATGCATTTGAAAGCGTTATCCGTTTCAACGACGGGCGCTGGATCATGCATCGGGAGAAGCGGACAGCCGATGGGGGCACCATAGGCATCTGTACCGACATTACCCGGCTCAAGCGTCATGAGGATGCGCTGGCGGCGGCGCTTGAGAAGGCAAAACTCGCAGAGGCAATTCTCGACGAGTTGCCCAACCCGGTATTTGCAAAGGATCAGGACCTTCGCTTCGTTCTGGTCAACAGGGCGTTCAAGCGCACGCTGGGCGTCGAGGTTCCCGAAATTCTTGGTCGGCGGGCTACGGACTTCACGTCGCCTGAACTGGCTGAGAGCTTTGAGAAAAGCGAACGGCATGTGCTTGAGACGCACGAGGACTTCGAAGTCGAGGAGGACTTCCACCAGCCTGGCATCGGCAAGTATCGCATTGTGCGCAAGTGTCGTGTGGAGACGGAAAGCGGTACGCCCTATGTGGTGGGGGCCCTGTTCGACATTTCCGACATCCGCAAGCGCGAGAATGACGCCGAAGATGCCCGGCGGCAGCTTGCGGAGGTTCTGGAGACGCTGCCAGCCGGCGTCGTCATCTATGATCGCGACGACCGCTATGTCCTTGCCAATCACAAGATGCAGGAGGCATTGCCGGCGATGGTGCCGGCCATGCGTCCGGGGAAATCCCTGCGGCATGCAGTTGAGCTTGCCCATGATGCCGGATATTTCCGGCAGAGCGGCGACGCGGAGCTCGATGCACTGTATGACACTGATCGAGAGGCGTGGATCGAGGGCTACCTCAAGTCCTACCAGGTGCGTCATCGCATCTTCGAGCGCAGTCACGCCAACGGTCGCTGGGTCAAAGCCATTGACACACGGACGGAGGACGGGACCTTCGTCGGCGTGCGGGTGGATATAACCGAGCTGAAACAGCGTGAGGCCGAGTTGCAGGCGGCGCGGGAAGAGGCGGTGCTCGCCGACCGGGCAAAATCAGAGTTCCTTGCCAATATGAGCCATGAAATCCGGACGCCGATGAACGGTGTTCTGGGCATGACAGAACTGCTTGCGAAAACAGACCTTACAGCCAAACAGAAGACCTTTACGGATATCATTTTGAAGTCGGGAAACGCGCTCCTGACGATTATCAATGATATTCTCGATTTCTCAAAGATCGACGCGGGCCACATCGTTCTGGAAGCGGAGCCGTTTTATCTGGGAGAAGCCGTTGGCGACGTGGCGACACTCATGTCTTCCCGGGCCAAGGAGAAAGACATCGAGCTGATCGTCCGGGTCGATCCCGGTATCACGCGTGCGGTCGTGGGGGATGTGGGACGCATCCGCCAGATACTCACGAACCTTGTGGGCAACGCCGTCAAGTTCACCGAAAAGGGGCATGTTCTGGTGAATGTCAGTGGCGGCGACACACCGGAGGGCGAACTCGCGCTGCAATTCAGCGTTACCGACACGGGTATCGGTATCCCGAAAAACAAGCTCGATCTGATCTTCGACAAATTCAGTCAGGTTGATGCTTCCTCCACCCGGCGACATGAGGGGACCGGTCTCGGGCTCGCCATCACCTCGCGACTTGTCGGCCTCATGGGCGGGCAAATCGGCGTAGAAAGCACCGAAGGGCGGGGATCGACGTTCTGGTTCACGCTGACGCTGCCGAAGGCTGCCGGCGCCACGCATCAACCTCTGGCTCCACGTGAAGTGGAGAACGCCCGTGTTCTGGTTGTCGATGATAATTCGGTCAACCGGATGATCCTGCGAGAGCAAATGGAACACTGGGGCTTTGATGCCTGTGTTGCGCGCGACGCGGCTGAAGGGCTGGAAGTGCTTCGTGCAGTGGCAAGAATGGGATTGCGGGTCGACTGTGTGGTCGTGGATTATCAGATGCCGGGCATGAACGGGCTGGAGATGGTCGAGGCGATCCGGGCGGAACCCGAGATCGCGGAGGTGCCCGTGGTTTTGCTTACGTCTGTCGATCAGTCGCTGTCCGGCTTTGGCGCGCGCGAGTTGTCAATCGCGGCGCATCTGATCAAGCCGGCGCGGTCCTCCGCGCTTCTTGAGGCGATGATCATGGCCATGCAGACCACGACAGCCAGACCGTCGGGCACGGAGGGCGCCATGGCGGGGGAGGGGCATTTGGAATCTGGTGCCGATTCGCCTCAAAAGGTAGAAATCGCGCCCCTGAGTGGCGATGAAACTTCTCCAGGCATCGATGTTCTGGTTGCTGAAGACAACGAGGTTAATCAGCTCGTTTTCCGGCAGATTCTCAGCGAAGCGGGATTGCGCTTCGAAATCGTCGAAAATGGCCGACGTGCGCTCGAAGAGTGTGAGCGAAAGAAACCGCGACTAATTCTGATGGATATTTCCATGCCCGAAATGAATGGGCTGGAAGCAACACGGGAGATCCGGCAACGCGAGTATGGGGCCGCGACACGCGTTCCCATCATCGGTGTGACTGCACATGCACTGAAAGGTGATCGCGAATTGTGTCTGGAGGCGGGGATGGATGATTATCTCTCCAAACCGATCAGCCCCAGAGCGCTTTTGGAGAAAATCAACTCCTGGGTGAATTCTCTGACTGTAAAATCAATCCAAAAATGAGTAAAAAATTCTCTTAATATATTGATATATATACTTTTTTATCCAAAGTTGCGGGTTTTGTATTACTAGCGTGATCGCACCATTTAGGTAAGTCGGCGCTCTCATTAAAGTTGAGACAAATGGTCATTGCTTGACCATGCTTTTTCCGGGCGGGTGGAGGTCCACAGGCCATGGGTGGTCCAAACGAGCCCCAACAGGATCTATCCGGGTTTTAAACCCAGCCCAGTGTGATTAGCCATTCTATATGGTCTTTCCCCCGCCCGGCTTTTTCTGACTTCTCAACATCCACTTCGGCCAGGGCCGTGACACCGGCGTGTTGCTCCAGTGAATTGCGCTTCGCCTTTCAGCTGGGCTTGCCTTCTTGCCGGCCGTTCTCAACTCGCGCCGAAAAGCGAATTATGGCCTGATTTCAGTTCGTAACGGGGCTGACACGGAACTGTCATGGAACTGTTACACAGAGTTGTTATTCCGCTCCCCGACGCCGAGAGGGCGTCTGACCGAATTCCGAACAGGGAGCTGTCTCCAATGAACAAATTCCTTCTTACCGCTTCGGCGGCCACGATCGCCCTCGCGGGCGCAGTTGGTACGGCTGCTGCCCGTGACCAGATCCGCGTCGTTGGCTCGTCGACTGTCTTCCCCTTCACCACGGCAGTTGCCGAGCGTTTTGGCCAGAGCGGTGAGTTCCAGACCCCGGTCGTAGAATCCACCGGCACGGGTGGCGGCATGAAGCTGTTCTGTGCCGGCGTCGGTGAAAGCCACCCGGATTTCACCAACGCTTCGCGCCCGATCAAGGACTCTGAACTGGAGACCTGCAAGGCGAACGGCGTGACACCGGTTGAGATCAAGGTTGGCTTCGACGGCATCGTCATCTCCAACTCCAAGGCTGCAAAGCAGATCGACCTCACGAAGGAACAGATCTTCGCCGCTCTGGCAAAGAATGTTGAAGTCGACGGCAAGGTTGTTGCGAACCCGTACACCAACTGGTCGGACATCGATGAGAGCCTGCCGAACACCAAGATCGAGGTTCTCGGCCCGCCCCCGACCTCTGGCACGCGCGATGCATTCGTCGAGCTGGTCATGGAAGAGGCCTGCCCGGAAGCGATCGAGGCTGCTGACGGCTGCACGGAGATCCGTGAAGACGGCGCCTATGTGGAAGCCGGTGAGAACGACAACCTGATCGTTCAGAAGCTTGAAGCAAACGCTGATGCCTTTGGCATCTTCGGCTTTTCGTTCCTCGACCAGAACGCCGACAAGCTGCAGGGCTCCACCATCGGCGGTGTCGCCCCGACCTTCGAGGCGATCGCAGCCGGTGAGTACGGCGTCTCCCGTTCGCTCTTCGTCTACGCGAAGAAAGAGCACGTCGGTGCAATTCCTGGTATGGAAGAATTCATCAAGGAATACACCACCGATACTGCCTGGGGCCCCGAGGGCTACCTGGCTGACAAGGGTCTGATCCCGCTGCCGGACGACGCCCGCGCGAAGCAGGCGGAAGATGCCCAGGCCCTCAAGGGCATGGGTTCCTGATAGACCAACCGGGGACCCGGCCGTCATTGCGGCCGGGTCTTCCTGTTTCGGGGTTCATGCGAAGTCGCGCTTGGATGGGGATCCCACGGGTTCACGGTAGATCCGACCGTACCCGACCCTCGGGGGTAGTATGATTACATATGTCGTCATCGCGCTGCTGGTGCTTTTCGCCGTGGCGTATTATTTCGGGCGCGCACGAGCGCTTTCGAGCGTCGAAGGCAATACGGCCGCGCTGCACTCGCTGCCCAGCCAGCACGGCCTGTTTCTGGCATTGTTGTCAGCGGGACCTGCTCTTCTGATCCTTCTTTTCTGGGGTGTCGCAACCCCCGGTGTCGAGGCTTCGATCGTTGAAGGCCGTTTTGCGACACAGCTCGCGGACATGAACCTTCCGGAAAAGCAGGCATTCTTGCGCGATGCGCGCGCTCTGGCCTTCGGCGGCATTGCGGGATTCCCGAATGAGGCGAAGGAAGCCGCTGCGGAGCACTTCGCTGCCCTGCGCGGCCAAAGCGAGTGGATCGTCAGTGGTCTCGTCACGCTCCTGGCTGCTCTCGGCTTCTTCTGGGGCATTCGCCGCATCACACCGCAGTTTCGCGCCCGCCACGTTGTGGAGCGGGTGCTCCGCCTCTTTCTCATCCTTTGTTCTGTGGTTGCGATCCTGACGACACTGGGCATCGTCCTCTCTCTCATCTTTGAATCCCTGCGCTTCTTTCAGCAGGTTCCGTTCTACAAGTTTCTCTTCGGTACGCACTGGAGCCCCCAGAGCGCTTTCACCGGAGCAGGTCAGGAAGCCGGTGCGGTCAATCCGGACATCTTCGGTGCGGTCCCGCTTTTCGTCGGCACCATGCTCATCACATTCATCGCGATGCTGGTTGCAGCGCCCGTGGGGCTCATGTCGGCGATCTATCTGTCCGACTATGCTTCCAAACAGGTGCGGTCGGTTGCCAAGCCGATGCTGGAGATCCTCGCCGGCATCCCCACCGTCGTATATGGCTTCTTTGCCGCGCTGACCGTTGCCCCCTTCTTCCGTGATTTCGGGCAGGTTCTGGGCCTCAGCGTGGCCTCGGAATCGGCGCTCGCGGCGGGTATCGTCATGGGGATCATGATCATCCCCTTCGTGTCGTCGCTTTCCGACGATGTCATCAATGCGGTCCCTCAGTCTCTGCGCGACGGCTCTGCCGGTCTTGGTGCCACCAAATCGGAAACGATCCGCAAGGTCGTTCTTCCTGCTGCCCTGCCGGGCATTGTCTCAGCGCTGATGCTGGCCATCAGCCGTGCTATCGGCGAGACGATGATCGTGGTGATGGCGGCTGGACTGGCAGCCAATCTCACCATCAATCCGCTGGAAGCCGTGACCACCGTCACCGTGCAGATCGTCACCCTCCTGGTTGGCGACCAGGAATTCGATAGCGCGAAGACGCTCGCGGCATTCGCCCTCGGGCTGGTTCTCTTCTGCGTGACACTCGCCCTCAACATCATCGCCCTGCGTGTGGTGAAGAAATATCGAGAGCAATATGACTGATACGCTTGCTGGCGGCGCGAAGCCGCAGAACAATCAGCATACGAATGAGCAGGCGCGAGGCCGCCTTCGCAAACGCTACGCTGCAGAAAGCCGCTTCAAATGGCTGGGTGCGGGAGCAGTTCTTCTCTCGGCATTCTTCCTGCTTCTCCTTCTTTCGACCATCGTGTTCAAGGCATTCCCGGCTTTTCGCGCGAATGAGTTGACCCTTCCGCTGAACCTGTCGGCTGAGCATGTGAACCCGGACAACCTGACGGGCAACAACTACGACACCATCATCAGCGATGCTCTGCTATCGCTCTTTCCGCAGGTTGAGGGGCGTCAGGAGCGCAGGCAGGTTCGTGGTCTTATCTCGAGCGGCGCGCCGACACTTCTGCGCCAGGCATTGCAGAATGGCAGCCTCACGCCCGGCGGGACTGTCGAATACGCTCTGCCGATGGATGATTTTGCCGATCTTTATCTGAAGGGACTTCTTGCAGCCGACAGCGCCGAGACGGTTCTGGCAACGCCGCAGAGCGTGGCCGTGGAGGGCAACGAAGCGGAACTGCGTTTTTCCGATGACAGCCTGCTCGATGCTGCAAGGGAAGCCGGTGCCCTCGAAGAGGATGGCGGTGCGCTGCGTCTGACGACAGGTGCCGCGTCTTTCATCATCTATCTTGGCGGTGGTGCGGTGAAGATCACCGATCTTGCCCCGGACGCCGATGCTGGCGTGGTTGCACGCGGCCCGGTCCTGGCTTCGGTCTCGGCAGATGCTGCCGGACCCGTCCGCCTGCGGGTCATTGCAACGCCGGAAGGTCAGCGGAAGATCTCCGACCGCGAGATCGTGTGGGTCGACCAACTCAAAGCTGACGGACGCACGGCAAGTGCCTGGAACACACAGTTCTTCTTCGGCGGTGCAAGCCGTGAAGCAGAAATGGCAGGCATCTGGGGCGCGGTTGTCGGCTCCGCTCTGACGATGCTTGTCACACTGGCGCTGTCCTTTCCCATCGGCGTTGCCGCCGCCATTTATCTGGAAGAGTTCGCGCCGAAGAACCGCCTGACCGGCTTTATCGAGGTGAACATCAACAATCTGGCGGCCGTTCCGTCCATCGTCTTTGGTTTGCTTGGTCTCGCCGTGTTTCTGAACTGGTTCAACCTGCCGCGGTCGGCGCCGCTGGTTGGCGGCATGGTTCTGGCATTGATGACCCTGCCGACGATCATCATCGCGTCACGGGCAGCGTTGCGTGCAGTGCCGCCCTCGATCCGTGAGGCGGCGCTCGGTGTCGGTGCCTCGAAGATCCAGACGGTGTTCCATCACGTTCTGCCGCTCGCGATGCCGGGCATTCTGACGGGCACCATCATCGGTATGGCGCAGGCTCTCGGTGAGACCGCTCCACTCCTCATGATCGGCATGGTCGCCTTCATCGTGGATATTCCAGGCGGCTTCACATCGCCGGCCACGGTTCTGCCGGTCCAGATTTTCATGTGGGCGGATTTCCCGGAGCCTGCCTTCCAGCAGAAGACGTCCGCGGCTATCCTGATCCTTTTGGGCTTCCTGATTTTGATGAACGCCGTTGCGGTCGTGTTGCGCAAGCGTTTCGAACGCCGCTGGTAACGGAGTAGGAGAAATGAACATGTTAACGGATGCGGCAGTGGAAGAAGCGGTGCAGAACAGGACGGAAGAGTTGCCCGTGAAGATGCGCGGATCAAAGGTCCGGGTCTTCTACGGCGAAAAGCAGGCGCTCTTCGATGTCGATCTTGATGTCAGGCAGAAGCAGGTAACGGCTTTGATCGGTCCTTCAGGCTGTGGCAAGTCCACCTTCCTGCGCTGCCTCAACCGTATGAACGACACGATCGACATCTGTCGGGTGGAAGGCGAGATCACGCTTGACGGGCAGGACATCTACGACCCGAAGGTCGACGTGGTTGAGCTGCGCGCCCGCGTGGGAATGGTCTTTCAGAAGCCCAACCCGTTCCCGAAGTCGATCTACGAGAACATCGCCTACGGGCCGCGTATCCACGGTCTGGTCTCCTCAAAGAGCGCGCTGGATGAAGTGGTCGAATCCAGCCTGCAGAAGGCGGGGCTTTTCAACGAGGTGAAAGATCGCCTGCATGAACCCGGCACGGGCCTCTCCGGCGGCCAGCAGCAGCGTTTGTGCATCGCGCGCGCCATTGCGGTGTCGCCGGAAGTCATCCTCATGGACGAACCGTGTTCGGCGCTCGACCCCATCGCCACCGCGAAGGTGGAAGAGCTGATCGACGAATTGCGCGAGAACTACACGATCGTCATCGTGACGCACTCGATGCAGCAGGCGGCGCGCGTCTCGCAACGCACGGCCATGTTCCATCTGGGCAACCTTGTCGAGGAGGGGCCGACGGACAAGATGTTCACCAATCCGGATGACAAGCGCACTCAGGATTACATCACTGGTCGCTTCGGCTGACGCACAGATAAGGAACCAGATCATGGGCGAGCACACAGTCAGCTCCTTCGATGAGGAACTCGGTGAGATCGACCGCCTCATTCGCGACATGGGCGATCTCTCCGGTGCGATGACCCGCGCCTCCACCAGTGCCCTTCTTCATTCCGATACCGCACTGGCGCAGCGCGTCATCTCCGATGACACGATCATGGACGCCAAGCAGCGCGACCTCGACGAGCGCGCCATCACGCTGATCGCCAAGCGCCAGCCAATGGCACAGGATCTGCGCAGCGTTGTCGGTGCCATTCGCATGGCCGCCGATCTGGAGCGTATCGGCGACCTTGCGAAGAATATCGCCAAGCGTGTCAGTGCGGTCGGCCAGAGCGCGACGCCGCGCACACTTGCTCATTCCATAGATGCTATGGCGGGCCTGGTGCTGCAACAGGTCAACGCTGTGGTCGAGCACTATGTGAAGCGCGAGCCCGAAGCATTGATCCAGTTGCGTGACGACGATGAGAAAATCGACATTCAGTACACGTCGGTGTTCCGGGAATTGCTCACCTATATGATGGAAGATCCGCGCAACATTACATCCTGTACGCATCTTCTCTTCTGCGCGAAGAATCTGGAACGCATCGGCGATCACGTGACGAATATCGCCGAGAATGCCTATTATGTGGTGACGGGGGAACAGCTTCCGGTCCAGCGGCCGAAGCTTGATGAAACACAGATGACGGTCGATGCGGATGCCTGATCGGCCGTAGCAATACTTTAGGAGAATGCCTTCCATGATTGCCCCCAAGGTCATGGTCGTTGAAGACGACGAACCGCTTTGCGTCCTGCTGAAATACAATCTGGAAGCCGAGGGTTATCAGGTCGAGATGATCTCACGCGGCGATGAAGCTGAAGTGCGGTTGCAGGAAAATGTCCCGGACCTGCTAGTGCTGGACTGGATGGTTCCGGCTGTATCAGGCATCGAACTGTGCCGCCGGCTGCGCATGCGGCCTGAAACCGAACGACTTCCCATCATCATGCTCACAGCGCGCGGCGAGGAAAGCGACCGCGTTCGGGGGCTTTCCACCGGTGCCGACGACTATCTGGTCAAGCCATTTTCGACGCCGGAGTTCGTGGCGCGTGTGCGCGCCCTTTTGCGCAGAGCCAAACCTGAGGTTCTCTCAACGGTTCTCTCTGTAGGCGATATCGTGCTCGATCGGGAATCGCATCGCGTCTATCGGCGCAAGAATGAAATCCGGCTGGGCCCGACCGAATTTCGACTTCTCGAATTCATGATGCAGCATCCCGGCCGTGTCTTCTCGCGCAGCCAGTTGCTCGACAATGTCTGGGGGGAGACGATCTACATCGACGAGCGTACTGTCGACGTTCATGTGGGCCGATTGCGCAAAGCCGTGAATCAGGGGCGGCTCCCCGATGTGATTCGCACCATTCGCGGAGCTGGCTACGCCATTCGAGAGGCGTGACTTCCGCTTATCTCGACTTCCTGTCGAAAATCCTGGAAATAACCCCGGCGCAAATGCCGGGGTTATTTGTTCAAGCCGTAGTGTGATTACTCGGTGAAGGTATTCTTCTGGCGAGCATGCTGGTTCTGAGCAACGGCGAAGCTTGTGGCCGGCTCCAGCGAGGCTGTCAGCTTTCCGTCTTTGGTGATGTCCCATTCCAGCACCGCGTCATCATAGACGAGCGCTGGATCGACAAAGACGCACGTTGCCATCACCCGCGGGGCCTCGCCTTCAAGCTCACGCATGGAGATGGGCTTCTCCGCCTCGCACTCCTCGAACGTTTCATAGACCGGAGCGGGGGCGGGAAGTTCGCGGCATTCAGCCATGTTGCCGGAGCAGCCGACAACCAGAAGAAGCGCAGCGATATGTTCCATGGCGTTCTCCTTTCACTGTCTGCCCGACGCGGAAGCCATGGATGGTCCGCATCGTCGGATGCCGCATTCGTTTACGTCTTTCGTACTTGTTTAACCACGCCCTCTCAGCAGCCCCATTATCAGGGAAATCGCGAGAAGGGCGAGAAAGATGTAGAACAGGATCTGTGCGATCCCCGCGGAAGCGCCTGCAATACCGCCAAAACCAAGGGCGCCGGCGATGAGTGCGACGACGAGGAATATAAGTGCCCAGTAAAGCATTCTGTCTCTCCGTTTAGTTATGGCTGTTAAACGTCCATCCACGATGATTGGTTCCCGGAGAAAGAAAACCGGCAAACAAAAAAGGCCGCCCGAAGGCGGCCTTTCTCATGAAGCCGGTGCTTCTGATGCCTCAGGCGGCCGCGCGAGCCTGGTGGTCGAAGAAAAGCGCCTGGCTGATTAGCGCCTTGACCATTTCCGGGCTGAACGGTTTCGTGACGAGGAAGGTCGGCTCAGGGCGCTCACCTGTCAGCAATCGTTCCGGGAAGGCGGTGATGAAGATCACGGGGACGGTGGCCCCTTCGAGAATCTCGTTCACTGCGTCAAGGCCCGAACTCCCGTCTGCAAGCTGGATGTCTGCGAGGACCATTTTCGGCTGCGTTTTTGCAAACATCTCGACGGCTTGCTTGTGGGTGCGGGCATTGCCGACGACGCGATGACCGAGACTTTCAACCATCTCCTCGATATCCATGGCAATCAGCGGCTCGTCCTCGATAATCAGGATGTCGGTGGCCACCTGGCGGGATATCTCCTCGCTGGCCTCGTGCAACATCGCGTTGATGCCGTTCATATCGGTTTCCAGAATTTCCGCCGCTTCTTCCGGTCGGAAGTTCTCGACGGCCACCAGAAGGAACGCCTGTCGTGGGCGGGGGGCGAGCGACGACAGATTTCTGGAAGCGCGTTGTTCCCATGCGGACGTCGGTGCACTTTCGGGGATCGGCACATCGAGCGTTTCGAAAAGCGATGTGAAAAGCCTGAAAAGCGCGATCTTGTCCGTTGATGCTTCGGGGAAAATGCTTGTGTCGGCGATCAGCGCTTCAAGCGCCGCGGCCACCAGGGCGTCACCGCTCGTTTGCGAGCCAGACACGGCTCTGGAAAAGCGCCGCAGATATGGAAGATGCGGTGCGATACGCGCTGACAAAGTCATGGATTTCAGGTCTCCCTCGTAATGTGGCAATGGGAACAATGCATATTTATGATGGTGAAAACGCGTGTTGCGGGAAAATGTTCCATAAGGAGGGAACGTTTTCTGCTCGGCGGCGTTTTGCCTGCTATGGAAGAGTGGTGGCGCGGGCCAATTCAATTGCGCCCGCTTCATTGGGAGACAGACTATATGGACGAAGACAGGGCATGAATTACGGCAAACCCAACACCCATCGGGGCCCGGACAAGCGCGGAAAGGATAGCGATCCTCTTGGCGCAAACTCCGAGATCGGGCGCAAGCTCAGGCAGTATTACGATGATTTGATAACGGAAGACATTCCGGACCGGTTCAGCGATCTTCTCAACCAGCTGGAACAGAAGAGCAGTGCCAAGACCGCCGGGAACAAGGATTGATATCGATGAGTGTATATCCTGGCTTTCGTGACGATCTTCTGGCCACCGTACCTAGCCTGCGCGCGTTTGCGGTCTCACTTTCAAAGAACGCCGACCGGGCCGATGATCTCGTTCAGGAGGCGCTCGTCAAAGCCTGGGACAAGCAGGCCAGCTACCAGCCGGGCACCAATCTGAAAGCGTGGCTCTTTACGATCCTTCGCAACGAATTCTATTCCCAGATGCGAAAGCGGAAGCGAGAGGTGGAGGATAGCGACGGCGCCATTACAGGGCGTCTGTCTGTCCATCCGGCTCAGGAGGGCTCCGTGGATCTCAAGGATTTCCGCCGGGCGCTGGAGCAACTGCCCGAGGATCAGCGCGAGGCAATCATTCTGATTGGCGCCTCAGGCTTTTCCTATGAAGAGGCGGCGGAAATCTGTGATTGCGCGGTGGGTACGATCAAGAGCCGGGTCAGTCGTGCCCGCACGCGTCTGCAGGAGATCCTCAAGATCACGGGCGAGAACGACTTCGGCCCGGATGCGATCTCGGCCCAGATAACAAACTCCGTCTTTACCGCTTAATCCGAGCGGGAACCGCTTTCATTCGAAGAGCCAATCGCCTGCGCCAACGCCTGGATCAGGTCGCTGTCCTTGTACGGTTTTTCGACGATGGTAATGCCGTTAAAGGGCTCAAAGACCTGATGGCTGGCGGCGTAGCCCGTGGCGAAAATAAATGGAATTCGCCGGCTTTGCAGCAGGTGGGCGAAGTCGTTTGTCCAGTTGTCGGATATCCTGATGTCGAGAATGGCTGTTGAAATCCGCCCGGTTTCAAGCACGTCTGGCTTCAGCGCGTTAAACGAAGTTACGGTCACCACGTCCTCTGCGCCATGTTCCTTGCAGAGCTCTTCGATGTTCATGGCAATCAGGGCTTCGTCTTCGACCAGCAGCACTCGGGCCCCATCGAGGGTTTTTTTCAAATGGGCATCCTTCCGAAACCAGAGAAATTTTCTCCTGAAATCTCATTAGTTGACTGACTTGTCATTAAAAAAAGACATGGTACCAAAGAAGCCGAGGGGATCGGCGGACATGCTTCCGGATCCGCGGATCGAGGCAAGCTGTGACAAAAGAACAAGAACGCGTTCACGCCAGTCTACCGTGTGAAAAGTGCCCCTTGCGGAAACTCGAGCTTTTTCGGGATTTCGACGAGTGTGAACTGGAATTTATCGGCCGCTTCAAAAAAGGTGACCTGGCGGTCAAGAAAGGCGCGACCGTGTTGGTGGAGGGCGCACACAACCCGCACCTTTACACCGTTCTTTCCGGATGGGGCTTTCGATACAAACTGCTTGAAGATGGCCGCCGGCAAATCGTCAATTACGTAATGCCCGGCGATCTTGTCGGTCTGCAGGGCAGCCTGCTGGGCGAGATGAAGCACTCGGTCGAGGCGCTCTCAAACATGGTTTTGTGCGTGTTTGAGAAAGCCGAGCTTTTTTCCCTCTACCGGGAGTTTCCTGAACTTGCCTATGACATCACCTGGATCGCCTCGCGTGAGGAATGCATGCTGGATGACAACCTTCTCACGGTTGGTCGTCGCACAGCATTGGAAAAAGTCGCCTATCTCCTGATGTTCATCCTTGAGCGAAGCCGGCAAAGTGGTCTGACCAGGAACGGCACGGTGTCGCTCACGCAGCAGCATGTGGCTGATACGCTCGGCCTGTCTCTTGTCCACACCAACAAAACCATTGCGCGCCTCGCGGAGCGGGGTCTTTTGAAATGGGAGGATGGTGGCTGCCGGATACTCAATCCGGAGGCCTTGGCCGAACTGGCGGACTGGACGGCCGAGAAAGCGGCGAAGCGGCCTTTTCTATAGGTGGTTTCGGTTCAGGCGAACGTGTCGATGCACGCGGTTTGGCGGGCGTGGGAGGTTCGATGCCCGGGATGATGTTGCCGGCTATTGCATAAAGTGTCAGCAATGCGGGGATGGCGATGAAACCGCCGATAGGCCCCCACATCCAAAGCCAGAAAGCTATTGCAAGGAAAACGATAAACGGGTTGAGCGTCATTCGCCGACCGATAACGGTCGGCGTGACGAACTGTGCCTCTGTCGCGTTTAACGCCAGATAGGTTAGAGGCGGCAGAAAACTCGCCGTCAAGGTGTCGAAGGTGGCAAGGCCCACTGCGAGCAGGACGCAGGCCATGACCGCAGGGCCGATATAGATCACGAAATTGAGCAATGTCGCCATCGCTCCCCATAGCGCCGGTGAAGGGACGCCGAGCAGCCAAAGGGCGATGCTTACAGCGATGCCCAGACCGATATTGATGATGGTAATCGACAGAAGATAATCCGAGACGGCATTTTCGACATCCCGAAAAATGTGCGCGACCCGCCAGCGCAAACGACGGTTGAAACAAAGGTGCAAAATAGCCGCCCGCGTTTCGTGCCGTGTGGCCACGAAGAAATAAAGGCTCGCAAAGAAGATAAGCAATTGCGCCAGCAGCGACGGCGCAAGAACCGCGACGTTCTCCACGGTGGTGTCTTCCTTCACGGCGACCGTCACGCTGGAGCCGCCGGTGACGGAACGAATCTGTTCCTGCAAATCCTTGATGGTGCCAAGAGGCTGTCTCAGACTCGAGAGCTGCAACTGCAATTCGTTCCATATCTGGGGCAGGCGGTCGGCCCAGGCCGTCAGCGGGGCCGCGATCGCTGTCAGGAAGCCGCCCACGAGGCCAATGAAAATCAGAACCACAGCTACAGCCGAGACGGCTGGCCAGACCCCCATCCGCTCCAGGCGGGTGGCAATGGGCCCGAGCATCAAGCCAATGAAGACCGCGAGCGATATCGGTGCCAGCAGGAAACGCCCAAAGTGCAGCGCGATGATCAGCGCCAGCAGACCCAGAAGCAGAACAGAACTCTGCGCGCCGTAAGTCAGCGCCATCTCGAGGGTCATGATGTGCGAGCGTTTGCGCGAGGTGTCCAAAGACTTGTGATCCATCCAGTTATCCGCCGACGTTTCCAGTGAAAAGCGTGCTGGTGGGCAAATGGTTCCTTGGCGGAGGGAACTTCGTGGGATGTTTCGCGTTGGGCTGTGAGCAAAACTTGCACGAAACATGGCCCCAAACATGGCCGAACCATGGGAGACTGCATATGGCAACGACCACCGCGAAAACCGCCCGAACCCAGAAAGACGATGCGGTAACGACCGGCGATCTGGAAAAGGATATTCAGCAATTGCGCACCGACATGGCGCAGCTGGTCAGCCATCTTAAAGACATGGGTGGTCAATCCGGCGAGGCAGCGCGTAAGGCGGCCGGAGAGCGGATCGAGCAGTTGCGCGGGCAGGGCGAGGCAGCGCTGAACAGCGTGAAGGACAGCACGCAGGAGCTGGAGCAGGAATTGGTCCGCACGGTGCGTGAGCGCCCCTTCACCTCGCTTGCGCTGGCTGTGGGGGCCGGATTTCTCATCGCTCTCGCTACCCGCCGCTAGGCCTTCGCCATGATGGCAAGGCTTTTGGCTTCACTCGCAGCCGGAGAGTTTTCGGGTGTGTTCAAGCGTATGAAAGTCACGACCGGCTTTTATGCGCTGGCCGCACTTCTCGGCCTTTTCGGCCTCGGCTTTCTGGTGCTGGCCGGGTTCATTGCGGCCTCGCGGCAGTGGGGTGTGATCGAGGCTGCACTCGGTTTCGGGGTTGCGTTCGTAACCATGGCGATAATCGTCCTTGTCGGTCTGAAGGTGTGGAGCCGGGTTCAGGCCCGCCGTGCGCGCCGTCGCCGCATCGGCGATGCAGGTGTACTTGCAGGCACCGCAGCACTGACCCTGTTGCCGTCGGTGCTTTCGCGCACGGGAGGGCTTGGTGCGGTGGCGCTGCCGGCTTTGGCCGTCCTTGGATACGCGATCTATCGGGAAAATTCCGGCCAGGACCCTGACGACCGTTAAAGGGCGCTGTAGTGCGGCTCCTGCATTTTCATGGAACCCTCTTCTGCCCTCGGCATTGATTGAGGCACAGAAACAGGAGCAGTGATCATGCCTGAAACCCCGAGGCCCGAGACCCCGAGAAAGACACCGCCGCAGGACGCTCGCCAGGGGCGTCGAGGCTTTCCAGTGCTGATGGTGCTGGTGTGCGGCCTTCTGCTGGCTGCCCTGGTCTGGTGGGGCGTCGAAGTCTACGGCCTGATGCTGGATGATCAGCAGGCCATAGAGCTGCCGGCCGCACAGGATGAACCGACGAGCTGATCCGCCTGGATACCTCGTCAGAACCCGTCAACCAAAGGAGTACCCCATGAGCGATGCCGCTGAAGTTCTCAAACCGAAAACCCATGCCGAAAAGATGGATATCGGCCTTTCTGCAGCGGACAGAAAGGAAATTTCCGCCGGCCTTTCGGAAATCCTCGTCGATACTTATCGCCTATTGATCAAGACACATATCTACCACTGGAACGTGGTGGGGCCGCTGTTCCATTCGATCCATGTGCTGACCGAAGAGCAGTACAATACACTGTTCGAGGCGACCGACATCATCGCCGAGCGGGTGCGCGCGTTGGGCCATCACGCTCCCATTCTGAGTGGCAAGGGTGTCGACACATCCATTGAGCTTCGCGCCTCGGGCCGCTCGGCGCTGGAGATGGTCCAGGATCTGGTCGAAGACCATGAGGAGGCTGTGCGCAAGATGCGCGAGATCGGTACCAAGGCCGACGAGAAGGGTGACCTTGTCACCGCCGACATGCTGACCGATCGTCTTACCTTCCACGAAAAGGCGCTGTGGATGCTGCGTGCTCTTATCGCAGATTGATATACGAAACTCCTCCCAGGACTTCTGCCGGCCGGTTCGCCCCGGCCGGTTTTTTTGTCAGGAGAGGTCGCTCTCCTGTTTCGGCACCAGAACACGCAGCGCCTTCGGATGAAGGACGATCCGTGTCTCCCTCGGCAACGGCCGCAGTTCGCCATCGATGGCGCACTTGAAGCGCTGGGTTCCGGAGTGGACGCGCACCGTCACCTCGCTCGCCTGATGGATCTCAACCTGTTCGTTCTTGCGCCAGCGGCCAATACCCATATTGAAGAAGAAGAGAAGCATTTCGGCGCGTGTGCGCGCATGGGTGATATATATGCCGAGCTGGCCACCGTCGGGGCTGTTGGTGAACGGCAGGTGCTGGCCTTCACCGTAGAGATTGTTGGTTACTGCCAGGTTTGAGGTGGTGGCGAGCATCTTTGTCTCGGGCAGTTCGAGTTCCAGCTCCAGCTTGGGTGGCCGGATCATCGTTGCGATTGCCGCGCGCACTGAGGCGAAAATCTTGCCCAGTCGGGATCGGAACTCCATGCGTTCGCGCAGACGGATAAGTTGCGGGTGCATGCCGATCGACATCTGGTGCACATAAAATGTGCCATCGGCTTCCGCGATGTCGACGTGTCTGATCGAGCCCTGGGCGAGAGCCTGCATGGCCGCATGCAGGTCTTGCGGAATGCCGAGGCTGCGGGCGAAGAGGTTCATCGTGCCGGCGGGGAGGATGGCAAGCGCCTTTTCGGAATGGGCGAGCAGGCCGGCGGCAAGCGAGGTCGTGCCATCACCACCGCCCGCAAGAAGAACATCCGCCTTCTTATCACTGGCCGCCTCTTCCATCATCGACACAATTTCCTTGCCGGGACAGAGCCTGACTTCGATGGAATGGCCGGCCGCCTGGAAGATATTTCTTATTTCTTCAGCAAGCGCTTCAGTGTCGAGAGTTCGGAGTGTTCCTCCGTTGCGGTTGAGAACGGCCAGAACATGCATCGGGGTTTTCCTAAAAGTTTCTCTGCGGTCCGACTTTAAGGGGAGGCGGAAAGAATGGTTCCCGAAAGAAGTCTGTCACAGTGAGAAGAAAATCGCGGAACAAGAATCGGGGCGGCGCGTTCTAAGGGTGCAAACGGCCACACACCAATCCTCCCTGGCAGGTTCGGTTCGGTGCGTGGCCTGTACAGAAACACTGCACACGGAGAGCTTATCATGTTCCGCAACCTTTTGGCGACCACCGCAATTGCAACTCTTGTGGCGACCGGTGCCGTCGCCCAGACGTCGACCACGACGGGAACTGGCGCACCGGCAGCTGCACCCACCGAGCAGCCCACTGAAATGGTGGTGCGCGCTGACGGCCACCTGGCGACCGATCTTATTGGCAAGACCGTTTACAATGGCACCGGTGAAGAGGCCGAGAACATCGGCGAGGTCAATGACCTTGTTCTGGACGAAGAGGGCGAAGTCAGCGCTATCGTCGTTGGCGTCGGCGGCTTCCTCGGCATCGGCCAGAAAGAAGTTGCTCTCGAGTACGATCTGGTCGAGTGGGCCGAACAGGATGGCGAGCGCTGGCTCGTGGTAGAGACGACGGCCGAGGCGCTGGAGGCTCAGGAAGAGTTCGATCGCTCTGCTTATCGTCCGATGCCGGCTGATGCCGATGTTTCGGAAGCAAAGCCTGCTTCCAAGGATGATCTGGCCAACGCGCCGGTCAAGGCAGATGACAATGCGGAAGAGACCGCTATGGCGCCGGCGACCGACGCGACAAGTGGCGATGAAGCTGTAAAGACCGATGATATGGCTGCAGCGCCTGCTCCAGAGGCTGACGATGCTTCCAAGCCCGTCGATCAGGCCGCCGACACGCAGGATCAGGCGACTGACGATACGATGACCGCTGCGATCGACCGCTCCAGTCTTCAGGAAATGCCGGCGAATGAAATTCGCACCGAGGAACTCACGGGCACCACGGTTTACGGCGCCAATGAGGAGAACATCGGCGAGATCGGTGACGTGATCATCTCGCAGGACGGCAAGGTCGATGCCATCATCGTCGATGTTGGTGGTTTCCTCGGCATCGGTGAGAAAGAGGTCGCCATTGGCATGGACAACCTCGCTTTCATGAGCGACGGGAATGGTTCGCTCTACCTCTACACCGAGTTCACCGAGGAAGAGCTCGAGCAGCAGCCGGCTTATGACGAGGCAAGCTATGGCGAGCGTCGCGACGAAATGCGGATGCAGGTTCAGTAATCTGCGCGTACCGCATTAGAGCGAAGAGCCCCGTGCGAAGCGCGGGGCTCTTTGTTCATGGAGCGTTGACAATGCGTTTGATCGTTACCGCTTTCATCGACGAGTAATTGCCGCCATCTTGGCGCCAGGGTTTGTCGCAACCATGCGACGGCCAGGCGCGAAAGGAATTGCCATGCTGACCCAGATTGAAGGCATTCACCACATCACCTCCATGGCCCGGGATGCGCTGGCGACGGATCGTTTCATCACCGATACGCTCGGTCTGCGCCGCGTGAAGAAGACGGTGAATTTCGATGCGCCGGATGTCTATCATCTCTACTATGCCAATGGCACTGGGAAGCCCGGCACGGTGATGACCTACTTTCCGTTTCCCAATATCGTCGCCGGCAGCCGAGGGGCAGGCGAGGTCGGAACGACTGTCTATGCCGTTCCACAGGGAAGTCTCGATTACTGGACCAGACGTCTGGAAGCGCACGGTGTCGCCGGCGTTTCTCGCGAGAGCCGTTTTGGCCAGACGCGCCTGCTTTTCGAGGGTGTGAATGGCGATGGCTTTGCCCTGAACGAGGTGGAAAGCGATGCGCGTGAACCGTGGAATGGCGCCGGGGTTGCCGATGAGGCGGCAATCCACGGCTTTCACTCCGCTTCGCTGGTCCTGCGCGACAGGGCCGGCACCCAGGCGCTTCTTTCGCTCATGGGCTACACGCCGCTCGGCGAAGAAGACGGTGTGCTGCGCATGGTGAGAAAGGGCGGCAACGATGCCAACCTGATCGACCTCGAAACCCGGCCCGATGCGCCAGTGGCGCGACAGGGAGCCGGCTCGGTTCATCACATCGCCTTTGCCGTTGCAAATGACGAAGCGCAGATCGCCGTGCGCGAGGAACTGGTGGCACAGGGCTTTCAGATCACGCCGGTGATCGACAGGGATTATTTTCATTCGATCTATTTCCGCGCTCCCGGCGGTGTGCTCTTTGAGATTGCGACCAATGATCCGGGCTTTGCCAGTGATGAAGACATGGCCCATCTGGGCGAGGCGTTGAAACTGCCCAGACAGCACGCGCATCTGCGCGAGCGGCTCGAGGCATCGCTTCCAGAGATCGGTGGTTGAGCCATGGCGGCGAAAAATTACGTGCATCACCTGGCCTCGGCGGGGCCGGGAAAACCGCTCCTGTTCCTCTTCCATGGAACAGGCGGCGACGAGCGTCAGCTCCTGCAGCTGGGTGCGGAGCTGGCGCCCGGAGCCGGCATTGTTTCACCGCGTGGCGATGTCAGCGAACAGGGCGCGGCACGTTTCTTTCGGCGCACCGGCGAGGGGGTCTACGACATGGACGATCTGGCTCGGGCGACCGACAGGATGCGTGAATTCATCGCCGCCCATGTGCAGCGGGAAAAGCCCAGCGCGGTGCTCGGTCTGGGCTACTCCAACGGAGCGAACATTCTCGCATCCGTGATCTTTGCCGCGCCGCAGCTTTTCGATGCTGCCGTGCTGATGCATCCGCTCATTCCCTTTGCGCCCCGCTGGGGCGAGGGGACCGTAACAACGCGGTTTTTGCTTACGGCGGGGCGGAAAGATCCCATCTGCCCGGCTCATCTCACAACACGGCTTGGGGATTATCTCACCGAAGCCGGTGCAGAGACCGAGATCGAATGGCATGAGGGCGGGCATGAAATACGCCCGAACGAAACATTGGCGGCAGGGCGGTTCCTGCATTCGTTTCTGAAGGGAGTGGAACAATGAGTGTGAGCGAATCCATCATTGTCGAAGACAATGACAGCAAGGGGCGCTATCTCTATCGCGCCGATGGCCACGAAGCGGAGATGACCTACTCCAAGATCGGAACGAGCCAGATCATCATCGATCACACGGGCGTGCCGGAGGCGTTTCGCGGGCAGGGAGTCGGCGTCGCGCTTGTCACGCGCGCCGTGGAAGACGCGCGCGCCAAGGGTATCAAGATCAGGCCGTTGTGCCCATTTGCCACCGCTCAGTTTCGACGCCATCCGGAATGGGCCGACGTCCTGGCGCGCTAGGGCGGATCCGCGCTTCCAAGAAACGGTGAACCGCTCAATCTATCGGATTTTGCCCACTTACGCAGACGTCAGGTGACACCACCTGACTGCAAAATGCTCATGGCGAACGGGTTACGTTGAAGGAAACCGGCTCAGGCCGCTTCCTTCAACGTCTCCTCCCCCTCTTCAATGAAGGCCCAGTGTAGCGCCTTGACGGCTTTTTCCAGATCTTCATTGCGGACGAGAAACTGTACGTCGACGCCGCGACCCGTCTCCTGCGAGGCAAGCGGCTTTACGCCAGCCTCGTCCAGAGCCTTCAGACCTTCCAGCATGACGCCAAGCCCGGTCAGATCGCGCCCGATCACCGACACCATGCCTGCGCGACGTGCGGTGATGCGCGCGGCGGGATAGCGTTCGGCCAGATCGCGCTCCACGCGGCGCACGGATTTGAGCGTCGCCTCCAGATGGTGAACGATGGAATTCGCGTTCGAGCTTTTCGACACGATGCGCACCCGGTGGCGGGTCAGCGATTCGAGGATCGCCGCGTCGTAACCCTTCACGCCCACCATGTCCTGCTCGAACAGTTCGAGCGAAGTGACGGGAAGGCCGGTGACCATTTCCACGCCGACACCATCGGCCGGCTCGGCATCGATGAGTGTGCCGGGGTCTTCCGGCTCGAAAGCATTGGCGACGCGCAGCGGCACACCCGCCTGACGCAGTTTCTTTGCCGCCTTCGGGTGGATCGCCTCCATGCCCATATTGGAGAGCTGGTCGGCGACATCGTAATTGGTGCGGCCGATCTTGCGCACATTCTCCGGTCCCACAAGGCGCGGATCGGCGCTCGAAAGGTGGAATTCCTTGTGAATGATCGCTTCGCGCGCGCCGGTCAGTGCCGCGATGGTGGCGAAGGTCACTTCGGAATAGCCGCGGTCAAACTCGCGCATCAGGCCTTCGCGGCATTGCGAGTAGCCGGTGACGATGGGCAGCTCGCGTGAGAGGTTGATCTCGGCAAACGCCTGTTCGATGCGTTCGTTGAGGCTCGGCTGCGTTTCATCGCGCCAGCCGGTTAGGTCGATAAAGCGTGCATTCACGCCCGAGCGACGCAGAAGCAGGGCCAGATTGTTGGCCGAATGCGCTTCACCCAGCGCCGAGAGAAGTTCACGGATCGTCTGCATGTGCTCGCCGAGCTGGAAATGCCCGTAGGAGCACAGGCGTTGCAGGTCGATCAGGCAGCCGCGCGCGCCCTCGATGCGTTCGCGCACAAAGTCGTCGGCGGCGTGCCGGTCGGCGGCCTCGTCAAACATCTCTTCATTGATCGCGTGCATGGCGCGGCTCACAGCGCTCAGCGCCTCCATCCACCCATGTTCGTTGTCGGCGTGGGCGAACAATGCATAGACACCGGGTTCGCCTGACTTCTTGTGTTCCAGCAGCTTGTCCGTGATGCCGCCGAACGCGGAAACGACGAAGACGCGGTTGTAGAGTGCATCGCCCTTGCGTTTGCCGATCAGGATCGTGTCGAGCAGCTCGCGCGCGCGGCTCATCGATGTTCCACCGATCTTCTCGACGGTGTGGATGCCTCGTTGTTGCTGGTTGGTGCGGCCCGTTTCGGCCGCACCGCTTTCTTGTCGGTCAGTCATGATGTCCAGTTCAGTTGTGGCTTATGCCAGTTTCCCGGTCTTGATTTCGACAGGGGTTGGTTCGCCGCGCTCCGCGAGGAAATCGGGGCGGGCCTTTTTCGCGCCATAGGGCTCTTCAAGGCGGTTCGATATGGCGTTGAAAACGAAGAAGGCATTGGAACGCGGAAACGGTGTGATATTACCGTTAGAGCCGTGCATGGTGTTGCAGTCGAAAAGCACCAGCGTGCCGGCCTTGCCGGTGGCAGCAGTGATGCCGTGTTCGCTTGCAAGCTTGGTCAGCGCCTCATGTGATGGCACACCCACTTCCTGCTTCTTGAGCGAGGATTTGTGATTGTCGTCGGGCGTTTCACCGGCGCAGGCGATGAACTGTTTGTGGGAGCCCGGCATCAGCATGAGCGGGCCGTTCATTGCGTCATTGTCGGTCAGAAGCAGCGAGGCGGAGACAGCGCGCATGCGCGGCATGCCATCCTCGGCGTGCCAGGTCTCGAAATCCGAGTGCCAGTAGAATTCCTTGCCGGTGAAACCGGGCTTGTAGTTCAGCCGCGACTGGTGAATGTAGACCTCGTCGCCGAGAAGGAAACGGGCAATGCCTGCAACGCGGCGGTCGCTGGCCAGACGATTGAAGAGGGAGCTCTGCTCGGGCAGCTTGAAGATGGTGCGGACCTCATCCGAGCCGGGCTCGGTGATCACGCTGCCATCCATCAGATCGCGCTCGCCATTGCGCATGGCGGCGGATTCCGCCTTCAGCGCCTCGACCTCTTCGGCCGTGAAAATGTCTTTGAGGATCAGGAAGCCGTCACGGTCAAACTGGTCGGCCTGCTGTGCTGTCAGGGGCGCATCGGGGCGCCACTGGCTCCAGACGGTTCGATCCTGGCGGGGCAACCAGCGTTCTTCGGGCAGCCTGCTGGGATAGGGATCCTGACTTCTTCGGTCACGTTCCTTCGACATCGCTGTCATGGTCGTTCTCCTTTTCTTTCAGGGTTTTCGCCGTCGGATGCATGAGCCTGGCACCCCGATGTTGAAGGGTGCCAGGCTTCAGGAAGGTTATGCATCCTCCAGCGCATAAGAGCCGTCGGCCTGGTGCACTTCCTTGCCGGAAACCGGCGGGTTGAAGGTGCATGCCATGATCATCGGCTTTTCCGCGTCGGCGCGCAGAATATGCTTGTCGTGCTTGTCGAGCGCGTACATGACGCCCGGCTTGATCTTGTGAACCTCGCCGGTGGCGCAGTCCTCGATGGAGCCCGTGCCGTCGACGCAATAGACGCATTCAAGATGATTCTTGTAATGCATGTGCAGTTCGGCACCGGCGTGGATGGTGGTGATGTGGAAGGAGAAACCCATCTCGTCCGATTTCAGGAGAAGACGGACACTGTCCCACCCTTCCGAGTGGACATGACGATCAGTGTTTTTTGCTTCGTTCAGGTCGCGCACGATCATATTCGTTACTCCGCAGCGATTTTTGTGTTCTGGCTTATTTCGGCGACGGCAGACTGAAGAATGTCCAGACCGCGCTCAAAGGTCTCCTGCTCGATGTTGAGCGGGCAAAGGATCTTCACCACTTCATCATGCGCCCCGGAGGTCTCGATGATCAGGCCATCGCGGAAGCAGCGTTTGCAGATGTCACTCGCCAGCTCGCCGGAGCCCACGTCCACACCCATCATCATGCCCCGGCCCTTCACGCGGGCATCGGGCAGAAGCGCGGCGATCTCGTTGAGGCGCTTTTCCAGATAGGCACTGCGCTCGGCGATCGTGTTGCGGAACGTGTCGTCCGCCCAGAATTTTTCAAGCGCCACGCGTGCGGTGACAAAGGCATGGTTGTTGCCGCGGAAGGTGCCGTTGTGCTCGGCCGGGCCGAAGACGTCATATTTCGGCTTCACCAGAACCGTTGCGAACGGAAGGCCATAGCCCGAAAGCGATTTCGCCATGGTGATGATGTCCGGCGAGATGCCCATCTCCTCAAAGGAGAAGAAATTGCCGGTACGGCCGCAGCCCGCCTGAATGTCGTCGATGATCAGCAGCGCGCCATGGGCGCGGGCAATCTCGCTGACGCGACGCACCCATTCGCGCGATGCGGCATTCAGCCCGCCTTCACCCTGCACGGTTTCGAGCAGGATTGCAGCCGGCTTTTCAACGCCGCTGGAGGGCTCCGAAAGCATCCGGTTCAGGAGATCTGCCGTATCGATGTCGCCGCCCATCGCGCTGTCATAGGGGATGCGCGTGACGTGGTTGAGCGGCACGCCGGCTCCGCCGCGATGATAGCCATTGCCGGTGGCTGCCAGCGCGCCAAGCGTGACGCCGTGGAAGCCGTTTGTGAAGGACACGACGTTCTGGCGTCCCGTCACTTTGCGGGCGATCTTGAGCGCAGCCTCGATGGCGTTGGCACCCGTCGGGCCGGTGAAGAGGACACGGTGATCCATGTCGCGCGGACGCAGGATCAGCCGCTCGAAGGTTTTGAGAAACTCGGCCTTCGCGTCGGTGTGCATGTCTAGCCCGTGGGTGACACCATCGCGCTCGATATGCTCGATCAGCGCTGCCTTCATGTCCGGGTCGTTGTGGCCATAGTTCAGGCTCGAACAGCCGGCCAGAAAGTCGATATAGTCCCGGCCTTCGGCGTCTGTGAGAGTCGCGCCCTTCGCCCTTGTGAACACGGTGGAGAAGCTGCGGCAATAGCTGCGCGCTTCCGACTCGCGTCGCGTGAAAATCTGTTTGTCGTCCGTCGTAACGGTCGTCATGTCTTTTCCTTCGGATTGTTCGGTCGTGCGGTTGTGGACGCCGCGATCAGGCGGCGTCGTCGCTCCGGGCCTCGCCTGCTTTGCGCAGGGACATCCAGTTTCCGCTCAAATTGCCAGATGCATTTTCAGTGAACTGGATTGTCACCATGTGTTCGGTGGCATGCTTGCCATCGAAATGCGCATCCTTGCGGAAGTAAGGCTCGTGGCTCAATTCACCGCCGCGGCTGCGGGCGAGCGAGGTAAACAGGCCCCAGCTTGCCTTGTTGTCGGAGGTGATGGTGGTCTTGAGTGCCTGCACGTTCTCGCAGGCTTCCCGGTCAAGCAATGCAGCGAGCAGCTTCTTGCCGACGCCCATGCCCTGGACGCTCTTGTCCACGGCAACCTGCCAGACGAACAGTGTGTTGTCTTCATCGGGCAGAAGATAGGCTGAAACCCAGCCTACCAGCGCTCCGTCGCTGGCTCTTTCGGCGGCGATGCATGTGTCGCCGAAATGGTCGCACTGCAACAGATTGCAGTAGAGTGAATTCTCGTCGAGCGGCTCACAGGACTGGATGAGCCGCCACACGTCCGCGCCGTCTTCCTTGCGCGGGGGGCGATAGACAATTTCGGGCGATCGCTTGCGTACAAGCTTGATATCAGTAATGGCCATTGGTCTCCTCATAGCGCGCCGAATATTATGACTATCGAAGGATATTTCAACCGCTGGAAACAGAAATGGTTCCGTAGAGCGCTCAAGCCCATGAAATGAATGGGTTTCCAAGGAAAATTTTATTCGCTAATCAAAATATATTTTCTCTGCTATCCATAGATATGCGGGGAGTGGCGGCCAAGAATCGCCCTTTCGGCCTGCGAGTTTGGGAATGACGACATGGAAGATCGTACCGAAACGAGCCTGATCGCGTTGCGGCGTATTCTGCGTGCAACAGAGTTGAACGCGCGGACGCTCGCCCGGGCGACCGGGCTGACGACACCGCAGCTCATCGTGCTTGAAATCGTCGCTGCAGCCGGCAGGGCGACGCCCAAGGATATCTCCGGCAAGGCCGGCGTCGGACAGGCGACCGCAACGTCTCTGGTCGACAAGCTGGAGGCGCGCGGCCTCGTCACCCGCACCCGCAGCGAACGCGACAAGCGTGTGGTCTGGGTCGCGCCGACGGAGGAAGGACGGGCTCTCCTGAGCGCTGCTCCCGATCCGCTGCAGAAGACGTTTTCCGAGCAGTTTCAGGCCCTGCCCGACTGGGAGCAGGGAATGATCGTCGCTGCGCTTGAGCGTGTTGGCGCAATGCTTAATGCCGGTGCACTGGATGCCGCGCCGCTGCTCGATGTCGGCGCGGTGGATCGCAAGTAAAGGCGTTTTCAGAGTCTGCTGATATACGCCCGCACCTCGCCATTCAGACGATCCCGATCGCGTTCGGCCTTCGCTCTTTCCTGATTGAGCGCGGCAATCCGATTTTCCTCTTCTTCGAGCATGCGCATGTAGCGCTCGGCCAGGGCGCTTTCGCCGGGGAGGGAGCCCAGATTGTCGCGAATGCGGGCCTGGTCGCCGGCAGCCCGCTCCAGCGCCTGCTGGAGGTTCGCCACAGTGCGCTCTGCCGCTGTGGCCTCCCGTTTGAGCGCGGCAAGCTCCTTCAGCTTTTTGTCGGTATCACTGTCGGTGGCTGAGCCGGCCCATACATAAAGCGCATCGGCGCTGGCTTCGGTGAGAGCGAAACTCTCCATGTGGCTGCGTTCCATCACGGCCCGTATGGTGGATGTTCCGCCGGCTTCCACCGTGGCGCGGAGGCGATAGTGGGTGGGGGTTGCGCTATCGAGCGCGGCGGCTTCCATCTGCCACCCATCGCGACGTGGGTGTTCGATCAGTACTGTACGCTTTGCGTCCGAAGCCCCCTTGATCCTGTAGGTGGTGGTGATTCGTGAAACCGTCGTCGTGCGCAGAACGCCCTCGCTGATCGCTACCTCGCCGACGATCTCCTGCGGTTTCGTTTCCGTTGTGATCTCGACCTTGCGATCGCTGGCAAAGCTTGCCATGCGGCTCTCGCCGGCCGGAATGCCCAGAAGCTGCGCATCGCCCACATAACCGCTCGTGCGATCATAGACCGTGACGATCCCAGGCGGCAGGCTGGCTTCGGTGCCGTTTTTGAGGAAAACCGCAGCGATTGGGTGGATCCCACCGCTCTCTGGCTGAAAGACTGAGACCCGCTCAGCTTCGATCTCGGCGTCCACGAATGGCACGGAGAGGCTCTGTCCCGCTGCAAGGTGAATGGGGTTCGGCAAATGGTAGGTGGCGCTCGTTCGGCCCTCTTGCGCCGCGGTGCGACTGGTGGGGGCGGAAGGCTCTTCCATAACCATGTCGGCCATCGGCGCGGGAGCTGCGGCGCCGTTGAATGCACGCATGTGGCGGGGGGCGGAATCCATTTGAGCGATCTCCAGGCCGGCTGAAGCGTCCGGTCGTGGCGGCGCGGCGTTGCCGACGGCCACGGGAATGTCCGGGCGTGCGCTCCAATAGCGCTGATGCAGTTTCTGGGCGAGTGTTACCGGTGCTCCGGATGAGAGCGTAAGACCAATGCCCTCCCAGTCTTCTCCGGTTGCGTTTTCAATCACTGCCCATGCCTGCAGGCGCGCTGTGTCTTCGCCGTCTGAAACGAGCCGATAGGCTGTTTTCCAAACCGGAGCAGGCACTACGTAAGAAACCGCTATATCGCGTTCGCCGGTTCCCGACAGTGCGATCGCTACAGACCTGATGGTATCCGTGCGCCCGCGTCCGCTCACCTTGGCCGCCTCGCGCAATCGTTCCTTGAGTGCCTCGTCGAGTATGTCCAGTCTGGTGTCCATACCAAGTTTCAGAAGCTCTAGCGTGCCATCTGCGGTCATCACGGTGAGAACCCGCTCGGTGCGCGGTGCTTCCTCGCTGCCTGCCTGCTCTGTTTCGACACCGAGAATCATGCCTTCGACGGAGCGCCCGCCCGAAGTGGCGCGCACTGAGATACCCTGAAGCGCAGCAGCCAGTGCTGGCACAGAGCCCATGTCACCCGGGCTGAACGGAAGCCGGCGAAACGTCTCTTCCACCGGGGAAAGCCCATCCAGCGTGACCGCATCTATGGTGCCTGCGGGATCTCTCACAACCAGGCTTTTCAAAAAGTCGTCCACCTGGTCGAGCGGAATATCGACGCGGAGCGTGCCATCTCCATCGATGCGTGCGGAGCGCCTCACCTCGGCCAGCCCGCCGGAGGAAAGCGTGATCGCCTTGATCCGCCCGTTATCGATGATGTCGGCCAGGGCCGACGGTGTCGCCTGTGCCAGGGCAAAACAGGCGCCGTATAGTGCGGCGCGCACGATGTTGCGGTTCACATTGGGGATTGGATTCGCTCTCACATCATTTCTCCACGCTGGCCGGGAATGGGCCGGATAAGGCTGAAACGTCTTTTCGCTAGCAGTGCATATGGATCGGATCGTGGCATGAGCCGCAAAAATCGTGCAGAAGAAAGGTGCGGATATCCGAGGCCGCTCCCTCGCCGTTCTCCACCTTTGTCAGACCTTCTCGAGTGTATTTGGCCTGGTGTGGATGGGGCACCGCCATACTGATACGGACGGTGATTATGCTGACGTAGCGGAAGAAAGACGCGGAAACTTAACTCAAGTTAATTTAAAGCCGGCAAATTTGCGTTAGATCGTTTCTATTCGATGGGTGGGGACCTTGATCGCATTGCAATTATTGCGGGTATTTGAAGTATATAACACTTAGCCGTTTAAGCTAGGTGTGATGAAGGACGATCGAGAACGCGAAGCATCTCTTGGTTCCCCTGAAACTGCATTAAGCGAGAAAGTATGGGGAATTTCGTTTTGTTTGTATCGGAACTCGCTGTTCCAATATCGGTGGTGTTTAGCTTTCTGGTTCTTGCGGTCATGCTTTATTTCAGGCCCATAGACATTCGACGGCTCACACTGGACCCTGTCAAAGTTCGTGCAGAGGCAACGGAGACCACACGTGACGGAGAAGATGAAAACACTATCTCCGCTGATGAATCCAGGCAATGTGACGAGAATGGACCCGCTGATGAATGGCGATCCCGACAGGATTCGAACCTGTGACCCTCAGATTAGGAATCTGATGCTCTATCCTGCTGAGCTACGGGACCGCTAAACCCTCTCATAACGCGATGAAGCCGGTTCGCCAAGATGAAATGGGCATCATGCAGAACCCGTCCATAGGTCGCGGCGGGATCAGCCCGCCAGGGCGTTTTCAGCAAGCCGCACCCAATAGCTGACGCCATGCGGGATGGCGTCGTCGTTGAAATCATAGGCCGTGTTGTGTAACGCGGCGCTGTCGCCATTGCCGATGAAGATGAGAGCACCGGGGCGCGCTTCAAGCATGTAGGAAAAGTCTTCGCCGCCCATGGTGGGGGTAATGTCGGTGTCCACATTCGCCGCGCCGGCAATCTCGCTAGCCACGGCGCTCGCAAAGGCCGTTTCCTCAGCGTGGTTGAACGTCACCGGATAATTGGAATCGTAGAAGATCTCAACCGCGGCTCCGTGAGCCGCCGCCACGCCTGCACAGATTGTGCGCATCCGGCTTTCGGCATCGGCATTCACTTCCTTCTTGAGAGTGCGCACAGTACCGGCCAGTTCCACCGTATCCGGAATCACGTTGAAGGCATCTCCGGCATGGAACTTGGTGACCGAAACCACCACAGAGTCGAGTGGGTGTACATTGCGCGACGCGATGCTCTGGAGCGCTGTGACGATCTGGCTGGCGGCAAGAATGGGGTCGACCACCGTGTGCGGCATGGCAGCGTGACCACCGCGTCCCTTCACTGTGATCACAAATTCCGCAGTGGCAGCCATGATAGGCCCGGCTCTGGTCGCGAACTGGCCGATCGGCAGCCCAGGCAGATTGTGCATGCCGAAGACGCGCTCAATGGCGAAGCGCTCCATCATGCCTTCTTTCACCATTTCGTTGCCGCCGCCGCCGCCTTCCTCGGCCGGCTGGAAAATCACCGCGACCCTGCCCTTGAAGTTGCGTGTTTCGCAAAGGTATTTGGCGGCGCCGAGAAGCATCGCCGTATGTCCGTCATGACCGCATGCATGCATCTTTCCCGGGGATGTGGAGGTCCAGGGTTTGCCCGTCATCTCCGTCATCGGCAAGGCGTCCATATCGGCCCGCAGGCCAATGGTCGGGCCGTTGCCCAACCTGCCCTGGATAATGCCGACAACGCCCGTCTTGCCAAGTCCGGTCACGACCTCTTCACAACCGAACTCCCGGAGTTTCTCCGTCACGAAACCGGCGGTGCGATGCACATCGAAGAGAAGTTCGGGATTGCGGTGAATATCACGTCGCCATTCTGTGATTTCTGCCTGCAACTCCGCAGAACGGTTCAAGATCGGCATGTTTTGCACTTCCTTCAAATTTTTGCCGGTATTCGGGTCTCATTGTGGAGCGGGTTTCGCAAAAGTGCCGGTGGGCCCGCATCCATCCTGTGGTCATCAGTCTGAAGCTGTGAAGCAGGTAAGATGTGATTGCGTGCGATTGCAAGCTGATCCGCATGGGCCAGTTCCGACTTTCGCGCGCCACCCGCCGGCTTCCGCGAGTGAGATTCAGACGCCGGCATAATGGTTTTTTGCTATAAGTACCGGGTCGCGTTAAATGGTCCCGGTTTCATCAGCGAGAAACGAACAGGGTTTAAGTCTGGTCGTTGACTTCGTTCTGCTGGCGCATCGGGTCATGATCGGTATACGGGTCAACAATTGTGCCTGATTTTTCAGGCGGACATGAAATTCGGATAATGCGCATGTGTTTCGCAAGGTTCGCCACGCCCGTTGTGGCCGGGGCAGTGATGGGGATGATCGCGGCAGTTCTGCCGGCGTTGGCAGGGCCGACGATCGTTCTCGATGTCAACAGCGGCAGGGTTCTGTCCCATGAAGATGCCTTCCAGCGGTGGTATCCTGCATCGCTGACCAAGCTGATGACGGCCTATGTGGCTTTCGAGGCGGTGCGGAATGGCGAGCTGCAATTCGATTCGCCGGTTACGATTTCGAAGCGGGCAACGCGGGAGCCGCCGAGCAAGATGGGCTATCCGGCCGGCTCGGTGCTGACTCTCGACAACGCGATCAAGCTGATCATGGTCAAATCAGCGAATGACGTGGCGACGGCCATTGCCGAGAACGTCGGTGGTTCGGTTGGTGCATTTGCAGAACGCATGAATGCTACAGCCCGAAAGCTTGGCATGTCCGGAACCCATTACGTCAATCCGCACGGCCTTTTCTCTACCGAGCAATACACCACCGCGCGTGATCTGGCGCTTCTCGTGCGGGCCATCCGCACCGAGTTCCCGCAGCACGCGCACTATTTTTCGCTTGAGGCGATACGCACCGGCGACAAGGTCTTGCCGAATTACAACTGGCTGATCGGCCGCTTTCCGGGCGCCGATGGCATGAAGACGGGTTATGTGTGTTCGTCCGGCTTCAATCTGGCGGCTACGGCCACACGCAATGGCCGCACGCTTGCGACCATCGTGCTGGGTGCTCCATCGCAGGTGGAGCGCGGCGAGGAAGCCGCACGCCTGCTTGCGGAAGGGTTCAGGATTCAAGGTGCGGTTTCCCCCTCCATCGCCTCTTTCGCGCCTTATGGGGAGGGGCGGGACGTGGCGGTCGACATGCGCCCCGAGGTCTGTTCGGAAGCGGCGGTCAAGGCGCGTTTTGAACGCGGTGACGATGACAATCTCCTGGTAGAACGCTCGCCTTATCTGACGGCGATGGATCACGAGCCGCGCGCCGTGGCGATCAGTCTTGGCGGGGCTACCGGTCCTGCGCCCTCCGTGCCGCGCTACGCCGATGTTCCGATTCCGACGCCACGGCCGGATTATCCTTTGAAAAGTGCCACGGCCGAGACAGCGCAGGGCGGCTGAAACGATATGGCCAACCATATTGCATTGACGCTTGTCACGGGCTTTCTCGGCGCCGGCAAGACCACCTTGATCAATCGGCTTTTGCGGGATCCGGCTCTTTCGGACACAGCGGTGATCGTCAATGAGTTCGGTGCGGTGGGCATTGATCATCTATTGGTGGGAGAGGCTTCCGATGGGGTCGTCGAGCTATCCGATGGCTGCCTTTGCTGCACTGTACGCGGTGCGCTGGTGGATACGCTGCTCGGGCTCGACGAACGGCTGACGAACGACCGCGCAGCCAGTCTAAAACGTGTGGTGATCGAAACGACAGGCCTTGCAGATCCTGTGCCGGTCCTGCAGGCACTTGCCGCCCACCCGGCGCTCGCTGCCCGTTTCCGGCTTGATGGCGTCGTTACTCTGGTTGATTGCATGCACGGGCGTGCGACGCTCGAAGCGCACGAGGAGGCCCGGCATCAGGTGGCGGTGGCCGACAGGCTTCTTCTCACCAAGACCGACATGGTTGAAGCGGATGTTCTTCGCGATCTGAAAGCACATCTTGCCAAGCTTGCACCAGGTCTAAAGCCACTTCGGGTGGACGAGATGGAGGCAGCCGCTCTTATCGATTGCAGTGCGCTCGAGATTGGTTCGCGCGCCGCAGCGGTCCTGCGTGAGGCTTCGCCAAATCAGCATCATAGTGATGACCATGATCACGAGCACCAACACGACCACGACCACAACCACAACCGCGACCACAACCATGGGCATGGGCATGGGCATGACCATGGGCATGGACATAGCGCAGCCTTCGAGACGATACTGCTGACGCATGACCGTCCCATCAGCGGGCCGGCAATCGAGAGTTTTCTCGACCTTCTGCGCAGCCAGTGCGGACCGCATATTCTGCGGCTGAAGGGCCTCGTGGAGCTCAGCGGGCAGCCCGATCGTCCGCTTGTCGTGCAGGGGGTGCGCCAGATCCTGCATGAGCCGCGATATCTGACGGGGTGGCCCGACGGGACGCGCGGCGTGCGCCTCGTCATTATCGGAACCGGCCTCGATGAAACCTATGTGAAGGGCCTGTTCGCGGCCTTTGTGGGTGAAGCGGCGATCGACACGCCCGACAGAGCCGCCCTTGAGGACAACCCGCTCGCCATAGCCGGGTTTCGTCCTTAGCCTCGTTCCACCAGAAAGCGATGACCGTCAGGGGTCGCTTCGGTCTCGACGAGCAGGTGCCCATGCTCGTTGCAGAATGCCGGAATGTCTATGACCGCCAGCGGGTCAGTGGTTTCCAGCCAAAGCCGGCCTCCACTCGGCATATCTGCAAGGCGCTTGCGCGCTTTCAGAACAGGCAAGGGGCAGTTGAGCCCCTTGAGGTCGTATGTCTGCGGTGCGGCTGTCACGATCAGCGGCTGAAGATATTCTGAAAGCGGCGGCGCAGCGAGGTTCCCTGGCCGCCAGTGGCCGGAGCCGGGACGGATGCGGTGCGTTCGGCGCTTGTGTCAGGCCGCGGTGTCGGATTCGGAACGGTGCCCTCGACCGTCGCTTCCGTCACGGCAGGAGCAGGGTTGTCTGCAGCCTCTTGCTGTTCAGGCTCTCGCTGTTCAGGCTGGGCGGCAGCGGCTTCCAGCGCGCTCTGAAGGCGCGACGCAGGCTCGGCCGTGTAGGCAGAAGCTGTAGCAGCGATAGCAGGCGTGGATGCAGGTTGAGGTGCTGCAGCGACCGCCGTTGGAGACGGAATGTTGGGCGGCAGGCGCGAAACCTTCTCACCACGGGCGCGGCGCTTGCTCCAGTCCGCAACCAGACGGGCTTCCTCATGCCCGGCTATCGTCTCAGAGCGCTGCGCCGTCGATTGTGTTTTGAGAGCCTTGTTGAATGCGATGTCGTAAAGCGCCTGGTGCTGACGATAGGCAGTGAGCAGCGATTCAGGCTGGCTCATTGGCGGGCACGCGGCAGTCGGGGAAAAGCTCTGTCCGTCCACGGGTTCGCTGTTGAAGACGTAGCGCTTGCCGCACACATCGACCTTCGGGGGGATCTTGGTCAGTTCGAAGTGATCGTAACCGACCTTGAGCATTTTCCAGAAATCGTAATTCGGGTCGTTCCGGTAGCGTGCCATGTTTTCCGCTGTCATGCGGAAGGGGAACGCCTGCACCTGAAACTCGCGCTGCCCGCCGTTGAAGGAATCGCGGGCAAATGCGTAAATTTCCGAGATCTGCTCGTCGGTCATTGAATAGCAGCCGGCGGACGAGCAGGCGCCATGGACCATCAGGTGTTTGCCCGTCCGGCCATTTGCCTGGTCGTAGGCGTTCGGAAAACCGATGTTGAAAGCAAGATAATAGCTTGATTTCGGGTTCATCTGGCCGGGGCGGACCGTGTAGAAACCTTCTGGCGCCTGGCGGTCACCCTCTGTGAATTTCGGCCCGAGCTGGCCCGACCATTTGCAGATGTCGTAGCTGGCGATGATGTCGTAGCGGCCATTGGTCCTGGCCTTCCAGACCTCAAGCTTTCCTTCTTCCTTGAAGATACGCATCATGACGGGAGAGTTCTTGCTCATCCCCTTGGCCTTCATCGTCTGCACGATGCGTGCCGGCAACTGACGCTCGGCCTTTGGCGCGATGTCTTCAAATGTTTCGTTGCATGCGGCGAGCGCGAGCGCTGTCGACAGCAAGAAGGCATATTTGATCAGGCGTGTCATGGAATGTTGTCGCGTCCCGCCAATTTGGGCCCCATGCGGAGATTCTAGAATGCCACTCCGCTTATAGAAAATGAACCCTTATGCTTTCGAAAAGATTACCCGGCTCGTTAGGCATTGCAGCCAGGCCGTGACCTTTTCGTGGCATTTTGTCGGGCTTTGTGGCCTTTTCGCGGCTTCTAGGCGAGGAATGGTCGGCGCGCAAGTGGTGCCTGCGCTCCCTGTCCCTGCCTTAGCGGCAGAAACCCGCCATCGACGCTGCGGACGGGGCAGCCAAAGCATGCTCAACAATCCATATTTTATAGTATTATGTACTAAAACTATGGATTAAAAGACAAAAAACTGGCTTTTTATCTTGCCATTATCGCCAGTGTATAGAAATTTTTTCTACACTGGCTATTTGTGCCGCACCAAGCAACACGCAGGCGCATGGCGCCGCTGGAGATTACAATGCGCAAACTGGCACTAATAGCAGCAATTTTCGCCGCCACTGTTTCGGCATCCAACGCAGAAGCCATCCGTGTGGGCATGTCGGGCGGCTATTTCCCGTTCACCTTCGTCAAGCAGGACAAGCTTCAGGGCTTCGAGGTGGATTTCATTGACGCCGTGGTCAAGGAGACGGGTGACGAGGTGGAGTATGTCACGATGAGCTTTTCCGGCCTTGTCGGCGCGCTCGAGTCCGGCCGTATCGACACCATCGCCAATCAGATCACCATCACTCCCGAGCGCGAGGCGAAGTTTGCCTTCTCGCAGCCTTATGTCATCGATGGCGCGCAGGTGGTCGTGAAGAAGGGCAATGAGGGTGAGATCACCGGACCTGAAAGCCTCAAGGGCCGCTCGGTCGCCGTCAACCTTGGCTCCAATTTCGAGCAGCTTCTGCGCGAACTGCCCTATGCCGACGAGATCGACATCAAGACCTATGAGAGCAATCTCGAGCAGGACACGGCGCTCGGCCGCGTCGACGCTTTCGTCATGGACCGCGTCAGCGCCAGCCAGGTGATCAAGGAAACGCCGCTGCCGCTGGCGCTCGCCGGCCAGCCCTTTTCCGAGATCCGCAACGCGCTCCCGTTCCGCAACGACGATGAAAGCAAGGCGCTGCGCGACCGCGTGGATGCGGCCATCACCACGCTAAAGGAAAACGGCACGCTGACCGAAATCTCGCAGAAATGGTTCGGCACCGACATTACCCAGTAAACACGCAACGCCAATGAGAGCCGGGGACGATGAGACCACTTGATCTCGACTATATGCTGGGGCTCGTCCCCGTGCTTCTCAAATATGTGCCGCTGACGCTCGCCATGGCGTCGGTGGCAATGGTCCTTGCGCTGTTGCTAGCGTCATTGATGGCCATAGTGCGCGTCATGCGTGTCCCTCTTCTCGATGGCCTCACACAGGTGTTCATCAGCTTCTTCCGCGGCACACCCCTGCTGGTACAGCTTTTCCTGTTCTATTACGGCCTGCCGCAGGTGTTTTCGTTTCTGACAGCCATCAATGGGGTTACCGCGGCGATCATGGGGATCACCCTGCATTTCGCGGCCTATATGGCAGAGAGCATTCGCGCTGCGATCCTCGGGGTTGACCGTTCACAATGGGAAGCGGCGCGCTCTGTTGGCATGACGACAGCGCAGATGATGCGTCGCATCATCCTGCCGCAGGCGGCCCGCATAGCTGCTCCGACCCTCGTCAACTACTTCGTTGACATCATCAAGAGCACTTCGCTTGCCTTCACGCTGGGCGTGACGGAGCTGATGGGCGCTGCCCAGAAGGAAGCCGCCGGCAGCTTTCTCTATTTCGAGGCCTTCATTTTGGTGGCGATCATCTATTGGGTGATTGTCGAGGCGCTTACGGTGGTCCAACGCCAACTTGAGGCGCGGCTCGGAAAGGCGGTGGCGCGATGATCTCTGTCCGGGGGCTCACCAAGCGTTTCGGCGACAATACCGTTCTGGATGGCATCGATCTCGATATCCGTTCGGGTGAGCGTGTTGCCATCATCGGCCCGTCCGGCACAGGGAAGTCGACGCTGCTGCGCTCGCTCAACTTTCTCGAAAGGCCGGACGAGGGAACCATCACCATCGGCCCCGTCACCGTCGACGCGCGCAGGGCAGGTTCGGCGGACGAACTGGCGCTCAGGCGGCAGACCTCCTTCGTGTTCCAGAACTACGCGCTCTTTGCCAACAAGACCGCGCGCGACAACATCGCCGAGGGTCTCATCACCGTCCGGGGCTGGGACAGGGCGAGGGCGAATGCCCGTGCCGAAGAGATACTGGCCACCATCGGTCTCGCCGACAAGGCGCAGAGCTACCCGGCCGCGTTGTCCGGTGGTCAGCAACAGCGTGTCGGCATAGGTCGCGCCATGGCGGCGGAGGCCGAGATCATGCTGATCGACGAACCCACCTCAGCGCTCGATCCCGAATGGGTGGATGAGGTGCTTCAATTGCTGAAGCGCGTGGCCGATGCGCGTCAGACCATGCTGATCGTCACGCACGAAATGCAGTTCGCCCGCGACATAGCCGACCGCGTCCTGTTCATGGATGGCGGAAGAATCGTCGAGCAGGGCCCGCCCGAGAGGATGTTCAGCAATCCGGAGGACCCGCGCACCCGCGCATTTCTGCGCAAGGTGCTTTGATCGGGCTGCTGATCCTCACATGTCCGGCATTAGGCCGGGCACGTGTTCCGGAACGGCGATGATGGCGAGCCCGAGGGCGATCAGGCCCAGGGCCAGGCTGGTGTCCAGCACTGCGCGCGGCGGTATCAGTTTCTGCACGCAAATGATGAGTGTCACCGCCGCCATCCAGCCAAGATTCATGACGCCGATGGCGATCTGCATTGCCATCAGTCCCATGGTCGCCACGACGCAGAAGAGTCCGCATTCAACTCCGGATGCTATCGGGTCATGGCAACACCGGCGAGCCTCCTTCTTGACCGGAGTAAGCTCGTATAGGCCTGCCGCAATCGTGACGATGCCCGCAATGGCGGTGCCGTGAGGCTGGTAGAGCAGATAGACCGGCAGGCCGATCACGGCCCAGACGATGAGATAGGCGGCAACGAACCCCAGCACGGCTGTACTTGAAGCGCCACCTCTGGCAGTCTTCACAACGGTTGGTGCGATACCGGGCAACATCATCGCAGCCATCATCGTGACCCACATTGCAATGAACGCAGGAAGCGGGCCGAGTGGGGCGGACGGCCCCATCTGCATGGTGCCCAACCTCTGCGCCATGACACCCCAGCAGAGAGCGGAGAGCCCCAGCGTCGTGGCCAGGGCGAGCGCCACGGGGAGCGCTTTAGTATTTGTCATGATGGCGCCACCACATGCCGGTCTCGTTGCGTCCCCTGGGCGTGCGATCGAGCCACTGATACATGCCCCATAGCCCGTCCAGCCCCCGCGAATAGGCCGAGTAGGTGTGGTAGACCACGCCGTCCTCCAGCACGAATGCGCTTGCACCGGGTCGTTCGCGTGTGAAGGTTGGTACGTCGGTCCCCGTCATCGCGGCAGTCTGGGCAACGGGGCTGTCGCCATCCCAGGTCGCCATCGTTTTGCCGGCCAGCGAGTTCTTCATCGGAGGTTCGCTGCGGAAATTGTATTCGATGCCTTCGGCTTGCTGCTCTTTCGTGAAGCCAACCCCGAAATCCTGATTGAAGTCGCACTTGCCGGAAGAGGCCCATGGAAAGGACCAGCCCATCCGTTTCCTGAAAGCCATCAGCTTTGAGAGCGGTGCGCGGGATATGGCCATCAGGGTCACATCGTGATTGGCCAGATGAACCACCGAGCCATCAAACCCGTCCGCTATGGCAGAGCAGGAGGGGCAGCCCACCTCATAGTCCGGGCCGAACATGAAATGGTAGACGAGAAGCTGCGAACGTCCCTGAAAAAGATCAGGCAGCGAGGCTTCGCCCTTCTCCGTGTCGAAGCGATACTCCTTGTCGATGCGCACCCAGGGGAGCTGCTGGCGCTTCTGTGCCAGCGCATCGCTGCGTCTGGTGAGCTCTTTTTCCTCCTGCAGAAGCGCCAGCCGCGCTGCGCGCCATTCCTCACGTGTTCCGGTTAAGTGTACGGTCATGGTTTTCTCCTTTGCATTGCCGCCCGTCATCCGCGTCTTGTCGGCGGGCGGCTGTCGGCTAGAGTAGGGATCGGTTTTCGGGGGTGAGAGTGACAATCGTGACGCGATTTAGATGGACGCTCTGATCACGGCAGCGGGCCGTGCCCTGGCGGCGGGTGACCCTCTGGGCGCGCTCAATCGCATTGCCCTGCGTAGTGATGCGCCGGCACTCGCATTGCGTGGCATTGCCATGGCGCAGCTTGGCGATCTGGATCTGGCCAAGGCGCTTTTGCGCCGCGCGGCCCGCGCATTCAGTCCGCGGGAGCACAGGGCGCGGGCGCGCTGTGTCGTGGCGGAAGCCGAGATCGCCCTCGTCTCACGCGATCTGGGCTGGCCGGAGGAGGCGCTTCAACGGGCTCGCGATACGCTCGAACGACACGGCGACACCGTCAACGCCGCCTATGCCCGTTACCTCTCCGCGCGGCATCTCCTGCTGATCGGCCGTCTGGATGAGGCCGAGCACGCGCTTGATGCGCTCGATCCGCGCCTGCTGCCACTGCAGGCACAGGCCGGCTGCGAGATGGTGGTCGCCGGCATCGCCATGCGTCGGGTTGAAGCAAGGAAGGCGCGGACCGCGTTGGAGCGCGCTGCCGCTGCTGCAAGGCAGGCGGGCATCCCCGCACTGGTCAGCGAGGTTGAGACGGCCAAACGGGCGCTCGAGGCGCCTGCTGCCAGGTTGGTGACGAGCAAGCGTGAAGCGTTGCTCCAGCTTGATCAGGTGGAGACGCTTCTCGCGGCGAACACGCTGGTGGTCGATGCCTGCCGGCATGTCATTCGCAGTGAAGGCGCGATCATCGGGCTCGAGACACGACCGGTTCTCTTCGCTCTTGCACGTGCGCTTGCCGAAGCATGGCCGTCGGATGTGTCTCGCGAGGTGCTGGTGGCAAAAGCGTTCAGAAGCCGGGTTGCGGATGAATCCCACCGCGCGCGTCTGCGGGTCGAGATCGGCAGATTGCGAGCGCTTCTCAGGCACCATGCAGGTCTGCGCGCAACAGATGCGGGCTTCGTTCTGACTGTTCCAGAGGGGCGGGACGTTGTTGTTCTGGCGCAGCCCGTAGAAGACAGCCATGCAGATGTTCTGGCGCTGCTCGCGGATGGAGAGGCCTGGTCCAGCGCGGCGCTTGCACTGGCTTTGGGTGTCAGTTCCCGTACGGTTCAGCGGGCCCTTGAGCGGTTGCGGGAGGAGAAGAAGGTGCGATCCTTCGGGCGCGGTCGCGCCTGCCGCTGGGTCGTGCCAACACTGCCCGGTTTCCCGACAAACTTGTTACTCCCGGCCAAAATCACCGACGGATAGGTTCGGTCCATGATCAATCGGAAAGGAAATGGATCATGACCAGATCAAAAGCAGACATCATCCAGGAACTCGGCCCCTTCCCGGACGTGGAGGCCGTTCACGGCGTCACCCATGACGGACAGTATGTGTGGTTTGCTTCGGGAGACAGGTTGAACGCCGTCGATCCCGGAACAGGCCATATCGTTCGCTCGATCGAGATGACGGCAATGGCGGGCACGGCCTTCGACGGCACGCACATGTTTCAGATCGCGGAAGACCGGATCCAGAAGATTGATCCGAAAACCGGCTCGGTGCTGGCCAGCATCCCTGCACCGCAGGACGGAGGCAGCTCCGGACTGGCCTGGGCGGATGGCGCACTTTGGGTCGGGCAGTTCCGTGATCGGAAAATCCACAAGATCGACCCGGAGACAGGAGCGATCCTGCGCACCATTGAATCCAACCGCTTCGTTACGGGTGTTACCTGGGTGGATGGAGAGCTGTGGCACGGCACGTGGGAAGGCGACGAAAATGAACTTCGGCGCATCGACCCCGAAAACGGGGCAGTGCTGACCCAACTGGACATGCCGTCCGGTATGGGCATTTCGGGTCTTGAATCCGACGGCGGCGACCGCTTTTTCTGTGGTGGCGGAAACAGTGGTACCATCCGCGTGGTGCGCAGACCCCAGCGTGCTTCCGCCGCCTGATCGAGGCTTACAACGTCCGGCCGATGGCGAGGAACTTCTCGCGGCGATGCTCGCGATAGTCCATCTTGCCCTCGGCCATTTCGGCAAATCCCTTCTCGATCTGCTCGCCGGCCGCAGCGATCACCTTTTCCGGTGCCCGGTGCGCGCCGCCGATCGGCTCGGGAATGATGCCGTCGATCACCTTAAGGCCCATGAGGTCCTGTGCGGTGATCTTCATGTTGGTTGCCGCATCCTTCGCACGGGCAGAGTCGCGCCACAGAATGGAGGCAGCGCCCTCCGGCGAGATCACCGAATAGATGGCATGCTCCAGCATGTAGACCTGATTGGCCGTGGCGATGGCAATGGCGCCACCCGAGCCACCTTCGCCGATGACAACCGCGATGTTGGGAACTTTCAGACCAAGGCATTTCGACGTTGACTGGGCAATGGCTTCGGCCTGTCCGCGCTCTTCTGCGCCGATGCCGGGATAGGCACCTGTCGTGTCGACAATGCTGATCAAAGGAATGCCAAAACGGTCCGCCAGGTCCATGACACGCACGGCCTTGCGGTAGCCTTCGGGCCGGGCCATGCCAAAATTGTGCTTCAGCCGGCTCTGCGTGTCATTGCCTTTTTCCTGGCCGATCACTGCAACGGACTGACCGTTGAAGCGCGCGAAACCGGCAATCACCGCATTGTCTTCGCCGAAAGCGCGGTCGCCGGCAAGCGGTGTGAAATCGGTGAAGAGTCCGCGTACATAATCGAGGCAGTGCGGACGGTCGGGATGGCGCGCGACCTGTGCCTTCTGCCAGGGCGTCAGAGACCGGTAGATTTCTACCAGTGCGTCCTTGGAGCGTTTCTCAAGGCGTGCGATCTCATCGGCGACGTCCACAGCTTCGCCGCTTTCGGCGAGCTTTTTCAGTTCAAGGATCTGGCCTTCGAGATCGGCAACGGGCTTTTCAAAATCGAGATAGTTGTACATTCACTCGCCAAATCGAACACGAGACACTGCGATAGAGGCATCTCTGGGTTGAACACGGCCTGCCGCCGGTAATGTGACGCTCCACATAACGTTCATGAAGCTAATCGGCAAGCGGATGGTGCTTTTGAACCAGCTCGGCAAGGCGTTTTTCAAGCACATGCGTATAGATTTGCGTCGTGGATATGTCCGAATGACCCAGCAGTTCCTGCACGGCGCGCAGGTCCGCACCATTTTGCAGAAGATGGCTTGCAAAGGCGTGGCGCAGCACATGCGGTGAGATCTTCGCCGTATCGATGCCCGCGCGCGCGGCGACCGCCTTCAGTTCCCGTGCAAAGACCTGTCGTGGCAGGTGACCACTCTCGGAACTGGCAGGAAAGAGCCAGGTGCTCTCTGCCCAGGAGGGGTTTGCCTTGCGCACGGTGAGCCAGGTCTGCATGGCCGCGCGCGCCTTGCCGGAGAGCGGCACAATACGCTCCTTGCCGCCCTTGCCGCGCACGGCAAAGAAACGCTCGTCCCGAAGCGCAACCGTTACCGGCAGGCTCACCAGTTCTGAAACGCGCAGGCCCGAGGCGTAGAGCACCTCAAGCAGTGCATGAAGCCTCACCGCGGCAGTGTGCTCCGGCGTACCTGCCGTTGCTTCGTGGGTCTCTGCTTCTGCTCGTTCCAGCAGGTTTCCCGTATCCTTCTCGCTCAGCGTCTTCGGCAGGCCGCGCCCCTTTTTCGGGCTGTCGAGTACGCCTGTCGGGTCGTCGCCGCGCAGACCTTCGGCATAGAGAAACTGGAAAAACTGCCTGAGGGCGGAGAGCTTGCGGGTCTGGGTGGTGGCTGCAAAACCCTGAGTGGAAAGGGTGCTCAAAAAAGCGCGCAGATCGTCTGCGTCGGCATCCTGCAGTGTCTTTCCACTTGCTGCAAGATGCAGGGCTGCGTCTTCCAGGTCACGGCGGTAGGAGGCTAGCGTGTTGTCGCTGGCGCCGCGCTCGGCTGCCATCATCTCCAGAAAAGCCTCGATGCGCGCGCCGCTGCCGATCCTGGGTGTCATTGCGATGGATTCAGCTTTTCTGCCGGAATCCGCACACTCATCTCGCCGGTCTGCGGTTCCACGAAGGTCACGAGAGCGACCATGGCGCCATAAACCAGGCCGGCAAGGACCGCGATGATCATCAATAGCCGAAAAAGCGTCGGCATGCTTTCAGTGCCCCGTTCTGTCTTCCCCTGCCCAGGCCGTTTATGGGATGCCGGTTCCTTCTTTGCAAGCAAGTATGTGGGGTGCTCGACAGTCAAGCGCTTGACGGATCATGGCTTTTATGTCGAAACCGGCAGGCAGAGGCGCGAGAATGACATTCACCGAAAACCTATCAGTTCCAGATGCAGAAAATCTCGCTTGCCGGCTGGGCAGGCGGTCGCTGGTCTTCGTCGGCCTGATGGGCGCAGGCAAGACGGTGATTGGCCGGCGTGTGGCCGATGTGCTGAAATTGCCCTTCATCGACAGCGATCACGAGATCGAGACGGTCTCGCGCATGACGGTGCCGGATCTGTTCGCAGCCTATGGTGAAACCGAGTTTCGTTCGCTGGAGCGCCGGGTGATCGCTCGCTTGCTGAAGAGCGGACCCCGTGTTGTCTCCACCGGCGGCGGGGCGTTTATGAACGCTCAGACGCGCCGGGCCGTCGCGCGGCGCGGTGTCTCGGTCTGGCTGAAAGCTGATCTGCCGACCCTGATGGAGCGTGTCGGGCGTCGTTCGAACCGACCCCTCTTGAACAATGACGACCCCGAAGGCGTCATGCGCAGTCTCATGGACGAACGCTACCCGCTCTACGCCGAAGCAGACATTGTCATTCACTCGCGCAACGAGCCCAAGGAGGTCATCGTGGCCGAGGTCATTGCCGCCCTCGACGCGTATCTGCAGGACGAACGCCGGAAGGACATCCGATCATGAATGATGTAAATGCCGCGCCCGCTAGGGTGCATGTCTCGCTTGGTGCGCGCTCCTATGACATCCTGATCGGGCCGGGCTTGCTGGCACAGGCGGGCGCGGAAATTGCCTCCCGCCTCCCTGGTGTGCGCGCAGCGATTGTCACGGACACCAATGTCGCGGCAAATCATCTGGCAACCCTTCAGGGAAGTCTCGCTGCCGCTGGTGTGGAATCGGCCGCGATCACTGTTGCACCGGGTGAGCGCTCGAAGAGTTTCGCGACGCTTGAAGAGGTGGTGGCCGGCATCCTCGATGCCCGGCTTGAGCGCGGTGATGTCGTCATCCCGCTTGGCGGTGGCGTGGTGGGCGATCTGGCGGGCTTTGCCTCCGGCGTCGTGCGCCGCGGCATGCACTTCGTCCAGGCGCCCACCTCGCTGCTCGCCCAGGTGGATTCCTCTGTCGGCGGCAAGACCGGCATCAACACTGCTCATGGAAAAAACCTGGTCGGCGTTTTCCACCAGCCGCAGCTTGTCATCGCTGATACGGTCGTGCTCGATACGCTTTCGCCGCGCGAGTTCCGCGCGGGCTATGCCGAGGTCGCCAAGTACGGGCTGATCGACCGGCCGGACTTCTTCGCCTGGCTGGAGAAAAACTGGCAGGCGGTTTTTGCCGGGGGGAGCGAGCGCGTCGAAGCCATTGCGCAGTCGTGTCAGGCGAAGGCCGACGTGGTGGCCCGCGACGAGCTTGAGAAGGGCGACCGGGCGCTGCTCAATCTCGGCCACACATTCGGCCACGCACTTGAGGCGGCGACGGGCTATGACAGCGCGCGGCTGGTGCATGGCGAGGGTGTCGCCATCGGCATGGCACTGGCACACCGTTTCTCCGCGCGGCTCAATCTGGCAAGCCCGGATGATGCCGAGCGCGTCGAGGCGCATCTTGCTGCTGTCGGTCTGCCCACCCGGCTTTCCGATGTGCCCGGCGACCTGCCTGGCGCCGATCGGCTTTTGACCTATATCGCGCAGGACAAGAAGGTATCGCGCGGCGCGCTTACCTTCATTCTCACCCGCGGCATCGGCCAGTCTTTCGTTGCGAAGGATGTGCCGGCAAGCGAGGTTTTGTCCTTTCTTGAGGGAGCTCTATCGCAATGACACCCGAGATGTGGATCACAGGCGGCATTATTCTGGGCCTGATCGCGCTCTCATTTCTCTTTTCGGGAACCGAGACCGGCATGACGGCCGTCTCGCGCGCCAGGCTTCACACGATGGAAGCAAATGGCGATGCGCGCGCCGGTCTGGTCGATCGCCTGATACAGCGGCGAGACCGGCTCGTGGGAGCGCTTCTGATCGGCAACAATCTGGTCAATATTCTCGCCTCTGCGCTCACGACCAGCCTGTTCCTGAAAATCTTCGGTGATGCCGGCGTGCTCTACGCAACCGTCATCATGACCGTCCTTCTGGTCATTTTTGCTGAAATCCTGCCCAAGTCCTGGGCGCTTGCAAAGCCCGAGCTGTTCGCGCTCACCGTGTCGCCTTTCGCGCGCATCGTGGTGCTTTTGTTCGGCTTCCTGTCCTCGCTTGCCAACGGGATTGTCCGGCTTCTTCTCTCGATTTTCGGCGTCGATCTGCAAAGCCGCGAGTCGATGCTGTCTGCCCATGAAGAGCTGCGCGGTACCGTCGAGGTGCTCCACCGCGAGGGTGCTGTGGTGAAACAGGACCGCGACCGTGTCGGCGGTCTGCTCGACCTGCATGAGCTGGAAGTCTCCGACGTCATGATCCACCGCACCAACATGCGTTCGGTCGATGCGGACGAGGCTCCGGAGGTTGTGGTGCGCGAAATCCTGCGCAGCCCCTACACCCGCATTCCGATCTGGAAGGGGTCGACGGAGAATATTGTCGGCGTTGTTCACGCCAAGGACCTCTTGCGCGCGCTCGGCGATGTGCAGAACGACTACACAAAGATCGACATCGCCAAAGTGGCGTCCAAGCCGTGGTTCGTTCCCGACACCACCACTTTGCAGGACCAGCTCAACGCCTTTCTGCGCCGCAAGGCGCACATCGCCATCGTCGTCGATGAGTATGGCGAGGTGGAGGGCCTTGTTACCCTCGAAGACATCATCGAGGAAATCGTCGGTGACATTGCCGATGAGCACGATGTGGAGGTTCAGGGTGTCAAACAGGAGGCCGATGGCTCCATCGTGGTGGAGGGCTCTGTGCCTATCCGTGACCTGAACCGCGCGCTCGACTGGAACCTGCCGGATGAGGAGGCGACGACGATTGCCGGCCTTGTCATCCACGAGACCCAGACGATTCCCGAAGAAAAGCAGGCCTTCACCTTCTTCGGCAAGCGCTTCATCGTCATGAAGCGCGACAAGAACCGCATCACGAAGCTTCGGATCAGGCCGCTCGCCTGATCCTCCGTTTTCGCTTGATCACCAGCGCGTCGGCTCGCCAGGAGCTGCCGGTTCGATGGCGAGTGCGTGTACCGGGTGTTTGAGTTCCTCGGCGAGCAGCTCATTGACGGCGCGGTGCCGTTCCACGCGGCTCATCCCGGCAAATGCTTCTGAAACGATACGCACGCGGAAATGCGTCTCGCCCGTGCCATCGAAATGCTCCTGGTGGCCTGCATGCAGGTGGCTTTCATTGATGACCGCAAGCCGCTCTGGAGAAAATGCACTGGTCAGCTTGCTTTCTATCGTTGACTGGATGGACAATTCCGTTTCCTCACACCATATGGGGTGCATCCCCAAATTCACGTTCGATTCAAGCGCTAGGTCGAACTTTGACCAAAAGTCAATTCTTGTATCCCTGCGCTGAGCGGCCATACTTCCACACTGATTTGGTGACACACAGTCCGATATGAAACCCTACTCGAAATATTTCGAGAAAATTCGAATTCGACCCGACCCTCAGGCGGAGGCGAAATCTCGCGCGCCACGCTGCCAATGGGATGGCTGCGATGAGCCGGGCATGCATCGTGCGCCCGTAGGGCGTCACGCGGAGGGGCAGTATTTCCGCTTCTGCGTCGATCACGCGCGGCAATACAACAAGGGCTACAACTATTTTTCAGGCCTGAGCGACACCGAGGTTGCGCGCTACCAGAAGGAAGCGCTGACGGGGCACCGCCCCACCTGGAAGATGGGCGGTGACAGCGAAACGCGTGCCGCTGCCGATTTTTCGACCTATCGTTCCGGCCGGGCTGCCTATCACAACCGCATGGGCGATCCGTTTAACCTGTTTGGCGACAAGCAGGCGGAGCGCAAGCCGCGTGCAAAACGTCTCAAACCGCTTGAGGCCAAGGCGCTGGAAACACTGGGCCTGGGCGCACAAGCCACTAGCGAAGAGATCAAGGCGCGGTATAAGAACCTTGTAAAGCAACACCATCCCGATGCGAATGGTGGCGACCGGGGGTCCGAAGACCGGCTCAGAAGCGTGCTTGAAGCATACCGTCTGTTGAAGCAGGCGGGTTTCTGTTAAAGCGCGCGTCTGATAAGACGCCTTGAACGATGTCTGATGAGACGTTCCGGAAAACAAAAAGTTCAAGCGATGCAGGCAAGGGCCTGGCCGCTGGAGGCATGATGAACAAGATTGACCGCGATATCGCAAATTTGCCCGACACGACCGTTTCGGTGAAAGATACATTCGGGTTTGACTCCGATATGGTCGTGCCAGCCTATTCCGTGGCCGATTCCCACGTGCCGGACGTTGATCCGGACTATCTGTTCGACAAGCAGACGACGCTCGCCATTCTGGCCGGTTTCGCCCACAATCGCCGCGTGATGGTTTCCGGGTATCACGGCACCGGCAAGTCGACCCATATCGAACAGGTCGCAGCCCGTCTCAACTGGCCCTGTGTCCGCATCAATCTCGACAGCCATGTCAGCCGTATCGACCTCGTCGGCAAGGACGCCATCGTCGTCAAGGAAGGCAAGCAGGTCACCGAGTTCAAGGACGGTATCCTGCCCTGGGCCTACCAGCACAATGTCGCGCTGGTCTTCGATGAGTACGATGCCGGCCGTCCGGATGTGATGTTCGTCATCCAGCGCGTTCTGGAATCGTCCGGCCGCCTGACCCTGCTCGATCAGAGCCGCGTCATCCGCCCGCATCCCGCCTTCCGCATCTTCGCCACGGCCAACACGGTGGGCCTGGGCGACACGACCGGCCTTTATCACGGCACGCAGCAGATCAACCAGGCGCAGATGGACCGCTGGTCCATCGTGACCACGCTCAACTATCTGCCGCATGACGATGAAGTCGCCATCGTTCAGGCCAAGAACAAGCATTTTCAGAACGAGAAGGGGCGTGAGACCGTTTCGCGCATGGTCCGGGTCGCCGATCTCACGCGCTCGGCGTTCATGAATGGTGATCTGTCCACCGTCATGAGCCCGCGTACGGTGATCATGTGGGCGGAAAATGCCGAGATCTTCGGCGATGTCGGCTTCGCTTTCCGCCTTACCTTCCTCAACAAATGCGATGAGCTGGAGCGGGCGCTGGTCGCCGAGTTCTACCAGCGCGCCTTCGGTGAGGAATTGCCGGAATCGGCTGCGAATGTTGCGCTGAGCTAGCGCGGCGACAAGGCCGAGAAAAGACGACCCGTGAGCCAGACCAACCGAAAGCCCGGACAAGCCGCCGAAGCGCCGCTCGACCCGTTCAAGCGGGCCACCACCGCCTGCATGCGCGCGGTGGCGGGCGATCACGAGCTTGAGGTGTCCTTTTCCAAGGACAAGCCGTCGCTGACCGGTAGCCGTGCACGCCTTCCTGATCTGCCCAAACGGGCGACGGCCGAAGCGCTCACGGTCACGCGCGGCATTGGCGATTCCATGGCGCTGCGCCGCGCCTGCCACGACATCGATCTGCACCGTCGTCTCGCGCCGGAAGGCAATGAGGCGCGTGCCATCTATGACGCCGTCGAGCAGGCGCGCGTCGAGGCTATTGGCTCGCGTGCCATGCAGGGCATGGGGGACAACATTGCCGCCATGCTCGAGGACAAGTATGAGCGCGCCAATCTGGCCGATGTGAGCGAAAGGGCCGATGCGCCGCTTGAGGAAGCGATCGCGTTGATGGTGCGCGAGAAGCTGACCGGTCGCCCCGCGCCAAAAAGCGGCGAGAAGCTTGTGGCGCTCTGGCGCGACTGGGTCGAGGACAAGGCGTCAGCGGACATTGACGCGCTAGCGAGCCAGATCGACGATCAGAACGGATTTGCCCGTGCCGTGCGCGATCTTCTCTCCTCCATTGACCTGGGCGAGGACCTGGCCGAGGAAGAGCAGACCGAGGAGAGCGAGGAAGACAGCGACGCACCCGAGGCGCAGGAACAGGCCGAGCAGAGCGAAGAGGATGATTCCGGCGGCGAAGAGAGCGAAGGCGAGGAGTCCAGCGGCGAGAGCGAGGACACCGAGACCGGCGAGAGCGAAGCCGGCGACACCACCGCCGACGATGTCTCAGAAGACGACGAGCTCGATTCGGAAACGCCTGGAGAGGCGCGCCGTCCCGACAGCCCGTTCGACCAGGCCGCGCGCGACATAGACTACAAGGTTTTCACCACCGAGTTCGACGAGACTATCGGCGCTGAAGAGCTTTGCGATGAGGAAGAGCTCGACCGTCTGCGCGCCTTCCTCGACAAGCAGCTCTCAAATCTGCAGGGCGTGGTCGGGCGTCTGGCGAACCGGCTGCAGCGCCGCCTGATGGCGCAGCAGAACCGCTCCTGGGATTTCGATCTGGAAGAAGGCGTTCTCGACACGGCGCGTCTGGTGCGCCTCGTGATCGATCCCATGCAGCCGCTTTCCTTCAAGCAGGAGCGCGACACCAATTTCCGCGACACGGTGGTGACGCTGGTGCTCGACAATTCGGGTTCCATGCGAGGCCGGCCGATCACGGTGGCCGCCACCTGCGCCGACATTCTGGCCCGCACGCTGGAGCGCTGCGGTGTGCGCGTCGAAATCCTCGGCTTCACCACGCGAGCGTGGAAGGGCGGGCAGGCGCGTGAGAAATGGCTCAAGGAAGGCAAGCCAGCCAATCCCGGCCGTCTGAACGATCTGCGCCACATCATTTACAAGAGCGCCGATGCGCCCTGGCGCCGCGCGCGGCGCAATCTCGGCCTGATGATGCGCGAAGGGCTCCTGAAGGAAAACATCGATGGCGAGGCGCTTCTGTGGGCGCACCAGCGCCTGATGGCGCGGCCCGAGCAGCGCAAGATCATGATGATGATTTCCGATGGCGCGCCGGTCGACGATTCCACCCTGTCGGTCAATCCCGGCAATTATCTGGAGCGGCATCTGCGCGGGGTCATCGAATTAATCGAGACCCGTTCGCCGGTCGAGCTTCTGGCCATCGGCATCGGCCATGACGTCACGCGCTATTATCGGCGCGCCGTCACCATTGTCGATGCGGAAGAGCTGGCCGGCGCCATGACCGAGCAGCTTGCTTCGCTCTTCGAGGAAGAGGGCGCGCGCCGTGGCGGCGGCGCGATGCGACGTGCGGGCTAGGCTGCGTCCTTTGGCCTTGCGCCTGTTGCTTGTGGCGTTGACACTTGCAACAGCCATCCCGGTAAAGGCTCAGGAACCGTCCATCCCCATGGCGGTCAATGCAGTGCCAATTCGGCATTTCGCCATTGGCTCTTATGAAACCGAATTCGGACCGCTGGAGTTTGTCGGCGGTCTCTCCATGACCTCACCGGTCGATCATTTCGGGGCGTTTTCGTCTTTTCGCTTCACCTCGCCTGGCACTGAGTTCATCGGCGTTTCCGACACGGGGTTCTGGTTTTTCGGGACTGTGACCCGAGATGCCGAGGGACGGCCTTCCGGCTTTGCCGAGTTCTCCATGCAGCCCATGGTGGACGGAGACGGCAATTCCACGCGCGAGAAATGGACCACCGATGCCGAAGGCATTGCCGTCAGGGGCGACCTGGCGACGGTGAGCTTCGAGCGCGTTCAGCGCATTGCCGAGTTCGAGATCGAGCGCGATGCCATGGGATCTGCCATCCGGGATCTGGATTATCTCGTTCCGCGAGAGGAGTTGCGCAGCAATCGCGGCTTCGAAACCATCGCCTATGCGCCGTCGGGCGGACGGCTGGAAGGTGCGCGGGTCATCGTTGCCGAGCGCAGCATCGATGAGGACGGCAATTGCTTTGCCGCCATTCTCGAAGGGCCGATGAAGGGTGTTTTCACCGTCGCGCGCTCCGAAGGTTTTGACATCACCGATGGCGCGTTTCTGCCCGATGGCGATCTGCTTCTGCTGGAGCGCCGCTTCACCTTCGCCAGCGGTGTCGCCTTGCGCATTCGCCGGATCGACGGCGCAACCATCGCGCCCGGCAGTGTGGCCGACGGCCCGGTGCTCTTCACCGCTGGCATGGATCACCAGATCGACAATATGGAAGCGCTCGATGTCTGGCAGCGTGCCGATGGCGCGACCATGGTGTCGCTCATGTCCGACGACAACCACTCGCTGCTGCAGCGCAATCTCTATCTGGAGTTTCGGCTGCTTGGGGAGTGAGTGGCGCCCTATGGCACCAAGCGCCCTCGCCCTTCGACAAGCTCAGGGCGAGGGCGCCTGGCTCAACCCTCTCAGCTGCCGCGCTTCGACTGCGTCGCCACTGCGTCCACCGTCATCCCATCTGCGCTGAACACCACGCCAAACAGCGCCTTGGCCTCGTCCGCCGTGTAATATCCGAGCGCTACGTCCCGCAAAACCTTCTCCGGCGCGCGCTTCAGCGGATCGCCATAGCCGCCGCCGCCCGGCGTTCCGACACAAACCCGGTCACCGGCTTTCAGTGGAATATCCTGTTCTTTGGAAAGATGTGGCGGCACATGGGCTTTTCCATCGCGCCACACCGTCACCTCGTTCACCCTGCCGTCCCTGCCGCCAAGCACGCCCTGCGGGCCGGTGCGGCCATGGTCCATCACGAAGGAGGCGCGGGCATCGCCGCGCAGAAGCTCCACCTCATAGGAAAGGCCGAACCCGCCGCGATGCTCGCCGGCACCGCCCGAGCCCTCGCGCAGCGCATAGCGCCGATAGAGCACGGGAAAGGCCTGCTCCATCACCTCCACGGGAGGCGATTTCGAAATGCCGATGGTCGAGCAGCCATTGGTCAGCCCGTCATGGTCGGCATTGCCGCCATAGCCGCCGCCGGAAATCTGGTACATCACGAAATCGCGGCCGCGCGCCGGGTCGTGCCCGCCAAGCGCAAAATTGCCGCTGGAGCCGGCAGGTGCAGCAGTCACCTTTTCCGGCAGCGCCTTCACCATCGCCGCGAATACGGCCTCCGCAATGCGCTGCGAGACCTCCGCCGCACAGCCCGAGACCGGGCGCGGATAGCGCGCGTCGAGAAACGTACCCTCCGGCCTCTTGATGATCAGCGGCTCGAACGCGCCCGCACTCAGCGGCACTTCGGGAAAGATGTGGCGCATCGCCAGATAGACGGAGGACAGCGTTGTCGCGAGCACGCTGTTCATCGGCCCCATGCAGGGCGGGCTCGATCCTTTGAAATCGAAGGTCAGCGTGTCGCCCTTCTTTTCGATGGCCAGCGCGATGGTCAGCGGTTCGTCCATCACGCCGTCGGAATCCACGAAAGCCTCGCCGCGATAGACCCCGTCGGGGATCGGCGCGATCAGCGCGCGCATCTGCGTCGCCGCGCGGGTGCGCAGTTCGGCAATGGCCTGTCGCACGGTCTCGTCGCCATAGCGATCGAGCACCTGTGCCAGCCGATCTGCACCCACTTCCAGCGCCGCGCCCTGCGCCCGAATATCGCCGATGCGCTGGTCGGCAACGCGGATGTTGGAGCAGATGATCGCGTAGATTTCAGGATCCAGTTCGCCCTTCTTGAAAAGCTTCACCGGCGGCAGGCGCAGCCCTTCCTGCTCCACCGCCGTGGCGGAGGCGGAAAAGCCGCCCGGAACCGCGCCGCCAATGTCCGGCCAGTGGCCGGTGTTGGAGAGCCAGCAGAAGATTTTCCCATCACGCCAGACCGGCATGGCAAAGCGCACATCCATGAGGTGTGTGCCGCCGAGATACGGGTCGTTGACGATGTAGATGTCGCCGGGTTCGGGCGCTGCCGTCTCGCCGCCCGCGATGCGCTCGATGAGCGTGCGCGTGGAATACTGCATCACGCCGACAAAGACCGGCAGCCCGGCCGAGCCCTGCGCAATCAGCGCGCCATCCTCGGCGGCGTAGATGCCGTCCGAACGGTCGTTTGCCTCGGCGATGACGGGAGAGAAGGCGGCGCGCGAGAAGGTCAGGTCCATCTCGTCGCACACCTGCTGAAGTGCCGCCTGAATGACGGAAAGCGTGATGGCGTCGAGAGAAGAGGTGTCGTTCATCGGCCCGCTCCCACCGTGATGATGATGTTCCCATCGGCATCGGATGCGGCCCGGTCGCCGGGTTCGATCACCGTTGTCGTGTCGAGCTGTTCAAGGATCGCCGGCCCCTCGATCTCCGCATCGAGCGGCAGTCTTTCGCGGGCATAGACCGGCGTGTCGTGCCAGTCGCCGGCAAACCAGACCTGTCGTTTTTCGTTCAGCGCCTCGGCCAGTGTTGCCACACGTCCCGCCGGGTCGATCAGGCTGGCAAGGTCGATATCGGCGCGCACGCCGATCACGGAGGTGTTGAGATTGACGAGATTGGCGCGGATCTCTGGCAGACGCACCTTGAAGCGGGCGAAATAGGCTTCTTCAAAAAGCGTCTGCAGCGTATCGCGATCAACCTCGGGGCCGGGCAGCGGCACATTGATGAGATGCGTCTGGCCGACAAACTGCATGTCCGCCGTGTGCACACACTCGATGCGCTCCGGCTGCACCGTCTCTTCCGCGATCAGCGCCTCGCCCTCGGCGCGCTGCTCTTCAAGCACGCTTTTGACCAGCGCCACGTCGAGGCTCGCGACAGGGCGGTTCACCGTGCGCACAAAATCGTGCCTGAGGTCCGCGACCACGCAGCCGAGCGCGTTGGTGATGCCGGGCCGCGCCGGCACCATCACGCGCGGAATGCCTAGTTCGCGGGCAAGGGCTGCCGCGTGCAGCGGCCCAGCGCCGCCGAAAGCGAACAGCGCGAAATCGCGCGGGTCGTGCCCCTTGCCGAGCGAGACCATGCGGATCGCGCCCGCCATCTTGATGTTGGCGATCTGCAGCACCGCACCCGCCGCTTCCACGCCCGAAAGCCCGAGACGGCTTCCAAGCCTTTTTGCAAAGATCGCCTCGACTTCGGAAACGGAAACCGGATTGTCGACGGAGAGAAGTTTTTTCGAGTTCAGCCGGCCCAGAAGAAGGTTGGCATCGGAGATGGTCGGCTCCGTGCCGCCGCGGCCATAGCAGATCGGGCCAGGCTTTGCGCCCGCGCTCTGCGGCCCCACTTCCAGAAGCCCCGCATCGTTGACGCGCGCGATCGATCCGCCGCCGGCTCCCACCGTGTGCACGTCCACCATCGGCACGTGGATCGGCATGGCATATTCCACCTCAATCTCGTTGGAGACGGCCGGTCGCGCGCCGCGCACCAGAGCCACATCGGTGGATGTGCCGCCCATATCGTAGGTGATGAGATTGTCGAGGCCCGCCCGCCGCGCCGTGAAGGCTGCGGCCATCACGCCCGAGGCCGGGCCGGACATCACCGTCTTGGCGGCCTCACGGGCCACATGGGCAGCGGAAATCATGCCGCCATTGCCATTCATCACCAGAAAGTCGCGCGCATAGCCGAGGCCCTGCAACTCGTTCGAAAGCCGGGCGATGTAGCGCTCCAGGATCGGCTGCACCGAGGCGTTGACCGCGGCCGTTACGCCGCGTTCGAATTCGCGCGCTTCGGAAAGCAGCGCATGTCCGGTGGTGATGTAATTGTTGGGCCAGAGTTCGGCGGCAATTTCAGCCGCGCGCTTTTCGTGCGTCGGGTTGGCATAGGCGTGCAGGAAGTGGATCACCAGCGAAACGCAGCCCTGATCGAGCAGCGCCTTCACCGCCGCGCGCACACCATCCTCATCGAGTGGTGTGAGCACGTTTCCGGCGGCGTCCATGCGCTCATCCACCTCGAGCCGCAGATTGCGCGGCACCACCGGAGTGAAGGTTCCTGTCATGCCATAGGCCTGTGGCCGTGTGCGCCGCCCAAGCTCGATGATGTCGCGGAAACCGGCGGTCGTTATCATCCCGGTTCTGGCAAGCTGCCGCTCCAGCACCGCATTGGTCGTGGTGGTCGTGCCATGCACGATCAGGCCGATCTCGGATGCCGGAACCCCGGTCTCGCGTATCGCGTTGACCACACCGAAAGCCTGGTTCTCGACGGTGGTCGGGGTCTTGGCGACCCGCACCCGGGCTCCCGTGTCCGACCCTTCGCGGGAATCGATCAGGATCAGGTCGGTGAAGGTGCCGCCCACATCGATGCCGACGACCACAGAACCCGAATTGATGCCTTTTTTCTCATTCATGGGTGAAATCCGGAATGTGAAACCTTTGTTGACCCGACCAAATGAAATAGGTGTCGAACGCACCAAACTTGACGTCAAATTCATTTGTATACTAATAATTTCGACAGGCAAGAGCAGCCATTGGTACCGCGATTTGGGTTTGCATCCGAACCGGAAACAGGCATAGAGACTTCCGACCGAACGAGGACAGTATTCATGGACAGCGCTGCGCTCCGCGAGAACGACGCCGAAAAGACCCCTGAATTCCCGATTCCCGCCGGCTGCTTTGCCGAGCGCGTGACATCGGTGAAACACTACACGGACAATCTCTTTGCCTTCCGCATCACGCGGCCGCAGAGCTTCCGCTTCCGCTCCGGCGAGTTCGTGATGATCGGCCTGCCCAATGCGGAAAAGCCTGTCTTCCGTGCCTATTCCATCGCCAGCCCCGCCTGGGACGAGGAGGTGGAGTTCTTCTCCATCAAGGTGCCGGATGGTCCGCTGACCCAGCATCTGCAGAAGATCCAGCCCGGCGACACGGTGCTCATGCGCCAGAAGTCCACTGGCACGCTGGTCAACGATGCGCTGACGCCGGCGAAAAACCTCTACATGATCTCCACCGGCACGGGCATCGCGCCCTTCGCGAGCCTGATCCGCGACCCGGAGACCTATGAGAAGTTCGACAACATCATTCTCACCCACACCTGCCGCGACGTCGCCGAGCTTGACTACGGCAAGGAACTGGTGACCGCTCTCAGGGACGATCCGCTGATCGGCGAGCTGGTCGAGGGCCGCCTGACCCATTTCACCTCCACCACGCGCGAAACCTCGCCCGTAATGGGACGCATCACGACGCTGATTGAGAATGGCGAACTCTTCAAGAAGCTCGGCACCGAGCCTTTCGATCGCGAGAATGACCGCGTCATGATCTGCGGCTCCATGGCCATGCTCAAGGATGTGAAGGCGCTGGTCGAGAAGGCGGGCCTCAAGGAAGGCTCCAACGCCGAGCCGGCCGATTTCGTCGTCGAGCGCGCCTTCGTCGGCTGAGGTTGTGTTCAGGGCAGGGCGTCTCGGCCCCATTGCCATGCGGTCCGGTTGGCGCTTCGCCCGGTCGGGATGAAGCTCTTCACATGATCGCACCACATCTTTGCCCCTTCGCCTCCTGAACCTGCCGAACGGGTGCGGGTAGAAGGGGCTGCGACCCCGAACACTCCCTCGTCATCCTCGGACCTGATCCGAGGACCCTTGCCGGGACGCCGGGGATAAACTTCGACCCGTCCTGGGCACGTACATTTTTTCTCACCCGCACCCCGTCACCACCGCAACGGCATGGATCCCATGGTCAGGCCATAGGATCACGAGGGAGTTGAAGCGCGTTCCCTACTCGCTATTCGCTACTCCCTATTCGCTCTTTTCTCCCCACCCTCAAAACCTCCGCTACACTTCCCCCATCGCCCCTGTCGGGAACCGGGTCCGGAGCCGGGGATCAGGAGGGGCGACGGCAGCCTCCCCCTCGGGTTCGGTAACCCGGGGCCTGTGAGGGCCCGCGAAAGGCCGGCGGCCGGCATCATGCCGGTTGCGGAAAAGCCGCTAGGGCACAGATCGCCCGAGTGACCGGCCGGCAGACGGGACAGCGGCCGGCGGGGCGCGCTTTTCGCGCCACTTATTTCACAACAGAGAGGCACGAAAAACGCGCCCCGTTTCCCGAACGATCCAAACCCCGGCGGCAACCCCGCGCGGCAACGAAGGAGCCTGTCCAGAAATGCCCGCGCGCCCCCTCTGCAGAATGCGCACCAGCACCAAACGCCCCTTCTCCCTGCGAGCGGGTAGAAGGAGGCTGGCATCCCGGGCCTGACCCGGAACCCATTGGCAGAATGCGCAAGAGCGCGGCCCGGTTTTCATCAAGTGAGCTCCCAATGCTTCTTGACGCCCTCCCGCAACCATGCAAAAAGCGCTTTAATACATCGATAAATCCGGATATTTGGATAATGCAAAAGTTTGAGGCTATCGACGCACTTGCCGCGCTTGGTCAGGAGACCCGGCTCGATGTGTTTCGCCTGCTTGTGAAGGCAGGGCCCGGGGGGCTGCCCGCGGGAGAGGTGGCGACCAGGCTCGGTGTCGTGCAGAACACCGCTTCCGCGCACCTCAAGGTTCTTTCGCAGTCGGGCATGATCCGGGCCGAGCGGGAAGGGCGCATCATTCGCTACACCGCCGACATGACCGGCTTTCGCGATCTCCTCGCCTTCCTCATGGAAGATTGCTGCAACGGAAATCCCGATCTGTGCCGCCCCGCCATCGAGGCTGCGACCTGTCACTGCTAGGAGGCTTGTGCCATGAGTGATAAAACGTTCAATGTACTTTTTCTGTGCACCGGAAATTCCGCTCGGTCCATTCTTGCTGAAGCGGTCTTGAACCGGGTCGGCGCGGGGCGCTTCAAGGCTTACTCAGCGGGCTCCCAACCTAAAGGATCGGTGCATCCATTCGCGCTGGAACTGCTCGAACGCATGAACCACGATATCTCCTTTGCCCGCTCCAAAGACTGGGCAGAGTTCGCAACACCGGATGCTCCCAAGCTCGATTTCGTCTTCACGCTTTGCGACAGTGCTGCGCAGGAAGCATGTCCTGTCTGGCCCGGCCAGCCGATGACAGCCCATTGGGGGCTTCCCGACCCGGCGGCGGTTACCGGCACCGAGGCCGAGAAGCGTCTCGCTTTCGCAGACACCTACCGCATGCTCAACAATCGCGTCACCATCTTCACGGCGCTGCCGCTCGCCTCGCTTGACCGGCTTTCCCTGCAGCGCCGCCTTGATGATATCGGCCGTGCTCCTGCCCATACCGAATAGGATTCACTGATGACCGACCATATTCTGAACCGCAGTGACGCCCCGGCGGGCGGCATCGGCTTCTTCGAGAAATACCTGTCCGTGTGGGTGGCGCTCTGTATCATCGCGGGCATAGCCCTCGGAAATCTGATGCCGGGCCTGTTCGGCTTTCTCGCATCCCTCGAATACGCCTCAGTCAACCTGGTCGTTGCCGTTCTCATCTGGGCGATGGTCTTCCCGATGATGGTCAATGTCGACTTCGCGAGCCTCAGCCATATTGGCGACCGCCCCAAGGGACTTGTCCTGACGCTCGCCGTCAACTGGCTCATCAAGCCCTTCACCATGGCAGCACTCGGCGTTTTGTTCTTCGAATATGTCTTCGCGCCGTGGATCGAGCCCGCCGATGCGCAGCAATACATTGCCGGCCTCATCCTTCTGGGCGCAGCACCCTGCACGGCGATGGTTTTCGTGTGGAGCCAGCTCACCCGGGGCGATGCCACCTACACGCTCGTGCAGGTCTCGCTCAACGATGTGGTGATGATATTCGCCTTCGCGCCCATCGTCGCGCTTCTGCTCGGCGTGACAGACATTTCCGTCCCGTGGGAAACGCTGCTTCTGGCCACCGGCCTTTATGTGGTGATCCCGCTCGTCGCCGGTTTCCTGACCCGCAAATGGCTGACCGGTCGCGCTTCGGGCGCGGAGGCGCAGAAGGCAGTTTCGGATTTCACCGCTTCGCTGAAACCCGTTTCCGTGATCGGCCTTCTGGTCACTGTTGTGCTGCTCTTTGGTTTTCAGGGGCATGTCATCGTCGAGCGGCCGATCCTGATCGTGCTGATCGCGGTGCCGCTCCTGATCCAGTCCTACGGCATCTTCTTCCTGACCTATTTCGTGGCCCGCATCTGGAAAGTGCCGTTCAATGTCGCTGCCCCCTGCGCCCTTATCGGTACGTCGAACTTCTTCGAGCTTGCGGTGGCTGTGGCCATCAGCCTGTTCGGCTTGAATTCCGGCGCGGCACTTGCCACGGTGGTGGGCGTTCTGGTCGAGGTGCCGGTGATGCTGTCGCTGGTCGCCTTTGCCAACCGCACCCGAGACTGGTTTCCCACGAGCTGAGCGAGACAATCATGACCGTCACCATCTATCACAACCCGAAATGCGGCACCTCGCGCAACGTGCTGGCCATGCTTCGCGAAGCCGGTGAGGAGCCACAGGTGATCGAATATCTCAAGACCCCGCCCGGCCGCGAAAAACTGGTGTCGCTGATTGCCGCCATGGGCGTGTCGCCACGCGCGATACTGCGCCAGAAGGGCACACCCTATGACGAGCTGGGCCTTGGCGAAGACAAATGGAGCGACGATGAACTGATCGACTTCATGGTCGCGCACCCGATCCTGATGAACCGCCCCATCGTGGAAACCCCGCGCGGCACAAAGCTTTGCCGCCCGTCCGAGACCGTGCTGGAGCTACTGCCTGAGGGCGCGGTGAAAGCGTTCACCAAGGAAGACGGCGAGGTGGTGCGGTAGGCGGCTGCGACGTGATCGCGCGTTGACTTCAGCTCCGGGCCGGTTGAGAGTTCCGGCCCGTGAGCACGGATCGCAAGACACCGCCGCCGGCCATCCCCGCGCGGATATGGAAGATCGCCGCCGTCACCGGCGCTGGCGCGTTCATGGCGATGCTCGATTCCACGGTTGTCAATCTCGCCCTCGAAACGATACGGGAAGATCTCACCACCACGCTGCCTTTGATCCAGTGGATTGCCACTGGGTATCTGGTCGCGCTGGCAATCTCCCTTCCTGCCGCCGCCTGGCTCGGAAACCGTTTCGGTTATGGCCGCGTGTGGGCGTTCAGCCTTGCGGGGTTCACGGGCGCATCGGTGCTCTGCGCCATCGCGCCCGGGCCGTGGTCACTGATCGCCGCCCGTTTTCTTCAGGGGCTCGCCGGTGGTCTCATGGTGCCGGCGGGACAGGCGATCATCGGTGCGACTGCAGGCCCCAGGCAGCTTGGCCGCATCATGGGCGCGCTTGGACTTGTCGTTGCGCTGGGACCGGCCATCGGCCCGGCGATTGGCGGGCTCCTGCTCGATCATGCGTCATGGCGCTGGCTGTTCTGGATCAACGTTCCGGTCGGCGTTGCAGCACTTCTTCTCGCAAAGGGGCTTGTGCCAGCCGGCGACCGGGACGAGACGCGGCATCTCGATATTGCGGGCCTGCTTCTGCTTGGTGCCGGGCTGCCGCTCTTCCTCTACGGCGCGACCGAATTCGGTGCCGATGGCCTCACACGCATCAATCTTGTCTGTGTCGTCGCCGGCCTCGTCCTCGTCGCCGGCTTCGTTGCAAACGCCACACGTGCGCGACCACCCCTTATCGACCTCGCGCTTCTGCGGAGGCCGGTCTTTGCCACGGCGACGCTCACAACCGGCCTGACCGGTGCCAACATGTATGGCGGGCTCCTGCTCCTGCCGCTTTACCTCCAGGTGATCGCAGCCCGCGACACGGTGGAGACCGGATTTCTGCTTTTGGCCATGGGGCTCGGCAGCGCTCTGGCCCTGCCGGTCGGCGGCGCGCTGACAGACCGTTTCGGCGCGGGACGGGTAACGCTTGCCGGCGCACTTGCGCTCCTCTTGAGCACCTTGCCCTTCCTTCTGCCCACGCCGCTTCCGGCGCTTTGGCTGGCACCGCTTCTCGTCGTCAGGGGCATCGGCATGGCGCTTGGCCAGATGCCGGCCATGACGGCTGCCTACGCCGCCGCGCATAAAGAGGAAATGGGCGATGCGGCAACGCTGGTGAACATTGTTCAGCGTGTCGGCGGCGCAATCGGTGCTGTCCTGATCGTCGTCCTTCTCGCCCATGCCGATGGTGCCGAAGGCTATTTCAATGCGTTCGTGACGCTCTCAATCGTCTCGGCGGCCACCATGCTTCTCGCCCTGGTCATGATGCGCCTGACGGCAGGAGACGAGCGCGAGGCCGCTGCCGGCTGAGCGTTCGAAGCAAAGGGAATTTGACACTCCCCGCTGTACATTTGCCTCCGACACGCGTAGTACGGCGCAAAAGCGTTGGCGAAATCGCCACGCTGCGCGCCTGCCAGGCGATCTGCTCCGCCGATCTCTCGAAGCGCGCTCATTTCCGAAAGAAGATGAATGACCGAGTTCGAAGGCATTGTGCCAGCGCTTGGCCGGGCGTTGGACAAGCGCGGCTATACCGAATTGACCCAGGTTCAGAAGGCTGTTCTGGAACTGGAACCCGAAGGCGCCGATGCGCTTGTTTCCGCGCAGACAGGCTCCGGCAAGACCGTTGCGTTCGGCATCGCGCTGGCGCCAAGCCTGCTCGACGGTGCGGAAAGCTTTGATCGTGCCGCAGCCCCGCTCGGTCTCGCCGTTGCGCCGACGCGCGAACTGGCGCTTCAGGTCAAGCGCGAGCTGGAATGGCTCTATGCCGAAACCGGTGCCGTCATCGCCTCCTGCGTCGGCGGCATGGACATCCGCACCGAGCGTCGCGCGCTTGAGCGCGGTGCCCATATCGTGGTCGGCACACCCGGCCGCCTGTGCGACCACATCCGCCGCAATGCGCTCGACATGTCGGATCTGCGCGCTGTCGTGCTGGACGAGGCGGACGAGATGCTCGATCTCGGTTTTCGTGAGGACCTGGAATTCATTCTGGATGCCGCTCCCGCAGAGCGCCGCACGCTGATGTTCTCGGCGACCGTCTCGCGCACCATCGCCAATCTGGCGAAGAACTATCAGCGCGATGCGGTGCGCATCACCACCGCCGCCGAACAGAAACAGCATGGTGATATTGAGTATCGCGGCTTCCTCGCCATTCCGCAGGAGCGCGAGAACGCCATCATCAATGTGCTGCGCTATTATGAAGCGCGCAATGCGCTGGTGTTCTGCAACACGCGCGCCACCGTCAATCACCTGACCGCGCGGTTCAACAATCGCGGTTTCTCGGTCGTTGCGCTTTCGGGCGAGCTCAGCCAGAGTGAACGCACCCATGCGCTGCAGGCCATGCGCGACGGGCGCGCCCGCGTCTGCGTGGCAACCGATGTTGCCGCCCGCGGCATCGACCTGCCAAATCTCGAGCTCGTGGTGCACGCGGATCTGCCCACTAACTCCGAAACGCTTCTGCACCGCTCGGGTCGTACCGGGCGGGCAGGGCGCAAGGGTGTCAGCGCGCTTATCGCGGCACCCAATGGGCGCCGTCGCGCCGAGCGTCTTCTGCGCGATGCCAAGGTGCGGCTTGAGTGGACAAGCCCGCCCTCCGCTGAAGAGGTTCTTCTGCGCGATGACGAACGGCTGATGGCTGATCCGCATCTCGAAGACCCCATTCAGGAAAACGAGACCGCATTCATTGAGGCGCTTCTTGAGAAGCATGGTGCGGAGCAGATCGCGGCTGCATTCATACGGCTTCACCGCACCAAGCTCTCCGCGCCGGAAGACGTGACGGAAGTCACCATCCAGGATGGCGGTGGCATGCGCGAGGAGCGCGCGCCGCGCCGAGAGGAATTCGACGAGAGCGTCTGGTTTTCGCTGTCGGTTGGCCGCAAGCAGAATGCCGAGCCGCGCTGGCTCATCCCGCTTCTGTGCCGCGCCGGCGAGATCACCAAGCGTGAGATCGGCGCGATCAAGATGCAGCAGGACGAAACCTTCGTTCAGCTTGATGCCGCCTGCGTTGACCGGTTTCTTGCGGCGATCGGCCCACAGGCCGTTCTGGAGCGCAGCATCCGGGTTGTGCAACTGGACGGAACGCCTGATTTCGCAGCGCGCGGTAGTGGGCCAAAACCCTTTGCCGGAAAGCGGAGGCCAGCCGGCAAGCCGCATCGCAAGGGTGGCGAGTGGCGTGACGATGCCAAGCCCTGGGCGAAAAAAGATGGCAAACCCGGCAAGCCGAAATTCGCCAAGCCCGCAGGCGGCAAGAAGAAGGCGCGCAAAAAGCCCGACTGACGCGAGCGCCTTCAGGGAACGAACAATGTTGCGCCGCAGCATCATCCGGGTTAAACACCGCGCATCCGCTTAGGACCCGGTGAAACTCCGGGTGGCTCTGCCGGCCGCTGATCCGCCGGCACAACCTCGATCGTTTCTGTCTTTCCCGGCCGCAGAAGCCTGTCGGTGGTTGGGAGGTCATGTCTCCTGAAGGTTCCATGTTCTCGCTTTCCCATTACCGTGACGAATGGTTCGGCAATATTCGCGCCGATCTCCTTTCCGGCCTCGTGGTCGCTCTCGCGCTCATCCCCGAAGCCATCGCCTTTTCCATCATTGCCGGTGTCGATCCGAAGGTCGGGCTCTACGCCTCCTTCTCCATCGCCGTCATCACCGCCATTGCCGGTGGCCGGCCGGGCATGATCTCGGCGGCGACCGCCGCCACCGCCGTGCTCATGGTCACACTGGTCAAGGAGCATGGGCTGCAATATCTGCTCGCCGCCACGGTGCTGGCCGGCCTGTTGCAGATCGGGGCAGGCCTCCTGAAGCTCGGCCATCTGATGCGGTTCGTCTCGCGCTCGGTCATGACCGGCTTCGTCAACGCTCTGGCGATCCTGATTTTCATGGCCCAGCTGCCCGAGCTGATCGGCGTGCCGAACCTCACCTATGTGATGGTCGCGGCAGGCCTTGCCATAATCTATCTGTTTCCGCGTCTGACCAAGGCGATCCCGTCGCCGCTCATCTGCATCATCGTGCTCACCACGGTGTCCATCGCCTTCGGCCTCGATGTGCGCACGGTGGGCGACATGGGCGAGCTTCCCTCCACCTTCCCGGTCTTCCTCATTCCGGACATTCCGCTCAATCTGGAAACGCTGCAGATCATCCTGCCCTATTCGGCGGCGGTGGCAGCGGTTGGCCTTCTGGAATCGCTCATGACCGCCTCGCTGGTGGATGAGCTCACCGACACGCAGAGCAACAAGAACCAGGAATGCATCGGTCAGGGCCTTGCCAACACCGCCACCGGCTTTATCGGCGGCATGGCCGGCTGCGCCATGATCGGCCAGTCGATGATCAATGTGAAATCGGGCGGACGCGGGCGTCTTTCCTGCTTTGTCGCCGGTGTCTTTCTCCTGTTCATGATCGTCATTCTGGGCGACTGGGTGCGCCAGATCCCGATGCCTGCACTTGTCGCCATCATGATCATGGTGTCCATCGGCACCTTCTCATGGTCGTCGATCAAGAACCTGCGCGAGCATCCGCTATCCTCCTCCGTGGTCATGCTGGCCACGGTCGTCTGTGTGGTCGCCACCCACAATCTCGCTATCGGCGTGCTGGTTGGCGTGCTTCTCTCCGGCATCTTTTTCGCGGGCAAGATCGCTCAGATCTTCCGCGTCACCTCCACCCTGTCGGACGATGGGCGCGAGCGCACCTACCGCGTCGAAGGTCAGCTTTTCTTCGCCTCGGTTGAAGACTTCAACGCCGCCTTCGATTTCAAGGAAGGGCTGGACAAGGTCACCATTGATGTTTCGCGCGCGCATATCTGGGACATTTCCAGTGTTGGCGCACTGGACATGATCGTGCTCAAATTCCGCCGCGACGGTGCCGAGGTGGAAATCGTCGGCATGAACGAGGCCAGCGAAACGATCGTCGACAAGCTTGGTATTCACGACAAGCCGGGCGCGCTCGAAAAGCTGATGGGCCACTAAGGGGGGCGAAATGTCAAAGATCACCGCATTCATCGACGGCTCCATCTATTCGCAGAGCGTGTGCGAACACGCGGCATGGATCGCCGGCAGGCTTGAAGCCTCCGTGGAGCTTCTCCATGTGCTTGGTCGCCGTGAGACGGGCAGCGCACCGTCCGATCTCTCCGGCAACATCGCGCTTGGCGCGCGGTCATCGCTTCTAAAGGAGCTTTCCGAGCTTGACGAGCAACGCGCGCGCCTTGCCATGAAGCGCGGCCGTGCCATCCTGGAAGATGGAGAGGCTGCTGTGCGCGCCGCCGGCATCGAAAAGGTCTCGGGTCGCATTCGCCACGGTGATGTGGTCGAGACGGTGGCCGAAGTGGAGGAGGGTTCCGACCTTCTGGTGATCGGCAAGCGCGGCGAGGCGGCAGATTTTGCCAAACTGCATCTCGGTTCCAATCTTGAGCGCGTGGTGCGGTCGAGCCATCGTCCGGTCTTCGTCGCCAACCGCGCCTTCAAGCCGATCGACAAGGTGCTCGTCGCCTATGATGGTGGCGCAAGCAGCATGAAGGCGGTGGACGCCATGTCACGCTCGCCGCTGTTTGCCGGCCCTTCCGTCAAGCTTCTCACGGTCGGCAGCGACACGACCGAGGCACGCAACCGGCTTGCTGATGCAGAAGCCGTTTTGCGTGGCGGTGGCATCGAGGCGGCAAGCGAGGTGCTGCCCGGCCAGCCCGAGACGGTCATCTCCGAGCGTGTCGAGAGCGAGAATTACGGCCTGCTCGTCATGGGCGCCTATGGCCACTCGCGCATCCGCAGCCTGATCATCGGCTCGACGACAGAGGCGATGCTGCGCTCCTGCAAGATTCCGGTCATGCTCTTCCGCTAATCCTGCATGCGCGCATGACGGGTCTTTCCAGCCCCGCGCTCGCCATGCCATGAATGGCAAATCCCGATTGCAAGAAACGAGTGCGAACCATGGCTGAAACCTTCGTCATCGCCCAGGGTGGCGGCCCCACCGCCGTCATCAACCAGACCGTTGCCGGTGCGACGCTTGAAGCCATGAAGCTTTATCCCGGCTGCCGGGTGCTCGGTGCGCTACATGGCGTGCGGGGCATTCGCGAAGGGCGCTTCGTTACTCTCTCCGATCTCACCGAGATCGAGCTTCGGCGCATCGCTGCGACGCCGAGTGCCGCGCTTGGCTCCACCCGCGACAAGCCGAACGCGGCCTATTGCGAAGAGATCATGAAAGGTCTGAAGGAAGTCGGCGCCGACGCCTTCATCAACATTGGCGGCAACGACACGTCGGGTACACAGGCCATTCTGCGCGATGCATCGGGCGGTGGCATGACCTTCATGCACGCGCCAAAGACCATCGACAACGACCTGATGGAAAACGATCATACGCCGGGCTTCATCTCGGCGGGTGAAATGGTCGCCGGCGCCTTTCTGAGCATCGATCTCGATTTCCGCGCTCTGCCCGGTGTCTATGTGGGCATCGTCATGGGCCGCCATGCGGGTTTCCTGACGGCAGCCGCTGCCGCCTGGGCGCTCGATGAAGAAAGCGGCCCGCATCTCGTCTATGTGCCCGAACGCGCCTTCGAACGCCGCCGCTTCATCGAGGATGTGAAGGCGACGGTCGCCCGCCACGGGCGCTGTGTCGTGGCCATGTCGGAGGGGGTCTCCGATGCCGATGGCCGCTCGCTCATCGAAACGCTGGTGCCAGCCGAGATGCAGGAGCGTGATGCCCACGGCAATCTCAAGCTCTCCGGCAGCGATCTCGGTCAGGCCATCGAGCGCATTCTGGCCGAGGATCTTGCCGGCCAGCGCGCCCGCGTCGACACGTTCGGCTATCTGCCGCGCGGCAACATCGCCACGATCAGCGAGACCGATGCGCGCGAGGCTTTCGAGGCCGGCGCTTTCGCTGTCCGCTCAGTCGAAAAGGGTGACGGGTCCGTCGCGCTTCAGTTCGACGGTGAGAGAACCGCGTGTCGCCTGGTCGATCTGGACGCCGTAGCCGGCAAGACCCGCCACATGCCCGACACCTATCTCAGGCCGGATGAAAACCGTCTGTCAGACGAGGGGCTCGCCTATCTGCACCGCCTCCTGCCGCGCCGCTACGATCCGGCGAAGCCATTCGTTTGAGCCCGACGCAAACCTTGATCAGTCCTGCCGCTCCAGATCCTTGATCAGCGCCTTCATCTCATCGATCTCACGCAATTGAGCCTCGATGATTTTATCAGCGAGTTCCCGCACGCGCGGGTCTGAAATGTTTGCCCGTCTGCTGGTCAGGATCGCAATCGAGTGGTGCGGGATCATGGCCTTCATATAGTCCACGTCATCCACCGTGGCCTGGCTGCGAACCAGCCAGAGCGAGGCGGCAAACACGATGGCTGCGCTGGCAACAATGCCAAGATTGACAGCGGAGTTTTTGTACATCGCCCACATGAAGCCGAGCATGATCACGGCCATGGTCGCCCCCATGAGCAATGCCATCCAGGCCCGCGTTTCGCTCCAGAAGACATGATCGAGCGCATATGTATTCAGATACATCAACCCGAACATGACGATGGTCGAGGTTCCGATCATCGCGGCAAACCGGCTGTAGGACATGGGCCTGGGCTCCGTTTCTTGATCCCGTTGACCCGTCAACTCACGCCACAGGGGGGAGGTTCCGGCTTGCGTTGGCGACGCCCTGCCTCGTCCACCGCTTGCAGGCGGGCAAGAGATTGTCTCCTGCCAGCCAAACCTACCTGTTTTCGCCTAACGTTTGCGCACGAATTCCGTGCGCAGTACAAGCCCCTTGATACCATCGTGGCGGCAGTCGATCTCTTCCTTGTTGTCTGTCAGGCGAATGGTCTTGATCAAGGTGCCTCGCTTCAGGGTCTGGCCCGCACCCTTAACCTCGAGGTCCTTGATCAGCGCAACCGAATCGCCATCGGTCAGCGCATTGCCTTCAGCATCGACAACCGCACTGCGCTGCCCCTCAAGGGCTGCCATTTCAGAGGCCGGCATCCATTCGCCGGTCACGTCGTCATACACATAGTCGTCATCGCTGTTTGTCATATTGCGCCTTCTTTTCTACGGGACCAGCGTCCATGCATCGTCCAACGGATGTCATTTCGGTTCGACTATTTTCGGACGAAAGCACCGTCATTGAACGCGTCGAAATATTCCACCTGCACCGCCTTGGCGCGTTCACCGTCCATCGAGAACCGGACCGAAGAAATGGAACCTTTCATGGCGTTCTCGTTCAGCGGACGGAAGATGAACTCGTCGCCCGTCCAGTGTTGCAGCGGGAAGCTGCTTTTCGTGCCTTCCACCTTCATCGTCAGGCCGCCATCGGCCTCCTCGACGGTCAGATTGCCGAAATATGCGTTGGCGAAAGTGCCGGTATAGCTTTCGAACTCACGAGCGGGCTTTGCATCTTCCGGTGTCTCCTTGCCGGCAAGCTTGCCCACGGGGTCCAGCATCGGGCCGAAGAGCACCGGATACATGGCCAGCCAGTCGCGCTGGATCTCGCCATACTGCACCAGGTCCATGAAACTCATGGAGATGCCTTCGACGAGACCGATGGGCTGTGCGTTGGACAAGACGACAATGCCGATATCGGCCGAAGGGATCATGATGAAATTGGTTGCCGCGCCCAGCGCAAAGGCGCCCGAATGGCTGATCATCACACGGCCTGCCGGCGAGACGCCCACACCAAAACCGTAACCATAGAAGCCGGCGCGGGCGGCCGGGACGGCAGGGTGTCCCGAGACCGACTGAGGGCTCAGTGCCGGAAGGAGTGCTGCGGCCTCCACGATCTGCCGCCCTTCAAAGGCGCCATTGCCGAGCACCATGCGCATCCATTTCGCCATGTCGTTCACGCTGGCGCTGACACCGCCGGCCGGTGATTGCGGATCCGGGTCGCGCTGGAAAAGCACCTCCCAGCCATCGTCCCCGCGCATATGGTTGTAGACGCGGTTCCCGCGCGCCAGGAAATCGCCCAGCCTCGAGGAGGTGTGCTCCATTCCCAGCGGTTTGTAGATTGCTTCTTCGCTCAGCGTCGCCCAGTCCTTGCCGGCAACACCGGCCACGGCTTCGGCAGCAGCCGTCAGGCCGAAATTCGTGTAGGCGTATTGCAGTCGAAAAGGGCCGGTTTTTAAGTGCCGAAGCTGTTCGAGAATGACCTTCTGTGGGTAACCAAGATCTTCAAGGTCATCACCGGCATGGTCTGGCAGGCCCGAGCGGTGCGCATAGAGATCGCCGACGGTCAGGAGGGCCGTGCTCTCGGGATTGGAAAGCCTGAACCAGGGCAGGATTTCGGACATTCGCGTGTCCCAGTCCACGAGGCCTTCGCCCACCTGTTTCGCAACCACGGTTGCGCCTACCGGTTTGGAAAGTGATGCGAGCTGGAAGACCGTGTCTGTGTCAACCGCGCCTTCCTCGCCTGCCTTGCGCACGCCATAGCCCTTGGCAAAAAGAACCTCGTCCCTGCGCACCACGGCGACAGCAAGACCTGGAACACCGGTTTCCCGCATGGCGCTTTCGATAATGCCATCCAGCGCCTCGACAGCCTTCTCGATCTGCCCTGCGGGAATGGCTATGCCTGCTGTCTGGGCGGGTGGCGGCGGATCGTTGGCCAGGGCGGTTGGCGGCGCTGCGAAAAGGGCCAGCGCGACTGCGGCTGCGAGAATACGGGGTGCCATCGCAAAGTCTCCAGTATGAACCGATTGCACTGACCGTTCTTGGAGCGAAGTCTTTAACGAAAGAAAAACATTCGCTCAGCAGAAGAGATGTCGTTCCTTGTCAACCAGTTCACCAATGAAGGCTGAAGTTACCTGAATGCGCCGTGTAGGACGCATGGATTCATGGTAGACCGTCCAGTAGCTGCGCCGGATGGGTTCGGCCCAGTCGAGTGCGATCAGGTCTTCATGCGCACGTGCGATGAACGTGTGCAAAATGCCAATGCCGGCACCGGAGCGCACCGCTTCGACCTGGCCCATGGCCGATGAGACGGCGAAGTCGGCCGACCAGTTTTCGGAGATCTCTGCGGCGTAGTCGAGGGTGGGACTGAAGACGAGATCAGGCACATAGCCGACAAGCCGGTGGTGGCGAAGATCGTTCGCACTCTGGGGCAGGTCGTGTGCTTGCGCATAGGCTCTCGATGCATACAGCCCAAGCGTATAGTCCACCAGCTTGGCGGCCACCAGTCGCCCCTCCGTGGGGCGATCCACCGTCACGGCAATGTCGGCCTCGCGGCGCGACAGTGAAAGCGAGCGCGGGACGGGGACGAGCTGGACCGACAAGCCGGGGTGGCGTTCTGTGAGCGCGCCCAGGCGTGAGGCGAGGAACGCTACGCCAAATCCGTCCGGGGCGCCGATCCGTACAGTGCCGGTCACATCCTCGCTCTCGCCTGCGATTTCGGCCCGCGCGGCTATCATGTCGGCTTCCATACGCTCTGCCGTCGCAAGCAGTTGTTCGCCTGCGGTCGTCAGTTCGGTACCCGTTGTCAGCCTGTGAAAGAGCTTCGCACCAATGGAATCTTCCAGCGCGGCAACACGGCGCGAGACCGTCGCATGATTGAGTCCAAGTCGCTTCGCCGCACCCAGAATCTGGCCTGCCCGCGCCACGGCGAGAAACACGCGCACATCGTCCCAGTTCATTCACTGCTCCCGCGTTCGATACTTTTCGCACGCGACATATTATTTCGACTTTAATTTTCGCACAACGGTTGCTGTTCGCGTCGCGTTGCAAATCCGGGCATGAGTGGTGACAATGACGCCGACTTCATAATCAGGGAGAAGCCTCATGGAGGATTTCGGTCATTTCATTGGCGGCAAGCATGTCGCCGGTACGAGTGGGCGCAGCCAGGATGTCATGCAGCCCATGGATGGAACGGTGCGATGCAAGGTTGCGCTTGCCAGCGCTGCAGAAGTGCGCGCCGCCGTCGAGAACGCCAAGGCAGCACAGCCCGGCTGGGCAAAGACCAATCCCCAGCGCCGCGTGCGTGTTCTCATGAAGTTCCTTGAACTCGTGCATCGCGATTATGACGAGCTTGCCGAGCTTCTCGCCCGCGAACATGGCAAGACCATTCCGGATGCCAAGGGCGACATTCAGCGCGGGCTCGAAGTGGTCGAGGTATGCATCGGTGCGCCGCACATGATGAAGGGTGAGTACACCGAGGGTGCGGGCCCTGGCATCGATGTCTATTCCATGCGCCAGCCCCTCGGCGTCGTTGCCGGCATCACGCCGTTCAACTTCCCGGCCATGATCCCGCTCTGGAAGATTGCGCCAGCCATCGCCTGCGGCAACGCCTATGTGCTGAAGCCTTCCGAGCGCGATCCCGGCGTGCCGATGCGCATTGCCGAACTCTTCCTCGAGGCCGGCCTGCCCGAGGGCGTTCTCAACGTGGTCAATGGCGACAAGGAAGCAGTCGACGCCATCCTCGACGATCCGGACATCAAGGCTGTCGGCTTCGTGGGCTCCACCCCGATCGCACAATACATCTACAGCCGCGCGACCGCCAACGGAAAGCGCGCCCAGTGCTTTGGCGGCGCGAAGAACCATCTCATCATCATGCCCGATGCCGATATGGATCAGACGGTCGATGCGCTTATCGGAGCGGGCTATGGTTCCGCAGGCGAGCGCTGCATGGCGGTGTCCGTCGCGGTGCCGGTCGGCAAGGAGACAGCCGACAGGCTGGTCGAGAAGCTTATTCCGCGCGTTGAAAGCCTCAAGGTCGGCCCGTCAACCGACGCCTCGGCCGATTTCGGTCCGCTCGTCACCCAACAGGCACTGGAGCGGGTGAAGGGCTATGTCGACCTCGGCGTCAAGGAGGGCGCAAAGCTCCTTGTCGATGGGCGCGATTTCAAGATGCAGGGTTATGAGAACGGCTACTATATGGGCGGCTGCCTCTTCGACAACGTCACCAAAGACATGCGCATATACAAGGAAGAGATTTTTGGTCCCGTCCTCTCGGTCGTACGCGCCAACACCTATGAAGAAGCGCTCGCTCTGCCCAATGATCACGAATACGGCAATGGCGTTGCCATCTTCACCCGCGACGGGGACGCCGCACGTGATTTTGCTGCCCGTGTCGATGTCGGCATGGTGGGGGTGAATGTCCCCATTCCCGTGCCGATCGCGTATTATACTTTCGGAGGGTGGAAGGCGTCTTCCTTTGGCGATCTGAACCAGCATGGGCCGGACGCATTCCGCTTCTACACCAAAACCAAAACAGTCACCTCGCGGTGGCCATCAGGTGTGAAGGACGGTGCAGAATTCGTCATTCCGACAATGAATTAAGCGGGTTTTCACACCCATTCTCCAGTTTGGAGAGAAGCCCGCACCGGTTGTCGGTGCGGGCTTTTCATTTGCTGATGGGTGTAGAACTGTTTTGTTCTTTTTTGTATCAAACTTGCAATATTGATGCGCGTTCGCGGCAAATTTCGATAAAATTCGCGAGATATCGGCAATTTTTCCACTTCAATGCAATGACATTGCATTGGTCCAGTGCTAGCTTCCCGCGTCAACAAGAGCCGGGAAAACCGGCCTTCGGTTTGGAGCCGGTCGTGGGAAATTTGCCGTTGCAATCGGGCGTCATTCCTCTACGACTATCAAGGGGAAAAAATAAGAAATGCGCCTGAAGGGCGACATTTCAGGGGAGTTGCATATACATGGAATATTTCGTCCAGCAGCTTATCAACGGGCTGACGCTGGGTTCCATCTATGGGCTGATCGCCATTGGCTACACCATGGTCTATGGCATCATCGGAATGATCAATTTCGCGCATGGCGATGTCTTCATGATCGGCGCGTTCATCGCTCTGGCGATGTTCCTCATCCTGACGACCGTGCTCGGTTTTGCATTCCTGCCCGTGGTGTTGCTCATCGTGCTCATCGTGGCCATGTTCTTCACCTCCGCCTGGGGGTGGACCGTCGAGCGGCTCGCATATCGGCCCCTCCGCGGCTCCTTCCGTCTCGCTCCGTTGATCACCGCAATCGGCATGTCGATCGTTCTGCAAAACTTCGTGCAGATCACGCAGGGCGCGCGCGTCAAGCCGCTACCGCCCCAGATCCAGGGTGGCATCACGCTGATGGAGGGAAGTGCGACCGGCATCGTCGTGCAGCTTTCCTACATGCAGATCATCATCATCCTGACGACAGTTGCGCTGATGGCGGGCTTTACGCTCCTCATCACCCGCACGCCTCTCGGTCGCGCGCAGCGTGCCTGTGAGCAGGACCGCAAGATGGCGGCACTTCTCGGCATCAATGTCGACCGCACCATTTCCCTGACCTTCGTCATGGGGGCGGCACTGGCGGCCGTGGCCGGTCTGATGTTCGTGCTGCTCTACGGCGTGATCGACTTCTACATTGGCTTCCTGGCCGGCGTTAAGGCGTTCACCGCGGCTGTGCTCGGCGGCATCGGCTCGCTTCCGGGCGCCATGCTGGGTGGCCTTCTGATTGGCCTCATTGAGGTGTTCTGGTCAGGCTATTTCTCGGTCGAATACAAGGATGTTGCGGCGTTCTCGATCCTGGCCATCGTGCTGATCTTCCTGCCCTCCGGCCTTCTCGGCCAGCCTGAAGTGGAGAAGGTCTGATGGCGATGACGGGTTCGAACAAGGCGGTCGCTGCCCAGCAGAACGACCCCAACTCCTTCGCCGCTTCGGTCAAGGACGCCGCCATTGCCGGCCTCCTGGTTGCTGTTCTCGGCTTCTTCTTCATCGGCATCCGCACCGACATCGCGCCCGGCGGTCTTGATCTCAAGATGCGCTGGGGCGCCTGGATCATCTCGATCCTTGTCGTTTTTGCGGGGCGGCTCCTGCTCAATCTCTTTGTTTTGAGGACTGACAGCCCGCTGACGCGGAAGTTTGCCGATGCAATGCCTAGCGGCACGCGCTTTGCCGGAACGGGCAAATGGCTGATGCGGGCGCTCTTTGCCTTCGCTCTGGTGCTGCCCTTCTTCTTCACCACCTTCTTCCCGGGCAAGGATCGTCAATTCATCGACCTGGCTATCCTGATCATGACTTACATCATGCTCGGCTGGGGACTGAACATCGTGGTGGGGCTCGCCGGTCTTCTCGACCTGGGTTATGTCGCCTTTTACGCGGTCGGCGCCTACTCCTTCGCGCTGCTGGCGCAATATCTCGACATCGGCTTCTGGTTCGCCCTGCCGCTCGCCGGCATTTTGGCGGCCTGCTGGGGCATCGTGCTCGGCTTTCCGGTGCTCAGATTGCGCGGCGATTATCTTGCGATCGTCACGTTGGCTTTCGGCGAAATCATCCGCGTCGTTCTGTTGAACTGGTATGAGTTCACGAATGGCCCAGACGGCATTTCGGGCATTCCGAAGCCGACATTCTTCGGACTGGAGCTCAAGCGGGGCGAGGGCGGCTTTGCCGATTTCTTCGGCATTGCCTATGATCCGATCCAGCGCTTCATTTTCCTCTATTACATCATCTTCATCCTGGCGCTGATCACCAATTTCGTGACCATGCGCCTGCGCCGCCTGCCCATCGGGCGCGCCTGGGAGGCGCTGCGCGAAGATGAGATCGCCTGCCGGTCGCTGGGGATCAACACGCGCAACACAAAGCTCACGGCCTTTTCCATTGGCGCCATGTTCGGCGGTTTCGCGGGCTCCTTCTTCGCCACGCGGCAGGGCTTCATTTCGCCCGAGAGCTTCACCTTCCTTGAATCGGCGATCATCCTCGCCATCGTGGTGCTGGGCGGTCTCGGCTCGCAGGTCGGCGTGGTGATCGCATCCGTCGTGATGATCGGTGGCATCGAGATGCTGCGCAATCTCGGCTTCCTTCAGCAGGTCTTCGGTTCCGGTTTCGATCCGGTGCAGTACCGCATGCTGATCTTCGGCCTCGCCATGGTGCTCATCATGGTGTGGAAGCCGCGCGGTCTGATCTCGACCCGGGAACCCTCCGTGGTTCTGAAGGAAAAGAAACGCATTGGCGCCGATATGGTGGCTCAGGGTGAGGGACACTGATGGACGCGGCAACGACCATGAAAAACTCTGATCAGTCGACGCCCAACTGGGACCGGGATCCGGTCCTCAGCGTCGAACATCTGACCATGCGCTTCGGCGGCCTTGTGGCCGTCGGGGACCTCTCCTTCAATGTCGGTCGGGGCGATATCACCGCCCTGATCGGACCCAATGGTGCGGGCAAGACCACGGTCTTCAACTGTGTCACCGGATTCTATAAGCCGACCGAAGGGCGCATCGTGATGCGTCACGGGCCAGGCCGGCAGCAGGATGACGTGGAAACGCTGACCGACAGCGGACAGCGCTGGAAGACCACCGGAAACGGTGCCGTCTACCTGCTTGAGCGCATGCCCGATCACGAGATCTCGCACAAGGCCAAGGTGGCGCGCACCTTCCAGAACATTCGCCTGTTCGGCGGCATGACTGTCCTGGAAAACCTGCTGGTTGCCCAGCACAACCCGCTGATGGTGGCTTCAGGCTTTTCCATCGGTGGCATTCTGGGTCTGCCGAGCTACAAGAAGGCGCAGCAGGAGGCCGTCGACAGGGCGGTGTACTGGCTCGAACACACGAACCTCGTGGATCGTGCCGACGATCCTGCGGCCGATCTTCCCTATGGCGCCCAGCGCCGTCTGGAGATTGCCCGCGCCATGTGCACCAAGCCGCAGCTTCTGTGCCTGGATGAGCCAGCGGCGGGGCTCAACCCGCGTGAATCCGCCGAGCTCAACGAGCTGCTGAAGTATATCCGCGACGAGCACAAGGTTTCGGTGCTGCTCATCGAACATGACATGGGTGTGGTGATGGAAATCTCCGACCATGTGATCGTGCTCGACTACGGTGTGAAAATCTCCGACGGGCCGGCCGAGTTCGTCAAAAACGATCCGAAGGTCATTGCCGCCTATCTGGGCGTGGATGACGAAGCCGAGATCGACATGCCGGAGGTGCGCGAAGACCTGGCCAAGGTCACCGGTGATGAGCCGGCGAAAAAGGCTTCAGGGTCCAAACCCGCTTCGGCTGCGAAGAAGCAAGGCGCGGCGGCGAAGAAGTCGGGATCAGCGTCGAAAAAGACAGGCGCAACAAAGACGTCTGCCGCAAAGGCAGCCGGCGCCAAGGCTTCTGCGGCAAAGGCCACGAAACCACGGACGTCAAAATCGTCTGCCTCGAAGCCCGCCACCTCGAAGCTTGCCGCGACCACGGCATCTTCGGAAAAAGCTGCCGCTCCCGCTGCGCCGAAAACCGTGGCGGCAAAACCCAAAACCGCTGCGAAACCGAAAGCCGCCGCTGCGAGCAAGGCCGCACCCGCCTCCAGCGAGATCAAGATTGCCAATGCCGGCGATTATCCGGGCAGCCAGCCGCACGGCACGAAGAAGCCGCGCGCGGGCGGGGCCAACAACCTCACCCGCGTCAAGGGCATCGGGCCGGCCAATGAGAAAAAGCTGAACGCGCTCGGCATCTGGCATTTCGACCAGATCGCCGCCTGGAAGAAGGCCGAGGTGCAATGGGTTGGCTCTTATCTCGCCTTCCCCGGCCGTATCGAACGCGAAGAGTGGGTCAAGCAGGCCAAGGTTCTCGCAAAGGGAGGTGAGACCGAGTTCTCCAAGCGCGTCGACAAGGGGCAGGTGGCCACAAGCGTGCCAGGCAAACGGGGCGCTCAGCCCAAAAAGAAGACCACCGCTAAGGGAGGCAAGGCATGAGCTCTCAGAACGAACCCTTGCTCTCGGTGCGCGGCGTCGAGACCTATTACGGCAATATCGTTGCACTGCGTGGCGTCGACATGGATGTCCATCGTGGCGAGATCGTCACCATGATCGGCGCCAATGGCGCCGGCAAGTCGACGCTGATGATGACCATCTGCGGCGACCCGCGGGCCCGCAACGGCCAGATCGTCTATGACGGCGTCGACATCACCAACATGCCGACGCATGACATCGTCAGCCTGGGGATCGCGCAATCGCCGGAAGGGCGTCGCATCTTTCCGCGAATGACGGTGATGGAAAACCTGCAGATGGGTGCGGCGCTGGTCGATCCCGAGCATTTCGACGAGGATCTTGCCAAGGTCTTCAAGCTGTTTCCCCGTCTCAAGGAGCGCATCAGCCAGCGCGGCGGCACGCTTTCGGGCGGTGAGCAGCAGATGCTGGCCATCGCGCGTGCGCTCATGAGCCGGCCCAAGCTTCTGCTCCTCGATGAGCCGTCGCTCGGCCTTGCTCCGCTGATCGTGAAGCAGATCTTCGATGCCATTCGCGAGCTGAACGAGAAGGAAGGACTGACGGTCTTTCTGGTCGAGCAGAACGCCTTCCATGCCTTGAAGCTTGCTCATCGCGGCTATGTGATGGTCAACGGCAATGTGACCATGAGCGGCACCGGCGCTGAACTTCTCAAGAAAGAAGAAGTGCGGGCTGCATATCTCGAAGGCGGGAGGCACTGATGGAACACGCAAACGGACCCATCTGGGAAGTTACTTTCTGGGAGTTCTTCTTTGTCACGGTGCTTCTGGCAGGCAGTGCAGCCTATCTCACCGGGCGCGCCATGGCGCGTACCTGGCAGGGCGATGCGCATCTCGCCTTCTATATCGTGCTTCTGGCGGCTGCCACGCGTTTCATCCATTTCGCGCTTTTCAGCGGTACGCTGCTCTCGCTTCACTACTACATTGTCGATCTGATCGTGCTGCTCATCATCGCCTTTATCGGCAAGCGTATTACGCGCGCCGGGCAGATGGCGACACAGTATAGCTTCCAGTATCGGCGCAGTGGACCGCTCGGTTGGGAGCGTTCAGGCTGAACGGATTCATGATTAACCGGTATGAAGCCTTTATTTCTTGTTTGAATTGAGGTTTCATGCCGATTAAGCGGGCCGGTGCGGCCCGCACAGGCCAAACCGGAAAGCCAAACACCATTTCCGGAAAGCCAAGGGAACTTCTGGTGTTTTTAAGGGAGAAGTCATGAAAAAGGCACTTATGGCTGGCGCAGCACTCAGCCTGATGATGACCGGTTCCGCATGGGCGGACATCACGATTGCGGTCGCTGGCCCCATGACGGGTCAATACGCTTCCTTCGGTGAGCAGATGAAGGCAGGCGCAGAACAGGCCATCGCCGACATCAATGAGGCCGGTGGCGTCAACGGCGAAATGCTGAAGCTGGAAGTGGGCGATGATGCCTGCGATCCCAAGCAGGCTGTCGCGGTCGCCAACCAGTTCGCCGGTTCCGGTGTTTCCTTCGTTGCAGGCCATTTCTGCTCGGGTTCATCCATCCCGGCATCTTCGGTCTATGCCGAGGAAGGTATCATCCAGATCTCGCCGGCTTCCACGAACCCGGCTTTCACCGACAACCGTCCTGGCCCGGGCGTCTACCGCGTCTGCGGTCGTGACGACCAGCAGGGTGATGTGGCAGGCAAGTTCCTCGTCGAGAACTTCGCCGACAAGAAGGTGGCCTTCGTCCACGATAAGACTGCGTACGGCAAGGGTCTCGCCGATGCGACCAAGGCTGCTTACGAGGCTGCTGGCGGTAAACCGGCCCTCTACGAAGCTTACACCGCCGGTGAAAAGGATTACACCGCGCTTGTTTCCAAGCTGAAGCAGGAAGGCGTTGGCGTTCTTTATGTTGGCGGCTACCACACGGAAGCCGGCCTCATGGCACGCCAGATGCGCGAGCAGGGCATGGACACGGTTCTCGTCTCCGGTGACGCTCTCGTCACAGACGAGTACTGGGCCATCACCGGTGAAGCAGGTGAAGGCACGCTGATGACCTTCTCGCCCGATCCGCGCAAGAACGAGATCGCAAAGCCGGTCGTCGACAAGCTGCTTGCTGCCGGCAAGACGGCGGAGGGCTACGCGCTCTACACCTATGCCGCCATTCAGGCATGGAAGGACGCTGTCGAGGCAGCCGGTTCCACCGACTATGATCCGGTGGTGGCCGCGCTGAATGAAGGCACCTTCTCGACAGTCCTCGGCGACCTTTCCTTCGATGACAAGGGCGACGTCACGCTGCCCGGCTATGTCTTCTACGAGTGGAAAGACGGCAAATACGACTACCTCGAGCAGTAAGCCACTGGCTTGATGTGAGGTTTGGCGGCCCGGCAGTGATGCCGGGCCGCTTTCTTTTGGTGAGGCGGCTGGCGCCCAATTTCATTCGGCTGGCATTCCAGTCCTTTCGTCATCCTCGGACCTGATCCGAGGATCCATGCCGGGACGCCGGGGATAAACTTCGGCCCGTCCCGGGCACGTACATTTTTTCTCACTCCTACCCCGTCACCACCGCAACGGCATGGATCCCATGATCAGGCCATGGGATCACGAGGGAGTTGAAGCGCGTTCCCTACTCGCTATTCGCTACTCCCTATTCGCTCTTTTCTCCCCACCCTCAAAACCTCCGCTACACTTCCCCCATCGCCCCTGTCGGGAACCGGGTCCGGAGCCGGGGATCAGGAGGGGCGACGGCAGCCTCCCCCTCGGGTTCGGTGACCCGAGGCCTGTGAGGGCCCGCGAAAGGCCGGCGGCCGGCATCATGTCGGTTGCGGAAAAGCCGCTAGGGCACAGATCGCCCGAGTGACCGGCCGGCAGACGGGACAGCGGCCGGCGGGGCGCGCTTTTCGCGCCACTTATTTCACAACAGAGAGGCACGAAAAACGCGCCCCGTTTCCCGAACGATCCAAACCCCGGCGGCAACCCCGCGCGGCAACGAAGGAGCCTGCCCAGAAATGCCCGCGCGCGCCCTCTGCAGAATGCGCACCAGCACCAAACGTCCCTTCTCCCCGTGAGCGGGGAGAAGGTGAGGATGAGGGGCGAGCGCCATCACCGGCCGGAGGGACGAAGGCGGGAGCGGCCATCGGGCGGAAGCAGCCCTTGGCCGAAACGCGTGAAATGAAAAAGCCGGCTTGGCAAAAAACACGCGTTGGGGAAAAGCCCGCTTCGGAACCTGCGATGCTTCCTCCACGTCAAGAAAGTTTGCACCGCAGCATCGTCCACGCTAATCATACGCGTCGTTTTGGCGCGGAGGGGAGTTTCGCGCCGGGCAATCCCGCACAAACCTTCTCTTCCCGGAGTTTTTGCCAGTGCAGATTAAGAAGATCCTCGTCGCAAACCGTTCCGAAATCGCCATCCGCGTCTTTCGCGCAGCCAATGAACTCGACATCCGAACGGTGGCCATCTGGGCCGAGGAGGACAAATATTCACTGCACCGCTTCAAGGCCGACGAATCCTACCAGGTGGGGCGTGGACCGCATCTCGAGCGTGATCTCGGCCCCATCGAGAGCTATCTCTCGATCGATGAGGTAATCCGCGTCGCCAAACTTTCGGGAGCCGACGCTATCCATCCCGGCTATGGCCTTCTGTCCGAGAGCCCCGAATTTGCCGAAGCCTGCGCTGAAAACGGCATTGTCTTCATCGGTCCGAGGCCCGATACCATGCGCCGCCTCGGGAACAAGGTGGCCGCGCGCAATCTGGCGGTGGAGGTGGGCGTGCCGGTGGTTCCCGCCACCGAGCCATTGCCCGACGATATGGAAGAGGTTGCACGGATGGCGGAGGAAGTGGGCTTTCCCGTCATGCTGAAGGCCTCCTGGGGCGGTGGCGGACGCGGCATGCGTGTCATTCGCAGCCGCGAGGATCTGGAGCACGAGGTCACCGAGGCAAAGCGCGAGGCCAAGGCCGCTTTCGGCAAGGATGAAGTCTATCTCGAAAAGCTGGTCGAGCGCGCCCGCCACGTGGAAGTGCAGATTCTGGGTGATACCCATGGCAATGCCGTGCATCTGTTCGAGCGTGACTGCTCCATTCAACGTCGCAACCAGAAAGTCGTTGAGCGTGCCCCGGCGCCCTATCTCAACGATGAAAAGCGCGCGGAACTTTGCGGATATGCTCTAAAGATCGCCGAGGCGACGAATTACATCGGTGCTGGCACGGTCGAATTCCTCATGGATGCAGACACGGGCGCCTTCTATTTCATCGAGGTCAATCCGCGCATTCAGGTGGAGCACACGGTCACCGAGGAGGTGACCGGCGTCGATATCGTGAAGGCGCAGATCCATATTCTTGAAGGGGCGAAAATCGGCGACAAGGCTTCAGGCGTGCCGGCGCAGGCAGACATTCGTCTGAATGGTGACGCCCTTCAGTGCCGCATCACCACGGAAGACCCGGAGCAGAACTTCATCCCGGATTACGGTCGCATCACCGCCTATCGCGGCGCGACCGGTTTCGGCATCCGTCTGGACGGCGGCACGGCCTATTCCGGCGCGGTCATCACGCGTTTCTACGATCCGCTGCTGGAGAAAGTCACGGCCTGGGCGCCAACGCCCGAAGAAGCCATCGCCCGTATGGATCGCGCGCTGCGGGAGTTCCGCATTCGCGGCGTAGCGACCAACCTGACCTTCCTTGAGGCGATCATCAGCCATCCGAATTTCCGCAACGCCTCCTATACGACCCGGTTCATTGACGAGACGCCTGAGCTCTTCACGCAGGTCAAGCGGCGGGACCGTGCGACCAAGCTCCTGAATTATCTGGCCGACGTTACGGTGAACGGCCATCCCGAGGCGCGGGGCCGGGCACTGCCCAATGCCGAGGCGGCACCGCCCCATGTGCCGTATGTGGACCTGCCGGTGCCGGATGGAAGCAAGCAGACGTTCGACAGGCTTGGAGCCGAGGGTTTCTCAAAATGGATGCGCGAGCAGGAGCGTGTGCTGGTCACCGACACGACCATGCGCGACGCGCACCAGTCGCTGCTCGCCACCCGCATGCGTACGTTCGACATGGCGCGCATTGCCGGCGTCTATGCCCGGGCGCTGCCGGAGCTTCTGTCGCTGGAATGCTGGGGCGGGGCGACCTTCGATGTCGCAATGCGCTTCCTGACGGAAGACCCCTGGGAGCGCCTGTCGCGCATCCGCGAGGGTGCGCCCAACCTGCTTCTGCAGATGTTGCTGCGCGGGGCCAATGGCGTCGGCTACACCAACTATCCGGACAATGTGGTGCAGCATTTCGTCAAACAGGCCGCCGCAGGCGGCATCGATCTCTTCCGTGTGTTCGACTGCCTCAACTGGGTGGAGAATATGCGCGTGGCGATGGACGCGGTGCGCTCCGAAGGCAAGCTCTGCGAGGCGACCATCTGCTATACGGGCGATCTCCTCGATCCGGATCGCGCGAAGTACGATCTGAAATACTATGTCGGGCTTGCCGGAGAACTTGAGGCTGCCGGTGCAAACATCATCGCCATCAAGGATATGGCCGGCCTCCTGAAACCGGGAGCTGCGCGGGTGCTTTTCAAGGCGCTCCGCGAGGCTACCGATCTGCCATTGCACTTCCACACGCACGACACGTCCGGCATTTCCGCCGCAACGGTGCTTGCCGCCGTTGAAAGCGGGGTCGACGCCGTCGACGCAGCCATGGATGCGCTCTCCGGCAACACATCGCAGCCCTGTCTCGGCTCCATCGTCGAGGCGCTCAAGGGGGATGCCCGCGATACCGGTCTTGATCGCGAATGGGTGCGCCGTATCTCCTTCTACTGGGAGGCGGTGCGCAACCAGTACGCCGCCTTTGAAAGCGATCTGAAAGGACCGGCGTCCGAGGTCTATCTGCACGAAATGCCGGGTGGCCAGTTTACCAATCTGAAGGAACAGGCGCGTTCGCTGGGGCTGGAGACCCGCTGGCACGAGGTGGCGCGCGCCTATCACGACGTCAACATGATGTTCGGCGACATAGTCAAGGTCACGCCATCGTCCAAGGTCGTGGGCGATATGGCGCTGATGATGGTTTCGCAGGATCTGACCGTCGCGGATGTCCAGAATCCGGAGAAGGATATTGCCTTCCCGGATTCGGTGGTCTCCATGCTGCATGGCGACCTTGGGCAGCCGCCAGCAGGCTGGCCTGCGGCCCTGCAGAAGAAGGTCTTGAAGGGGGAGAAGCCGATCACGGTACGACCCGGCTCACTGCTTGAGCCGGCCGACCTGGATGCAGATCGCAAGGCGCTGGAAGAGAAGCTCGGCCGCAAGGTGAGTGAGTATGAGTTCGCCTCCTGGCTGATGTATCCGAAAGTGTTCACGGACTTCGTAGCGGCATCGGAAAATTACGGTCCGGTCAGCGTTCTTCCCACGCCGGTCTATTTCTACGGCATGGAACCGGAGGACGAGATTTTCGTCGAGATCGAGCGTGGCAAGACGCTGGTGATCCGCTGCCTTGCCGTTGGCGATGTTGACGAGAAAGGCATGGTCACGGTCTTCTTCGAGCTCAATGGCCAGCCGCGCCGTGTCAAGGTCCCTGATCGGGTTCACGGCGCATCCGCAGCCGCTGCCCGTCGCAAGGCGGAGGCGGGCAACGAAGCGCATGTGGGGGCGCCGATGCCGGGTGTGGTGTCGACGCTTGCCGTCAAGCCGGGGCAGAACGTGCAGTCAGGCGATGTGCTCCTGTCCATCGAGGCCATGAAGATGGAAACAGCGCTTCATGCCGAGCGCGATGGCACGATCGCGGAGGTTCTTGTGGGCGCGGGCGATCAGATCGATGCCAAGGACCTCCTTGTCGTGTTCGCGAGCGGTGATTGACGAGAACGGATTGACGAGCCCGATTAAACCGATTTAAATGCGGCGCGAGCTGGGAATATCCAGCTCGCGCCGTTGTTCCTGGAGCCGGTCATGTCCTCCCGCAATGTGTCCATCGGGCGCTGGGCCGTAGCGGCCTGCTTTTTTGTCAATGGTTTCATGGTCGGCAGTTGGGCGCCGCAGATTCCGGTTGTCGCCTCACGATTTGAGCTGAGTGAAACGGCACTCGGTTTGCTCATTCTGGTTTTCGGCTGCGGTGCCGTAGCGGTCATGCCGCTTTGCGGTTATCTGATTGGCCGGTTTGGTTCCCGCATTGTGCTGCGGGTTGCCGCTGTTGTTTGCGCCTTGTCTTTTGGTGGGCTCGTTGGAGCCGCACAGATCTGGCAAATGGTTGCAGCTCTCATCTTCTTCGGCGCATTTCTGGGTGCGATGGATATCTCCATGAACGCCAATGCCGTGGCGGTGGAGCGTTGGCTCGGGCGAGCGGTGATGTCCTCATCACATGGGTTCTGGAGTCTTGGTGGGTTTTTTGGTGCGGGTGCCGGCGGCCTGTTGCTGGAGCGTTTTGGCTACATGGCGCATGCCGGAATGGTAGTGGCATTTGCCTTTGCGCTTGTGGTGATCACCCTTCCGTTCCTCATTGTAGAAGCCCGGCCCGTGGCCGGAGAGAACGGCCATGGGCGCAGTGGACTGCCGCGCAATCCGATGGTCTATGTGACAGGCCTTGTTGCACTTTTCTGCATGTTGCCGGAAGGAGCGGTGCTCGATTGGGCAGCGCTCTATCTGCGGCAGGAAATGGACGCGGGGATAGCCGAGGCGAGCCTTGCTTTTACCGCGTTTTCCGGCGCCATGGCGATCATGCGCTTTGCCGGCGACCGGTTGCGCAATCGTTTCGGTGCAGTGCGTACCTTGCGCTATTCGGGCATCGTGGCCACGATCGGCATGCTTGGAGCAGGCTTTGCTACGTCACCTATGCTGGCGACGATTGCCTTCGCACTCAGTGGTATGGGAATAGCCAACATGGTGCCGATTGTCTTTTCCGCGGCAGGCAACCAACCGGGGATTTCCCCGGGGGCTGGCATGAGCGTTGCCACCACGATCGGCTACTCCGGCATGCTCGTCGCCCCATCGCTTGTGGGCTTCATCGCCGAGCGCACCGGATTTGCACCGATTTTCCTGGCATTTTCCATCCTGCTTGCCTGCGTTCTGATGCTGGCCAATCTTGTCAGATCCGCTGATACGATCGCCGTCGAGCCCGCGGGTGGTGCCTGATCTTACCCTGAGCTAGATGCTTCCCATCAGCATCAGTATCAGGACAATAACAAGAATCAGGCCAAGGATACCCGATGGTCCGTAACCCCATCCGCGTGAATGCGGCCAGGCGGGTATGGCGCCAAGCAGGATCAGGATCAGAATGATGATGAGGATTGTGCCGAGCGACATCGCGTTCTCCTCGCTTTGTTGAAAGCTTTGCATTTCAACGTGTCAGGCGCGCCCAGGTTCCCTCAAAATGCAAAGAAGCCGGCACGTCGCGGGAGACGTGCCGGCCCGCAGTGCTGATCTGATCAGCCTATTACTCCGCTGGATTGGGGAAGGGGTCTTCCGGAACGTCGGAAGTCTTCACCGGAGCTTTGTCTTTTTGGCCGCGCCGGAACAGGCGAGCCAGCAGACCGCGCCGTTTCTGGCCGGCCGGCAATGTTTCGCGCGTGAACACCATCAGAGCGGAAGGCGTGACGATCAGCGTCAGAGCTGTGGCAAAGGTCAGGCCGTAGACGATGGCTCCCGACAGCGAAATCCACCATTGGGTCGACGGCGCTCCGATGGTAACTTCCTGATGGAACAGTTCGAGGCCAAGACCGAACGCGATCGGCGCCACACCAAGTACAGCGGAAATGGCGGTCAACATGACCGGGCGCGCGCGTTCGCGACAGGTCTGAAGGATGGCTTCCTGCTTTTTCCAGCCTTCGCGCCGCAGCCGGTCATAGGTGTCGATCAGCACGATGTTGTTGTTCACCACCACGCCGGCGAGTGCGATGACACCAATGCCGGACATGACAATACCGAAGGGCTGTCCGGTTATGAGCAGCCCGAGGAACACGCCGATTGTGGCCATCACCACGGTCATCAGCACCAGAAACACACTGGTGAACTTGTTGAACTGGGCAAGAAGCACCACGAAAATCAGAAAGATTGCAGCACCGAATGCTTTCGACAGGAAGGCGCTCGCTTCCTCGCTTTCTTCGTTCGACCCAGCGAGTTTCCAGCGTGTGGCGCCAAGGTCCATGTCGCCAAGCGTCTGCGTGACTTCGGCCTGGACGGCCGAGACCTGATAGCCGCTGGCGACATTGGCTGTGACGACGATGGTGCGCTGTCCGTCGATGCGGTTCAAAATGCCGGTCGAGCGTTCCGGTTCGCGTGACACGAAGTTGGAGATTGGGACCGGACCCTGTGATGTCTGGACCCGCAGCTGATCCAGGGCAGAGAGGGTGCGCCGGTCCTCGGGCAGGCGCAGGCGAATATCGACAGCGTCGTCGACACCGGCGGGCCGGTATTCTGACAGTTTCAACCCGTTGGTCACAAGCTGGACCACCGTGCCGACAGACACCGGGCTGATCCCGTATTGCGCTGCCTTGGCGCGATCCACCTTGATCGCCCAGTCGATGCCGGGTGGCGGGAGGCCGTCAGATATGTCGATCACGCCCGGCACGTTTCCGATCGCCCGCGCGACCTCCGCGGCATGGCTGTTCAGGTCTGTCGGGTCCGCAGCTGAAAGGCGAACCTGGATCGGCTGACCGGTCGGAGGACCGCCTTCGGGTACGCGGACCTCGATTTCGACACCAGGGGTGCCGGCAAGCTCACGCCGCAGATCATCAAGGATCTTGCTTGCAGGCTCGCGCTCCCGCCAGTCAATAAATTCGTATTGGATGACACCGATGACATCTTCGTCAATGTCCTGCCCGCCGCCACGGGTCTTGCCGACGCGTGTATAGACGGACTCTATGCCTGGCCAGTTGAGCAGCTTATCCTCGGCAGGTTTTGTCAGCCGGTCCATCTCCTCAAGCGAAAGATTGCCACGGGCGTGCACATACATCAGACCGTATTCCGGCTCGACATCGGGGAAGAACTCAACGCCGGCACCGTATTGCGAGTAGGAATAGATGATGCCGCCCAGGAGGCCGACCGTGAGCAGCAGAACCGTTATGGGAAAGCGGACGGCCTGTTTTACAAGCCCCATATACCACCCGTCTGGCTTCTGCTCCTCCTGTACATGCGCCTTGGCGAAGATTGCACCCAGTGTTGGGGTGAATATCAACGCATAGATCATCGAAGCGCTTAGCGTCACGATCAGTGTGATCGGCAGGTACTTCATGAACTCGCCGACAATGCCCGGCCAGAAAAGCAGGGGCGAGAAGGCAGCGATACGGGTCATGGTGGCGGCAATGACGGGGCCGGCCATGCGTTTTGCTGCCAGCTCGAAGGCCTGCGCCTTGTCCATGCCCTCGGTCATGCGCCGTTCGGCGAACTCCGTTACGATGATGGCGTCATCGACCAGCATGCCGACAGCCAGGATGAGGCTGAACAGCACGACCATATTGACGGTGAAACCTCCAAGCGAAAGAGCATAGATGCCCATCAGGAAGGAAGCGGGAACGGCGAGGCCGATCAGCAGGGAAGCGCGCCCGGAGAGGGTGTAGAGGACAACGATGAAAACCAGAATCACCGCGATCAGGACATGGTTCTGCAGGTCGTTGAGCATGTCACGGATCATCACCGACTTGTCCTGACTGTAGGACACGGTGATGTTGCCATCCGTAACTTTCTCGAATTCAGTTGCGGCGGCCTTCACAGCATCCACCGTATCAACCAGATTTGCGCCTACCCGCTTCTTGACCTCGATGGCGATAGCGTTTCTGCCGTTCAGGCGGGTGATCGTTTCAGCATCCTTGAAAGTGGAGCGGATTTCCGCCAGATCCCGCGCGCGCACCACGGCATCGGGGCTGGAAACGATCGGTAGATTGGCCACATCTTCCACAGTCTCGATCAACGAAGGCACCTTGACCGCATAGCGTCCGGCCTCGCCTTCCAGCGACCCGGCTGCGACAAGACTGTTTGAGGCATTAACGCCATTGATCATCTGGTCGAGTTGCAAGCCGTAGGAAGAGAGTTTCATCGGATCGATGAGAATCTCGACCAGTTCGTCGCGCGAGCCCTGCAGTGTGCCTTCGAGCACGCCAGGAATTTCTTCGATCCGGTCTCGGAGCTCCCGTGCTGCGGCGGAAAGAACACGTTCGGGCACATTGCCGGCAAGCGTTACGACGAGAATGGGAAATTCTGAAATGTTGACTTCATGCACCGAGGGCTCATCAGCCCCCTGTGGCAGCTCGCGCCGTGCGTCGGCGACCTTGGCGCGCACGTCCTCGATGGCATTGGAGAAGTCGTAGCCGGCCTGGAACTCGACGAGAACAAAGCCGCCCCCCTGATATGCGGAGGAGCGCATTTCCTTGACGCCCTCAAGGCTTTTGAGCCGGGTCTCGATCGGCCGCAGCAAGAGCCGCTCCGAATCCTCTGGTGAGATGCCCTGATAGGTCAGACTCACATAGATGATCGGGATCGGTACATCCGGCTCGGCTTCCTTGGGGATACTGATATAGGCCAGTGATCCGGCAACCACGAAGAAGAGCAGGATGGATAAAGTCAGTCTGGCATTCTGAATTGCAATACGGACGACGTCCATCGGGCAGGTCCTGTCTTGTCCCGTCAGCGCGCTTCAGTATTTCTCCTGATACCGAAGGCGCTCTGTTTCATTGTTGTGCAGCCTTTGGGCGAAAACCGGTCTCCGCCGCCGTGGGCTGTCTTAACGGGCGGTCATTTCGGAGGCGAGGACGCCTGCCAGTTCCCGTATCAGCTTCTGATCGGCGATTTCTGTCTTCACCGTATCACCCTCGGTCACGAGATCCTGGCCGGCGACGATCACCTGAGCATCGGCCGGGATTCCGGCAAGGAAGAGAGCCCGAGGCGTGTCGTCGACCAGATCGATGGGATAGAACACAACCTTGCTGTCTTCATTGACGGCGCGAACGCCAAGCTCGCCATCCTCGTTCAAGGTGACCACAGAACGCGGTAAGGCGACAGCCTCCACCGGCTCGGCGTGAATGTTGATCTCCGCGGTCATGCCGGCGGGAATATCGCCGTCCTGATTGGGGATCGCTACCTCGATGCGGAATGTACGGGTCTGCTCCGAAGCCTCGCGGCTGACGAAGCGGACTTCACCACTGACTTTCGTGCCGTCGACCAACCGAACATCCGCCTTGTCACCGACATCTACAGACCCAAGATCATGTTCGCTGACCTCGCCCACGGCAATCACTGGGTCGAGCTTGATCAGTGTGGCAACTTCCTGACCCTGCATGGCAGAGGAGCCGAGCTCCACGTCGACCTTGTCAATAATGCCATCGAAGGGCGCGCGCACGGTAATGCGTGCGAGATCGGCTTCAGCAGCCTCGAGCTGGGAACGGGCGGTGGCAAGCGCCGAGCGAGCGCTGTCCAACTGCAGGCGGGCAAGATTGCCGGACTTGGCAAGGCGGGCAGCAGCTTCGGACTCGGCCTCTCTCTGGGCCAAAACCTGACGCGCGGTCTCCACCGCAGCCTCTTTGCCTTCGGTTTCGAGCCTCAGGATCAGGTCGCCCGCGGATACCCTGTCGCCCTTGGAGACCGGCAGCTCCGAGACTACGCCGCCAGCGCGCAGGGCCAGAGCCGAACGTTTGTCAGCGGCGGTCTTGCCCGAAACGCGGATTGTTCTTGAATGATCGATACGCGGTGGCGTGGCAACAGTTACCGTCTGCGCTTCAGCCGGCTTGTTTTCGGGTCTTTGCGCCACAGTCTGTGGTTCTTCGCTGGCGCTACCGACAGAGGAAAACTCCCCGGTGGCGATCCAGGCGGCTGTCGCGACAAGCACGGCAATCGCGGCAAGTTTGTGCAACCTAATCTTCGGCATGTCGTTTTCCGATGCGATAGAGCCGGCCTGTCGACTAAGGACCGACCCGATATGGGGACTGCCCGCGCAGAGTTCAATTCGCCAAGCACAAGGGCAAGACGCCAAACCGCAAGGGCAAGACGCGGTATCTTGCGGCAAAAGAACGCTCATATATCGCACACGCACGCTTTACAAAAGCCGAACGGCCAATACTCCTGACATCAACGGACGTTGGCCCGGTGCCAGAGTGCGAGCAGATAAAAACGCCCTTTGCGCGCTGGATGCGCGAAGGTTGGGACATATTGACAAAATTCGTTATTTTGTCAATAGTCGTTGAAAGAAAGTGCAACCCATGAATTTGATTGCCCGATGTACCGATGACCCCAAACGGGAGCGCATCCTTGATGGCGCCATGAAGGTGTTTCTTGCCTATGGCTTCGCTCGAACGACAATGGATGACATTGCCAGATCCGCAGATGTTTCGCGGCCGGCGCTCTACCTGCAGTTTCGGAACAAGGCAGATATTTTTCGTGCCATCGGCGCATGCGTTCTTGAGCAATCGCTGGAAGGAGCTCGGCAGGGGCTTGCCGAAGAGGGGACCTTTGGCGAGCGAATGATGACGGCACTCGACCGGGCCCTGTTCGGGCTGATCGAGACCATCGATCAGTCGGCTCATGGACAGGAAATTCTCGACATGGAAAACAAGATCGCCGCCGATATCATCGCCGAGTGGCGCGATGGGCTGACAGCCATTGTCGAGGCAGCGGTGGCGGATGAGGCATCGCGGACAAATGCCGACCTTGAGGGGCAGGGGCTTTCGGCCCGGGGGCTGGCGGAAATTCTGCTGGATGGTCTTGAAGGCATGCGCATGCGCGGTTTGTGCGGCAAGCCGGCGATAGACGGCGCGCGGCGACTGGTGCGGGTTCTGGAGATTTCCATGGCCGCAGCGCAACCCAGGCGCGGTTGAGCCGGGGTCGTATCTTAAAATCTGCGTTTGTCCTATTGCGCCGTCCAGCCGCCATCCATCGGCAGGGCCGTGCCAGTCATCTGCGATGCGTGATCGGAACACAGAAAGACGACCAGACCACCCAGTTCCTCGACAGTGACAAACTCCCGCGTGGGCTGCCTGGCAAGCATCACTTCGCGCACCACCGTTTCACGATCCATATCGTGCACCTTCATCTGGTCGGGAATCTGCGCCTCCACCAAAGGTGTCAGGACGTAACCGGGGCAGATGGCGTTGCAGGTGATGCCGGTCTCTGCGAGTTCGAGAGCCACTGTCTTGGTCAGGCCCACCACGCCATGCTTGGCGGCGACATAGGCAGATTTGAACGGCGAGGCGCGCAGGCCGTGCGCCGAGGCGATGTTTATGATGCGGCCGCAGCCTGCCTTCCTCATATGAGGGATCGCAGCTGCGGTGGTATGAAAGGATGACGAAAGATTGATCGCCAGGATGGCATCCCATTTCTCGACTGGAAAATCTTCGACAGCGGCGACATGCTGGATGCCGGCATTGTTGACGAGTATGTCGAGGCGTCCGAAGCGTTGCGCCGCCTCATCGATCAGCATGCGGCAGGCATTCGGGTCGGACATGTCGGCGCTCACATAGGCTGCTTCCACGCCGTGATCATCGGCAAGCTTTTTCGCAACAGCATGGTCCTCGGGGCTGTCTGTAAACGAGTTTAGCACGACGTTGCAGCCGTTGGCTGCCAGTGCTTTGGCGGCCCCGAGGCCGATGCCCGAGGTTGAACCGGTGATAACAGCCGTCCGATTTTGCTTGCCCGGTTCTTCCTGCATGGCATGGCCTTTTGTTGAAGCTGGAAAAAGGAGTGTTGTTGCATTGCAGCAAAGCGATGGATGGAGACGCTGTCAAGCGAGGCGATCTGCGCAAATGCACTTCTGCGCCATTGACATTCCGGCCTGTCTCGGCCACCTCAAGCCCGATACGGCTGAAAACGGGACAGTTCCCCCATGACCGGAACATTCACGGCCAGCAAATCTGTGAGCGGCTATTTCTCTTCACCATTTCCGCGGCGCGAGGCCGTGGGTGTTGCCGTGGGCAATGTGATTGTCGGTGGGGACGCACCCGTGGTCGTCCAGTCCATGACAAACACGGACACGGCGGATGTGGACCGCACGGTCGCGCAGATTGCCGCTCTTCATCGCGCCGGTTCTGAACTGGTGCGTGTTACCGTTGACCGCGATGAGGCGGCCGCTGCCGTGCCACGTATTCGTGAGCGGCTGGAGCGGGTGGGTATTTTTGTGCCACTCGTGGGGGATTTTCATTACATCGGCCACAAGCTTCTGGCCGATCATCCCGCATGCGCCGAGGCTTTGGCCAAATACCGCATCAACCCGGGCAATGTCGGTTTCAAGGACAAGAAGGACCGTCAGTTCGCGGCAATCATCGAAACGGCGATCAAGTATGACAAGCCGGTGCGTATTGGCGTCAACTGGGGCTCTCTCGATCAGGAGTTGTTGACGCGCCTGATGGACGAGAACCAGAACAACGGCTCGCCCATGACCGCTCAGGAAGTGACGCGCGAAGCCATTGTGCAGTCGGCGCTTCTGTCGGCCGAGCTTGCGGAGGAAATCGGGCTCGGCCGCGATCGCATCATTCTCTCGGCCAAGGTCAGCCAGGTGCAGGACCTGATCGCCGTCTATACCGAGCTTGCACGACGCTCCAATCATTCGCTGCATCTGGGGCTGACCGAAGCCGGGATGGGCACGAAGGGCATCGTCGCCTCATCAGCCGCGATGGGCATCCTGCTGCAGCAGGGTATTGGCGATACGATCCGCATTTCCCTGACGCCGGAGCCAGGCGGCGACCGCACCCGTGAAGTACAGGTGGCGCAGGAGCTTCTGCAGACGATGGGATTCCGCCAGTTCCTGCCGGTTGTTGCGGCGTGCCCCGGCTGCGGCCGGACGACATCGACCGTCTTTCAGGAGCTCGCCCAGAAGATCGAGGGCGATCTGCGCAAGAACATGCCGGTATGGCGCAAGAAATACCCCGGTGTGGAGAGCCTCAAGGTTGCGGTAATGGGGTGTATCGTCAATGGGCCCGGTGAATCCAAGCATGCCGACATCGGTATCTCATTGCCCGGTACAGGAGAAACGCCGGCTGCCCCGGTGTTTGTGGATGGCAAGAAGGCAGCAACGCTGCGGGGCGAGAACATCGCGGCAGAGTTTGAAAAAATGGTCGCAGACTACATCGAAAAGCGTTTCGGTCCTCGCGAGACAGCGGAATAGCACGTCACTTTTTGCCGATCAGCCAGGGATGACATCACCGTATGGGTCAGTTCTCGCAGCAGCTCCTCAAGTAGCTCGCGGCGCGCCTGGGGCATCGCGGCAAAAAGTGCAAGCTCGCTGGCCATGTCGGCCCTGAACGCCTCCTCGGCGCGGGTTTTGCCTGCGGATGTCAGCTCAACCATCATGCTGCGCCCGTCTTCAGGGGAGGGCGCGCGCTTGACCAAACCTGCCTTTTCGAGCCGTTTCAACCTGTGTGTCAGGCCACCCGAAGTGATCATTAGGGATCTGTAGAGTTCGGTTGGCGTCAGGCGGTAGGGCGCTCCGGCGCGGCGCAGTGTGGCAATAACGTCGAACTCGCCCCGATCAAGGCCAAAGGCGGCGAAGGTTTCCTCGATACCGGGTCGAACGAGTATTGATAGCCGGTAGATGCGGCCGAGAATGCTCATGGGGCTCGTGTCCAGATCGGGAAGCTCGCGTGCCCATTGCGCTCGCAGGCGATCGACATGATCCGCCCCGGTTTTTTCTATGCTCATGAAGGCTCCTGATCGTCTGCGGGTATCAAGGGTCCATTATATATCTTGACGTTAAGATATATTGCAACTATCTTTGCGCAAAGATATTCAGCGCCCGGTGTCGCGAAGGGTATTTTGAGGAAGAAGGGAGCAACCGCAATGTTCGAGATCATTCGCCGTTCTGAGCAGAAGCCGAGCCCCAAGGGCACGGTGACCTTTGAGGGGGAGCCATATGGCGGGCAGGTTTCCATGTTCGTCATGAACAGCCCGCCCGGCCATGCAACCGGTCTGCACAAGCATCCCTATTCGGAAACCTGGGTTCTGCATTCGGGCGAAGCCGAGTTCACGGTGAACGGCGAAACGGTGAGGGCGCATGCGGGAGATATCGTTGTGGTTCCGGCCGATACACCGCACAGCTTCGCCAATGTGGGGTCTGAGCGCCTCGATATCGTTTGCATCCACGCGTCAGGGCGTATCCAGCAGGAAAACCTTTGAAGGCCAGAACCCTGAAGTCAGCCTCTGCGGGTCTCTGCGGGCCTATGTCAGGCGCTCTCCGAAAGTCGCTGAGCGCTGTTTCGCCAGTGAGTGATCTTGTCGGCGAGTTTCTGGGGGGAAATCGGCTTGGGCAGGTAATCGTCCATGCCGGCACCCAGACACTTCTCCCTGTCGCCCCTCAAGGCATGTGCGGTGATGCCGATGATCGGCGTGTGCGTGCCGTTGGCGGCTTCCAGTTCCCGGATCGCAGCCGTCGCCTCATAGCCGTTCATCTCCGGCATCGAGACGTCCATGAGAACCAGTCCGGGTTTCAGTGTGCGCAGCATTTCGACTGCCGTCTTGCCATTGGCCGCAATCCTGTATTTCAGACCCATCCCATCGAGAATCTGACTGAAAACAAGCTGGTTCACTTCGTTGTCCTCGGCTACCAGAACATCGAGCGGCCCGTTGATGCCGCGCGATCCAGAGAGACCCCGCTCCAGGGGGGTTGAAGCATGGATCTGAATCGGTTTGGCCTGGTTCGGAGTTTCGGCGTTGTCCCGTGCAGGAAGAGCGCGGCTCACCTGCATCACAGAAACCAGCGTTTCCAGAAGCATGGAGGCGCGTGTGGGCTTGTTCAGATGAGCGGCGATCCCGCATTCGCTCATGAGGCGCGCCGTATCGGTCTGGTCGACTGATGTGAGTAGAACGAGCGGAATGCCGGTGAGCGCCGGGTCGGCCTTGATTTTCCTGGCGACATCAGCGCCATTCATTTCCGGCATCTGGTAGTCGAGGATGACACAATCCACTCGTGCATCAAGTTGAGCGGAGCGCTGAAGGAAGGCGAGGCCGACGGCGCCGCTTTCCGCCGCCGCGCACTCAAAGCCCCAGCTGTTCAGTTGCTCCAGCAAAATCTCGCGGTTGATCGGATTGTCATCGATGACAAACACGCGTGCTCCCGAAACATCCACCGGCGCGGTTGCCTGGACGGCATTGGCCGTGTCCACAGCAAACGGCACAGTGAAGGTAAATGTGGAACCTTTGCCCACCTCGCTCGTCGCTTCGATCGAGCCTCCCATCAGTTCGGCCAGCTTTACGGCGATGGCCAGACCCAGTCCTGTCCCTTCATGGCGGCGGGTGGACGATGAATCGACCTGAGCGAACTTGTCGAAGACCACGTTCAACTTTTCTTGAGGAATGCCGATGCCGGTATCTTCCACCCGAACCGTGACCTGGGTGGTTTCCCCGTCCGATTTTCCCGAAACATCGATCAGGACATGACCGCGCTCGGTGAATTTCACGGCGTTGCCGACCAGGTTTGTGGCGATCTGACGGAACCGGCCCACATCGCCGATGAATGAGGCAGGGAGCTCCGGATCGACACGAACAATGAGCTCCAGGTCTTTTTCGGCCACGCGCGAGGAAACAAGAGCCGCCACATCTTCAATTGCCTCGCCAAGCCTGAACGGCGCTTCGTCCAGCTTCAACTGGCCGGCATCGATCTTCGAGAAATCGAGAATGTCGTTGATGATGGTCAAAAGAGCGGTGCCCGATTTGACAATCACGTCGACGAACATCGCCTGTCGCTGGTCGAGATTGGTGCGCGCCAGCAGTTCTGCCATGCCCATGACACCGTTCATTGGCGTGCGGATTTCATGGCTCATGTTAGCCAGGAATTCCGATTTCGTGCGATCGGCCGACTGCGCCTTTATCTTTTCGGCTGCAAGCGAGATATTCGCGCTGTGCAGATCCTGATGGGCCTTCGATATCCGACGGATCATAGGCTCAAAAATCCGGAGCGCGAGGATGAGGCTCGCTGTCACCATGGCCACGGCGACGCCAAATAGACCCCATTGGAGCGTGCCATGGCTTTCAATCATCCCCGCGTTGAGAAGGTCGGAAATGCGTTTTAGTTCCGGGCGCACCTGGGTGTTGGCAAGTGTCTGAAGCTGTTTGAAAACGCGACGTGCCGTGGCGTTGTCATAGTCGGTAAACACCTCAAGCCTGTTGGCGAGTGAGATGATGTCGCGAATCTGCGTGCGGAGCGCGGCCTCTTCATTCTGCCCAAGCCAGATACGCCGCACAGAAGCCGGGACGGCATGGCCCGTGATGTCCGTGGCGACCGGCATCGCCTGCGGGACGGGTGCATCTGATTCCAGGCCACCCTGAAGATTGGTCAGGCGCTGGCTTTCGAGCGTGGTCACTTCACCGCTTATTGCGAATTCGAGCGCCTGATAGGCGGCGTTCAATCGCGTCAGCGCCATCTCGAGCTCGTTGTGGCTCGCTTCGGTCTCAGCCGCATCGCCGCTGGTAAGAAGCTCGGCCTGCTCAAGCCGCAGCGCGTTATGAATTACATCATTGGTGGCGTCCGCCATGTGACTGATGAATGCGCCGAAACGTACCTGGTTCTTGGTGGTCTGCGTTTGCCACAGCAAGAATCCGGTTCCCATGGCAACAGCGATGACAAAACCGGCCAGGAGCACGAACAGGCGTCCGCGCATATATTGTTGTGTCCCCAGGGTAGGCATTGCTATTCCCAAGACGTCCCCATTTCCCGTAAGAATTGAGCATCCTGATTAATGCGTGATTAACGCTAAAAGAATGAGCTTTTACATGCCCTCGTGACCTGCGAATATGAATGCGCGGTCACGTTTGAAGAACAGAACAGCAAAACGGCTTGTGCTGCCGCGTGTCTCTAAGCAAAAACTGGGCGGCTTCAGTGTTATTTCTGCCGGTCAGCCACGAAACGGGCTGCCTGCCGCAGGGTCTCGGCACGTTCGCCGAACGGGTCCAGAATATCCTCGGCCTGGGCGACAAGACCATTGAGTTGACGACGTGTCCACTCGACTCCATGCAGACTTGCCAAAGTGGCCTTGCCAGCAGCAGCGTCTTTGCCGGTCGCCTTGCCCATTGTTTCGCTGTTCGATGTGAGGTCGAGAAGATCGTCGGCCAACTGAAAAGCCAGGCCGATGGCGGATCCAAACTCACCGAGACGTTCTGTCTCCGCGGGTTGAGCGCCACCCACCACGCCGCCGGCCTCGCAGGCAAAGCGGATGAGGGCGCCAGTCTTCATGGACTGGAGGAGGAGTATTTCTTCTTCGCTGAGGCTCGAGCCTTCGGCAGCCAGATCCAGCGCCTGCCCTCCGGCCATGCCACCCATGCCAGCGGCGCGTGCCAGCCGATTGACAAGCGTGAGCTTTGCCTCGGTGGATAGTTCCGTCTCCGCGGCGCTGATGATGTCGAAAGCGAATGTCAGAAGACTGTCGCCGGCCAGGATTGCGGCTGCTTCGTCGAAAGCGCGATGCACCGTCGGCTGGCCCCGGCGCAGGTCGTCATCGTCCATTGCGGGCAGGTCGTCATGGACGAGAGAGTAACAGTGCACGCATTCCAGCGCTGCCGCCACGCGAAGTGCAGCACTCTGGTTGCTCGCATCGAACAGCGCGGCAGTCTCGAGTACGAGGAAAGGCCGCAAGCGTTTGCCGCCATTCAAAACACCATGGCGCATGGCCATCAGCAGCCGTTCGGGTCGATGTAATTCGCCTTCGAGCGGCCGGGTGCCGAGCAGGTCGCGCAGGGTCTTCTCCACCAGGTTCGCGCCGGCGGCCAGTTTAACCTCGAAGGGGAGGGTGGGTGTCTCTTCCATGTCCGGAGCGATGCCGTTAATGGGCGCCGGGGTCAAGTCCGTTTGTAGGTGCCATTGCGCCGCAGGCATTGGAGCGTTATGCGAAAAGCAGTTTTATGGCGTCTCTGATACGGGGAAACAGGATTGAGCGGCCCGACAGTCGATCCGGAAAAAAAGTCGTCGACCATGGGCAGTCGGCGTCGTGGCCGCAGCGGTAAAACGCGGCCGGGACCCGCGCGTGGCTGGAGAAGATGGTTTTTGCGCCATGTCGTGACCATCGTCGTCGTTCTGGCCTTGATACCGGCGGGACTGACGCTTCTTTACAAGGTCCCGTTTGTTCACCCTCTTTCCACTTTGATGATGCGCGATCTGGCAACGCTTGAAGGATATGACCGCCGCTGGACCTCACTCGATAAAATGGGAACGCTGATCCAGTATTCTGTTGTCATGTCGGAGGACGGGCAGTTCTGTGCGCATGACGGGATCGACTGGGCCGCGTTGAACCTCGTCATCAATGATGCGCTGTCGGGCGAAAAGGCGCGTGGAGCCTCCACCATACCGATGCAGACCGTGAAGAACCTCTATCTCTGGCAGGGTCGCTCCTTCCTGCGCAAAGGTCTGGAGCTTCCGCTGGCGGTTTATCTCGATCTTGTCCTTTCCAAGCGACGTATCCTCGAAATTTATCTGAACATTGTCGAATGGGGCCCAAACATTTACGGCGCGGAGGCTGCGGCGCAGCATTACTTCGGGCGGCGGGCTTCCGAGCTTACTCGTCGTCAGGCCGCGCTGCTGGCGGTGACGTTGCCCAATCCGCTGGAGCGCAATCCGGCAAAGCCGTCCGGCGGTCTCAACAGGCTCGCTGCAAATATCGAGCAGCGGGCGCGCAAGGCAGGCGGTTATGTGGGGTGTCTGAAACCCTGATTGCGGCAATTCTCCAAAAAATGCGCTGCGACCCACTGGCCAAAGGCCGTTTTGAGGTGTATAGGCACGCCGACTTCCAATTCCCGGCCGAGATGCTGGGCCCTGGATCAAGGGGCCGCAACGGCCTTTGACCGATTAGCGGAGCAGGACAATGGCTGTACCAAAAAGGAAAACGACGCCTTCGAAGCGCGGCATGCGCCGCTCGGCCGATGCCATCAAGGCACCGACCTATGTCGAAGACAAGAACTCGGGCGAGCTGCGTCGTCCGCACCACATCGACCTGAAGACTGGCATGTATCGCGGTCGCCAGGTTCTGGAGCCGAAGGACGCATAAGCGACTTTCTCCAGTGGATTGCGAAAAAGGCCGGTCTTTGACTGGCCTTTTTTGTTTGGGCTACCCATTCACCGCATTCGCCTCAGCGCGCTGTTGAACGTTGAGAAGGACCGAGAAGGCCTTTTCCGCCTGCTTCTCGGGCACGAAGATATGGTCGTGATGAAAAGCGGCGATCACATTGCAGGGAATGTCTTCCTCTGCCAGTGCCGTGGCCACGGAAGCGGTTAGCCCCACACCGTCTAGCGCCGAATAGACGCTAAGGACGATCCGGCGCATCGGCATGTCTGTATCGAAACCAAGCGCTTCGGCACGTTCCAGGCTCAGGACGAGTGTCGTTCCCTCCTCCTCTTTGAAAGCTCCGACGGCGTCCTTGAGGAGTTTCTCGGCGGTATCCGGTCTAACGCTGCAGAAGACATAGACGCCCTCACTCAGCACCGGCGACATGCCTTCAAGCATGGCCTGCCGGTTGCGAACGGGATCAGACATTTCGTGCATTCCAGAGTGGGGGGTGGTCTGCGGAGGTGTTCTGGATCAGGAATCACCCATTGAATCGATCTTGCGCTGCATCGCCGCGATCTGCTCCCGTAAGTCTTTCAGGTCGTCGGAGCGGTGTGTGTCATTGCCCGCTTCCCTGTCTGTTGCCGCGGGCTGCTCGGAAGCTCCGGGCACCGGTGTGAACATGCGCATCGCGTTCTGAAACATCTCGATGTTGCGGCGCGTCTGCTCTTCCACCATTTTCATCGGAGCGGACATGCCCATCATGTCCATGGACGACGTCCCAAAAGCCTTGTTCATCTGCTCGCGCATGCGCTCCTGCTCTTTCGAGAAGGCCATCATGGATTGTTCCAGGAAGCTTGGAACAACCATCTGCATCTGATCGCCATAAAACGCGATGAGCTGGCGCAAAAAGGATACGGGCAGCATGTTCTGTCCGTTGCGGTCATTTTCCAGTTCAAAAATGATCTGCGTCAGAACCGAATGGGTGATGTCGTCGCCGGACTTGGCGTCCTGGACGACGAAATTTTCATCGCGCTTCACCATTTCGGCGAGATCTTCCAGCGTCACATAGGTGCTGGTGCCGGTATTGTAGAGACGGCGATTGGCGTATTTCTTGATGACGATCGGGTCGTCCTTGGCTGGCATTACTGACCTCCCCGTAGCACGGTGTCTATGGCGTCGCGTCCGGTCGTCTCTTCCGTCGACCTGGAATAACGATGCCCTGGATTCAAGGACCAGGGGCAGGATATGCGCAAAATCCGGTCGAATGAAAGCGGTTTTCGCAGTGGCGAAGACGCAGCCGCTTATCTTCGGCGACGCGCAAGAGTTGTTGCGCTGCACACAACCGTTTGACTCGGCACTTATTAGCCGCGACAAATGCGGATAAGGTCAGTCCGTTGCAGGGACTGCGCATTTATACGTATCGCCTTTTCAAGGGAGAAACCTTCATGTCGACAGCTGAAGCCATCGTCGTCGCCAGCGCCGCTCGGACACCGGTCGGTTCCTTCAACGGATCGTTTGCCACCGTTCCGGCCCACGAATTGGGTGCCACGGCCATTCGTGAAGCGCTTTCGCGCGCCGGAGTGGCGCCGGAAGAGGTGAACGAGGTGATACTCGGTCAGGTGTTGACGGCGGGACAGGGCCAGAACCCCGCGCGCCAGGCGTCGATCGCCGCTGGCCTACCGAAGGAGACGACCGCCTGGGTGCTCAACCAGGTCTGCGGTTCGGGCCTGCGCACCATCGCCATCGGCATGCAGCAGATCGCCACCGGCGATGCCGACATCATTGTTGCCGGCGGGCAGGAATCCATGACGCTCTCGCCCCATTGCGCCTATCTGCGCGCCGGTGTGAAGATGGGCGATTATGCCATGATCGACACGATGATCCGCGACGGTCTCTGGGATGCCTTCAACGGCTATCATATGGGCATCACGGCGGAGAATGTGGCGCGGCAGTTTCAGATCACGCGTGACGAGCAGGACGCGTTCGCGCTGGCATCTCAGAACAAGGCGGAGGCCGCTCAGAAGGCTGGCCGTTTCAAGGACGAGATCGTGCCGGTGACGGTGAAGAGCCGCAAGGGCGAGACGGTCGTTTCCGAGGATGAATATATCCGTCATGGCGCGACCCTTGAGGGTATGCAGAAGCTGCGTCCGGCCTTTGACAAGGAGGGCACCGTGACGGCGGCCAATGCATCAGGCATCAATGACGGTGCCGCCGCGGTCGTTCTGATGCGCGAAAGCGAGGCGGAGCGCCGTGGCCTGACACCGCTGGCGCGTATCGCCTCCTGGGCAACGGCAGGGGTCGATCCGGCGATCATGGGCACAGGGCCGATCCCCGCGTCGCGTCGCGCGCTGGAAAAGGCCGGCTGGAAGGCGGAAGACCTCGACCTGGTCGAAGCCAATGAGGCTTTTGCCGCACAGGCCTGTGCCGTCAACAAGGATATGGGATGGAACCCGGAGATCGTGAACGTGAATGGCGGGGCGATTGCCATCGGTCATCCGATCGGGGCTTCAGGAACCCGCATTTTCAACACGCTTGCTTTCGAGATGCGGCGTCGTGGCGCCAGGAAGGGCCTTGCCACGCTTTGCATCGGCGGTGGAATGGGCGTCGCCATGTGTGTGGAAGCGCTGTAGGTTCTTTGCCGGCACGCGGCGGGAGACGCCGCGCGTCAGCCGGCTTATCGCTCAGGCACAATGGGCGAAGGCGGCGGGGACAGTTCATTTTCAGGGAGGCGACCTGCATGAAAACGGCACTTGTTACCGGTGGAACCCGTGGCATCGGCGCGGCAATAGCAACAGCCCTGAAGGATGCGGGCTACCGGGTCGCGGCAAATTATGCGGGCAATGACGAGGCGGCGGCACGGTTCACCGGGGATACCGGCATTGCTGCCTATAAGTGGTCGATTGCCGACTATGACGCCTGTGCCGAGGGTGTTGCTAAGATCGAGGCCGATCTCGGGCCGGTGGATATTCTGATAAACAATGCCGGGATCACCCGCGACGTGATGTTTCACAAGATGACGGTGGAAGACTGGCGCGCGGTTGTCGATGTCAATCTCAATGGCGTCTTCAACATGACGCATCAGGTTTTTGCTGGCATGCGTTCGCGCGGGTTCGGCCGGATCATCAACATATCTTCCATCAACGGTCAGAAGGGCCAGATGGGGCAGGCCAATTACTCGGCCGCAAAAGCAGGCGAAATCGGCTTCACCAAGGCGCTCGCCCAGGAGGGGGCGCGTTTCAACGTGACGGTAAATGCTATCTGCCCGGGATATATCGCCACGGACATGGTGATGGCTGTGCCGGAAGCGGTGCGCGAGAAAATCATCGCCCAGATCCCGGTGGGGCGGCTGGGCGAAGCGTCAGAGATCGCACGGTCTGTGCTGTTTCTGGCCTCGGACGATGCCGGCTTCGTGACCGGATCGACATTGACCGTCAATGGCGGACAATACTTCGTCTGAAGAAAAAAAGCGCGACGTGCGCCTGGCTTCCCGGGTGCTGTGGAGAAAAAGCGGCGTCGCGCTTTGATCGATTCTGTATCAATTTGAAGCAATTTGGTTAACGAGGCTTTCATCCTGTTGGATCCGGCCTGTGGATAAGCTGTTTGTTATCTGTCGACAGGGTGTGGAAAACACCAGATGTAGTGGTGAACGTATCGGGAACATTCCGATATCACTGATTCGTCGCCGATTCGTTCCGGGTTTGGTCGAAGTGTTAACTCGCCGCTCATTAATGCGTCGAGCCCCGGTTAACGGATCAGCAAATTTCTCTAACAAAATCTTATGGTTGGTCGAAGTTGAGAAGAGCGGTTTTGTGACGTGCGTTCAAAAGTTAACGCTCGCTGCCCGATTCATGTTCATTCGGTGGTACGCTGATTCAGCATCTAGGTCCGTACGCTCTGGGATGTACAGCATGTGGGGGTGAACAAAACAGGAAACGTTCAAAGTCAGTGATTCGTCGCTGATTCGTTCCAGACTCGTTCCAAACCTTAACGGACACATTGATCTTCAGGTTGTTTTGGCAGGCTTTGTCGGCGGAGTGGCAGTCTTGCCTTGGAATGGAGAGGTAAAGCGTGCTAACCGGTGTTTCCGCCTTTTCTCGCTGAGGTAGACGGCTTTTCGGGCCTATGAATTTCCAGAATCAGAACGCCAGTCCCCGGTCACTATCGGGGCGCAACGTCACAGCCATCCTCGGCCCTACCAATACGGGCAAGACGCATCTCGCCATCGAGCGCATGGTGGCGCACTCGAGCGGTATCATCGGTCTGCCGCTGCGCCTTTTGGCACGCGAGGTTTACACGCGGGTTGTTGCCAAGGTGGGCGAGCAGCATGTGGCGCTGATTACCGGCGAGGAAAAAATATCGCCACCTGGAGCGCGCTTTTCCGTGTGCACGGTGGAGGCCATGCCGCGCGAGGCGGATGTGGCCTTTGTCGCCATCGACGAAGTGCAGCTTGCCGCTGATCTCGAGCGTGGGCATATCTTTACCGACCGTATCCTGCATCTGCGCGGACGCGAGGAAACGCTGCTGCTGGGTGCCGGCACGATGCGCGGCATCCTGGAAAAGCTTCTGCCGGGCCTTTCCGTCATCACGCGGCCGCGCATGTCGGTGCTTACCTATTCCGGTTCGCGCAAGATCACGCGGCTACCGCGCCGCTCGGCCATTGTCGCGTTCTCCTCAGACGAGGTTTACGCGATCGGCGAGTTGATCCGTCGTCAGCGTGGCGGTGTCGCCGTGGTGCTTGGCGCGTTGAGCCCGCGCACACGAAATGCTCAGGTGGCACTCTACCAGTCTGGCGACGTCGATTACCTTGTCGCCACGGATGCGATCGGCATGGGGCTCAACCTCGATGTCGACCACGTAGCGTTTGCGCAGAACCGCAAGTTCGATGGTTTCCAGTATCGCGACCTCAATCCGGCAGAGCTCGGCCAGATCGCCGGTCGTGCAGGCCGACATTTGCGCGACGGCACGTTTGGTGTGACAGGCCAGGTGGATCCGCTTGCCGATGAACTCGTCCATCGCATCGAGGCGCATGAATTCGATCCGGTCAAGGTGCTGCAATGGCGTACTGCAGCGTTCGACTTTTCAAGCATCGACGCGCTCAGAGCCTCACTTGATATGCCGCCTCCGGTCGAGGGGCTCACCCGCGCGCTGCCTGCCGCGGATGCCAAAGTGCTCGAATTCCTGTCGCGAGATGAGGACATTCGCAAGCTGGCGAACGGGCGCGAACGTGTCGGCCTTCTGTGGGAAGCCTGCGTGCTCCCCGATTACCGGCGCATTGCACCGGCCCAGCACGCAGAAATTGTTGGTGCAGTCTTTTCTGATCTGGCGCGAATGGGCCATGTCGATGAAGACTATATGGCTGAACAGGTCAAACGCGCCTCGTCCACCGAGGGGGACATCGATACTTTATCGCAGCGGATCGCGCAGATCCGTACATGGACATTTGTTTCGCATCGGCCCGGATGGTTGGCCAACGCGACACACTGGCAAGAAAAAACACGAGAGATTGAGGACAGTTTGTCCGATGCGCTGCATGAGCGATTGACGAAACGCTTTGTGGACCGCAGGACTTCCGTGCTCATGAAGCGCCTGAGAGAGAATGCAATGCCGGAAGCAGAAATCAGCCCCGTTGGCGAAGTCCTTGTCGAGGGGCACCATGTTGGTGAGATGCTAGGGTTCCGCTTTACTGCCGACCGTTCGGCGGAAGGCGAAGACGCGCGAGCCGTCAAGGCAGCCGCGCAAAAAGCGCTCGCAGCCGAGTTTGAAACCCGGGCCGAGCGTTTTGCTTCGTCAGGCAATGGAGATCTGGCGCTCGATTCCGATGGCCTGCTGCGCTGGCTCGGGCAGCCTGTCGGTACGCTCGTGGCTGGCGACGATGCTTTGAAACCGCGTGTTGTGCTTCTGGCAGACGAGCAGCTTACCGGGCCGGCACGCGACAAGGTTGCTGCGCGCGCCGAGCGCTTTGTGTCATATCAGATCGAGTCGCTTCTCAAGCCTCTGGTGGACCTTCGAAACACTGAAAGTCTCTCGGGAATGGCACGCGGCATCGCCTTCCAGCTTGCAGAGAACTTCGGCGTGCTCAATCGACGCAACGTGGCCGAAGATGTCCGTGCTCTTGATCAGGATGCGCGCGCTTCGCTGCGCCGCCTCGGTGTCCGCTTTGGCGCCTACCACATCTTTGTTCCTGCGCTGATCAAACCCGCACCTGCCGGCCTTCTGACGCTTCTGTGGGCGCTTATAAACGATGCCAAGGACAAGCCGGGCTATGGAGATGTCGTGAATGCGCTCGCCGCGGGACGCACCTCCATCGTTACCGATCCGACTTTTGAGAAAGCCTTCTACGGGCTCGCGGGCTATCGCAATCTTGGGCGCCGCGCGGTGCGTGTCGACATTCTCGAACGCCTCGCGGATCTGATTCGTCCCGCGCTTTCCTGGAAGCCGGGAGCAGGCGCGCGCCCTGAAGGCGGCTATGACGGGGGTGCCTTTGTGGTCACACCGGCGATGATGTCGATTCTTGGCGCGACCGCTGATGATATGGAAGCGATCCTCAAGGGGCTGGGTTATCGGGGAGAGCCAAAGCCCGCGGATGAGGTGGCTGCGCATCTGAAGGCTCTGGACGAGACGGCTTCGCAGACCGAAACGGCGCAGAAAGCCCAGAGCGATGGTGCCGTCGAACCAGTCGCCGAAGGCTCCGACACAGCTGCGCACAAAGAGACTGCCGAACCGGATGTGGATGGCGCAGCCGCAGCAGACGCGGTGGAGGCCCCGGTGGAAAACGCGGCACCGGCCGCAGATCCCAGCAAGCCGGATGCAGAAAACGCCGAGCCGGATGCAGAAAACGCCGGGAAGGATGAAGAACCTGCTTCAGAAGCCCCGGATGCAGGTGCATCCGGTGCAGCCGGCGAGGAAGAAGAGCCCAAACCTGTCATCATCTGGCGGCAGGCGCGTTTTGACGGGCGCAAACGTCATGGTGCGGGCAAGGGAAATCCGCGTCAGCAGGGGCGTGGGCGTCAGGAACGTGACGGTGCGCAGAAGCGCGGCAAGCCCCCACGCAAGGACGGTGACAAGCCAGGCTTCAAGCGCAAGGGCGCGCCTCACCGTCCGCGCGAGGAGCGGCCGGCCCGGATCGATCCGGATTCGCCCTTTGCCAAGCTCGCTGCCCTGAAGGACCAGTTGAAAAAGTAGCGCCATGCAATGATCGGGACGGCTTTAGAACGGCAGCGCATCGACAAGTGGCTGTTCTTTGCGCGGGTGGTGAAATCACGCTCACTCGCCGCCAAGCTCGCACAGGCGGGACGCGTCCGGGTCAATCGTAACAAGATCGAGCAGGCTGCTTACCAGATCAAGGTGGGTGATGTGCTCACGATCTCTCTTGACCGCCGCATCCTTGTCTACCGGGTTCTGGCGCCTGGTACGCGCCGTGGTCCTGCGGAAGAGGCGCGTATGCTCTACGAGGATATGACACCGCCCGCTCCGCCGAAAGAGATCGTGGCCGCGACGCTGCCGCCAAAGCGCGACACCGGAGCCGGTCGCCCGACGAAGAAGGAGCGTCGCGCGCTGGATCGCTGGCGTGACGACGGATGAGGCCCGAACGAGTTCTGCGAAGCTGGAATGGGATTTCGCCTGCGACGATTGCCGCGCAATAACGGGCCTTGCAACGGCCCTTCAAAGGCGATACCTCACCTCTCGACATTCGAAGAAGCTGTCAGCCGAGAGCACCAATGACCTATATCGTCACCGACAATTGCATCAAGTGCAAGTACATGGACTGTATAGAAGTCTGTCCGGTGGACTGTTTCTATGAGGGCGAGAACATGCTCGTCATTCACCCGGATGAGTGCATCGATTGCGGCGTCTGTGAGCCGGAGTGCCCGGCAGAGGCGATCAAGCCCGACACTGAGCCGGGTCTGGATAGCTGGCTTCAGCTCAATTCCGAGTATGCCGAAAAATGGCCCAATATCACTGCCAAGAAAGAACCTCCGGCAGACGCCAAGGAATTCGACGGTGTCGAAAACAAGCTGGAGCAGTACTTTTCGCCGGAGCCTGGCGAAGGAGATTGAGCCCACTTTTCGTCCGTGGGGCATAACGCTGAAAGACGGGGCGGTCGCGCAGGATTCTGCCGCGACATCTTCGCACATGCGTCAAATTCTTGATTCTTTCGGCTTTTTGTGGTAGCTTCGTAAAATCATGCCGGTGACAACACGTCTTTTGATGGCGCACACAGACTAATCACTGAAAGGTGGGGCTCAAAATCCGGACCGGGGCTATCTGGGTCAGGGTGTATTGGTTTGCGTGGCGGGCCTGCGGTACAGGGGCTGTCACCATTTCCCAGAGCTTGAAATCTGTCATGCGTCCGAGAAGCCGGCAGGCGTATGGGCACGGGGTATCGTCGAGGCGAGGCGGTATCTGCATGCCCCACTAGAACAGGAGTGTTAGGCGGATGACCACCCAGCAGAAGAAATCGGCGCAGCGTCAGGGCTTCAAGACTGGCGAGTATATCGTGTATCCGGCGCACGGCGTCGGGCAGATCGTTACGATCGAAGAGCAGGAAGTCGCCGGTCACAAGCTGGAATTGTTCGTCATCGATTTTCAAAAGGACAAGATGCGCCTCAAGGTGCCGGTGGCCAAGGCGACGTCAATTGGCATGCGCAAGCTTTCCGAGACTGATTATGTCGATCGTGCGCTCAAGGTTGTTCAGGGCCGTGCCCGCGTCAAGCGCACCATGTGGTCGCGCCGCGCCCAGGAATATGATGCAAAGATCAATTCGGGTGACCTGATCTCTATTTCGGAAGTCGTGCGTGATCTTTATCGTGCCGACAATCAGCCGGAGCAGTCCTATTCGGAGCGTCAGCTTTATGAAGCCGCGCTCGACCGCATGGCGCGCGAGATCGCGGCCGTCAACCGTATGTCGGAGACAGAGGCTGTGCGCCTGATCGAGACAAACCTCAACAAAGGCCCGCGCCGGGGCGCGAAGGCCGACAATGAGGAAGCCGAGAAGGACGAGGCGGCATAAACGCCTCTCTCGGACTGTTTTCAAAGAGCCCGGCTTTTCAGCCGGGTTTTTTGTTGTCCGGCTTCATCCCGTTCCCCGTTGGAACTTTTTCTGTTTCCGACTCGTTACTTTAAGTGATGTCTCGTTGTTGGGGCTGAGGAGCCCCGTTTGCGACGTTCCTTAAAGTGGCTTTGCAGAGTTCGCGAGACGTCCGCCTTTGGCGCGGCCGCGTATGTTCGATCGGGGCGTCGAGAATGCTCTGAATGATCGAACAGCGCATGGGCGAGGCCAATGCGTGTGGGCTTGGTGGCTCGCGATCCTTCTGTCGAAGGTGGCGGGCCGGTAACGCGGGAGTGCATGATGCAAGACCGGGCGGAACGCAAACTGATCGAAAAGGCGATGAAGGCGCCGTATCTGGCGCTGGAAGAAGAGCAGGACCTGGCGAAACGCTGGTCAAGAACTAATGATCAGCAGGCGCTGCATCAACTGACCGTGGCTCACATGCGGCTGGTCATCGCGATGGCCGCCCGGTTTCGAAATTTCGGGCTGCCAATGGCTGATCTCATACAGGAAGGCCATATCGGGCTTCTGGAGGCGGCAGCCCGGTTTGACCCCGAACGCGGTGTGCGTTTTTCAACATATGCGACATGGTGGATACGCGCCTCGATGCAGGACTATGTCCTTCGCAACTGGTCGATCGTGCGTGGCGGAACGAGCTCAGCCCAGAAGGCGCTTTTCTTCAAGTTTCGTCGTCTGCGGGCAAAGCTGCAGAAAAGTATGGGAACCTCTGGTGAGATCCATGAAGAGGCAGCCAAGCTCCTCGGTGTTTCACCAGCCGATGTGGCGATGATGGATGCGAGGCTGTCCGGACCTGACCTCTCCCTTAACGCGCCGATGCGCGATGAAGGCGAGGCCTCCGCGGAGCGAATGGAATTTATCCCTTCCGATGATGAGCCGGTGGATGAGACTGTAGAACATATGATCGACGGTGAACGTCGTGCGCTCTGGCTTGCCAAGGCGCTCGATGTTCTGGATCGGCGCGAACTGAAGATCATACGCGAGCGCCGGCTGTCAGACGACGGGGCGACACTCGAGGCGCTCGGCACCGCGCTCGGAATATCAAAGGAACGTGTTCGCCAGATCGAAAGCAGGGCGATCGAGAAGTTGCGCGGCGTGCTTCTCCGCGAGCATCCTGCGCTCCCAGGGGGTGCAGCCTGAGCGTTTGTGGGCGCTCCGGTGAAGGTGCACGATTACCGTTATTGATCGGTGACGATCTTCACCCTGGTTCCCGCTGAAGGTGATGCGCCGGGGCCGAGAGCATTCAACAGCCGGAAGAGCTCCACTTTCCGATCGACGCCACGCATGCGTGCGGCAAGCGAAGCAAGTGTTTCGCCGGGCTGGACCGTGATCACGCGGATACGCAGGGGTGTGAGCGCAGCACGCTCCGCCTGGTTCAGCACACGGAAGCTCTGACCAACAGAATCGGCAACCTTCTCAAGATCGCCGCTCGTTGCCGGGGCGGCAGTCAGCAGGCGATAAACCTGCCCGCCCGAACGGATCACCGTCACATCGAACTGCCAGCCATCGGCGCTGGCGCGACCTTTGGCAGCCGGATAGCCATTGATGGTCAGGGTCCGGATTGTTTCGGGCTCAAGCCCGGCAACCCAGCCACTCATCAGATAATCCGTCAGGGATGTACCCTGTGGCACGGTTGCTCCATCGAAACGGACAGCGATGTCGTCAGGTCCAACGGCGGTAACCGCCTTTGCTGAATTGTCGATAATGAACCCCTGGGGGACGCGGAAGGCGACGCCAAGCCCCGGATGAAGAAAGTCGCGTCCGCGCACAAAACCCTCTTCCGGTGAATCGCCGTAGATCATGCCGTCAATACCGGCGAGGAAGGATTCGCGGTCACGTTTGCCTGCCGCGTTCGGCTGTTGCAATTCACGGGCGTGGCGTTGCGCGAGCTCGATGCGGCGCGGCGCATTTGGGTGACTGGCGAGAAAGTCGAGGCTGGCGTCGGTCGCACCACTGACACTGCGAAAGCCCTGATAGGCGTCCATCGCCTGAAGGAAACGAGCTGCGGCGAATGCGTCGTAGCCAGCGTGGGAGGTGGTGCGAATGCCAATTCGGTCGGCTTCAAGCTCCTGGTTGCGGGAGAACTGGGCAAGCCGCAGTTTGCCGCGGACCAGTGCGGCCTGAGCCGCCTGATCGCGCCCGCCCACCACTTCATTGACCACTTGGGAAGCGAATTTTTCTTCCGCCTCTAGTTTCTGCCTCTCAATGCCATGATTGGCGGTCACGTGTGCCATTTCATGTGCAAGGACGGCAGCAAGCTCCGCCGAATCATTGGCAAGCGCCAAGAGCCCGCGCGTGACATAGAGATAGCCGCCGGGCAGGGCAAACGCGTTCACGTTCGGTGAGTTGAGTATCGTGATCCGATAGGCCGCGCCGGTGTTTTGCTCGTCCAGCGTCAGCGAGCCGACGACCTTGGCTACCATTCGTTCGAGCTTCGCGTCGGAGTATTCGCCGCCGTAGGTCTGCAGGATGCGCGGATGCTGCTGACGGGCAAGGCGCGCCAGACGATCGCCACGCGTCACCGTGTCCACCGTGACCGGGTTGGAAGAGGGCATGAAACTGCCCGTGTCGGTCGGGATCATCTGGCAGCCGGACAGGAGCGCGGTGAGCGTCAGGGCCAGGACAGTTTTGCGCGACGATGACCGTGCGGGCGGCAGGAAGTTCATGGTAGCGGGCGCTCGATTGGACAAGTGAATGTCCTTCCGGTTGATCTTGTCCAAAGCATGACCAGCCTTAACATGCCAGTCGCGCTTTTGGTTCCCTCAGCATTTCATCATGTCCCATCCGGGGCATCGTCTAGCGCATAAGCTGCAACAGGGGAATCCATTTCTTGGAGCTTAAATGATTTCGCGGCGCGCGCCTATATAGCGGTTGAAGGCTTCAGACGCTCTGCCGGAGATGAACGCATCGGTTGTGCCGGTGGCGGAGATCTGTCCTTCTTCCACGAAGATCATGGTTTTGCAAAGCCGCTCAGCATCGCGCGGATCATGCGTCGCCATCAGGATTGTCATCTCCTGCGCGCTGTGCAGGCCGACAATGAGATCGAGCATTTCGTCGCGCAGGGCCGGTCCGAGCGAAGCGAACGGCTCGTCCATCAGAAGAACGGGGCGTCTGCGAATCAACACGCGGGCAAGTGCCACACGCTGGCGCTCTCCGCCCGAGAGCGCTTGAGGCAACCGGTCTTCCTTGCCCGCAAGACCGGTTCGGGCAAGAGCATCCGAGACTGCTGCCCGGTCTTCGTCGGTCAATCTCAGGGAAGCCGAGCGGCCAAGCCCCACATTCTGGGCGACGGTGAGATGCGCGAAGAGATTGTTTTCCTGAAACACCATCGAAACAGGCCTGCGGTGAGGATTGAGCCGGGAGACATCTTCGCCGTTTATGAGAACACGGCCCGAGGTGGGTCTTTCGAAGCCGGCGATCAGGCTGAGCAGCGTCGATTTTCCCGAACCGCTCGGGCCCATCACGGCAACGATATCGGCTGGCGCGATTGTTGTGTCGAACGTCATTGGGCTCCCGCCAGGGTAAGCGAATTGTAGCGCTTCCAAAGCGATGCGTGCTCCAGGTCCGGTGGCGGTTCTGTTCATGTCTTCTCCCTGCCGAGTCGATCGGCGATGAACATCAATGCCAGGCAAAGAAGGCCCAGGAAAAGAGCGAGGCCGGCGGCATCTGCCGTGCGATAGCTGCCCATGCGCTGCAGAAGCAGATAGGGCAGGGTCTGCACCTGATCTGATCCGAACAAGGCAATGACGCCAAGGTCTCCCAGCGAAAGCGCTGCGGCAAAGGCGAGCGCGGTGGCGGCGGGGCGTTTGAGCGCCGGCCAGTCGACAAGACGCAGCCGGGTCCAGCCGGTGATGCCGAGCGACAGGCACAGTTTTTCATGACGGGCGCTTGCGGCATCATAGGCCGGGCGAATGGCGCGGATGGAAAAGGGCATGGCCATCACTGCATTGACCGTGACGACCATGACCGGCGCGAAGACGAAGACATTGCCCACATGACGCAGGAGAATGAACCAGCCCGCACCGATGACCAGCGGCGGGACGATGAGAACCATGGCGGCCCCGCTGTCGGTGGCGCGTTCGAGCAGGGCTGCCGGTAATGCACCCCGCTTCATTTCGAGCGCTCGCCGGGCTGCGACCAGTGCCAGCGACAGGATGAGGCACAGGAGGGCCGACAGGCTTGCGAAAACAAGGCTGGTGGCCGTGGCTGCAAAGACCGCGCTTTCGGTGGCAAGACGCCCGAGGTCGGCTTTCAGGCCGGTAAATACCGTTGCTGCCATCGGCCCTGCAACAAAGAAGAGGGCGATAAGAATAAGGGCTGCGTTGAAACCGGTCTCTGCGGGTGTGTGCCAGACGATCCGGCGGGGTGCGACGGGCAGGTTTGCGTCGCCGCTGAAGGACGCGCCGAGGCGGCTCATCGCCAACACGATGCTGCCTGCCAGCGTCACCTGGATGAGGGTGAGCACCAGAGCGCGGGCGGGGTCAAAATCGAAGCGCAATGCCTGATAGATCGCAACTTCCAGCGTGGTCGCGCGCGGGCCCCCACCAAGCAGCAACACAATGGTGAAGGAAGTGACACACAGCATGAAGACGAGCCCGGCAATGCCGGGCAGGGCAGCGCGCATGGCCGGCCATTCGAGAAACCGGAACGAGGCGCGCGCGCCCATGCCAAGCTGGGCTGCAAGACGCCATTGGTCTGCTGGCACACTTTCAAGCGCGTTCAGAAACAGCCGTGTCGCAAGCGGCAGGTTGAAGAAGACATGGGCGACCAGAATTCCTGAAAGGCCATAGATGCCAGGCCAGTGTTCGTTGAGAGCAAGCGAAAGATAGGGAGCAAAGAACCCAGCGCGGCCATAGAGCGCGAGCACGCCGAGGGCTGCCACGATAGCCGGTAATGCAAGCGGCACGGCGAACAGGCGCAGGATGAAGGCGCGGCCCGGAAACACCGGATGTCGTGCAAGAGCGCGCGCCAAGAGGGTCGCCGGGATCACCGAGAGCAGCGTGGAAAGCAGCGCCTGCCAGAGCGTGAAACGGGCAATGCGCAGAAGCCATGCATCGAACGCATCCAGCACGTCAGAACCCTGGCGCGCCGCCTCCACCGCGAGGCCGGCAAAGGCTCCGCCGACAAGCAGGCCAACGGCGGCAAGCGCGATGCGTCCCGCTGTTATGCGTCTGTCCATGGCGGGGACCCGGGGGATAGTCAGTGGCTCATCACCGAAAGCCACTCATCAACCCACGCCTTCCGGTTCTCAGCCACCTCTTCGGGTGTGAATTCGAGTGTCTTTTCAGGTTTCACCAGATCTTCGAATACCGGATTCAAAGGGCTGGAGGTTTCTCCGGCCGGGAACATCCAGTTGGTTTCGGGGATGGCATCCTGAAAGCCGGGACCGGTCATGAAAGCGAGGAACTTCTGCGCCAGCGGATTCTTCGCGCCGTTGACCGTTTGCGCTGCCACTTCCACCTGCAGGTAATGGCCCTCGGCAAATCCGGCAGCCTTGTAGCGCTCCGTATCCTCGGCTATCCGGTGGTAGGCGGGTGAGGTGGTGTAGGACAGCACCATGGGGACCTCGCCGCTGGTAAACAGCCCGTAGGCTTCGCTCCAGCCGGGTGTCACCGTCAGCACCTTGTTCTGAAGGCTGCTCCACGCGGCGGCAGCCTCCTCGCCGTAAACGGCCTTGACCCAGAGCAGCAGACCAAGCCCCGGTGTGGAGGTGCGCGGGTCCTGTATTGCGATCTTCAAATCGCCATCGCTTTCCACCAGTTCCTTCAGGCTGGCCGGTGGTGTCTCGATGGCCTCGGTGTCGTAGACGAAAGCGAAATAGCCATAGTCGAAGGGTACGAAAATGTCGTTCTCGAAACCGCCCGGCACCTTCACCCTGGCCATGTCTGTTCCATGGGGTGCGAAGAGGCCGGTTTCCCGCGCCTCATGAAGCAGATTGTTGTCGAGGCCGAGCACGATGTCGGCCTTTGTGGATTGGCCTTCCAGCTTCACCCTGTTCAGAAGCGCCACCCCATCGGCCACCGAAATGAACTCCACGTCGCAGCCGCATTCGGCTTCGAACGCCTTTTCCACTTGTGGGCCGGGGCCCCAATCCGAGGTAAAGCTTTCGTAGGTGTAAATGGTGAGTTTATCCTGCGCTGCCGCCAGCCCCGTCAGGATAAAGGTGCCAATCGACAGCGTGGAAATCAGGGTGATGGTGCGCATCTGCGCCTCCTCGTTTCTGGTTGGGGAATGAGGCGCTGTTCCAAGAGCGTCTAATCCCTCCGCCGGTATGAACCGGATCAGGTTCCGCGGGTTGGCCTGGTTTGTCCCAGGCCTCTCAGCCGGCAACGCGCCGGCACCCCGTTAGAGCAACCGGAAATTAGGGCGCAGAGCGATATTCTGCAAGGGGCAGGAATGGTGCAAACGCCGTTGGCGCTGGCTCGCCGGCATGATATGGGCCAGCCCATGAGCCGATTTACCCTTCTCCTAGGTGGAGACCTCACCCGGACACCGGCCCTCGATGCCGAAATCGCCGACAGCCGCATTATCGCGGCGGATTCGGGCATACGCCACGCAGCACTTCTCGGCGTCAAACCCGAGCTTTGGGTTGGGGATTTCGATTCCGTGCCCGATGGGTTCGAGGACTCCTATGTCGATGTGGCGCGCCGCACCTTCCCCTCCGAGAAGGACAAGACCGACGGCGAGATCGCGATTGCGGCAGCTCTGGAGGCCGGGGCGACAAGCCTTCTGCTGGCCGGCGCCTTTGGTGGCGAACGGGCCGACCACATGTTCCTGCATTTCGCTCAGGCATTGCAGCTCTCCGAGCGCGGCATTGCCGCGAAGCTGACGAGCGGGCATCAGGAAGGCGTGCCGCTCGTCCCGGGGCGGCGCCACAGCTTCGCCTATGCTGATGGCACACTGTTTTCGATCCTCGGCTTCTCGGAGCTTTCCGGCCTCACCGTTGAAGGGGCGAAGTGGCCGCTCGATGCCGTGGAGGTGCCCTTCGGATCGTCGCTGACGCTTTCCAACGTCGTGAAGGGCGACCTCTCGATAACGCTGATGAAGGGTCGGGCGCTGTTCATGGCGCATCTGCTGAATGATGGAGAACGCTGAGCCATGGCGCCGCCACTTTTAAAGCTGGATGATATTCGTCTGACCTTCGGTGGCACGCCACTTCTTGCCGGTGCCTCGCTGATGGTCGGTCCCGGTGAGCGGCTGGCGCTGGTGGGGCGCAACGGCTCCGGAAAGTCGACCCTGTTGAAAATCGCCGCCGGGCTCGTCGAGCCGCAGGACGGAGAGATCTTTCGCCAGCCGACGGCAACCATACGCTATCTGCCGCAGGCGCCCGACTGGCAGGGCTTCGCAACCGTGCGCGCCTATGTGGAGGCGGGGCTTGGTCCTGCCGACGACATCAACCGCGTGGCGCTGGTCATCGACCGGCTGGGGCTCACGGGCGATGAAGACCCGGCGACGCTTTCTGGCGGTGAAGCGCGGCGCGCTGCACTGGCCCGCGTGCTTGCGCCGGAGCCGGATTTGCTGCTTCTCGATGAGCCGACCAACCATCTTGACCTCGCCACGATCGAGTGGCTCGAAGATGAATTGCAGCGCACCTCGTCTGCCCTTGTCACCATCTCGCATGACCGCCGATTTCTGGAAAAGGTAAGCCGCGCAACCGTGTGGCTCGACCGGGGGATGACGCGCCGGCTCGACAAGGGGTTCGCCCATTTCGAGGACTGGCGCGATCAGGTGCTCGAAGAGGAAGAGCGCGAGCAGCACAAACTTGCCCGCAAGATCGAGCGTGAAGAGCACTGGCTGCGCTACGGCGTCACCGCCCGCCGAAAGCGTAATGTGCGCCGCCTGGGAGAGTTGCAGGCGCTGCGTGAAAAGCACCGCAGCCACCGTGGCGCGGAGGGTGTGGCCACCATGGCGGCAAGCGACGCCGCCGAATCCGGCAAGCTCGTCATCGAGGCGAAGGGGCTTGCCAAATCGTATGACGGATTGCAGGTGGTGAAGGACTTTTCCGCACGCATCCTGCGGGGCGATCGGGTTGGCTTTGTCGGGCCCAACGGTGCCGGCAAAACAACGCTGATCAGTCTTCTGACAGGCAAGCTCGAGCCCGATGAGGGATCGCTGCGGCTCGGTGCCAATCTGGAAATCGCCATTCTGGACCAGAAGCGAGCGCTTGATCCGCTGGAGACGCTTTCTCACTTCCTGACCGATGGGCGCGGCGACAGCGTCGTCGTCAACGGGCAGGAGCGGCATGTCGTTTCCTATATGAAGGACTTCTTGTTCAAACCGGAGCAGGCGCGCACGCCGATCCGCGAGCTTTCGGGCGGTGAGCGCGCCCGGCTGGTTCTGGCCCGGCTCCTCGCACGGCCGGCCAATCTGCTGGTTCTCGATGAGCCGACAAACGATCTCGATATGGAGACGCTCGATCTCCTGCAGGAACTGGTCGAGGACTTTCCGGGGACTGTGCTGCTTGTCAGCCATGACCGCGATTTTCTCGACCGCACGGTAACGAGCACGATTGCGCCTGCGGGCGATGGTCGCTGGATCGAGTATGCCGGCGGTTATTCCGACATGATGGCGCAGCGCAAGGGCGAAGAGCTGGAACGGCGCAAGGCGCGCAGTGCCGAGCAGCAGAAGGCAAAGCCTGCCGGCAATGTGAGTGCGCCCAAGGCAGCGTCGAAGAAGCTCTCCTACAAGCAGAAGTTTGCATTGGAGACGTTGCCAAAGAAAATCGATGAGCTGGCTGACGAGATCGTGGCTCTGGAGCAGAAACTTGCCGATCCGAACCTCTACACGCGCGATACCGCCGCTTTTCAGCGCTATTCCAAAGAGCTTGATGAAAAGCGCGCGAGCCGGGAGAAGATGGAAGAGGAATGGCTGGAACTGGAGATGCTGCGCGAAGAGGTCGAGGGCGCCTAGCGATTTTCGCTGCTTGGCTCCGGTTTCAAGGGATATTCACCACACAGGCAGGGAGAAGGAAGCCGTCGTTCCGATCGCCTTCACCGCTCGCTAACCAGACTGGTTCAGAATGCGCCGCATGGACCAGGATTTCCTCATTTCCGCAAAGCCCGATCTGCAGAAAGCGCGTGCTACCTGGCTTTCCGCGCTGGCCGATGAGCGTCGTCTTTCCGCGCTGACCGTCGATGCCTATGAGCGTGATACACGGCAGTTCCTGCAGTTTCTCACCGGCCATTGCGGCGAGGCGCCAGGTCTTTCAGACATTGCCGAACTGCGCCCGGCGGACTTGCGCGCCTTTCTGGCCTTTCGGCGGGGCCGGGGGGCGGGCGCGCGCACGCTCGGGCGCGGGCTTGCCGGTGTGCGCTCGTTTCTGCGTCATCTGGAGCGTCGGGGGCTGGTGAACGCGGCGGCCGCAGCAGCGCTGAAGGCGCCGCGTGCACCGCGCGCGCTGCCCAAGCCGCTGACGGCTGCCGACGCGCGCAAGGTCGCCTCAGGCGAGGGGCAGCTTGCCGAAGAGCCATGGATCGCGGCGCGGAATGCTGCTGTCTTCACGCTGCTTTATGGAGCCGGGCTTCGCATTTCAGAGGCGCTGGGGCTTCTTGGCGGCCAGGTCGGGGAGTTGCGCCAGGGCGCGCTCAGGATCACCGGCAAGGGCGGCAAGACGCGGCTTGTGCCGATGCTGCCGATATCCGTCGCGGCGGTTGCCGAGTATCAGCGCCTTTGCCCCTGGCATCTGGACCCCGACAGGCCGCTCTTTCGCGGCGCGCGTGGCGGTGCGTTGCAGCCTGCCATCATCCAGCGTGAGATGAAACGCATGCGCTCAGCTCTCAATCTGCCGGAAACGGCGACACCCCATGCGCTCAGGCATTCCTTCGCCACCCATCTTCTGGGGCGTGGTGGCGACCTGCGCGCAATCCAGGAGCTTCTGGGTCACGCAAGCCTCTCTACCACGCAGGTCTATACCGGTGTGGATACGGCGCGGTTGCTCGAAATTTATGACGCCGCCCATCCGCGCGCCTGAAATCCACGCCTGAAATGGTTGTGCGCAATTCGCGGTGGCGGATTAACAGTTTCGCGGTGATTTGCAGCTAGCGTGAGGTCATGAAAACGCATTCAAAAGCCACCACCGCCGCGGAGCGGCTTGTCGATCGCCTTTTTTTGTGTGCAGTAGCTTTTCCGCTGTTTCTCCTGCTGGCGCTTATCCTCGGGCTGATTATGGCGAAGCCCGCCAAGGCGGAGGAGATCGCCTGTACCGGTACGAATCTGCTGACGGAACTTGCGGACGATAACCCGGAGGCACTCGAAGACGTTCGACGACAAGCCGCGGAAACGCTCAACGGCAAGGGCCTGCTTTGGCGGGTCGAAAAGGAGGGCGTTGCGCCCTCTTATCTTTTTGGCACCATGCATATGAGCGATCCGCGCGTGGTGACTCTCCCCGCCAACGCCCACAAGGCTTTTGAGGGAGCTGATCGGGTTGTCATTGAAACAACCGACATTCTCGATCAGTCGACAATGGCGGCGGCGATGTTCAAACGGCCAGAGCTGATGATGTTCACCGGTGAGGAGACCCTTGGAGATCATCTTGACGATGCCCAACGTCAGGCGGTGGCAAATGCGCTCGAACTGCGCGGCATTCCGTTTGCGAGCGTCAAGAAGATGAAGCCCTGGATGTTGATCTCGCTGGTTGCGTTGCCAGCTTGCGAAATCCAGCGCAAGGAAGCCGGCATGCCGATCCTGGACCTTAAGCTTGCCGAGGATGCACAGAACGCCGGCAAAGAGCTTCTTGGTCTTGAGACGGCGGTCGAGCAACTGGATGCCATGGCCTCCCTGCCGATGGAGATGCATGTCCGGGGCCTCGTCGAGACGTTGGCGCTGGGCGACGCTCTAAATGACGTCATGGAAACCATGGTCTCACTCTATGAGCAGGGTGAAACCGGAATGTTCTGGCCGCTTATCCGTGTTGCGCTCCCTGAACAGGAAGACGCTCCCGGCGACTACACCGCCTTCGATCAGGCCATGGTCAGAGCGCGGAACGGTACGATGGCCGAACGGGCGCAACCGATCCTGGACGAGGGCAACGCCTTTATTGCCGTTGGGGCGCTGCATCTGCCCGGTGAGGAAGGGCTCATCGAACTCCTGCGTGCGGACGGTTATACTGTTGAGGGCGTTCTGTAATTTTGGGGTTCCGGCTAATTAATTGCATGTTATCTTTTCAATGGCGTTGGGGAGCGTCATTCGGAGTGACGTCATGCCGAACGATAACCCAAAGGAGAATCCCGAAAAACGTTCCTCAAGCTCAGCGGGAACGCGGGGTTTTGTGATCGGTGCCGTCGGCGCTGCGATCGCTATACTCGTCTTCATGGCGATTTCAGGCAGCGGCTTTTTCGGGGAGGACCGCGTCCGAGTTCCCGACACTGTTTCCGACAGTGTGCCTACCGGTGATGGCGGATAGAAAAAGGCCCCGAAGCTTTTGCTTCAGGGCCACATTGTTTGAAAATTCCTGCCGGATCACATGTGGATCGGCTTGGCGAAGGTGGCGAGCGCTGCCTCCTTGACCGTTTCCGACATGGTGGGGTGGGCGTGACAGGTGCGGGCGAGATCTTCAGACGAGCCGCCGAATTCCATCAGAACCGCAGCCTCGTGGATCATTTCGCCGGCGCCGAAGCCGATGATGTGAACGCCCAGAACACGGTCCGTCTTCTTATCGGCGAGCACTTTCACGAAGCCGTCCGTCTTCAGCATGGAGCGTGCACGGCCATTGGCCGAGAAGGGGAATTTTCCAGCGTTGTACTCCACGCCGGCCTTTTTCAGCTCTTCCTCGGTCTTGCCGACGGAGGCGACTTCCGGGCTGGTGTAGACCACGCCGGGGATCACGTCATAGTTCACATGCCCGGCCTGACCGGCGAGGATCTCGGCGACGGCGACGCCTTCATCCTCGGCCTTGTGCGCCAGCATCGGTCCGGCGATCACGTCGCCGATGGCGTAGATGCCATCGACATTCGTCTTGAAATGCTTGTCTGTCTTCACGCGTCCGCGCTCGTCCAGCTCTACGCCCATCGCGTCCAGGCCAAGGCCTTCCGTGTAGGGTTTGCGGCCGGTCGCAACCAGAACCACGTCTGCCTCGACGGTCTCCGCATCACCACCTTTTGCCGGCTCAAAAGTGACCTTCGCCCCCTTGCCGGCCTTGGTTACGTCCGTGACCTTCGCGCCGAGCCTGAATTCGAAACCCTGCTTGCCGAGCATGCGCTGGAACTGCTTGGCCACCTCGCCATCCATGCCGCCCAGGATGGTGTCGAGATATTCGACCACGGTCACCTTTGCGCCAAGACGGGCCCAGACGGAACCCAGCTCCAGACCGATCACGCCGCCACCGACAACCACCATCCGCTCCGGCACCCTGGAAAGCTCCAGAGCGCCGGTGGAGGAGACGATCACCTTCTCGTCGAACTTCACATCGACGCCAGGAATGCCGGCGACATCGGAACCAGTAGCGATGACGATGTTCTTCGTCTCGACGGTCTGTTCCTTGCCGTCGTCGCCCTTCACGCTCACCTTGCCGTTGCCGGCAATGCTGCCAAAGCCGCGATAGACATCGATTTTGTTTTTCTTCATCAGGAAGTCGAGGCCCTTGGTATTCTGCTCGACCGTCTTGACGCGATGCTCCATCATCTTCTTGAGGTTCAGCTTGGGCTTGCCAACCTCAACGCCGAGATCGGCAAGGCCATGGCCGGCTTCCTCGAACATTTCCGTGGCATGGAGCAGCGCCTTGGAGGGGATGCAGCCCACATTGACGCAGGTTCCGCCATGGGTGGAGAGCTTCTCGACCACAGCTGTCTTGAGGCCAAGCTGAGCCGCCTTGATGGCGCAGACATAGCCGCCGGGGCCGGTGCCGATCACGACGAGATCATAGGACATGTTCCTGCCTTTCCTGAATTCCGTTGCGCCGGCTATCTGCCGCCGCTGACATTGAGAATGGCGCCTGTGGAATAGGACGCCTCATCGGAGAGAAGCCAGAGCGCGGCGCGGGCGATTTCCTCCGCCGTGCCAGGCCTTTTCATTGGGATAAGACCCGAAAGCCGCTGCGCCCTGTCAGGCTGACCACCAGAGGCGTGGATTTCGGTGTCTGTAATGCCGGGCCGCACGGCGTTGACGCGGATACCTTCCTCCGCGACCTCGCGAGCAAGCCCAATGGTAAAGGTGTCGACCGCAGCCTTGGAGGCCGCGTAGTCGACATATTCGCCCGCCGAACCGAGCACAGCGGCGATGGAAGAGATGTTGACGATGGCGCCGCCCTTTCCGCCATGGCGTGTGGACATGCGCTTCACTGCCTCGCGAGCACACAGCATCGTGCCGATCACGTTGATGCGCATCATGCGTTCGAAGCGGGCGAAATCCATTTCGTCGACGCGTGCCTTGCGGTCGACGATGCCGGCATTGTTGACCAGCGCATCGAGCTTGCCAAAGCGTTGATCAACGGCCTCGAACATGGCCAGGATTTCGCTTTCCTCGGCCATGTCGGCCTTGACGGCGAAGGCTTCGCCGCCTGCCTTCTCAATGTCGCGGACCACCGTTTCGGCAGCATCCGGATTGGCGACGTAGTTGACCGCCACGCGATACCCTGCGCCCGCAGCCAGCCTGCAGATCGCAGCGCCGATGCCGCGGCTCCCGCCTGTCACCAGAAGTGATTTTGCTGCCTGCGTCATTGCCGTCCCCAAGGCTGGCTAATGCGGAAAGGCGCGAAAGACATCTGCCTTTCGCGCCCTGCTGTTCTAGAGATCGAGGACCAGTCGTTCGGGATCCTCGAGCACGTCCTTGATGCGTACGAGGAAGGTCACGGCTTCCTTGCCGTCGACGATCCGGTGGTCATACGAAAGCGCGAGGTACATCATCGGGCGGATGACGATCTGGCCGCCGACCACCATGGGCCGCTCCTGGATCTTGTGCATGCCCAGAATGCCCGACTGCGGGGCGTTCAGGATCGGGGTCGACATCAGCGAGCCATAGACACCGCCATTGGAGATGGTAAAGGTACCGCCCTGCATATCGGCCATGGAGAGCTTGCCGTCGCGGGCAGCAAGACCCAGACGACCGATTTCCTTCTCCACCTCGGCAATCGACATCTGGTCGGCATCGCGCACCACCGGCACGACGAGACCACGGTCGGTGCCGACCGCTACGCCGATATGGCAGAAGTTCTTGTAGATGATGTCCGTGCCATCGATCTCGGCATTCACAGCCGGGATTTCCTTCAGCGCGTGGCAGACGGCCTTGGTGAAGAAGCCCATGAAGCCAAGCTTGACGCCATGCTTCTTCTCGAAGAGCTCCTTGTATTTCTTACGCATCTCCATGACCGCCGTCATGTCCACCTCGTTGAAGGTGGTGAGCATGGCGGCAGTGTCCTGCGCATCCTTGAGGCGGCGGGCGATGGTCTGGCGCAGGCGCGTCATCTTCACGCGCTCTTCACGGTTCTCGTCTTCGGCCGGAGAAGCGGGGCGGGCTGCCTTGGGCTTTTCAGCCGGTGAACTCGGTGCGCCGCCTTCAAGCGCTGCCAGCACATCGCCCTTCAGCACCTGGCCGTCTTTGCCGGAACCGGCAACGTCCGAGGCCTTCATGCCCTTTTCTGTCATCAGCTTCTGAGCAGAGGGTGCGGGCGGACGTCCGCCATCGTCGTCCTTCTTCGCCGCGGGGGCTTCCTTCTCAGCCGGCTTGTCGGCCTTGGGCGCCGCTGCGCCGGCAGAGGCTCCCTGCTCGATGCGCAGGAGAAGCGCCCCGACTTCGACCTCGTCACCCGAGTTCACCACCATCTCAGTAATCACGCCATCGACCGGCGACATCACTTCCTGGGCGGCCTTGTCGGTTTCGAGCTCGAGAATGGCTTCATCGGTTTTCACCGCGTCGCCAACCTTCTTGTAGACCTCGCCGACCTGGGCTTCGGTGACGGATTCGCCCGCCGATGGAACATTCACCTCGACGATTTTTCCGCCGCCGGCCATGGTTGCCTCCTGGGTTTCTTTGCTACCGGTCGACTTTTCGCCGGCCTGACTGGTTTCTGGTTTTGCTTTGCCGGCGCCATCGCCTGCGGCAATCATGCCGAGAAGCGCGCCGACTTCGACGGTTTCACCTTCCTTGACGGCGATCTCATCGAGGGTGCCGGCAGCGGGCGCCGGCACTTCAATGGAAACCTTGTCGGTTTCCAACTCAACGAGTGGCTCGTCGGTGGCGATCGTGTCACCCACCGATTTCATCCAGCGGGCAATGGTTGCCTCGGTCACGGACTCGCCCAGTGTGGGAACCCGAATCTCGGTCGCCATGTCGTTTTCTCCGTCGCTTGCTATTCGCCGAGCGCGTCTTCGAGGAAAGCCTCGAGCTGCGCCAGATGCTTCGACATGAGGCCGGTCGCGGGCGATGCAGCGGCCGGACGACCGGTGTAGCGCACGCGCGTGTTCTTGGCCTCGATGTGCTGCAGAACCCATTCCAGATATGGATCGATGAAGGACCAGGCACCCATGTTCTTGGGCTCTTCCTGGCACCACACCATCTCCGCGTTCTTGAAGCGCGAAAGCTCGTTGATCAAAGCCTTGGCCGGGAATGGATAGAGCTGTTCGACACGCAGGAGATAGATATCGTCGATGCCACGCTTCTCGCGCTCTTCGTAAAGGTCGTAATAGACCTTGCCGGAGCACATCACTACGCGGCGGATCTTCGAATCCTTCACCAGCTTGATCTTCTCGCCGTCCAGATGCTCGGCATCGTCCCACAAGAGACGGTGGAATGCGCTTTCGCCTGAAAGCTCAGCCAATGTAGACACGCAGCGCTTGTGGCGCAGCAGAGATTTCGGCGTCATCAGGATGAGCGGCTTGCGGAAATCGCGCTTCAGCTGTCGGCGCAGGATGTGGAAGTAGTTCGCAGGCGTCGAGCAGTAGGCCACCTGCATGTTGTCTTCCGCGCACATCTGCAGCCAGCGTTCGAGGCGGGCGGAAGAGTGTTCCGGACCCTGGCCTTCATAGCCGTGTGGCAGCAGGCACACGAGGCCCGACATCCTGAGCCATTTGCGCTCGCCCGAAGAGATGAACTGGTCGAAGACCACCTGAGCGCCATTGGCGAAGTCGCCGAACTGGGCTTCCCACAGCGTCAACGCGCGCGGTTCTGCGAGCGAGAAGCCGTATTCGAAGCCGAGAACGGCTTCTTCTGAAAGCATCGAATTGATGACTTCGTAATAGGCCTGCTGCGGTCCCAGATTGTTGAGCGGGATGTAGCGGTTTTCGTCGCGCTGGTCGTAGAGCACGGAGTGGCGCTGTGAGAAGGTGCCGCGCTCGGAGTCCTGACCGGAAAGGCGCACCGGATTGCCCTCGAGCAGGATCGAGCCGAAGGCAAGGGCCTCGGCGGTCGCCCAGTCGATGCCGGCCCCATCGTCGATCATCGTCTTGCGGTTCTTGAGGAAGCGCTGGATCGTGCGGTGAGCTTCGAAATCCTCCGGGATTTCGGTCAGCTTCTTGCCGATTTCCTTGAGCGTCTTGACCGGGACAGCGGTCTTGCCGCGGCGCTGTTCATCCGCATGATCGGCCTTCTTCAGGCCTGACCAGACACCGTCCAGCCAGTCGGCCTTGTTGGGCTTGTAGGCCTGACCGGCCTCGAATTCCGCTTCCAGATGTGCGCGCCAGTCCGCCCGCATCTTCTCGATGTCGGCTTCGGTCACAAGACCTTCTTCGAGCATCTTTTTCGCGTAGATCTCGCTGGTCGTCGTGTGCTTGCGGATCTTGCGATACATGATCGGCTGCGTGAATGCCGGCTCGTCGCCCTCGTTGTGGCCGTAGCGACGGTAGCAGAACATGTCGATCACGACCGGCTTGTGGAAGGTCATGCGGAATTCGGTTGCAACCTTTGCCGCATAGACCACCGCTTCCGGGTCGTCGCCATTCACGTGGAAGATCGGCGCTTCGATCATCTTCGCCACATCGGAAGGATAGGGCGAGGAGCGCGAGAAACGCGGATTGGTGGTGAAGCCGATCTGGTTGTTGATGATGAAATGCACGGTGCCGGCAACGCGGTGGCCGCGCAGGCCCGACAGGCCGAAGCACTCGGCCACAACGCCCTGACCAGCAAAAGCGGCATCACCGTGCAGGAGCAACGGCATGACGCGCGCCCGCTCTTCCGGCGGCACCACTTCCTCGCGCTTGCGGCCGAACACCTGGTCCTGCTTGGCGCGGGCCTTGCCCATCACCACCGGATTCACGATTTCCAGGTGCGAGGGGTTCGCCGTCAGCGAGAGGTGGACATTGTTGCCATCAAAGGCGCGGTCGGAGGAAGCGCCGAGATGGTATTTCACGTCACCGGAGCCTTCCACATCGTCAGGGGCAAAGGAGCCGCCCTTGAACTCGTGGAAGATGGCGCGATGCGGCTTTTCCATGACCTGGGCGAGCACGTTCAGGCGACCGCGATGGGCCATGCCGAGAACGATTTCCTTGAGGCCCATCTGGCCGCCACGCTTGATGATCTGTTCGAGCGCCGGGATCAGCGCTTCACCGCCGTCGAGACCAAAGCGCTTGGTGCCCTTGTATTTGACGTCGATGAACTGCTCGAAGCCCTCTGCCTCGATCAGCTTCTGCAAGATCGCCTTCTTGCCGTTGGCGGTGAATTCGACGCCCTTGTCCGGACCCTCGATGCGTTCCTGAATCCAGGCCTTTTCGGCCGGGTTGGAGATGTGCATGAACTCGACGCCCAGCGTCGAGCAATAAGTCCGCTTCAGAATGTCGAGCATCTGGCGGATCGTGGCCGTCTCCAGACCGAGCACATGATCGATGAAGATCGGGCGATCGTAGTCGGCTTCCGTGAAGCCGTAGGCCTCCGGCGACAGCTCGTTGTAATCTTCCAGCGGCTTGGCAATGCCCAGCGGGTCGAGGTCGGCATGCAAATGACCGCGCATGCGATAGGCGCGGATCATCATGATGGCACGGACGGAATCACGCGTCGCCTGCAACGTCTCTTCAGGCGAGAGCTGCGCGCCGGTCTTGGCTGCCTTTTCCTTGATCTTGCCGTCGAAATGCTTTTCGACTGCGCCCCAGTCGCCATCAAGCGCTGAGACAAGCTCGCCATTGGCGGCCTGAGGCCAGTTCTTCTTTTTCCAGGACGCACCGGCGGCGTTCTTCTTCACATCAACAGCGTCATCCTTGAGCGCGCCGAAGAAGTCGCGCCAGTCTTCACTGACGGAAGACGGATCGTCTTGATAGCTGGCGTAGAGTTCCTCGATATAGGCAGCGTTGCCACCATAGAGGAACGAGGTGAGCGACATTTGGTCGTTGGCCTGATCTTGCCGTGCCATTTTGATTTCCGGAACCCGCGTTCCGGCTCCTTGGTCGCCGGCAAATTAGCCGGACAGTCACATTGTTCCCGGCTGCCACTTATGTGGCAAGCCGGGTTTATGGTTCTTCTTCAACCCTTGATCGCTTCAACGAGCGTCTGGCCAAGGCGCGCCGGGGAGGGCGAAACCTTGATGCCGGCTGCTTCCATTGCCGCGATCTTGTCTTCTGCGCCGCCCTTGCCGCCGGAAATCACGGCGCCTGCGTGGCCCATGGTGCGTCCGGGAGGAGCGGTACGGCCCGCGATGAAGCCGGCCATCGGCTTCTTGCGGCCTTTCTTGGCCTCATCACGGAGGAACTGGGCTGCTTCTTCTTCCGCCGAACCGCCGATCTCACCGATCATGATGATCGACTGGGTTTCGTCGTCAGCCAGGAACATCTCCAAAACGTCGATGAACTCGGTGCCTTTCACCGGGTCGCCGCCGATGCCGACAGCCGTCGTCTGGCCGAGGCCGGCATTGGTCGTCTGGAACACGGCCTCATAGGTGAGCGTGCCGGAGCGCGACACGACGCCCACGGAGCCCTTCTGGAAGATATTGCCGGGCATGATGCCGATCTTGCATTCGTTCGGCGTCAGCACGCCGGGGCAGTTCGGGCCGATCAGGCGCGAGCTGGACTTGTCAAGCTTCGCCTTCACCTGGACCATGTCCATCACCGGAATACCTTCCGTGATGCAGACGATGAGCGGGATCTCGGCCTCAATGGCCTCGATGATGGCAGCACCGGCACCTGCCGGGGGGACATAGATCACGGACGCGTTGGCGCCGGTCTTTTCCTTGCCTTCGGCGACGGATGCGAAAATCGGGAGCTCTTCACCGCCCTGGCCGGTCCAGGTGGAGCCGCCTTTCTTGGGGTGAATGCCGCCGACCATCTGCGTGCCATGATAGGCAAGCGCCTGTTCGGTGTGGAAGGTTCCGGTCTTGCCGGTCAGGCCCTGAACGAGAACCCTGGTGTCTTTGTTGACGAGAATGGACATCTTGGCTCAGCTTCCCTTAACGGCTGCAACGATCTTCTTGGCGGCGTCGTCGAGATCATCGGCGGCGATCACGTTGAGACCGCTTTCGTTGATGATCTTCTTGCCAAGATCGACATTGGTGCCTTCGAGGCGGACAACCAGCGGAACCTTCAGGCCCACTTCCTTGACGGCAGCGACAACGCCTTCAGCAATGACGTCGCAGCGCATGATGCCGCCGAAAATGTTGACCAGAATGCCCTTCACGGCCGGGTCCGCGGTGATGATCTTGAAGGCTGCCGTCACCTTCTCCTTGGTGGCGCCGCCGCCGACATCGAGGAAGTTGGCAGGCTCGGCTCCGTAGAGCTTGATGATGTCCATCGTGGCCATCGCAAGACCGGCGCCGTTGACCATGCAGCCGATATTGCCGTCGAGAGCGACATAGGCGAGGTCGTATTTGGAAGCCTCGATTTCCTTCTCGTCTTCCTCGGTCGTGTCGCGCAGGGCAACCACGTCCTCGTGACGGAACAGCGCGTTGCCGTCGAAGGAGACCTTGGCATCGAGAACGCGCAGACGGCCATTTTCCATGACGATCAGCGGGTTCACTTCCAGAAGGCTCATGTCCTTCTCGGTGAAGGCCTTGTAGAGGATCGGGAATAGCGTCTCACCATCCTTTGCCGCGTCACCTTCGAGCTTCAGCGCCTCGTTGAGCTTCTTCACGTCGTCAGCCGTTACGCCCGTTTCCGGGTCGATGGCGAGCGTGAGGATCTTCTCCGGCGTCTCTTCGGCGACGGCCTCAATGTCCATGCCGCCTTCGGTCGAAACGACAAAAGCCGGGCGGCCGACCGTGCGGTCGATGAGGATCGAGAGGTAGAGCTCGCGGTCGATGTCCGCACCGTCCTCGATGTAGAGGCGGTTCACCTGCTTGCCGGCCGGGCCGGTCTGCTTGGTGACTAGCGTGTTGCCCAGCATCTCGTTGGTGTGCGCGACAACTTCCTCAACGCTTTTCGCAAGCCGCACGCCGCCCTTGGCGTCGGGCCCGAGTTCGGTGAACTTGCCCTTGCCGCGTCCACCGGCGTGGATCTGGCTCTTCACCACATAGAGCGGACCGGGAAGCTTTTTTGCAGCGGCTTCGGCTTCGCCCTTCTCAAACACCGGCACGCCATCGGCCACCGGTGCGCCATAGCTCTTCAGAAGCTCTTTGGCTTGATACTCGTGAATGTTCATTGGAGGCCTACTCCTACTTCTTCAGGTTGGGCGCGATGTTGGCGCAGGCCTCGCAAAGACCGGCAACGGCCTCCACGGACTGTTCGAACATCTTCTGCTCAGACTTGTTGAGATCGATTTCGATGATGCGCTCGACACCGCCGGCGCCGATGACTGTGGGAACGCCCACATACATGTCCTTGACACCATACTGGCCGGCAAGATGCGCTGCACAGGGCAGGACACGCTTCTTGTCTTTCAGGTAGCTCTCCGCCATCGCGATGGCCGACGAAGCCGGGGCGTAATAGGCGGAACCGGTCTTCAGAAGGCCGACGATCTCTGCGCCGCCGTCGCGGGTGCGCTGCACGATCTCGTCGATCTTCTCCCTGGAGGTCCAGCCCATCTTCACCAGGTCCGGGATCGGAATGCCGGCAACGGTGGAGTAGCGCGTCAGCGGCACCATGGAATCACCGTGGCCGCCCAGCACGAAGGCCGTCACGTCTTCGACGGAGACCTTGAACTCTTCCGAGAGGAAGTAACGGAAGCGAGCCGAGTCCAGCACGCCGGCCATGCCGACCACATGGCTCTTCGGTAGGCCGGAGAACTTCTGCAGCGCCCAGACCATGGCGTCGAGCGGGTTCGTGATGCAGATGACGAAAGCGTTGGGGGCATATTTCTTGATGCCAGCGCCGACCTGCTCCATCACTTTCAGATTGATGCCCAGAAGGTCATCGCGGCTCATGCCGGGCTTGCGGGCCACACCGGCGGTGACGATGCAGACATCCGCGCCTTCGATGGCAGCGTAGTCGTTGGCGCCAACCATTTTGGCGTCGAAACCCTCGACCGGCGAGGATTCGGCAATGTCCAGTCCCTTGCCCTGGGGGATACCCTCGGCAATGTCGAACAGGACGACGTCGCCCAGTTCTTTCAAGCCCGCCAGGTGTGCGAGCGTTCCACCGATCATGCCGGAGCCGATGAGAGCGATCTTGTCGCGTGCCATGTGGTTAGAATTCCCCCTTGTGTCGAAAGGATAGGTGGTGAGATGGATGTGTGAAGAAAAATGCGCGCGTCGCGTTTTGCCTGTGTCGTGTCACACTGATGCATTCCGGGCCTGCGTTCCGCCGCGCTTCTTCAAAGAAAGGCGTGGCAAATCCATGGCGTGGCCCGCTTCATAAGCCTCATTGGAATAAGCATACTGGCAAGGAAATTCAACCGATTCTTATGCGTACAGGAATTTCAATCGTTTAGACATTTGTGGACTTACGTAAAAGTAAGAATTTTGCCTCAAAAATGTGCATCGTCAATGATTGCTCGACGCTCGTCGGGGATTCTGTGTGCCAAGGGAAGTGGAGATCAGCCCGCTTGTTCCGCCTGCTCTCCGGCATGAACAGATTTCTCATCCTTTCGCGGACCGGTTTGCTCCAGCCAGTCCTGGCTCTGCATCTCTATGAGCCGGGAAACAGTGCGATCGAACTCGAAAGCTTCTGTGCCGTTTGAAGCCGTGTAGAGTGCATCGGGCTGAGCAGCGGCGGATATGAACACCCGTGCCCCGGCATCGTATAGTGTGTCGATGAGAAGAATGAACCGTTTCGCTTCGTTGCGTCGCCTCATATCCATTGCCGGGACATGATCGATGAAGATCGTGTCGAACGTGCCGGCGATGGCCAGATAATCGCGAGCGCCGAGCGGTTTCTCGCAGAGATCCGCAAATGAAAAGCGTGCAGCTGAGCCGGACGCCTGTGGCACGGGCACGGTCCTGCCCTTCACCTTCAGCTGCGAGGGCTCGACTGGCTGTCCGGCGGTCACTGTCTCCCAGGCCTCGTCCATCTGCTTTGTGGCAGGTGCATCGTCGGGTGAGATATAGACAGGAATGCGGTTGAGCTTCTGCATCCGGTAATCGGTGTCGATATCCAGCTCCAGAATGCGGGTGTTTTCCTTGAGAATGCCGATGAACGGCAGAAAAAGGCCGCGATTGAGCCCGTCGCGGTAGAGGTCGTCCGGTGCGACGTTGGATGTGGCCACCAGAACCACGCCCTTGTCGAACAAGGCCGAGAAAAGGCGGGAGAGAATCATCGCATCGGCAATGTCGGTTACAGTGAACTCGTCGAAACACAGAACCCATGCTTCTTTCGCCAACGCCGCGGCCACGGGCGGGATCGGGTCCGTTTCCTGTGTCTCTCCGGCTTTCAGCGCCGCACGGTGTTGTCCGATGCGATCATGAACGTCTGCCATGAAATCGTTGAAATGGGCGCGCCGCTTGTGCTCTACGGGCACCAAATCATGAAACATGTCCATGAGCATGGTCTTGCCGCGTCCCACCCCGCCATACACGTAGAGCCCACGCACCGGCTCGCGAGATGTCTTTCGCCGGGCGAACAACCAGCCGAGCGCGCTCGATTTGCGGGCCAGACGCTTGTCACTGATCTCGCCGATCAGCCGGTCTAGCGCTGCCGCGATTTTTTCCTGCGCGGGATCGCGGGCGATCCTGCCTGTCTCGACCATATGGTCATAGCGCTGCGTGACGGAAGGATGGGTTACGAGTCCGTCACGCAATGTCATGTCAGGCTTTCACACTTGGCCGTCTGGCCGAAGGATGTTGAAGGTGGTCGCTCAGCGCGACAGTGAGATGGGCTGGCCGGACGTGGTCTGGCCATCGAAACGGCCCGCTCCGGATGAGTAGAGACGTGCGAGCACGCCGCCATTCGCATCGTAAAAAGCGAGCTGCTTGCCTTCGACATTCCATGATTTGACGCCGTCGATGGGAGCCGGGCAGCGCAGCGGCCCGGCACGATAGCCAGAGCCGAACTTGGTCTGCGGTGTGGCGACCCGGCACGACTGGCCTGCCACATTCACACTCCACACGCCGGCAACACTGCCGGTGGAAACATCCGGTGCGTTGGCCGCCGCATTCGGGTCGAGCGCTGCCACCTGGGTTTCCTGCTGAGGTGCCTCAGGGAACTGCGAAGGATTGGTGGCCGGGCTTGAAGGAGGCGGAAGCTGGTTAGAGGTTACCGTGCCAGACGGTGCGGAAGGCAGTGGTTCCGGAGCCCTTGCGCTCATCGGCGAGAAGCGGTCGCTCTGGCAGCCGGCCAGACCGACGGCCAAAAGCGATACGGCCAGAATTGCGAACTTACTATGTGGCATGCCGTCTCTCCGTTGCAGCGTCCAATGCACTGAAATACAAATGAGTTCCGTTTGAAACGCCAGATCGTGGCGAACTTTTGCAATTATAACAGCCCAACCAGGGTTAAGAACCTGTTTCCGCCACTTGGCTTCGTGACTGTTTCTTATTGGCAACACCTTGTCGGGGGCAGCAGGGGCCCTTTGGGAACCGGGAACCACTTTCGACGTTGAAGCTTCTCAACCGGCGCTAGCGCCAAAAGGAGGGCAAACAATGCTTAAATGGATTCTCATTCTGCTGATCGTCGCGGCTGTCGCGGGTCTGCTTGGTATGAACAGTCTGGCAGGGGCGGCGATGACCGGCGCCAAACTGCTGATCGCCGTGGTGCTGGTTCTCTTCCTCCTCGCGGTTCTGGGTATCGTGGCAATAGCCTGACATCGCACATGATTGATGAGGCCGTTCGTCTGGTAATTTTGCCTCTCATCAGCCATATAGGCGCCTGAGACACAGGGTTTTGGAGCCATCATGGCGCTCGAGGCAGCATTCGCGAAGATGAACGGCCTCGGCAACGCGATCATCGTTGCCGATATGCGCGGTCGCGCGGACCGGGTTACGCCCGAGGCCGCGCTTGCGCTCAATGCCGACCCGGCAACGCGTTTCGATCAGATCATGGCGATCCACGATCCGCGCCTTGCCGGCACCCATAACTATATCGAAATCATCAATTCCGATGGCAGCCAGGCGCAGGCCTGCGGCAACGGCACACGCTGTGTCGTGCAGGCGCTTGCCGCCGAAACGGGCGAGAAGGTTTTCACCTTCCAGACCATTGCCGGCATTCTGAACGCCGAGGAGCATGAGGACGGGCTGATCTCCGTCGATATGGGTAAGCCACGGTTCGGCTGGCAGGACATTCCGCTTGCCGAAGAGTTTCGCGATACGCGTATGATCGAGTTGCAGGCCGGCCCCATCGATGCGCCGGTGCTGCATTCGCCCTCAGTCGCATCCATGGGCAATCCCCATGCAGTCTTCTGGGTTGAGAGAGACGTTAATCTCTACGACCTGGAGCGCTTTGGGCCGCTGCTTGAAAACCACCCGATCTTTCCAGAACGTGCCAACATCTCCATCGCACAGGTGACAGCCGAAAATGCACTGAACCTGCGCACATGGGAACGCGGGGCTGGGCTTACGCTCGCCTGCGGTTCTGCGGCCTGTGCCGCTGCGGTGTCTGCTGCGCGAACCGGGCGCACGGGCCGTCATGTGACGGTCACCGTTCCGGGCGGGCCGCTCGATATCCTTTGGCGCGCAGACGATCACGTCATCATGACCGGCCCCGCCGAGTGGGAGTTCTCCGGTCGTTTCGACCCCGCCACCGGGGCCTGGGAGCGCGAGACCGAGGGAGCAGCGTAAAATGGCGGTGGATGTTCTGACATTCGGCTGCCGGCTGAACGCCTACGAGTCCGAGGTCATCAAGCGCGAGGCGAAAGTCGCCGGGCTTGAGGAGCTGGCGGGCGGAGCGGTTGTCATCAACACCTGCGCCGTCACCGGCGAGGCGGTGCGTCAGGCGCGCCAGGCGATCCGCAAGGCGCGTCGTGAAAATCCCGATGCCCGCATCATCGTCACCGGCTGCGCCGCTCAGACGGAGCCGGGCACCTTCGATGCCATGGATGAGGTCGATCTCGTTCTCGGCAACGAGGAAAAGCTCAAGGCCCACAATTATCGCGCCCTGCCGGACTTTGGCGTGAACCAGTTCGAGAAGGTGCGTGTCAACGACATCATGGAAGTGCGCGAGACCGCCTCACACATGGTCGAATCCATTGAGGGTCGTGCCCGCGCCTTCGTGCAGGTGCAGAATGGCTGCGATCACCGCTGCACCTTCTGCATCATACCCTATGGACGCGGCAACTCCCGTTCCGTGCCGATGGGCGCGGTCGTGGACCAGGTGCGCCAGCTCGTCGGCAATGGCTATGGTGAGGTGGTGCTCACCGGTGTGGACCTGACCAGTTTCGGAGCCGACCTGCCTGGCAGCCCGCGCCTCGGGCGCCTTGTGGCGACCATTCTGCGCGAGGTGCCGGAACTGAGGCGCCTGCGCCTGTCCTCCATCGATTCCATCGAGGCGGATGAGGATCTGATGCGCGCGCTCGCGGAAGAGGAGCGGCTGATGCCACATCTCCACCTTTCGCTGCAGCATGGGGACGACATGATCCTGAAGCGCATGAAGCGCCGGCATCTGCGCGCTGATGCCATCGAGTTTTGCGAGCGCGTGCGGGCGCTTAGGCCCGATGCGGTGTTTGGGGCAGACATCATCGCGGGTTTCCCGACCGAGACCGAGGCGATGTTCGGGAATTCGTTGAAGATCGTCGAGGAATGCGGGCTTACACATCTTCATGTGTTTCCCTTCAGCCCACGGGAAGGCACTCCGGCAGCGCGCATGCCGCAGCTCGATCGTGCGCTGGTGAAGGAGCGGGCCGCGCGTTTGCGCGCCGTGGGTGATGTGGCGTATGCAAGGCATCTCGCCTCGCTCGATGGCACGCGCCAGCGCATTTTGATCGAGCGGCCCGGGCTTGGCCGCACGGAGGGGTTCACCCTGGCTGCGCTTGAGGGTGCAATGCCGGGGGATATTGTCGAGGTGCGGATCACCGGCCACGATGGAGAGCGGCTCACTGCGGTCGCCGTCACACAGGAAGCGGCATAGCAGGCATGGCATTCGGATTTATCAAAAAGGTCTTCTCCTTCGGCAAGAAAGAGGTCGAAGAGACCAAGCCCGATGAGGCGGAAGAGGCCAAGGCTGCGGAAGCCGCCGCAGCCGCGCAACCGGCTGACGCCATTCCCGCGCCGGAGACCGGTGAGCGCTTGACCGAAGATCAGCCAGCCCCTGAAATCTCTCCAGAGCCAGAGCCAGAGCCAGAGCCAGAGCCAGAGCCAGAGCCAGAGCCAGAGCCAGAGCCAGAGCCAGAGCCAGAGCCAGAGCCAGAGCCAGAGCCAGAGCCAGAGCCAGAGCCAGAGCCAGAGCCAGAGCCAGAGCCAGAGCCAGAGCCTAAGGCCGAAATTTCAGACCCAACGCCCACAGCCGAAGCCGCGCCGACACCGTCCACCGATGACGCAGGCCCCTCATCCGGTCCTGCGGACCACCTTCTCCCCGCAGGCGGGGAGAAGAAAGTGGAGCCCGTCGCCGAGGCTGTAACTGCCGTGCCAGCCGCTGCCGCCGGCAAGATCGCCGTCTCCAAAGCAGTCGAGCGCGTGGAAGAGAAGGCGCCCGAGCCACAACCGCCCGAGCCGCGCAAGCCATGGTTCCAGCGCCTGCGCGACGGCCTGTCGCGTTCATCGCGCGAGCTGCGCGATTCCATTGCCGGCGTGTTCACCAAGCGCAAGCTGGACGACGACACGCTTCAGGACCTGGAAGACGTTCTGCTGCGCGCCGATCTCGGTCTTGAGACCGCGATGCGCGTCACCGATGCGCTGGCGTCGGGCCGCTACGGCAAGGATGTGTCAGGCGAGGAAGTGCAGGCCATCATGGCCGAGGAGATCGAAAAGGTGCTGGCGCCGGTCGCCATGCCGCTCGAGCTCGACCTGTCGCACAAGCCACACGTCATTCTCGTGGTCGGCGTCAATGGCACCGGCAAGACCACCACCATCGGCAAGCTGGCTGCAAAGCTCACCGAGGGCGGGCTTTCGGTGACGCTGGGTGCGGGCGACACGTTCCGCGCCGCGGCGATCGAACAATTGAAAATCTGGGGCGAGCGCACCGGCTCGCCGGTCGTTTCCTCCAAACTCGGCGCGGATGCGGCGGGCCTTGCCTACGATGCCTATGAAAAGGCGAAGGAGGCCGGCTCCGATGTGCTCATCATCGACACCGCCGGCCGGTTGCAGAACAAGGCCGAGCTGATGGCGGAGCTTGAGAAGATCGTGCGCGTGCTTGGCAAGCACGATCCCGATGCGCCGCACACTGTCCTCCAGACGGTGGATGCCACCACCGGACAGAATGCCCTTAATCAGGTCGAAATCTTCCGCAATGTTGCGGGCGTCAACGGTCTGGTCATGACCAAGCTCGACGGCACGGCGCGGGGCGGTATCCTTGTTTCCATTGCCGCCAAGCACAAGCTGCCGGTCTATTTCATCGGCGTCGGCGAGCAGGTTGACGATCTCGAACCCTTCTCGGCGAGTGATTTCGCCAAGGCGATTGCAGGAGTTCAGTAAGCGTGAGCGAAAAACCCGTCTTCGAACGCGATCCCGCCGATCCCAGGCGCAAGGAGATCAACCCGCTCTTAAAGCTGGCGCTGGAGCTGGGGCCGCTCATGGTGTTCTTCTTCGCCAACTCGCGCGGCGAGTGGCTGGCTGGGCGCTTTCCTGCTCTTGGGGAGCTGGGCGGGCCGCTTTTCGTGGCAACCGCGCTTTTCATGGCCGCCACGGCCATCGCGCTGACAGCGTCATGGATTCTCACCCGCACACTGCCCATCATGCCGCTTGTCTCGGGTGTGGTGGTGTTCGTGTTCGGTGCGCTGACACTCTATCTGCACAGCGAAATTTTCATCAAGATGAAGCCGACCATCGTCAACACGCTGTTTGGCGTGGTGCTTCTGGGCGGTCTTGCCTTCGGCAAGTCGCTGCTTGGCTATGTGTTCGATTCCGCCTTCAAGCTGGATGCGGAAGGCTGGCGCAAGCTTACACTTCGCTGGGGTCTGTTTTTCATCTTTCTGGCGGTGGTCAACGAGGTGGTGTGGCGGATGTTCTCCACCGACACCTGGGTCGCCTTCAAGGTGTGGGGCATCATGCCGATCACCATTCTCTTTACGATGAGCCAGATGCCACTCATCATGAAGCACTCGCTGGAAGAGCCCACGAAGTGAGCTATCCGGACGCGTCCCGCCTTGCGGCGGCGATGGCGTCGTCCAGCCGGCTGTAGAACCGGAGTGCGGGTGGCCGCATCCCATGGGTGCGCAGCAATTTGCGCACCGGCTGGCTCGCCCCCACGAGATAGACATTGGTTCCCTGCTGGCGCGCCTTGCGCACGAAACCTTCAATGGTTGCAGCCGCTGTGGAATCGAGAAGGCTTACCGATCTGATGTCGATGACAAAGGCTTTCGGTTGACTGCCGATCCGGTCGAGCGCCGCTCCCACCGTAGCCGCCGCCCCGAAGAAGAATGCGCCGGCAATGCGGTAGACAACCACATCGTCATCCGTCGCGTTCGCCGCCGAATAGGGGCCTTCGCCGCTGTCTGGCTGGTCGGTCAGCGATGAAACGCCATGCTCCACGCGCACCGCTTCCGACATGCGGTGCAGAAAGAGCAGCGCGCCGAGACCGAAGCCCACCAGGATGCCCTCCGTCAGGTCGCGGAACACCACAAGCAGGAACGTCACCAGAAGCACGATTGCATCGCTCCATGAGGAGCGTAGCAGGGCGGCGAACTGGTGCTTCTCCGCCATATTCCAGGCCACCACGGCCAGTATGGCGGCAAGGGCCGAAAGTGGGATGAAGCGTGCCAGCGGCGCAGCCACCAGCATGAACGCCAGAAGAAACAGCGAATGCAGCATGCCCGAAACAGGGCCGCGTGCGCCAGCCCGCACATTGGCCGCCGTGCGCGCGATGGTTCCGGTCACGCAGAAACCGCCAAACAGCGCCGAACCGATATTGGCTGCCCCCTGCGCCACCAACTCACTGTTGGAGCGATGCCTGCGGCCCGTCATGGAATCGGCCACCACCGCTGAAAGCAGGCTCTCGATGCCACCCAGAAGCGCAAACGAAAGTGCGGCGGGCAGAACGGCAATGATCTTCTCGGTGCTCAGGTCGGGCAGGTGTGGGGCAGGCAGCATTTTTGGAATGCCGCCGAACCTTGTCCCGATGGTTTCCACCGGCAGGCCAAACACCCAGGCGACAAGCGTGGCCGCTACCACGGCGATCAGAAAGCCCGGCCAGTGCGGCCGCCAGCGGCGCAGCCCGATGATCACCGCCACCGAGCCAAGCGCCAGCAAAAGTGCTGAGGCGTTCACCGTCGGGGCGGCCTCCGCCAGCGCCTGCAGTTTGGGGATGAAAGGTCCGGGCTCCGCACCCGTCAGCGTCAATCCAAAGAAATCCTTGAGCTGGCTCGTGAGGATGATCACGGCGATGCCGGAGGTGAAACCCACGGTGACGGGATAGGGCACATACTTGATGAAAGTTCCCAGCCTCAAGACACCGATGGCAAGCAGGATGAAGCCCGACAGAAAAGTGGCGAGGATCAGCCCGTCCATGCCGTGCGCCTGAACCGTTGCGAATACGAGAATGATGAAGGCCCCCGCCGGCCCGCCGATCTGGAACCGGCTGCCGCCGAGGGCGGAGACCAGAAACCCTCCCACGATGGCGGTGTAAAGCCCGCGCTCCGGTCCCACGCCAGACGCAATGGCGATGGCCATGGACAGGGGCAGCGCGATGATCGCGACCGTCAAGGCTGCAACAATGTCGGCCCTGAACGCGTCGAGGCCGTAGCCCTCGCGCAGCACGGTCAGCAGTTTTGGTGTGAAAAGATCAATGAAACCCGGGCGCGTTGCGCTCGCCTGCATGGGAAAGCCTCATACCATCCGCAGCGGAAGGCCGTCGGCGTCTTGCAGGCGGTCGCCGTTGCGTTCTCATCGTTTCCCGCAGTTCCGGATGCAAAACCGGTTTCCACTTTTGCTGGAACTGCGTTGTCTCAGACGGATTTCGCCTTTGCCGGGGTCGGCTCCCTGAACCGTACGCCGCGTCCGGTGCCGAGGCTGGGCGCATGGTCGCCGATCAGCTCTATGCCAGCTGCCCCCAGCGCCTCGACCACCTTGGAAAGCGTGTCGACAACACCGCGCACATTGCCTTCGCTCGCCTCCATCCTCTGAATGGTTGGCAGGGAAACGCCCGAAAGCTCGGCCAGTTGCTTCTGGTCAATGCCCAAAAGGGCTCGGGCAGCGCGCATCTGTGCGGCGGTTATCATTGGCGCTCCGTCTTTTAATTTAGATATATTGATTTAGAATTGATGTCTAGAACATCAATTATGAGGTTCTGAATTGGTCATACGCCGAAGACTCCGATCACTGCACCCATGACAAGCGCGACGCCAAGCCAATGGCCGGCATCGATCAGGGTCAGGTTCCAGCCAAAGCCTTCATAGCGCTGGTTGACTGCCACGGTCGTGGCCATGAAGCCCAGCCAGATGAAGGCACCGGAGACGATGCCATTCCAGAACGTCACCTGGCCCGCGCCCAGATGGCCGATCACGCCGGCCAGAACCCATGCCATGATCAGCTCGGCCACGAACGAGGTGATAAAGAGCGACGGTTCCATCCTGGCGTCTTCGGGCTTGATGCGAGCGGCCTTCATCCATGGCTTGCCGAGCGCGCCGTAATAAATGGCGCCGAACATGAACGCTGCGATGGCGGCAACGAGGATGGCGAGATAGTTGAGACCGGCGAAATCCATGGGGTTCTCCTCACATGTCCAGCAGGGTGGATTGAACCCGCACTCCACAAAGCGGTCAAGCGAATTGCCAGACGGTTGTGCGCTTCACCTCTGCGTCTTCGAGCGCACGGGTCACCGGCACGATATAACTCGCCAGTTCGGCAAGGTGTGCGCGTGGCAGGTAGCTGCGCCCCGGATCGCCGACAAAGACCGTCGCGCCTGCTTTCGACAGGCGCTCGAACCATGGCACCAGCGCGTCGGTCATCGCCCGGTCGTAGAAAACGTCGCCGGCAAGCACCACATCCCATTTGCCTGTTGCGTCGGTGAGGTCGTCCTGCGTGGTCTCGAACTGCACATCGTTTGCGGCCATGTTCAGCGCGCAGGCCGGGGCGCTGAACGGGTCTATGTCCGCTGCCAAAACATGTTTAGCGCCTGCCTTCATGGCGGCAATGGCGACAAGCCCGGATCCGGTCGCAAAGTCGAGAATGCTTTTCCCGCGCACGGTTTCGGGGTGGTCGAGGATGTAGCGCGAAAGCCCCTGTCCGCCTGCCCATGCGAAGGCCCAGAAAGGCGGCGGCAGGCCGATCGCGGCAAGCTCCTCCTCTGTGCGTTGCCACAGATCATGGGCCTCATCGGCCAGATGGAGCGCGATTTCGGGCACATGCGGCGGGCGCGTCAGCGCTGTGTTGGCGTGGATGAACGCCGCCGCATTGTCCGGGGTGACGCGCCTCATGAGCGCGTTCTCAGGGAATTTTCTTGAGGCCGCCCATACGGCAGATCTCGGCCCATTCGTCCGGTTGCACTGGCTGCACGGAGAGCCTCGAATTGTTGACCAGGATCATTTCCGAAAGCGCTGGATTGGCCTTGATCTCGGCCAGCGTGACCGGGCGGGGCATGTCCTCGACGGCGCGAATGTCCACGCATTCCCAGCGCGGGTCATCCGTCGTGGTGTCGGGATGCGCCAGCGCACACACTTCCACGATGCCCACCACGGAAGTTTCCTTGACCGAGTGGTAGAAGAAGCCGAGATCGCCAAGCTTCATCTCGCGCATGTTGTTGCGTGCCTGATAGTTGCGCACGCCGTCCCACTGCTCCCCTTCTGCGCCTTTTTTCTTCTGCATTTCCCACGACCAGGTGGAAGGCTCGGATTTGAACAGCCAATAGGCCATCACGCATTCTCCGGATTGTTGAAGACCCAGTTCCAGGCCCGTATTTCAACGGATTCGAACAGGCCCGCAAGAGCATAGGGGTCCGCTGCAGCGATCAGTTCCGCTGCTGCCTGGTCCTCGGCCTCCACTGCAACAAGGCTGCCACAGGGTTTGCCCTCATCGTCAAGGAATGGCCCGGCGAATTTCAGCGCGCCGTTCTCATTGAGCCCGTTGAGATAGCTTACATGTTCGGGCCGTGTGCTCATGCGCGTTTCCAGATGGCCGGGCTTGTCGCGGCAGATGATGGCGAAGATCATGGTTTTCCCCCTTTTGTCAGGTTTCGCTCTTGAGCGGACGTGAAAGCAGCGTCTCCATGGCCGTCTGCACGGTGAGCCGGCCTTTCAGAAGTTCCGTCACGCTTTCGATGATGGGCGCTTCGAGGCCGCGTTCGCGCACGATGCGCGCGGCGATGCCCGCCGTGTGTGCGCCTTCGGCCAGTGGTCGGCCTTCAAGGCTCTCGCCGCGACCGAGTGCAGCGCCATAGGCAAAATTGCGCGATTGCTCCGAGCCGCAGGTCAGGATCAGGTCGCCAAGGCCCGAAAGCCCCATCAGCGTATCGGGGCGCGCGCCGAAGGCCTCGCCGATGCGGCGCAGCTCCACGAAACCACGGGTGATCAGCGCTGCCGATGCGCTGGCGCCAAGGCCCGCGCCATGGGTTGCGCCGGCGGCGATGGCCAGAACGTTTTTTAGCGCGCCGCCGATCTCCACGCCCGTCAGATCGTCGGTCGAATAGCAACGCAGGCGCGGTGCGGAGAGCTGTTCGGCGAGTGTAACTGCCAGATCGGTATTTTGCGCCGCCACCGTCACGGCGGTTGGCAGGCCGCGCGCAAGATCGCTGGCAAAGCTCGGGCCGGAAAGGGCGGCGACCGGGTTTTCAGGCAGCATCTCGGAGGCGATTTGCGACATGAGCCTGCCTGTCTCTCGCTCAATCCCCTTGGCGCATAGCACGATGGGGATGCCCTTCGGCGCATGCGGCCCGGCATCGGCGAGAACCGTCCGCAGGGTCTGTGCAGGTGTCACCGCGAGAATGCAGTCGGCGCCCCTGAGTGCATCCTGAATGCTACTCGTTGCCACAAGCCGCTTATCAAGCGGGACCCCGGGCAGATAGCGTTCGTTGATGTGATTGGCATTGATCGCGTGTGCCAGTGCCTCATCCCGCGCCCATAGCCTTGCGCGGTGCCCGCCCGTGAGCATGGTTGCGCCGAGCGCCGTGCCCCACGCGCCAGCACCCAGAACGGCGATGATCCATGGTTTTCTCATGCCTTGGCTCCACGTTTGCCCGCGCCGAAAAGCGGTGCTGATGCATGATCCAGCGGCCAGCGCGGGCGAGGCGCGAAGCCAAGACCGTCTTCTTCTTCAAGGCCTGCTTCCAGCCGCTCCAGCCCAGCCCAGGCGATCATCGCGGCATTGTCTCCGCACAGGCGCAGCGGTGGGGCGATGAGCCTGAAACCGGCGTTGACGCAGAGTGTATCGAGTGCTGCGCGGATCGCCTGATTGGCCGCCACACCGCCTGCCACAACAAGGATCGGAGTTTCGAGATCGGGATGCGCCTGGCGGAAGCGTGCAAGACTTCGCGCCACCCGGTCGGCCAGCGTCTCGGTCACGGCCTGCTGAAACGAGGCGCAGATGTCGGCAATGTCTCGTTCGCTGAGCGGTGCAAGCGCGGTGGCTTCCCGCCTCACCGCTGTCTTGAGACCGGAGAAGGAGAAATCAGGCCTCGCTTCGCCCTTGAGCGGACGCGGAAAGGCGAAACGTTCCGGGTCGCCATCCGCTGCCGCCTTTTCCACGCTGGGGCCGCCGGGATAGGGCAGGCCAAGGAGTTTTGCCGTCTTGTCGAATGCCTCGCCCAGTGCATCGTCGATGGTCGAGGCCCAGCGCTGATAGCGCCCGACGCCTTCCACATGAACGATCTGCGTGTGTCCACCGGAGACGAGCAGAAGCAGATAGGGAAAATCGATTCCGTCCGTCAGGCGTGCCGTCAGCGCATGGCCTTCCAGATGGTTGACGGGAACGAGCGTCTTGCCGCTCGCCGCCGCGATCGCCTTCGCGGTGGTCAGGCCGACGATCAGCCCGCCGATAAGGCCGGGTCCGGCCGTTGCGGCGATGGCGTCGATCTCGTCAAGCGAGAGGCCGGCTTCATCGAGTGCGGCTTTCACCACACCGTCGAGCGCCTCTACATGTGCGCGCGCGGCGATCTCCGGCACCACGCCGCCAAAGGCGGCATGGTCGGCGATCTGGCTCAGAACCACATTGGACAGGATTTTTGTGTCGTTGCCCGATTTCTCGATCACGGCCGCCGCCGTTTCGTCGCAACTCGTCTCGATGCCAAGGATGCGCGTCATTCAGACTTACCTGCTCATGTTGCCGTCGCAGCCAATCCCCGTTAGGGGTGTGGTGCATCCGGTTCGGATGCGGGGTTAGCACGGACATGACGGCATGCAAACTGATGTGGTGAAGATTGGAACGCGCGGAAGCGCTCTGGCAGTGGCTCAGGCTGCCGAGGTGCGCGCGCGCCTCATGGCGGCACACGGCCTGCCAGAAGAGGCGTTCGAGATCGTCGTCATCTCCACCTCCGGCGACCGCATTCAGGACCGCCCACTCTCGCAGGCCGGCGGCAAGGGGCTCTTCACCAAGGAAATCGAGGAAGCCATGCTCGATGGCCGCATCGATCTGGCTGTACATTCCTCCAAGGACATGCCCACCGTACTCCCTGATGGTCTGGAAATCTCTGCCTTTCTGGAGCGCGAGGATGTGCGCGACGTTTTCATCGGGCGCTCCATCGCCAAACTTGAGGATCTGCCGCAGGGCGCCAAGCTCGGCACCTCGTCGCTGCGCCGTCAGGCGCTGGTGCTTCGTCTTCGCCCCGATCTCGAAGTGGGCATGTTTCGTGGCAATGTGCAGACGCGGCTCCGGAAGCTGGAGGAAGGCGTTGCCGAAGGTACGCTTCTGGCGCTTGCCGGGCTCAACCGGCTTGGCATGCCGCACATCGCCACCGAGGTGATGGATCCCGAACGTTTCCCGCCCGCACTCGGGCAGGGCGCGATCTGCATTGAAAGCCGCATCGGCGACCGGCGCATCGGATCGATGATCGCGGCCATTCATCATGCCGAGACCGGTGACGCGCTTCTCTGCGAGCGGGCCTTTCTTGGTGCGCTTGACGGTTCCTGTCGCACGCCCATTGCGGGGCTTGCCCGCATCGAGGGCGACAGACTGCGGTTCTCCGGCTTGATTCTCACGCCCGATGGCCGCGAAACCCATGAAATTGCAACCGAAGGCCTCGCGGTGGATGCTATCCGTCTCGGCGCGGAGGCTGGTGCAGAAATCCGTGAGAAGGCCGGCACACGTTTCTTCGACAGCTGGCAGTGAGATGCGGCGGGTGCTGGTCACGCGCCCCGAACCGGGCGCTTCGGAAACCGCCGCCAGGCTCATTGAAATGGGTTTTGAGCCGCTCGTCCTGCCGTTGACGGAAACCGTGCCACTGCATCCTGCCATCGCCACCGAACAAGTGGATGTGGTGGCCGTGACCAGCCCCAACGCAATCCGCCATGCGCCACAATCTGTTTTCGATGCATTGAAGGGCAGGCCGGTCTTTGCCGTGGGGCGCCGCACGGGTGAGGCCGTGCGCCTGGCCGGGCTCAACCTGGTAGACGATGAGGCAGGCGACGCTGAGAGATTGGCGGCGCGCATCGATGCCGCTTTCACGGCTCCCGCCCATGTAACGGTGCTGTGCGGGCGTGTACGCCGCGATGTGCTGGAAACGCGGCTTCTTGCAGCAGGCCACCGGCCACGTCTGATCGAGATTTACGACACGCTGCTGCTGGAGCCTTCAGATACCGCTATCCAGTCGGTGATTGGCGAGTGGCCGGTCGATGACGTGTTGCTCTACTCGGCCAATGGCGCGGAACAACTCAGGCGGTCCATGGCGCGGTCTGGTATGGGAACAAAACTGGCGGCTGCGACATTTTATTGTCTCTCAGAGCGTATTGCCGGGGTTTTGGGTCAGGATGTCGCAAAAACCGCTCGAATTGCGGATTTTCCGTCGGAAGATCGTCTGCTCTTTCTGCTAAAGACGTAGCCGCAATCCTATGGGCCCCTGTTTTCACCACATAGGGGTGTGATAGGAACTTATATGCACTGCACATAGTGCAGGATCAGTCCTTTGCAGCGGAGTTGCCTGATGGTCAAAACGCCGAGAACGCGTCATTCCAAAACCCAGAAGGAGCCAGTGACCATTGATCTGGATCCCGATCAGGTGAAGAAGGAAAAGGTCGACAAGCCTGACGCGCCCGGTGAAGCTACCAAACAGGCAGCCGGGCAGGACACGCAAATTGGCGTTGAAGCGAAGCCGGAGGCGTCCGGGACAGAGACATCTGCCAAGCCCGCCTCCTCTACCGCTCCAAAAGGCGAAAAGCCTGCTGCTCCGTCCAAAGACAAGCCCGCGAACAAGGATGCCGGGTTCGGACGCGACGCAAAAGCTGGCGGTGCAAACGTCAGCAAGGGCGATGCTGGAAAGAAATCCGAAAAACCTGAGGATGCCCCGCCCGCCACAGGCGGCGGCGCCGGCCGTGCGGTTGCCGGTGGTGTTGTGGGCGGCCTCGTGGCGCTTGCACTTGCCGGTGGATTGCAATGGGCAGGAATCCTGCCGGCTCCAGACAGGGGCGGCGATGCGGCCGATCCGGCGGTGGAGTCGCTGCGCCAGCAGGTTGCAGCCCTTGAAAGCAGGTTGAGCGATGAGCCCGCCACCGGAGGTAACACCGAGGCGGTTGCGGCCGCTCTGAGCGAGGCGCGTGAGCGTGCCGAGGCCACCGAGCAGCGCCTTTCCGAGCTGGGAAATGAGATTACGGCGCTGCGCGAATCGATCTCCTCAGGCGAAGCCGGCGAGGGGCCGGGGCTCGAGGCGATCTCGGATCGGCTTGCAGCACTTGAAGAACAGACGCAAAGCCTTTCTGCAGGCGGTGAAACAGGAGCCGCGCTTGAAGATGTAACCTCCCGGATCTCGTCGATAGAGGCCGGCGTGCGGGAAGCATCCGAGGTGGCCGGTACGGCGCGTAAGACGGCGTCTGACAACGCCGCGGCTCTTTCCGCGATCAAGACCGAAGTCGATGCGCTGAAGGCGCAGGTCGAGGAGGCGGATGCCGCACCGCGCATGGCGCTGGTCATTGCCGCGACCACACTGAAATCCGCTGTGGAGCGCGGCGCGCCTTTTGCCAGCGAGCTTGAGACCTATACCGCCATCGCACCCGAGGGTGAGGCCGAGGCGCTGGCGCCGCTTGAGGCGAATGCGAACTCCGGTGTGCCGAGCCGCGCGGCGCTCGCCGCCGAGGCGCCCGAAGTGGCGAGTCGTATCGTGGCCGCCACCACCCGCCGGGCCGGCGACGGCCAGGGCGGTATCATCGACAATCTGATGGCCAGCGCCCGCTCGCTCGTGGTGGTGCGGCCGGTGGGCAGCGTCGAAGGCGATGGGCCGGATGCGATCGCCGCTCGCATGGAGGCGGCTGTTGTCGCAAATGAATATGAAAAGGCGCTTGCCGAATACGAGACGCTGCCGGAGGCCGGAAAAGAGGCAGCCGCCGATTTCGTCGAAAGGCTCAGGGCCCGTCACGCCGCCGATCAGATATTGAACAGGGCGCTCGCCGATGCGCTGAAGGGGGCATAAGCGCAGATGTTCCGTATTCTCTTCTACCTTGTTGTTGTCTTCCTTCTGGGGCTGGGCTTTGCCTGGCTCGCCGAGCGTCCGGGCGATCTCGTCGTCACCTTTGCGGGCTATCGCTATGAAGTTTCTCTCATGGTGGCCGCGGTCGCGATCGTCGCGATCGTCGCGACGGTGATGATCCTGTGGTGGCTGATCCGCAGCATCTGGACGAGCCCCTATGCCGTTGCCCGGTATTTCCGCGTGCGTCGCCGCGATCGTGGCTATCAGGCGCTTTCCACCGGGATGATAGCGGCTGGTGCCGGTGATGGCGGTCTGGCGCGGCGCATGAGCCAGCAGGCGGCCAAGCTGATCTCTTCGGATCAGGAGCCGCTCATCCATCTTCTCGATGCGCAGGCAGCATTGCTGGACGGTGATCGGCAGGCGGCGCGCGACAAGTTCACCGCCATGCTCGACGATCCCGAGATGCGCCTTCTGGGTCTCCGCGGACTTTATCTCGAGGCCGAGCGAATGGGTGAGCGCGAGGTTGCCCGCCACTATGCCGAACGGGCGGTGCAAGATGCCCCTCAGCTCGACTGGGCCGTGAATGCCGCCCTTGACGGGAAAACGGCAGAAGGTGACTGGGATGGAGCATTAACGCTGCTCGGCAGCCGCAAGCCGACCGGCAAGGATGCGCGCGAGAGCGTCACAGACCGTCGTGCCGTGTTGCTCACCGCCAAGGCTCTCGATGTGCTGGATGCCGATCCGCAGGCTGCGCGCACCGCAGCCATGGAAGCACACAAGCTGCGGCCTGATTTTGTGCCTGCGGCTGTGACTGCTGCGAGGGCGCTTTTCCGCCAAAATGAGTTGCGCAAGGGTTCAAAAGTTCTGGAGACCGTCTGGAAGAAGGAACCGCATCCCGAAATTGCGGAAGCTTATATCCATGCCCGCCCTGGCGATTCCACGCAGGACCGTCTGGCGCGCGCCAAGAAACTCCAGTCGCTGAAGCGCAACAATGTGGAATCGGCGCTGATCGTTGGCCGTGCGGCGCTCGACGCTGGCGAGTTCAAACTCGCGCGTGAATCCTGCGAGGCGGCCGCCCGGCTCGGGCCGCGCGAAAGCGTCTATCTCCTGATGGCCGACATCGAGGAGGCCGAGACAGGAGATCAGGGGCGGGTACGCCAGTGGCTTGCCAAGGCGTTGCGTGCGCCGCGTGATCCTGCGTGGGTGGCCGATGGCTATGTGGCAGAGCGCTGGGCGCCGATCTCGCCCGTCACCGGCAAGCTTGACGCCTTCGAGTGGCGCATGCCCATGGAGCGGCTGGCGCAGGTGGTCGAAGGCGATGAAGATTTCTCGCCGGCCCCTGCCATCGCAGCGCCAAAGGGTGCGGAAGAAACGCGTGAACCCGATGAGCCGGCAGCCGATCCAGTGGTAATCGAGGCAGAGCCTGTCGAAGCAGAAAAGCCGAAAGACGCAAAGCCGGAAGAAAAGGCAGCGGATACGGGAGTCGGATCGCAGAAGCCTGCGCCGCAGGCGAAACCCGTCCCGGTCAACGGGCTGAAGACAGATGCTTCATCGAAAGACGAACCAGTCAAACCGCCATTGCCTGATGACCCTGGCGTGGACCCGGATGACAAGAACGGCTCGACGCAAAGCCCCTTCCGCCTATTCTAAGAGTGAGATACCGCGATTCGCCCCAGGGCGGGTCGCTACTCCACGTGATCCGAACAGCAGGCCCTCATGTTCGACAGCATTCTGTCCTTTCTGAAAGATCTTCCAGGCAGCAGCCGCCAAGCGACGGTGAAGCCGGAGGATGATCCGCGTGTGGCCGCCGCCGCATTGCTCTTTCACGTCCTGGATGCCGATGGCATTCGTGAAGCATCCGAAGTCGAAAAGCTTAGGGAAACCCTGTCCAGCACCTACAATCTGACGGGAGTGGAACTCGAGAAGATCCTCAAGGCCGGCGAGAAAGCCGAGCAGGAGGCGATCGACCTTTATGCCTTTACCAGTGTTCTGAAACGGCACCTCGACGCCGATGCAAGAAAGGCCTTCATCGGTCTCATGTGGGGCATCGTCTTTGCCGATGGCGAGATGCACGAACTGGAGGACAACCTTGTCTGGCGCGTGGCCGAGCTTATTGGCGTCGACAATCGGGATCGGGTAATCCTGCGCCAGGAAATGCAAGAGAAACACGCCAAGAGCTGATTGCCATGGGGACCGAGCCGAGCCGCAGGATTCTAATCGTCCTGCATCAGGAAACATCGAGCGCGGGCCGTGTCGGTCAGGTTCTGGCGTCGAGCGGTTTCTCTTTGGACGTCCGCCGTCCGCCGCTGGGTCATCTTCTGCCCGAGACGCTTGAAGACCATGCCGGTGTCGTCATGTTCGGCGGTCCAATGAGTGCCAATGATCATGATGATTTTGTAAAGCACGAAACCGATTGGCTCGCCGTTCCACTGCGGGAGAACAAACCTTTTCTTGGCATCTGCCTGGGCGCGCAATTGCTGGTGAAGCATCTGGGTGGACAGGTGAGGAGCCATGATGACGGGCTGGTCGAGATCGGCTGGTATCCGCTGCGCGCGACGGACGCCGGGCGCAAGCTGCTCCATTGGCCCGAAATGGTCTATCAGTTTCACCGGGAAGGGTTCTCGCTACCAAAGGACGCCACGCTCCTCGCCACCGCCGAGCATTATCCCAACCAGGCGTTTCGCTATGGCGAAAATGCCTGGGGCGTTCAGTTCCACGCCGAACTCACCCGTGCCATGATGCAGCGCTGGGTGGTGCGTGGCGCGCATCGTTTTGTCATGCCGGGCGCGCAGCAGGGCCGCGATCATCTGGGCGGCCGTCTCATATGGGACCGTCACCTGAAACAGTGGCTGGTGGAGTTTCTGGAACTGATTTTCGGGCGCGAATGCACCGGAACGCTGCAGGCCGGCGACCAAGCGACGGGGCAACACCCGGTCGGCCGGCGTATGGTCGGGCGCAGGGGCGTGGCCTGATCGAAACGCGCCTCCTCGGGGTCAATGCTTCCGCGAAAGCTCCCGCGTGGCCGCTTCCAGTCCCGCGAGCGTCATTGGATACATGCGGCCTGAGAAAATCTCCTGCAGCATCTGGATCGAGTGTGTGTAGCGCCAGTGTTTTTCCGGCACCGGGTTGAGCCACACCGCATTCGGCCATTGCTGGAGAACGCGGTTCAGCCAGATATGGCCGGCTTCCTCGTTCCAGTGCTCCACCGAGCCGCCCGGATAGGCGATTTCATACGGGCTCATTGAAGCATCACCAACAAAAATGACCTTGTAGTCGGGCCCGAATTTGTGAAGCACGTCGAAAGTGGGTGTTACTTCGGAATAGCGTCGGCGGTTGTCCTTCCATACGCCCTCGTAGAGGCAGTTGTGGAAGTAATAATATTCCATGTGCTTGAACTCGGCGCGCGCCGCCGAAAACAGCTCTTCCACAATGCGGATGTGATCGTCCATCGAGCCGCCCACATCGAAAAACATCAGAAGCTTCACCGCGTTGCGCCGTTCGGGTCGGGTTTTGACATCCAGATAGCCGTGTTCGGCGGTGGCCTGAACTGTGCCGGGCAGGTCGAACTCTTCCACCGCGCCCTCGCGCACCCAGCGGCGTAGCCGCTTCAGCGCCACCTTGATGTTGCGCGTGCCGAGCTCCACCGCATCGTCGAAATTTTTGAACTCGCGCTTGTCCCACACCTTTACCGCGCGGCGGTGGCGCGATTCATGCTGGCCGATGCGCACGCCTTCGGGATTGTAACCATAGGCGCCAAATGGAGAAGTGCCGGCGGTGCCGATCCACTTGTTGCCACCTTGATGCCGCCCCTTCTGCTCGGCAAGACGCTCTTTCAGTGTTTCCATGAGCTTTTCGAAGCCACCCATGGCCTCGACCAGCTTTTTCTCTTCCTCGCTGAGGTGCTTTTCCGCCAGCTTGCGCAGCCATTCCTCGGGAATCGCGTGCGGTTCGACGCCGTCCCCGCCCGACACCGCTTCGACACCCTTGAAGACATGCGAGAACACCTGATCGAACCGGTCGATATGCCGTTCGTCCTTCACCAGCGTCGCGCGAGCGAGATAGTAGAATGCCTCTACATCATAGGAGACAAGCTCCTTCTCCATCCCCTCCAGCAGCGAAAGATACTCACGCAGCGAAACAGGAATACGCGCGGCTTTCAGCTCGAGGAAGAAGGGGATGAACATTTTGATTAAAAACTTTCAGCTGGCGTTTGGCTCACGTTGGAACAAATCCCATACAACAGGAGCCATGGAAACGGATCAATTGCATTCCCTGATACGTTCGGCGGAGTCCCTCATCGGTTTCTGGTGGCAGGATGACCGTAAGAATTGGTGCGCCTATTGCGGAATTCCGATGCGGCGTCGCGCCACCGTGGGCAAACCTTTGCCACTATCCAAGGCAACACGCGATCATGTTGTCCCTCGTGTCTACGCTCCCGGTTTACACACCCTGCCATGCTGTCTTGAATGCAACCATGCCAAGGGCACCCAGTCTGTTGCGGAGTTCCTTTCCAGCACGTACTTCGCTGAGAAGAGGAAGCGGAAACATCGCCATCAATGGCCCCTCCCTCATCTGTGGTTTGTTGCCGGGCTCGCCTATTTGAAGAAAAGTTACACGCTCAACGGACAGGTCCGGAAGGGCGAGCGTAAAACAACGGGTACCGGGCCTAGCGCCGCTGGTACTTGATGAATGGTGTCAGCTTCGCGATCCGGTCATAGAGTTTGCGAGCGGTTTCGTTGAAATCCTGCGTCATCCAGTAGACGTTGGCTGCACCTGCCTGGTCCGCCTTTTCGTATACGGCCTCGATGAGAGCCCGGCCTATGCCCTGTCCACGCACGGAAGGATCGGTGTAGAGATCCTGCAGATAGCAGTTGTTGCCCACGGTCCAGCAGGTGCGGTGGAACATGTAATGCACCAGACCGACAGGCTTTCCGTCAATCTCCGCGATCAGCCCGTTCGGCTCGTATTCGCCATTATCGAAGAGCCGCCTCCATGTCGTGGCATAGACCTCTTCGGGCACGCTCGTCTTGTAAAATTCCAGATAGGCGGTCCAGAGGCGGCGCCATTCCGGCTCGTCGGTTCTTGCGAGCGGACGGATGCTGATAACGGTCATGGTGTTCTCCCTCATGGCCGAAGCACTGTCGGGGGATGGTGCTCCGGCTGCAAGGGCCAGGAAGGCGGAGGCTTTGCGCCTATTGCCGTCGCGCCATGAAGGCGAGTTTCTCGAAGAGGTGAACGTCCTGCTCGTTCTTCAACAGCGCGCCATGCAGACGGGGCAGGGCGTTCTTTGCTTCGCCGCGGAGGTCTTCTGGCTCCACGTCTTCTGAAACCAGAAGCCGGATCCAGTCCAGCGCCTCGGAGGTGGAGGGCTTTTTCTTCAGCCCCGGCACGTCGCGGATTTCATAAAACTGGCTGAGGGCCGCCGAAACCAGGTTCTTCTTGATGCCGGGATAGTGAACCTCGACGATCTCGGACAGCGTTTCGGCATCGGGAAAGCGGATATAGTGGAAGAAGCAGCGGCGCAGAAAGGCGTCGGGCAGCTCCTTCTCATTGTTCGACGTGATGATGACGATGGGGCGGTGGATTGCCCTGACCGTCTCGCCGGTCTCGTAGACAAAGAACTCCATCTTGTCGAGTTCCTGCAACAGGTCGTTGGGGAATTCGATATCGGCCTTGTCGATCTCGTCGATCAGGAGAACGGTTTTGCGGTCTGCCGCGAAGGCTTCCCACAGTTTGCCGCGTTTGATGTAGTTCTTGATATCGTTGAAGCGCTCATCGCCGAGCTGGCTGTCGCGCAGGCGCGAGACGGCGTCATATTCATAAAGGCCCTGTTGAGCGCGCGTGGTGGATTTGACATGCCATTCGATCAGATCGAGCCCCAGGGATGCCGCCACCTGCCTGGCAAGCTCGGTCTTGCCTGTGCCGGGCTCACCCTTCACCAGAAGCGGGCGCTCCAGCGCGATTGCCGCATTCACGGCCACCATCAGATCCCTGTCGGCGACATAATCCGCCGTGCCTTCAAAACGCATGCGCATCAGTCCTTGCGGTGTTGTTCCAGCTCAAATTTCGAGCGCGACCCTATTGGGTGAATTTTGCTGGCGCAAGTGCGCGAATGCCACTGGCGGAGCAGGGGGCGGAAGCCTATATTGAATTTGCGGTCTGCGCTTCCCGACAGGAATCTAATTCCCCGGGGCCTTATCGATCCTTAAGGGAGCTGTCCCTGGTCTCGCCCGTGGGCTTGGCTACACGGCGCCCACCTACTTTGTAGGTTCCCGGGATCGTGTATTCCATCGGTCGCCGTGGATCGCCACTCTTTTCCTTTCTCTCTGCAGTTTGCCTGTTTATCGTGGCGTGATGTCGAGACGCGCAATACACCTTTCCGGATGACCCCTCCACGCGATCTGAAAAAGCAGCTTCGTTCAGCAGCGCTTGCGCGCCGCGATGCGCTGGATGCCGGATGGCGCGCCGAGGTCGGGCAGCAGCTTGCCGCACATGCGGTCGCAGTGGCACCTGCGCCAGGTGGTGTGGTTTCAGGTTTCTGGCCGATGCGTTCGGAAATGGATGTGCGTCCGCTGATGTCGACACTTGACGCAAGGGGCGCACGGATCGCGCTGCCCGCCATTCTGGATAAAACGACGATCGTTTTCCGCGAATATCTGCCCGGTGCGCCGATGGTCGATATGGGGTTCGGAACCATGGGCCCGGACGAGGAAGCACCGGTGCTCGATCCCGATGTGATGCTGGTGCCGCTCGCGGCCTTCGATGCACGCGGCCATCGCATCGGCTATGGGGCGGGCTACTATGACCGGGCCATCGCTCGGCTTAAGGCCAAGGGACGCACGCCACGCCTGATCGGCATCGCCTTCGACTGTCAGGAGGTCGAACACGTGCCCGACGAGGAGCATGACCAACCATTATCGGAAATTCTCACCGAGACGGGCCTGCGGCGTTTCGATGGGGCCTGAAAGGCATTTCCACTTTTCACCGATGCCCCAATTGCTTTAGATCGCCGTGCGTCCATCCGGACGCGCAAAGGACGATCCAGACTATCAATGGGGCATCGGAATAATCCGAAAACCGGATTCCACTTTTCGGTCCGATGCTATAGATCGCCGTGCGTCCATCCGGACGCACAAAGGACGATCCAGACTATCAATGGGGCATCGGAATAATCCGAAAACCGGATTCCACTTTTCGGTCCGATGCTCTAGAAGCGGCGCATGAGATTTTTGTTTCTTGGCGATATGGTCGGCCGTGCGGGCCGCACGGCGGTCTGGGAAAAGCTCCCGGGCCTGATTTCGGATTTCCGGCTGGATTTCGTGGTGGTGAATGGTGAGAACGCGGCAGGCGGTTTCGGCATCACCGAGGAGATTTTCCGCGCCACGCTCGATGCCGGCGCCGATGTGGTGACAACGGGCAATCACGTCTGGGATCAGCGCGAGGCGCTCACTTTCGCTCCGCGCGAGGAGCGGTTTCTCCGCCCGGCGAATTTCCCCAAGGGCACTCCGGGCCGCGGTTCGGGTGTCTATATGGCGAAGAATGGCGCAAGGGTTCTGGTTTCCAACATTATGGGCCGGGTCTTCATGCATCCCGAACTCGATGATCCCTTCGCCTGCGTGGAGGATGTGCTGGCTGCCTGTCCGCTTGGCGATCAGGCGGATGCCGTCATTCTCGATTTTCATGCCGAGGCGACGTCCGAGAAGATGTGTTTTGGCCATTTCGTCGATGGGCGGGCGAGCCTTGTCGTCGGCACGCACACGCATCAACCGACCGCCGATCACCAGATCCTCAACGGAGGCACAGGCTATCTCTCCGATGCCGGCATGTGCGGCGATTACGATTCTTCCCTCGGCATGGACAAGGAAGAACCGCTGAACCGCTTCACCGCAAAAGTGCCCAAGGGGCGCTTCGAGGCGGCGTCCGGCCCTGCTACGATCTGCGGTGTCGGCCTGGAGATTTCCGACCGCACAGGTCTTTGCGAAAAGATCGCGCCGTTGCGGCTTGGTCCCCGGCTTGAGGAAACCGTTCCCGCCTTCTGGCGTTGACGCTGGGCGCGTGCACGCATAACTCTGCGAAACGCTATATTTTGAACAATTGCCAGCGAGGGGTGCTGCAATGGAATGGCTTGCCGGTCACTTCGAGTTTGTCTCCAATCCGGAAGCCTGGGTCGCGCTTGTGACCCTGGTGGTGCTTGAGATCGTTCTCGGCATCGACAATCTGATCTTTATCTCCATCCTCACGAACAAGCTGCCCAAGGAGCAGCAGGCACGGGCGCGGCGCATCGGCATCAGCGGAGCGCTGATCCTGCGGCTCGCTTTGCTTGGCACCATCTCCATCATCGTACAGCTCACCGAGCCGGTGTTCGAACTGTTCGGCCACGGTTTCTCCTGGCGCGACCTGATCCTGATTGCCGGTGGCCTCTTCCTCGTCTGGAAGGCCACGAAGGAAATTCACCATTCGGTCGATCCCGACGATGGTAAGGAAAACATGATGGGCAAGGTCACGATGACGGCTGGTGCGGCCATTGTTCAGATCCTGCTTCTCGACCTGGTGTTCTCCATCGATTCCATCATCACCGCCGTCGGCATGACCGATGAGATCGCGATCATGTTCATCGCCGTCATCTCGGCCGTGACCGTGATGCTGATCGCCGCGGAGCCTCTGTCGCGCTTCATCGCGGCCAACCCGACCGTGGTCATGTTGGCGCTCGCTTTCCTGCTGATGATCGGCATGACGCTTATCGCAGACGGCATGGGCTTTCATGTGCCCAAGGGCTACATCTACGCCGCCATGGGCTTCTCGGCGCTGGTCGAGGGGCTCAACATGCTGGCTCGGCGCAAGAGGGCGCGTGACAAGGCGCTGGCAGAAGGTTCGGCCGAATAGGTACGGCTATACACCGTCCAGGATGACGATGGTCGGTCGCCGTGGCAGGTTGTCCAGCGCCACGGTGATCGTCCGTCCCTCCCGGAAATCCAGCTCGAAACCACCGCCCATCCGGCTGGTGAAAGCGCTGAGAGGCGTGGAGTGCCGATGCATCGGCAGGATGACTGAAGAGGAAAGCCGGCGCGCTATTTCGCTCATGCCGTCAAGCGAGAGCGTCAGCCCGCCGTCGACGGGCACCATCAGCACGTCGAGCCTGCCGATCGCCGCATAGTGGCTGTCGTCGAGCCTGTGGTGCAGATGGCCCAGATGGCCGATGCACAGCCCCGCCACCTCGAAGATGAAAATGGAGTTGGCGTCCGGCTCCATCGTGCCATAGCGGTGGATGTCGGTGGTGACGTTGCGGATATAGACATCTTCAACCAGGAGTGAATGCCGTGCCGGTCCACCATCCGGGTTCCAGCCCGGCAGCACATGCTCGATGGCCGGGTCAGGATTGTGGGTGAAATGCGTGCCGTGCGCCTTGTTCATGGTGACGACCCGCGGCAAGGGACTGGCGCCGTAGGCACCTGAAAAATCGGTGGCGATGGTTACACCGGCGGGCGTCTCGATGATGTAGGTGGAGTGGCCTGCATAGGTTATGTCCACTGCCTCCGCGCCGGCCGCTGCCGGAATTGCAAGTGAAGCGTAGATTACGTCGGGCAGTGTCTGCGCCATGGCGAGACAAGTGCTCGGTCTCTCGGTCTGCGCCCATGCGGCTGCAAGGGGGGCGAGCAGAAATGTCAGCAAGCTTGCGGTCAGTCGGAAGGCATTCATCTGCATCTCCCGTGCGAATAGGGGCCATCCTACTGCAAAGCGCGGCAATGCGCCACGTTTGGCGGCCGGCGGTTCTGGACGTTGGCCGGCATTTTCACTATAAGGCGGCGTTATTTCGTTGCATTCAAAAGACCGTGAGAAGGAGCCCCATGGCCGGTCATTCCCAATTCAAGAACATCATGCACCGCAAGGGCCGGCAGGATGCCGTTCGCTCGAAGATGTTTTCCAAGCTGGCGCGCGAAATCACCGTCGCAGCCAAGATGGGACTGCCCGACCCGGCGATGAACCCGCGTCTGCGCCTGGCCATCCAGAACGCCAAGGCCCAGTCCATGCCCAAGGACAATATCGAACGCGCGATCAAGAAGGCGTCGGGCGGCGATGCGGAGAATTATGACGAGGTGCGCTATGAGGGCTATGGCCCCGGCGGCGTGGCAATCATCGTCGAGGCCCTGACCGACAACCGCAATCGTTCCGCCTCCAACATTCGTGCCGCCTTCACCAAGGCCGGCGGATCGCTGGGGGAGACAGGATCTGTCTCGTTCATGTTCGACCGTGTGGGTGAGATCATCTATCCGGCCGACAAGGGCGACGCCGACACGGTGATGGAAGCGGCCATCGAGGCCGGTGCCGAAGACGTTCAGTCGGATGAGAACGGCCATGTCATCACCTGCGCCTTTGAAGACATCGGCGATGTCACGACGGCGCTGGAAGCCGCGCTCGGCGAGGCGGAATCCGTCAAGGCGATCTGGCGTCCGCAGACCGGCACACCGGTTGACGAGGAGCGCGCCCAGTCGATTCTCAAACTTGTTGCCACGCTAGAAGACGACGATGACGTCCAGAACGTCTACGCCAATTTCGAGGTCGACGACGAAACGCTGGCGAAACTCAGCGCGGCCTGACAGCGCTCCTGCCGGGTATTCGTGCCCGGCATCCTCTTCTGTGCAATTGGCAAAGGACGCTTGACATGTCCGGGCACCGCGTGACGATTACCTATTGCACCCAGTGCCAATGGCTCCTGCGGTCGGCCTGGCTCGCGCAGGAGCTTCTCTCCACCTTTTCCACAGAGCTTTGCGAAGTGGCCATGCGTCCCGGTACGGGAGGCGTCTTCGAGGTCTCCTGCGATGACACTCTCATCTGGGAGCGGAAGCGCGATGGTGGTTTTCCCGATGCCAAGACACTGAAGCAGCGCGTGCGTGACGTGATCGATCCGGAGCGCGATCTCGGACATATCGACAAGCCGGCAACTTAGAGACAGACAACAAAAAACCCGCCCTCTTGAGGCGGGTTTTTGCAATGCCTGCTGCGTTGGAGCGGGTTAGATACCCAGGCCCTGATAACGCTGCTTGAACTTTGAAACACGGCCACCGCGGTCCATCAGCGATTGCTGGCCACCGGTCCATGCCGGGTGCGTGGACGGGTCGATGTCGAGCTGGAGCGTGTCGCCCTCTTTGCCCCAGGTGGAGCGGGTCTCATACTCGGTGCCGTCCGTCATGACGACCTTGATCGTGTGATAGTCGGGATGAATTTCGGCTTTCATCGGCTTGTCCTGAATTTGGTCGGGGTAACAATCAAGACCGCGCTTGCGGCAATTGCACCCATCCTGAAAACTTGAAGCCGCGGCCAAGGAAGGCTACGGCTTCGGAATTGGTTGGCGAGCCTATACATCAGGTCCGGCGACAAGACAAGAGTTGAGCGGGGTACAAATTGCCGCTCGCGGACATGGTGTGAAAAAGGGAACAGATGATGGCGCGTGGAAGAATGGCGTCGGACGAGAGGGAACAGGCAGCCAAGCGGCGGTCTCTCAAGCCACTCCGGCGCCTCTTGCCCTATGTCGGACGCTATCGCGGTCTGGCTGCCGGCGCCGCGTTTTTCCTTGTTATCGCGGCCATCGCGACGCTGACGCTGCCGCTTGCCGTGCGCCGCATGATTGATCATGGATTCTCGGAATCAGACTCCATCTTCATCGCGAATTATTTTTCAATGCTGATTGTGGTGGCAGCCGTGCTGGCCGTCGCCTCTGCGGGGCGGTATTTCTTCGTCATCACGCTTGGTGAGCGTGTCGTCAGCGATCTGCGGCGCGATGTGTTCGAACATGTGACGCGCCTGTCCCCCGGCTTTTTCGACACGGTCCAGTCCGGCGAAATCGTGTCACGCATTTCTGCCGATGCGACACAGGTCAAGTCTGCCGTGGGTGCCACGATTTCCCAGGCTTTGCGCAATGTCATCATGGGGCTGGGCGCCGTTGGCATGATGGTGGTCACGAGCCCCCGGCTTTCGCTCCTTGTGGTGGCAGCAATACCGGTCATCGTGTTGCCGCTGGTGGCATTTGGCCGCTCCGTTCGCCGGCGGTCGCGATTTGCGCAGGACACGCTGGCCGACGCCACCGCCTATGCGGGTGAACAGATCGGCGCCATGCGCACACTCCAAGCTTTCACCGGCGAAGCGACGGCACGAAGCAAATTTTCCGATGCCATCGAAACGGCATTTGCGGCGGCACGTTCCTCTATTTTCGCGCGATCCTTTCTCACATTCTTTGCCATCTTCATGACCTTCAGCTCGGTTGTCGCCGTCTTGTGGTTCGGTTCGCGTGACGTTCTCTCGGGCGTCATGACTCCAGGAACGCTCGGGCAGTTCCTGCTCTATTCGGTTCTGGCGGCTGGCGCTTTGGGCGCCCTTTCGGAAGTCTGGGGGGAGCTTTCGCAGGCCGCGGGTGCTGCCGAGCGCATGAGCGAGCTTCTAGCCGAAAAACCGGTCATCACGGCGCCGGCCAGTCCGGCGGTGCTTCCACAGCCGGCACGCGGGGAGGTGGCGTTCCAGAATGTCTCGTTCGCCTATCCCACGCGGCCGGACAGGTCTGCCCTTCATGGGGTGAGCTTCACTGTCAGACCCGGGGAGACGGTCGCGATTGTCGGTCCGTCCGGTGCGGGTAAGACCACCATTTTCTCTCTGCTGCTGCGCTATTACGATCCCGAAAAGGGAACTGTACTTGTCGATAGCGTCGATGCCCGGCAGGCGGATCCGCTGGCTCTGCGGGCGCGCATGGCCATCGTACCGCAGGATGTCACTATCTTTGCAGCCAGTGCGGGCGAGAACATTGCCTTCGGCCGCCCGGATGCGACCCGTGCGGAGATCGAGGCTGCAGCGCGGGCTGCGCTTGCGCATGATTTCATCAGCGATCTGTCAGAGGGGTACGACACGCCGGTGGGTGAGCGCGGCGTCACCCTGTCCGGCGGTCAGCGCCAGCGCATCGCCATTGCGCGGGCCATCCTGCGCGATGCACCGATCCTGCTTCTGGACGAAGCCACCTCTGCACTGGATTCACAGAGCGAGACGCTGGTGCAACAGGCGCTGGAACATCTGATGAAGGGACGCACCACGCTCGTCATCGCGCACCGGCTGTCGACGGTTCTAAAGGCCGACCGCATTCTCGTGCTGGACGAGGGACGCATCGTGGAAGAAGGCACGCACTCCGAGCTTGTTGCGGCGGGCGGTGTTTATGCCAAACTCGCAAGCCTGCAGTTCGATGCCCCCGGCGAGGCGGCAGAATGAGTTGAGGCTGAACTCCCGCCTCAAATAAACGTCGCGATCTCCTCCAGAGGCTTTTTCTCCATTGCATGCTGGGGAATCGTGGCGTCCTCTTTGGGATAGCCCACGACCATCAAAATATACGGCTTGTCGTGCGGGTCCCGGCCGCACAGTTCGTTGAGGAAGCTCATCGGGTTGGGTGTGTGGGTCAGCGTGGCAAGCCCCGCCCGGTGCAGGGCTGCGATCAGAAAACCCGTGGCGATGCTCACCGATTCGGGCACATAGTAATTCTTGCGCTTCACGCCATCTGCAGAACGGCTGCGGCGCTCGCCGAACACGCAGATCAGCCACGGTGCCTCCTCCAGAAACGGCTTGCTCGCATCGGTGCCCAGCGGTCCCAGCGCCTGCAGCCATTCTTCGCCCGCACGGCCTTCGTAAAACGCTTTCTCTTCGACTTCGGCCGCCTCACGGATCTGCTTTTTCACGGCAGGGTTGCCGATGACAGCGAAATGCCAGGGCTGATGATTTGCGCCGTTGGGTGCCGTGCCTGCAGCCCTGATGCAGGTCTCGATGATGTCGCGCGGGACGGGCCGGGAGGAAAAGTCGCGCACCGTATGCCGGGTGCGGATCTCGTCGTAGAAGGCCTGCGCCCGCGCCCGCATTTCCTCCACCGGAAACTCTTTGTAATCGGGAAGTGGAACAGGGCGGTATTCCTGAGTGGCCTTGGTGCTCATGCGGACACTTCTCCAATTTTGTCCGATAATATTGTCGGACAATCGAATAAACCAAGGTCGGCGTCAAGCAGCAACGTCGTTCAATCCGTTATGCGGCTCCGGTCTTTGCGCGGTTGTGGGCGCGCGAAGTGGTCGTCCGGCAGCGATTGGATAAGCTTTCTCGCGTTCTCGACATGGCGAAGCATTGCAGCCCGCGCCCCGCCTTCATCGTTGGCGACCACGCATTCTGTCACTTCCCTGTGCTGCCGGTTGGTGTCGAATACATCGCTACGGCCCACCAGAACACGAAACTGGAGCCAGTAGAGCGAATTCGACAGTCGGGTGAGTGTGTCGCTCAGAAGGGCGTTATCCGCGGTGTCGCGAAAGAGCCGATGGAACCGGCCATTGAGCTGCGAGAATCGGTTCATGTCGCCTTGTTCCACCGCGGCGTCGAGATCACGTTGCAATGCGACAAGGGTGGATGGGGCCTGATGAAGCGCGGGCAGGGCGAGGGTGACCGCAAGCGCTTCCAGAGCTCCGCGCACCTGGAAAAGATTGTCCACCTCCACGCGTGATAGCTGGCGAACCATCACGCCGCGATGCGGCTCCGCCATCAAAAGCCCGTCGGCCGTCAGACGGCGAAACGCTTCCCGCACCGACGAGCGTGATACGCCGAGCCGGTTGGTAAATTCGTTCTCCGTCAGCCTTTGCCCGGGCACGAGGCGCCCGGTACGAACGGCTTCGGTGAGAGCGTCGGCCACTGTCTCCACAGTGGATCGGGAATCGGTATCTTCCATGCTGGGGAGAGTGTGCCGACGCCGGCGTTCTGACAAGCCTTCCTGGCCGGTCAGCGCGGCCTATTCGCCGTAGCGTTTCTCCAGATGTCTTGTGAAATGCGCTGCGTTGAGCGGTTCGCCGGTCGCCTGTTCGATGAGGTCCGGGGTTGAAAGCCGCGATGCCTGCGACCAGACCTTTTCGTGCCGCCACGCATTCACCGCTTCGAACTGTCCGCGGGCAAACTGTTCGTTCACATCCGGGATATCCTTCTCGATCGCCGCCCATTGTTGAGCGGCGATCATCGCGCCAAGCGTGTAGGAGGGGAAATAGCCGAACGCGGCGGAGGGCCAGTGCACATCCTGCATCGGGCCATCCTGCGGCGTGTCGATGGTGGAGAGACCGAGATAGGCCTGCATCTTCGCGTCCCAGGCTTCCGGCAGGTCGCGGGCTTCGAGTTTGCCGGAGATCAGATCCTGCTCCAGCTCGAAACGCAGGATCACATGGAGCGGATAGGTCACTTCGTCCGCGTCGACGCGGATCAGCCCGCGCTCGACATGATGGACATGGGCGAGGATTTCGTCTTTCGACCATTTCTCGCCGAGATGCTTTTCCACGACCGGTAGCGCCCATTCCCAGAAAGCCGGGTTTCTGCCGATCTGCTTTTCGACAAACAGGCTCTGGCTTTCGTGCATGGCCATGCCCCTTGCCTTGCCGACCGGCCAATGCGCCCAATCGGATGGCAGGTTCTGCTCATAAAGCGCGTGGCCGGTTTCATGCAAGATGCCCATCAGCGAGGACAGAAACTCGTCGGTCCGATATCGTGTGGTGATGCGGACATCGGTTGGAACGCCGCCACAGAACGGGTGGTGCGAGACAGAGAGGCTGCCGCGTGTCAGGTCGAAACCGACAGCCGCCATCATCGCAAGACCGAGCTCGCGCTGCCGCTCGACAGGGTAGTTTCCCGACAGCGGACGCAGCGGATTCGTCGCCCGTTTCTTTTTTTGAATTTCCAGCGCGTTTGGGACGAAATCAACCAGAAACGCCTTCAAATTCTCGAAAACCGGAGCGATTTCCGCCGTTCTGTTGCCCGGGTCGAACTGCTCCATCAGCGCATCGTACGGGGCAAGGCCGAACACGTCGGAACGCCGCTCTGCCTCCTCCCTCGCCATTTCGATCACGCCTTCGAGTGCTGGCAGGAAGCCGGCCCAGTCGCCCTTCGGACGCGCCTCGCGCCAAAGCTGCTCGCAGCGCATGCGGGTGCGGGTCTGTCGTTCGACGAAGTCGGAGGGCAGGCAGGTGAGGTTGATGTAGTGGCGGCGGAATTCCGCGACTGCCGTTTTCTGTTCGGCATTCAGGTCTTCCTGCTCTGCCGCTTCGATCCAGTCGGCGATTTCCGGTGCCGTGGCCTGGCGATGCGCCATCCCGGCAAGCGTGGACATGGCTTCGGCGCGTGCCTCGCCCCCACCCGGCGCCATATGCGTAGCCTCATCGGCACCAAGGATCGCAAGCGCGTGGCCGAGCGCTTCCAGCCTGTGGCCAAGATCGTCGAGTTTCTGGAAGGACATGGAGTTCCTCATACGCGTGGAAAAAGAGCAGGGGTTGCCCGGCAGTAGAAAAGGTCAGCGCTCAGTGAGCTTCAGCTCGATGCGGCGATTGCGGGCGCGGGCTTCGGCAGTGTCTTCGGTGTCGAGCGGTTGATACTCGCCGAAGCCGGCGGCCACGAGCCGGTTGGCAGGCACGCCGTTCTCGATCAGGAATTTGACCACGGCGGTAGCGCGGGCCGTCGAGAGCTCCCAGTTGTCGCGGAAGCGACCGGTGCCGGAAAGCGGAACATCGTCGGTGTGGCCATCGACGCGCAGCACCCAGTTTATTTCGGGTGGAATCTCTTTCTGCAATTCGAGAATGGCGTCTGCCAGTTTACGCATTTCCGTCTGGCCGTTCGGGTTGATTTCCGTTGCGCCAGAAGGGAATAGAACTTCCGACTGGAACACGAAACGGTCGCCGACAATGCGGATGTTTTCACGGTCGGAGAGGATTTCGCGCAACCGGCCGAAGAAATCGGAGCGATAGCGGTTCAGTTCCTGAACGCGCTGGGCCAGTGCCACGTTGAGGCGGCGGCCGAGGTCGGCGATCTTGGTGCGGGATTCGCGATCACGTTCTTCCGAAACTTCAAGGGCTGCTTCCAGCGCTCCGATCTGCTTGCGCAGCGCAGAGATCTGCTGGTTCAAAAGCTCCACCTGCGAAAGCGCGCGTTGACTGACCTGTCGTTCTTCATCAAGGGCACCGGAAAGTTCGCCGATCCGGGCCTCGGCCTGCTCGCTCTGGCCGCTGCCACTCGCCAGAAGCTGTTCCAGTCTCGAGCGGTCGGCCCGTACATCCTCAAGCGAAGCGCGCAGGCTGGCGATGGTGTCTTCGGCATCCTGGCTGTTGGCCTGCTCGAGAGCGAGAAGCTGCGTCAATTCGTTGATCTGCGCATTCAGCCGGTCGAGAACGGCATCCTTGCCCGTGATTTCCTGACTGAGAAAATACTGCGCGAGAACGAAAACCGAGAGCAGGAACATGATGGCAAGCAGAAGCGTCGCCATCGCATCCACGAATCCGGGCCAGTAATCGACCCGGCGGTCGGTGCGGCGTGCGCGGGCCAGCGCCATGTCAGCTATCCCGCTTTTTCAATGCTACAGACAGTTTTTCCAGGGTGGCGCGCATTGCCTTTTGCTCATTCGCCTGGGCCTCCACCCAGTCGCGCATCATCTGTTGCTCCTGGCGCATGTTCTTGACGAGGCCGGATATGCCCTCGGCGAGATTGGCCATGGAGGCGGTCAGGCGCGGACTGGAGGAGCCCTCCTCCTGAGCGGCACGCAGTTTGTCGGCGAGCTGCTGCATCTCTTCCGAGGCGCCGTTGCGGCCTTCAGACAGGTCGGAGCTCAGGTCGGTGACGGAGGAGAGCCAGTTTTCAAGCTCTACATAAAACCGGTTCTGTGCCCGGCCCGCCTGCAGGTCGAGGAAGCCGAGGATCAATGAACCGGAGAGACCGAAGAGCGACGACGAGAACGCGGTCCCCATACCTTCCAGCGGAGCCGAGAGCCCCGACTTCAGTGCGTCGAGAACGTCGTTCGCATTGCCGGAGGCAGGGTCGAGCGACTGGATCGTGTCGCCGATGGAGCCGATCGTCTGAAGCAGCCCCCAGAAAGTGCCGAGCAGGCCAAGAAAGACGAGGAGGCCGATCAGGTAGCGCGAGATGTCACGGCTCTCATCAAGGCGCGTGGCTATGGAATCGAGAATCGAGCGCATGGAACTGGTGGACAACGCCATGGTGGAAGCACGACTGAGGAGCGCTTTCATCGGTGCCAGCAAGACGGGATCCGAGGCATCCGATCCGGCTCGGAAGGAGTTCACCCACCGAACCTCCCGAAACAGGCGCGTCACCTGCATGAAGGCAAGCAGAATGCCTATCAGAAGAACGCCGAGAATCAGGCCGTTCAACCCAGGATTCGTTTGAAAGGCGGAAGCGATCTGCCGGTAAAGGATGGCGGCCACGAAGCCTGCTATCGCAAGAAACACCAGCATTGAATAGAGGAAGACCTGCGGGCTCGACAGTGTGTGCGGGTCATAGTCAAGCCCAACGGATGGTTCGGCGTCCTCACGCGATTTCAGCAAGGCCATCAGCTCCTCGTATCCATTGCGATGCGGAACCAGTGATGATTCCTGTATCGCGCGGGATTCTAATCGAAATTATGACGAAATTGAAAGCCGCACGCAGCGTGTTGTGATGCACGCATCAGCTTTTACCCGGCGATCCCCTTTCTGAAGCGTGAGAGATGACCGCAACAAACTGTCATATCGTGCAGGCAGCGCCAAGCGCCATCCGCAGCCCCCGGCCCTTCGAGTTTTTCAGGCAGATGGGGCGCGGACTTGAATGCGCGTGTATGCGTCAGGACTTTTGAGGAGCCGGCTTTGCGAGCGTCTTCAATAGAGCGCGGTGAATGGCTTCGTTGCCGGCGACGATCTGGCCGGTCTCGAACATCCTGTCTCCGCCGCTCTTGTCGGTGACGAAGCCGCCCGCCTCGCGCACAAGGATGATGCCAGCCGCAGTATCCCAGGGGGAGAGCCATTCCTCCCAGAAGCCATCCATGCGCCCTGCGGCCACATAGGCGAGATCAAGTGCCGCCGATCCAAGCCGGCGGATGCCTGCCGTCTCGCCCATCACATTGCGCAGGTCGAGCAGCGCGGTACCATGGTGGCCACGACCCAGATGCGGGATGCCGGTGCCGACCACCGCGTCGGAAAGCCTGTTGCGTGCTGCAACACGCAGGCGACGGTCGTTGAGAAAGGCTCCGCCACCGCGCTCGGCGGTGTAAAGCTCATCCATGGCCGGATTGTAGATCACGCCGGCGACGATCTGCCCCTGCCGCTCAAGCGCAATCGAGATCGAGAAGATCGGAATGCCATGCAGGAAGTTCGTGGTGCCGTCGAGCGGGTCGACAATCCAGCGGTGCTGCGGGTCGTCACCTTCCACCGTGCCACTCTCCTCCATGAGGAAGGAATAGCCCGGGCGCGCACGCGACAGCTCCGAGTGGATGATTTCCTCGGCCTTGCGGTCCGCCTGGCTCACATAGTCACCGGGACCTTTCAGCGAAACCTGCAGGTTCTGCACCTCGCCGAAATCGCGTGCGAGGGAGCGGCCTGCCTTCATGGCAGCCTGAACCATGACATTGATGATCGCCGAACGGGCCATGGATGAAGAGCCTTTGTGACTTGAAGTTTCGGTAAGCGTGCCGGGCGGAATTACTCGCCGCGACGCAGATAGGTGATTTCGTTGGTGTCGACCACGATCTTTTCGCCAGCCTCGATGAAAGGCGGTACCATGACGCGCACACCATTCTCCAGCACGGCGGGTTTATAGGAAGAGGCCGCCGTCTGGCCCTTCACCACAGGATCGGCCTCGGCGATGGTGAGCGTGACCTGATCAGGCAGTGAAATGCCGATGGGCTTTTCCTCATAGAGTTCCACCGTCACGGTCATGCCATCCTGCAGGAATGCAGCGCGGTCGCCGACAAAATCCTTCTGCAGTTCAAGCTGCTCGTAGGTTTCGGAATCCATGAACACCAGCGCGTCTTCCTGCTCGTAGAGGAAGCTGAAATCCTTCTGCTCGAGGCGAACGCGCTCGACCGTCTCTGCAGCACGGAAGCGCTCGTTGAGCTTGGTGCCGTCGATCAGGTTCTTCAGTTCGACCTGGTTATACGCACCGCCCTTGCCGGGCTTCACTGCGTTGGTCTTCACCGCCACCCACAGACCGCCATTGTGCTCAATGACGTTGCCGGGGCGGATTTCATTGCCGTTGATTTTCATGTGATCGTCCTGCGGGTCTCAAGCGCGCAGTCTCGCGCAATTCGGCGCTTCCAAGACCATAAAATGCGGGTCAAGGCAAGCCGCGGGCCAAATGTGGCCAAGGAAAATCTCAACGCAGGCGGTTTGCGCGCTGGATTGCTTCCTTCATTTCCTCGGGCGTGAGACCGGCCAGGAAATCTTCGTTCTCCGGGTCGATCAGACCTGCCCGGCGGGCCGATACATACCAGGCGGCTCCTTCAATGGTATTCGCCTCAACACCCACGCCGGCGCGGTATAGCTTGGCGAGCCTGTTCTGCGCGGCAACATTGCCACCCTCGGCCGCACGCTTCAACCAGCTGAAACCGGCCTCCATGTTGCGGGGGCCGCCCCTTCCTTCCACCATCCAGGTGCCAAGGTCCAGTTGCGCGGTGTCAAAATTCTGCATTGCCGACTTCTCAAGCCAGCTCCGAGCGAGCTTTTCATCGATCTGCCGGCCCCCAAAGCCATTGGCGTAAACCTGGGCCATAGCGTACTGGGCATCCGCCAAACCGGCGTTTGCGGCTTTTTCGTAATAGCTCACCGCCCGCTGCTGGCTCTCGAAGCTTGATTGCCGGTCCAGAATGAGTTGCGCGAGATTGAACTGGGCAAGCCGATTGCCCTTGTCGGCCGCGACCTGCATGAGTTCGAACGCGCGGTCGACGTCTTTCTCGACGAAATTTCCATCGAGCAACATCAGCGCGTATTGAAACTGGGCCTCGGGAACACCCTGCCGAGCTGCTTTCGAATACCATTCCGCTGCCTTTTTTGCGTCGCGTGGCATGCCGAGACCGCGGGCGTAGATTTCCGCGACCAGTGTCTGTGCCGCGGCATCGCCGGCCTCTGCGCGAGGGAGGGCCAAATTGTGTGCGGTGATGTAATAGCCGCGTTGGAAGGCGCCATAGGCTGCATCCGGCAGCTTGCCGAACCGATCAGGGTCGACCTGGTCGACGGTGGGGGCTGAAAGAGGCCGGTCGCCGGGCGGCTGCAAGCGATCGCTGACACGATCGCTGGACTGGAGCGCTTCGGAGCCTGCCGTATCCCTCTCGGTGTTACCGGCAGAGACTGCGTTTCCAGCAAGCCCGCACAGTGTGGCTGCAAGAAGCGAAGCAGGAAGAAGCCGTGCGCGCATTTTCAGGCCCCCTCGACCTGCTGTGTAGCCCTGTCGAGGATCGCATTGGCTTCCGAGACGGCGGCCGCCGGATCGGTATCGTCTGCAAACACCGCGGCGCAGAGCGCGGTGAAGTCCGAGCCGCATGCGGCAACCGGTTCGACGGATGCCACGGTGTTGCCGGCCATCACGATGCACGGAATCTCGATCATCTCCGACCACCAGGCGCCGAGTGCGAGATTGCGGGGGTGCGGTTCTGGCTTGTTGTCGTAGCCGAAACGACCAAAGAACAGGTAATCCGGCTGCAATTCTCCGTGCTGGAGGGCATCGTCGCGGGTTTTGACGCCGCCGACGCCGATCATCATGCGGTCCTGATATTTTTCGATGACATCGGTAATTTCTTCAAGGGAGCCTTCGACGTGAATGCCATCCGCCTTCACGCGGGCCGCGATGCGCGGGGCGCCGGCGATCATCACGGCGACATTGCGCGACTGAGCGAGCGGGGTCAGGCGTTCGGCACGCGCCTGGAAGCTGACCTCATCCTGCCCGTAGTCGGGTATGATGAGCGAGGCGACATCGCCGGCGGCCAGTGCGGCCTCCAGATGGGCTTCGTCATTGGCAGCCGTTTCAGGCGGCGGTGCGATCAATACGAGGCGGCAGCGATTGGTCATACAGGAACTCCTCAAACCTTTTCGTGATTTGCCCGCGTGGCGAAAAGGCTCCGTCTCATTGTTGTACGCAGGTCCGCGCGGAACCGGTCAGGACCGTTTCTTGCCCGTCAATTTGGTGTGAATGCGGCATAGACGACGAGCAGGGTGGACGACAAGGAAAATTGAAGCATTTCCCGCAAGTCTCGCCAAATCCCGGCAACGGGGCTATGAGAGGCGAGGCCCGACAAACGGGGCGCAGACGCGTTTCATGACTTCACTTCTCTCCGATCCGGCATTCTATATCGCGGCGATACCCGCCGTCATTCTTGTAGGCCTTTCCAAAGGCGGGTTCGGTGGCGCCATGGCTCTGCTCGGTGTGCCGATGCTGTCGCTTGTCGTCTCGCCGGTGCAGGCAGCGGCGATCCTTCTGCCGATCCTGATCGTGATGGACTTCGTCTCCCTGTGGGCATGGCGGGGCCATGTGGATCGCGGGACGCTCTGGATCATGTTGCCTGGCGCTCTTTTGGGAATTGCCATTGGCTGGGCGACAGCGGCCATCGTGACGGAGGGCCATGTGCGCCTCATCGTCGGTCTGGTGACGCTCGCTTTCTTTATTCGCTGGGTTTTCGAGAAACTGGCCGGGCGGGCGCGCATCGCAGAGCAGAGCCGGCCGCGCGGCACCTTCTGGGGGGCGGTGGCCGGTTTCACCAGTTTTGTCGCCCATGCGGGCGGCCCGCCATACCAGGTCTATGCGCTACCGCTGGGGCACGATCCGCGCGTTTACACGGGAACGAGCGTGGTGTTTTTCGCCATCGTCAATGCGGTGAAGCTCATTCCCTATTTCGCACTCGGTCAGTTCGACCGCTCGAACCTGACGGCATCGCTGATCCTGATTCCGCTCGCGCCGCTTGCCACGCTCGCCGGCGTGTGGGTTGTCAAACGGATGAAGCCCTCGGTCTTTTATCCATTCATGTATGTGATGGTGCTGATCGTATCCCTGAAGCTGATCCATGACGGTGTATCCGACCTTATGGGATGGTGACGATTTCGGAAGCCTATGCTTTATAAGACGAAAACTGCGGGAGGACGTTTGTGACCGGGAACGCATATGATCGGGATCTCGACAGGAATCCCGCCAATTTTCAGCCCCTGACACCGCTTGTGCTTCTGGAACGCGCCGCGAAGGTCTTTCCTGACGAGGTGGCAATCATTCACGGCAACGAGCGCGTAACCTATGCGCGTTTCTGGGAGCGGTCGCTCAGGCTGGCCTCAGCGCTTGCCAGCCACGGTATCGGCAAGGGCGATACGGTGACGGTCATGCTCTCCAACACGCCACCCATGCTGGAGGCGCATCATGGTGTGCCGATGACGAAGGCGGTGTTGCATTCGCTGAACACCCGGCTAGATGCGGCGGTCATCGCCTTTCAGCTCGACCATGCCGAGACGAAGGTGGTTATTGTTGATCGGGAGTTTTCCGCGGTGATGAAGGAGGCGCTGGCGCTGGCCAGGGTCAAGCCGCTGGTGATCGACTATGACGATCCCGAATATCCGGACGATGCGCCCTATCCGAAGGGGGAGCGTATCGGCAGCCTGGATTACGAGGCCTTCGTTGCATCGGGGGATGCTGGCTTTGCCTGGTCCATGCCGGATGACGAGTGGGATGCGATCACGCTGAATTATACGTCCGGCACCACCGGCAATCCCAAGGGCGTTGTCTATCACCATCGCGGAGCCGCACTGATGGCCTATGCCAACACAGTGCATGCGGCTCTGGCGCGGGGCTCGGTCTATCTGTGGACGCTGCCCATGTTCCACTGCAATGGGTGGTGCTTTCCCTGGACGCTGGCATTGACGGCGGGCACCCATGTGTGTCTGCGCTGGGTGCGGGCGAAACCGATGTACGATGCGATCGCCGACCATCGGGTCACGCATCTTTGTGGTGCGCCGGTGGTGATGTCGGCGCTGCTCAACGCGCCTGAAGACGAAAAACGGGCGTTTTCCCACACGGTGACGTTCAACACGGCGGCGGCGCCGCCGCCCGAGACCGTGCTTTCGGCGATGGCCGATGCGGGTTTTGCGGTGACCCATCTTTATGGCCTGACCGAAACATACGGACCGGCGGTGGTGAATGAATGGAAGGGTGCGTGGGACGCGCTCGACGGGGCGGGGCAGGCGGCGCGCAAGGCGCGGCAGGGCGTTCGCTATGCGGCGCTCGAGGGGTTGACCGTGATGGATCCGGAGACGATGACCGAAACCCCGCATGATGGCGAGACGATCGGCGAGGTGATGTTTCGCGGCAACATCGTGATGAAGGGCTATCTGAAGAACCCGAAAGCGACGGATGAAGCCTTTGCCGGCGGGTGGTTCCACTCCGGCGATCTGGGGGTGATGCATCCGGACGGGTATATCCAGCTCAAGGATCGCTCGAAGGACATCATCATCTCAGGTGGCGAGAATATTTCTTCCATCGAAGTAGAGGATGCACTTTACAAGCATCCAGCCGTTGCTGCCTGCGGGGTGGTGGCGAAGGCGGATGAGAAATGGGGCGAAACGCCTGTCGCCTTCGTGGAACTGAAGCCCGGAAAAACGGCGAGCGCGGAGGAGATTATCGCCCATTGCCGCTCGCTGCTCGCGCATTTCAAATGTCCAAAAAGCGTCGTTTTTTCCGAGATTCCGAAGACATCCACAGGGAAAATCCAGAAATTCCGTCTCCGGGAACAGGCCAGGAAACTGCCGTGAGCAGGCGCTGATGCGCGGGATTCGTTTCAAGAAATAGTAAGGACGTTAACCGTCCATTAAGCTTTACACGTGTTTACTGTGTGTATCCAGTGATCTGGATTCTTACCGAGTGGCTGGAGCCATTCTGTTTGACGCCTCCCTGTTTAAACTCCTGAGAGCCGCCTTTGCGGCTCTTTTTTTGTCCAAATTCAGTATTAACCCTTCGTTAAGGAAGAACTTGCCAACAGCTGTGCACAAGCCCATTCTTGAGTGGCGTGCCGGCATTGAGAGTCAGGCGCACTTGTGATTGAACGCATCAACCGGCGGTGGCCGGAACAATCGTATCTGGTGGGGCGTAGGCACAATGATTGAAAACGGGAACGGTCGCGCGACCACGATCAAGCTGGCCGAGCATCGCGTGTTCTCGGATTCGTTCAAACCGCTTTACAATCAGGGCATGAGCCTGGTCGAAGAGGCTGCGGAATATCTCGACGGCGATGGGCGTGCGGATGCCAAATGCCTGACGCGTGCAGGAGCGGCTCTCTACGCAGCTGAATCCATGCGGTTGACCACACGACTCATGCAGCTTGCCTCATGGCTTCTTCTGCAACGGGCTGCCAACTCGGGCGAAATGACCCGTGAGCAGGTGGCGGCGGAAAAATCCAAGGTGCGCCTCGATACGCACTCACCGCAGGAACAGGCGCCGGGCTGGACTGACCTTCCCGAGAAATTCCAGAGTCTCGTGGTGCGCTCGATGCGGCTTCAGGATCTGGTTCGCCGGATGGATGAAGAAATCTACGGGGGGGAGCCGTCACCGGCCGAAGGGGCAGATCTCTTCAGCAACAATCCGGTTTACGAGCAGATCACTCTGTTGAAGACAGCATTCGGGCATCGCTGAACAGCCAGTTAAACACCATCTCGGTAAGTGGTAGCGCGATCAGCGCCGAGGCGATGATCAGCGTGAAGGCGAGGCGGCGATAGGTCGTGTCACTGGCGATGCCGTAGAGTTTTCCGCCGAGGAGCAGGCTGAACATGTAGGGCGGTATCATCAACAGTCCCAGCATGACGCGGGACTGCTCGAACAGGCCGGCTGCCCACAGATTGCCGGCGGAGAAGATCTCCGAAATCAGAAACAGGGTCATCAGATTGGCGCGTACCACCGCGACAGGAAGCGTCGACGCCATCCAGTATATGATGACGGGCGGGCCAGGGATCGCCGCGATGCCTGACAAGGTTCCCGCTATGCCTCCAATGCCAAAGGAGAGCGGCAGGCCGCGCGGACCATGGTAGCGCCAGCCGCTGCGCAGAGTGAGCGCGCAGGCAAGAATAATCATACAGATGATCCAGCGCAGAACGATTTCGTCTCCGTTCTTCAGGATATAGACCCCGAGCGGAACGAACAGCGCCAGCCCTGCGAGCACAGGTAGGACCTCGCGCCAGCGGGCGAGTTTCACCACGGGAAGCGCCACGGGCAGGGTGGGCAGCGAATCGATGATGACGAGCATGACGACCGCCGTCACGGGGTCATAGAGCGCTCCGGCAATGGGTGCGACGATCAGGCCGGTGCCAAAACCCGAAAGCCCTCGCACCACGCCTGCCACCAGCACGGTGGCGGTCAGAAGAGCAAGGCTGAGGTCGAAATCGGGCAGCGGTTCAGCTCCGAAAGGATATTTGGCGAAGTGCGATCCTTCTCGCATGTCGCTTGCGCGTGGCAATGGGCCTGCCCGCGTCTATGTTAGTGCCATGAACACACCGATTCGCATTCTCGGCATCGACCCCGGACTCCGGCGCACCGGTTGGGCCATCATCGATGCGCAGGGCAACTCCCTGCGCTTCGTAGGGGCCGGAACCGTGACATCCGATGGAAAGGCCGATCTCGCGTCAAGACTTTGCCAGTTGCATGACGGGCTGGACGCCATTCTCCATGACCACCGGCCGGACGAAGCGGCGGTGGAAGCGACCTTCGTGAACAAGGATGCCTCGGCAACGCTGAAGCTCGGCCAGGCCCGGGGCATCGCCATGCTTGTGCCGGCGCGAGCCGGGCTGCCGGTCGCCGAATATGCGCCCAATGCGGTGAAGAAGACCGTGATCGGGGTCGGCCACGGAGACAAGAAGCAGATCCACATGATGGTGAAGGTGCTCATGCCGAAGGCGCGATTCGATACGGACGATGCGGCGGATGCGATTGCCATCGCCATTTGTCATGCTCATCACAGGCAATCCGCCACCTCCCGACTGGCCATGGAAGCACTCAAATGATCGGTAAACTGAAGGGCATCATCGACGAGATCGCCGAAGACCATTGCATCATCGATGTGGGGGGCGTCGGCTATGTCGCCTATTGTCCGGCGCGCACGCTGGCGGCGCTCGACGGCGAGGGGACCGCTGTGACGCTGTTCATCGAGACCTATGTGCGCGAGGACATGATCCGGCTCTACGGCTTCCGCACCGCGCTGGAGCGCGAATGGTTCCGCCTTTTGCAGAACAATGTGCAGGGCGTGGGGGCCAAGGTGGCGCTTTCGGTGCTTTCGACACTTTCGGCTTCGGAACTGGCCAATGCGATTGCGCTCAAGGACGCGGCGACCGTGGCGCGCGCGCCGGGCGTGGGCAAGAAAGTTGCCGAGCGGATCGTGACCGAACTGAAGAGCAAGGCGCCAGCCTATGCCGGCGAAGCGACCGGCACGATCGGCCTGAAGCAGGAACTGGGTGAGGGCGCAGCACCTGCGCCGGTCGCCGATGCCGTTTCGGCCCTCTCCAATCTCGGCTATTCGCGTGATGTCGCGGCGAATGCGGTTGCCGCCGCGATGAAGACGGCTGGCGAGGGCGCGGATGCCGGCACGCTGATCAGGCTTGGCCTGAAGGAACTGGCGCGTTAGTCAGGGCAATGTTTGCCCTTTGTGCCTCTGGTGGTTGTGAGATGGAAACCTGCGAATGACGGATGGCGAGAGGCTGATTGCAGCCGACAAGCGCGGTGAAGACCTGGACTCGACGATGCGTCCGCAGTCGCTGGATGATTTCGTCGGACAGAAAGCAGCGCGCGCCAATCTGAAAGTGTTCATCGAGGCGGCGCGCGGACGCGGCGAGGCGCTGGATCACGTGCTGTTCGTCGGGCCGCCCGGCCTTGGCAAGACCACGCTGGCGCAGATCATGGCGCGCGAACTGGGCGTGAATTTCCGCTCCACCTCCGGCCCTGTGATCGCAAAGGCGGGTGATCTGGCGGCGCTTTTAACCAATCTCGAAGAGCGCGACGTGCTCTTTATCGATGAAATTCACCGGCTGAATCCCGCGGTGGAGGAAATCCTCTACCCGGCGATGGAGGATTTTCAGCTCGACCTGATCATTGGTGAGGGGCCGGCAGCGCGCTCGGTGAAGATCGACCTTGCCAAGTTCACGCTGGTGGCGGCGACGACGCGGCTTGGCCTTTTGACGACGCCGCTGCGCGACCGTTTCGGCATTCCCGTGCGGCTCGATTTCTACACCGTCGACGAATTGCAATCGATCGTGACACGCGGCTCGCGCATTCTTGGCCTGCCGCTGGCGGCAGACGGAGCCGAGGAAATCGCACGAAGGGCGCGGGGCACACCGCGTATTGCCGGACGCCTGTTGCGCCGGGTGCGCGATTTCGCGACCGTGGCGGGCGCGAGCGAGGTGACGCGGAAGGTGGCCGACGAGGCGCTGTCGCGGCTTGAAGTCGATGCCCTCGGTCTCGATCAGCTCGATCGACGCTACCTTACCATGATCGTTGAAAATTTCGGTGGCGGGCCAGTGGGCATCGAAACGATCGCGGCGGCACTGTCGGAACCGCGCGACGCAATCGAAGATATCATCGAACCCTATCTGATCCAGCAGGGTTTCATTCAGCGTACACCACGCGGGCGTGTGCTGGCCGCCAGGGCATGGCGTCACATGGGGCTGCAGCCACCGAAAGAACTCGCGGAAGCCCAGATCAGCCTGTTTCAGGAGGGCAACGGGGAATGAACGAAGCTGCGGACGGGAATTTGAGCGTCGGGCTTTCAGGCGAACTGACCGATTTCGGGCATAGGCTCGTGGCGCGGGTCTATTTTGCCGACACGGATTTCACCGGTGTGGTCTACCATGCCCGTTATCTGGAATTCCTGGAACGGGGACGCTCGGATTTTCTGCGGCTTGCCGGTGTGCATCACACTGAATTGGCCGATGGCAAGCATGGCGAGGTGCTTTCCTGGGTGGTGCGGCGAATGGAGATCGAGTTTCGACAGCCTGCCCGTGTGGACGATATCGTGACTGTGGAGACATGCACCGAGACGATATCCGGGGCGCGCATTCAGATGGCGCAACGGCTCCTGCGTGGCGAGGAGGTACTGGTGGAGGCGAAGGTCGAGGCGGCGATCATCGGCGCGTCCGGGCGGCCGCGCCGGTTTCCGAAAGAGTGGATCGCAGCCTTCAAACCAAAGGGCACGTGAGACAAATTTTGTGATATTGGGTCGCAGTGGTGGAGCATATCGGCAAGGCTTTTATTTCAACTGCCACTGTTGCATGCACCGAATACCTGATCGCAGCCGTATTTTCTAACGCTTAATTAACCATAACGGTTCATGAAGAAAACCATGAAATCCGTAGCGAATCCGTGCGCCTTCCTTTCACCAAAATTTACCGGATAAAGGGGCGTTGAAGCATCTTGCGGGGACGCCTCGGATCGGACGCAGGCAACGGCACGCAAGCAGGGGCGCGGCCGAGACCGAGATGTACGCCGCCCTGATCTTAAGAGGATGTTGATCCATGGAAAGTGTTACGCTCGCCGCACCGGGTGGGGAGTTGTCGATCTGGGCTCTGTTCTGGCAGGCAGGCTGGGTGGTCAAGCTGGTCATGATCGGTCTGCTTGTCGCATCGGTCTGGACCTGGGCGATCATCGTTGACAAGCTGATCGCCTACGCTCGTATGCGCACGGCCCTCAATCGTTTCGAGAAGACCTTCTGGTCGGGCCAGTCGCTCGAGGAACTCTATCGTGCGCTTTCCGAGCGCAAGACCACCGGTATGGGCTCGATCTTTGTCGCCGCCATGCGGGAATGGAAAAAGAGTTTTGAGAAAGGTGCGCGCTCGCCCATTGGTTTGCAGACACGTATCGACAGGGCAATGGATCTGGCTTTGACGCGCGAAATGGAGCGGCTTGAGAGCCGGCTCGGCTTTCTTGCCTCCATCGGCTCGGCTGCCCCGTTCATTGGCCTGTTCGGCACGGTGGTTGGCATTATGACCTCGTTCCAGGCGATCGCCGGTTCCAAGTCCACCAATCTTGCCGTTGTGGCGCCTGGTATCGCAGAGGCGCTTCTGGCCACGGCCATCGGCCTTCTGGCCGCCATTCCCGCGGTTATCGCCTACAACAAGCTGTCATCCGACGCGAGCAAGCTCGCTGGTCGGATGGAAGGCTTTGCGGACGAATTTTCGACCATTCTGTCGCGCCAGATCGACGAGAAGGTCGCCGCCAAGGCGGCTTAGGAGAACGCAATGGGTATGTCAGTCGGTTCGGCGGGCGGAAGAAGCGGACGGCGGCGTGGCCGCCGTGGCTCTCGCACGGGGCTGATCTCGGAGATCAACGTGACGCCTTTCGTGGACGTGATGCTGGTGCTGCTCATCATCTTCATGGTGGCGGCGCCGCTTTTGACGGTCGGCGTGCCGATCGATCTTCCCGAAACGCAGGCCAAGGCACTGAACTCCGAGACGCAGCCGATCACGGTTTCGGTCAACAATGAGGGCCAGATCTACCTCCAGGAAACCGAGGTGCCGATTGAAGAAGTGGTGCCGAAGCTGCAGGCGATAGCGCGCTCGGGCTATGACGAGCGAATCTATGTGCGCGGTGACCGCGCGGCCGATTACGGCACTGTGATGCGGGTGATGGCACGCATTTCGGCGGCTGGATATCGCAATCTCGGCCTGGTCACTCTGCAGGAAGAAGGCAATTGACCGAATGAAGGCGGGTCTCGTTACATCGGTGACCATGCATGCTGCGTTGCTGGGCTTCGGCCTGTTCTCGCTGTCGGCGCCGCGCGCCTTCGAGGTGGCGGATGTCGAAGCGCTGCCTGTCGAAATCATTCCGATTGAATCGATGACGCAGGTGCAGGAAGGCGACAAGAAGGCGGAGCTTTCCGAGAAGCCGGCACCGACACCGACCAAGCGTCCGGATCCGGTGGAGAACGCGCAGAACACAGGCGACAATGATGTCGACCTTAAAACGCCGCCGACACCTGAACCGCGCAACCGTGAGGTGGAGAAGACGGCAGAACCGCCGCCTGCTCCCAAACCCACGCCCAAACCCGAACCCAAGCCCGAGCCCGAGAAACAGCAGGCGGCAGCCGAGCCAACGCCGGTGCCTGCGACGGAAGTGCGGCCAGAGCCACAGCCCAAGCAGGAGGTGAAGCCGGACCCGGCGCCTGAAGAGGCAGTGGTGGCGGAAGCACCCGAAGCGACCGAGAGCGTTGCGCTGCCCAATAGCGCGCCTGTGCCGCAGTCGCGTCCCCAGCCACCCAAGGCGAGCACGGCCAAGGCACCTGAGCGGAAGGACGCGGACAAGCCGGCGCAGAAAACCGCTTCGAAGCCGAAATCGCAGAATTCCGACGAGCTTTTCGATGAGGTGGCCGCGCTCCTGAACAAGGACAAGGCGTCTGGTGGCGGTGCAAAGCGCTCGCAGGAACAGGCGTCTCTCGGCGGCAGCCGTAGCACACCGGGCGAGAAGCTTTCACAGAGCGAAATGGATGCGCTGCGTGGCCAGATCCAGCGCTGCTGGAATGTGCCCGCAGGTGCGCTGGATGCGGAAAACCTCAAAGTTTCCGTCCAGATGAAACTTGATCCGAGCGGGAACATCGAGGGCAGTCCGCGCATTATTGCTGGCGGTAACGGGACCATGGTGGAACGCGCCGCGGCGGAGTCCGCGAGGCGTGCCGTTTTGCAGTGTGCGCCTTACAATCTGCCGGCGGCAAAATACGATACCTGGTCCGAAGTCATCGTCCACTTCGATCCAAGCGACATGTTTTAACCTGAGCACCATTCGCAAGGCGATGGGGGCTTGAGCCTAACCAAAGCGGGAGAGGCAGGAGCAAATGCAGATGATCATGAGAGCGACCTTCCTGATCGCGACGCTGGTCGCAGGGCTTGGCATTGCGGTGCTGCCGGCAAGGGCAGTGGTCGAGATCGACATCAACAAGGGTGTGGTGGAACCGCTGCCGATTGCCATCACGGAGTTTATCTCCGCGGATGGAAAAGGGGCGGAGATCGCCAGCGTCGTTGAAGCCGACCTGCGGCGTTCCGGCCTGTTTGCGCCCATTGAGAAGGGCGCGTTCATCGAGAAGATCTCCAATCCGGATGCTGCGCCGCGTTTTCAGGACTGGACGGTGATCAACGCGCAGGCGCTGGTGACCGGCAAGGTTTCGGAGACGCCGGACGGGCGGTTGAAGGCAGAGTTCCGGTTGTGGGATACTTATGCAGGCCAGCAGCTCGTCGGTGAGCAGTTCTTCACCAGCAAGGACAAATGGCGGCGTGTTGCGCACATCATCGCAGACGCGATCTACCAGCGGCTGACCGGCGAAACCGGGTATTTTGACACGCGCATCGTGTATGTGGACGAGTCCGGCCCGCGCAACAACCGCGTGAAACGGCTTGCGATCATGGATCAGGACGGGGCGAACCAGCGCTTCCTGACCGACGGGCGCGCCATCGTTCTGACGCCGCGTTTCTCGCCGACGCGTCAGGAAATCACCTACATGTCCTATGAGGGCGGGCAGCCGCAGGTCTATCTGCTGCAGCTTGAGACCGGCCAGCGCGAACTCGTCGGCAATTTCCCGGGCATGACCTTTGCGCCGCGTTTCTCGCCCAATGGTCAGCAGATCGTGATGAGCCTGCTGCGCGACGACGGCAATTCCAATATTTTCGCGATGGATCTGAGAAGCCGCAACACAACGCGTCTGACAACCTCGAACGCGATTGATACGTCGCCGTCCTATTCGCCGGACGGCTCGCAAATCGTGTTCACGTCCGATCGTGGCGGACGGGCGCAGATCTATGTGATGAGCGCTAGCGGTGGGGATGCCAAGCGTATTTCCTTCGGTGACGGAACCTACTCGACGCCCGTGTGGTCGCCGCGCGGCGATCTGATCGCCTTCACCAAGCAGACGGGCGGTCAATTTCAGATCGGTGTGATGCGGACGGACGGTTCCGGCGAACGCATTCTGTCCTCCGGCTTCCTTCAGGAAGGTCCGACCTGGGCGCCCAACGGTCGCGTGATCATGTTCTTCCGTCAGCCCGCGGGCTCGGCTGGTCCGCAGCTCTATTCGATCGACCTGACGGGGCGCAACGAGCAGAAAATCCCGACCGCGAATTACGGTTCGGACCCGGCATGGTCGCCGCTTCTTGAGTAGGATAGCCGCGACCTCTGACTGAAACGCCGCGTTTCCGCCGCATTTTAAGCTAGTTTGCGCGAAATAACGGTTCTGATTTGTATCGATAGGGGTTTGTTAACCGCGTTTCTTGAGGGGTCCTTAACGGCAACGTGGTTACTGATCGTTGAACAAAATATCTCTAATCTGAAGGAGAGGTGGCAATGCTGTCGATTGCAGCTATCGCCAAAAACCCGGTTGGCATCGCTCTGGTAGCGGCCCTTGCCCTGGCCGGGTGTGCCAATAAGCAGGTTCCCAACAACGCGGCCGATATCGGTCTCGGCGGTGCAGGCGGTCCTCCCGGATCGCAGCAGGAATTCACCGTCAGCGTGGGCGACCGGATTTTCTTCGACCTCGACTCGTCGGTGATCCGTGCGGATGCGCAGCAGGTGCTGACGCGCCAGGCACAGTGGCTGAACAAGTATACGAATTATTCGATCACTGTCGAAGGCCATGCGGACGAACGCGGCACGCGTGAGTACAACCTTGCGCTCGGTGCGCGCCGCGCAGCTTCTGCCCGGGACTTCCTGGTTGCCCGCGGTGTGGCCGCCAATCGTATTCGCACCATCTCCTACGGCAAGGAGCGTCCGGTCGCGACCTGCGACGACATCTCCTGCTGGTCGCAGAACCGCCGTGCTGTCACGGTGCTGAATGGTGGCAGCAGCTAAGCTTCTGCACCAGGAACGAAAAAAAGCCGCGCCGGACATTGTCCGCGCGGCTTTTTTTATTGGCGCAATCGAGGGTCAGCGGTCTGCCGCCTCGCGGATTGCGGCGATGTTTTTCGCGTAGGCCTCTTCGCTGTTGCCCTTGAAGACGGCGGATCCGGCGACCAGCACATTGGCGCCTGCGGCAGTCAGCTCCCCGGCGTTTGCAGGCGAGACACCGCCATCGATCTCGATGTCGATGGGGCGTTCGCCGATCATTGCCTTGATGCGGCGCACCTTCTCGACCACGGACGGGATGAAGGCCTGTCCACCGAAGCCTGGGTTGACGGTCATCAGGAGCACGAGGTCGAGCTCGTCGAGCACATATTCGATGACGTTTTCCGGAGTGGAAGGATTGAGCGAAACGCCGGCCTTCTTGCCGAGATTCCGGATCGTCTGGAGGGACCGGTGGAGATGCGGACCGGCTTCGGCATGAACAGTGATGATGTCGCAGCCCGCATCTGCAAACGCGGTGAGGAACGGATCCGCTGGCGTGATCATCAGGTGGCAATCGAACACCTTGTCGGTGCGGTCACGAATTGCCTTGATGATCGGCGGGCCGAAGGTGATGTTGGGGACGAAATGCCCGTCCATCACGTCAAGATGTATCCAGTCAGCGCCCGCCTTTGCGACGGTTTCGACCTCTTCGCCGAGACGAGAGAAATCCGAAGCGAGAATGGAAGGGGCGATGAGCGTGTTGCGCGCAGTCATTGCGATTTCCCGGAACGATGAGACTGGCCTGCCCTAACGCCTCTGCCGGCGCTTGTCGAGGTGCCTCACAGATGTGTCACCATGCGATGCGAGGACGGATGGACAAGGTGGGCCAGCGTGATCGGCTCACCCTTCATCCAGGTGATACGCTCGCCGATGAATACGGGGTCGCCTTCCCTAATCTGCAACAGGGACGCCTCATCGGCACTGGCAGCACCCGCCATGAACGTAAATTCCGCATTCGAGAACGGAGCGTGGCCGACAAGCCATTCGTTCGGCCCCATCAGCGTGAAGTCGGCCGTGCGGGCATCGGGCACGGTGTTCAGATTGATCCAGCGATCTTCAAACTGGTAGGGAACGCGGTCCGCCAGATGGAGGCAGCGAACATGCAGCATGTTGGACTTCGTCAGCAGGCTGAGCCGGGCACAGATGACTTCCGGTGCATTGGCCTCTTCCACGCTCAAAAGGCGGTACTGATATTCGGAACCGCGCGCTTCGATCTCCTGGCGGATGCGTGGAATGACGAAGCGGGCTTCACGCACCGGATGGAGGGCGACGCGGGTGCCCGCGCGGCGCTTTCGCTCGAGGATTCCGGCGCGGGCCAGCTCCTGCAGGGCCCGATTGACCGTGGCACGGGCGGCGCCAAATTCCTCGGCCAGCGCTTCCTCTCCAGGGATGAGTGTTCCCGGCAGCCAAACTCTCTCGGCAATGCGCCGGGAAAGCTCGTCGCGTATGGTGCGAAATGAAGCGCGTCGGCCGGTCACAGCAACTCCATCAAATTTTGTATCGTCTGCGCATAGCGCGCAGCGATGGTTTCGCGTTCGATGTGGGACCCTTCGCGTACGCAATGGCGCCCTGCCGACCAGACGTCGCTGACAGCGCCATTGTCACCTGTAAAGATCCAGCCGTCCAGCAAACCGTCGTCATGGGCTGCGCCCGCGTAACTGGACTGCTTGATCGCGACGAGGTCGGCCCAGTATCCCGGCTGGATCGCTCCGGAAGCACGGCCGAGGGCCTGTGATCCGCCTGCAAGCGCAGCATCATAAAGCGTGCGACCGCAGGATTGCCCGTGCCCGGCCAGCACCACGCGGGCGGTATCGCGCAGGCGCTGGGAGTATTCGAACTGGCGCAACTCCTCGGCAACGGTGATGCGAATGTTGGAGTCGGAACCGATACCGAGTGCGCCACCGGCCTGCCGGTATTGCGGACCGTTGAAAATTCCGTCTCCCAGATTGGCTTCGGTCACCGGACATAGTCCGGCAACAGCGCCGGTTTCGGCCAGATTTGCGGTTTCTTCGTCGGTCATGTGGGTGCAATGGATCAAGCACCAGCGCTCGTTGACGCCGCAATTGTCGAGCAGCCATTCCACCGGACGTTGTCCGTAGGCCGCGCGCACCTCGTCGATCTCCGGCAGTTGCTCGGCGATGTGCATGTGGAGCGGTGTATCCGGGCGCATGGACTGAGCCTCGCGAAGGTCATCAAGGCCGACCGCGCGGAGTGAATGCGGCGCGACGCCGAGATGCGCATCCGCTGACAGATTGGCCACGCACTCTTCGGCGCGGGCAAGCAGCTTCTGGTATCGGTCGAGATCGTTGCCAAACCGCTGTTGGCCACCTTGAAGTGGTCGCTGGTCAACGCCGCCATAGCGATACAGGACTGGCAGCAGTGTGAGGCCGATCCCTGTCTGCTCTGCGGCACTCGCGATGCGTGCTGACAGTTCTCCGACGTCACTGTAGGCCGCACCGCCCGGCTGATGGTGGACATAATGAAACTCCGCAACGGCGGCAAAGCCCGCTTCCTGCATTTCCATGAAGGCGAAAGCGGCAATGGCTTCCACATCGTCTGGCGATAGCAGGTCCAGAAAGCGGTACATGATTTCCCGCCAGGTCCAGAAGCTGTCGCGGCCAGCCGGGCCCCGCCGCTCGGCAAGGCCAGCCATGGCGCGCTGGAAGGTATGGCTATGCAGGTTGCACATGGCGGGAAGGAGGAGCGGAACACTGGTCGTTCTGCCATCGACCGGTTGCGCTTTGACTGTCACGTTGCTGATGCGGCCCGAATCACTAAGCTCGACAAGCACATCTTTTTGCCAACCGTCTGGTGTGAGAGCATTCTGCGCAAAAATGGCTTGCATCGCGTGCCAGTCCTAGATTAATTATGTCTATACATATAGGAATAATACTAGACAATAAAGCGCGCTTAGGCAATATGCCCTGTACAAGGAGGGAGGGGTCTTCCTGTCATGAAGCAGAGTGTCATCAGCGGTATCCGCTTGGCAAGCATGTGCGAGAATTCCGGATCCTACGGGCTGACAGAGGATGCAGCTATCGCGATCAGCGATGGTAAGATCGCCTGGTCCGGTGTGTCGAATGAATTGCCCGACGCATTTCTCGATTGGAAACGTGTCGATTTCGACGGGCGGCTTGCGACGCCAGCGCTGGTGGATTGCCATACGCACCTTGTTTTCGGAGGCAATCGGGCAAGAGAGTTCGAGATGCGGCTCGAGGGTGCGAGCTACGAGGAAGTGGCGCGCGCGGGCGGCGGCATTGTTTCCACCGTCGCGGCGACCCGTGCGATGAGTGAGGACGCGCTGGTCGAAGATGCGCTGAAGCGGCTTGACGCGCTTTTGGCCGAAGGTGTCGCAACAGTTGAAGTGAAGTCGGGCTACGGGCTCGCCATTCAAGATGAATTAAAGATGCTGCGTGCTGCGCGCCGTCTGGCAACGCTCCGCCCGGTGCGGATCAGGACGAGCTATCTTGCCGCCCATGCGGTGCCGGCGGAATATCGCGGCAAGGAAGACGCTTATATCGATGAGGTCGTGCTTCCGGGCATGGAGATGGCCCAGGCCGAGGGACTGGCTGATGCGGTTGACGGGTTCTGCGAAGGGATCGCGTTTTCGCCGGAGCAGATGGCCCGGGTGTTCGATAAGGCGCGGGCGCTTGGTCTGCCGGTAAAACTACATGCCGAGCAACTTTCCAACCTGGGTGGAGCGAGACTGGCGGCATCCTACGGTGCGCTGTCAGCGGACCATCTGGAATATCTCGACGAAGAGGGCGTTGCGGCCATGGCCGCGGCGGGGACGGTGGCGGTGTTGCTGCCGGGCGCTTTCTATACTTTGCGCGAGACGCAGCATCCTCCGCTTGCCGCGCTCAGGAAGCATGGGGTGCGGATTGCGGTTGCCACCGACTGCAATCCTGGCTCCTCGCCGCTCGCCTCACTGCTTTTGACCATCAACATGGCTTGCACGCTGTTCCGCATGACGCCGGAAGAAGCGCTGGCCGGGGCGACGCGTGAAGCGGCACGCGCTCTGGGGCTCGCCGATGAGATTGGCACGATCGAGGCCGGCAAGCGCGCCGAGATCGCCATCTGGGATGTCGAGCATCCCGCCGAGCTTGCCTATCGCATCGGTTTCAATCCGCTGCATCGCCTTGTTTCAGGAGATCATGCATGACGCTTGTTCTGTCGCCCGGTGCGGTGACGATCCGGGATCTGGAACATATCTGGCGCGATGGCACACCTGTACGCCTCGACAAGGGCTGCCATGCTGGCATCGAGGCGGCAGCGGAGCGGATAGATCAGATCGCGCGCGGCAATGCGGCTGTCTATGGCGTCAATACCGGTTTCGGAAAACTCGCCAGCGTGAGCATCCCGCCGCACGATGTGGAGACGCTTCAGCGCAATCTCATTCTGTCCCATTGCTGCGGCGTCGGTGCGCCGCTTGATGAACGCATCTTGCGGCTGATCATGTCGCTCAAGCTTCTGTCTCTCGGACGTGGAGCCTCCGGTGTCCGCATGGAGGTGGTGAAACTGATCGAAGAGATGCTGGCGCGGGGTGTCGTGCCGGTGATTCCGGAAAAGGGCTCGGTGGGCGCCTCGGGCGATCTGGCGCCGCTTGCCCACATGGCCGCTGCCATGATGGGCGAGGGCGAGGCCTTCTTCAAAGGCGAGCGGCTTTCGGGCAGCGAAGCGTTGCGCAAGGCGGGACTTTCGCCGCTGGTTCTCAAGGCCAAGGAAGGGCTGGCGCTGATCAACGGCACGCAGGTTTCCACCGCGCTGGCGCTGACCGGTCTGTTCCGGGCGCATCGCGCGGCACGCTCGGCGCTGATCACCGGGGCGTTGTCGACCGACGCGGCCATGGGCTCTTCCGCACCGTTTCATCCGGAAATCCACACGCTGCGCGGACATCAGGGGCAGATCGACACGGCGGCAGCACTGTGGGCGCTGCTTGAGGGCTCGCAGATCCGCGAAAGCCATCTGGAAGGCGATGAGCGGGTGCAGGATCCCTATTGCATTCGCTGCCAGCCGCAGGTGGACGGGGCGTGCCTCGACCTCTTGCGCCAGGCGGCGCACACGCTGACCATCGAGGCCAATGCGGTGACCGACAATCCGCTGGTTTTGTCGGACGGTACGGTGGTTTCGGGCGGTAATTTCCATGCCGAGCCGGTGGCGCTGGCTGCCGATCAGATTGCGCTTGCCATTTGCGAGGTTGGCGCGATTGCGCAAAGGCGCATTGCGCTTCTGGTGGATCCCGCGTTGAGCTTCGGTCTTCCGGCGTTTCTGGCGAAGAAGCCGGGGCTGAATTCGGGGCTGATGATTGCCGAGGTCACATCGGCTGCGCTGATGAGCGAGAACAAGCAGATGTCGCATCCGGCTTCCGTGGATTCGACGCCCACTTCCGCCAATCAGGAAGACCATGTGTCGATGGCCTGCCATGGTGCTCGGCGTCTCATTCCGATGACGGAGAACCTGTTTGGCATTATCGGAATCGAGGCGGTGACAGCGGCGCAGGGGATTGATTTTCGTGCGCCGTTGAAGACGAGTGAGGCCCTTTCGGCCGCTCATGCGGCGATCCGGCAGGCGGTGCCTGATCTGGAGGAGGATCGCTATCTGGCGCCCGATCTGGAGCGGGCCATTGAACTCGTGCGTTCGGGGGAGCTGAATGCCAGCATTCCCGAAAATATTCTGCCGGAATTGAGGAGCGAGGTTTGATGCGGAACTTGTTGTATTCGGCGTTGGCGCTCGCCCCTTATCCGCCCGCCGGCACCTTCTCCCCGCTTGCGGGGAGAAGAAGGATAGCCGCGACGTCGTCGCCTCCCGCTCCCCGCCTGCGGGGAGAGGGTAAGGATGAGGGGCCGACGCCAATACTGGAGTTTTTCGAATGAACCCCGTCGAAGTGAATCAGGGCTCCTCGCCCGTCATTCTGGGCCTGCCGCATACGGGCACTCATGTGCCGGCTGCGATCAAGGCCCGGCTCAACGAACAGGGCCAGCTTCTGACCGATACGGACTGGCATGTGGACAGACTCTATGATGGTCTGCTCGACGGAGTGACCACGGTGCGGGCGACGTTTCACCGCTATGTGATCGATGCGAATCGCGATCCGTCCGGGGAAAGCCTTTATCCCGGCCAGAACACCACCACCCTCGTGCCGCTCACGGATTTCGACAGCCGACCCATCTGGCGGGAGGGTGAAGCGCCGACAGAAGAGGATGTGAGGGACCGGGTGGAGGCGTTCCATCGGCCCTATCATGCGGCGCTGGAAGCCGAGATTGCGCGGGTGAAGGCGCTGCATGGAGTGGCGATCCTCTATGATTGCCATTCCATCCGTTCGCACTGCCCATTCCTGTTTGAGGGGGAGTTGCCCGATTTCAACATTGGCACCAATCACGGCAAGACCTGCGCACCGGAAATCGAGAAGGCGACAGCGGATATCTGCGCTTCGGCGGACGGTTATTCGAGTGTGCTCAATGGGCGCTTTGTCGGCGGTTGGACCACACGGCATTACGGCAGGCCGGATCGCGGCGAACATGCCATTCAGATGGAACTGGCTCAGGCGACGCATCTGAAAAGCGAGGCTGTCCCGTTCGATTTTTCCGAGGAAAAGGCGACCCGCCTGCGCCCGCATCTCAAAGCCATTCTGGCGCGTCTTTCCGAGATCGCGCCGACCTTGAAGGGGGCATGAACCATGACCAATCCGCGTCACAACATACGTGAAGTCCGCGCACCGCGCGGGGCCGAACTGAACGCAAAGGGCTGGATGACCGAAGCACCGCTCCGGATGCTGATGAACAATCTCGATCCCGATGTGGCCGAGAATCCGAATGAGCTCGTGGTTTATGGCGGCATCGGGCGGGCCGCTCGGACCTGGGACGATTTCGACCGTATTGCCGCGACCCTGAAGACACTTGAGGAAAACGAGACGCTGCTCGTCCAGTCGGGCAAGCCGGTGGGCGTATTCCGCACCCATAAGGATGCGCCGCGCGTTCTGATCGCCAATTCCAATCTCGTGCCGCACTGGGCCAATTGGGACCATTTCAACGAGCTCGATAAAAAGGGTCTGATGATGTACGGCCAGATGACGGCCGGCTCGTGGATTTATATCGGCTCGCAGGGCATCGTTCAGGGTACCTATGAGACCTTCGTGGAGGCTGGCCGCCAGCATTATGGCGGCGATTTGAAGGGCAAGTGGATCCTGACCGCAGGGCTTGGCGGGATGGGCGGTGCGCAGCCGCTGGCTGCGGTGATGGCGGGTGCGTGCTGCCTTGCCATTGAGTGCGATGAGACGCGTATCGATTTCCGTATCCGCACCCGCTATGTGGACGAGAAGGCCCAGACGCTGGATGAAGCGCTGGAGATGATCGATCGCTGGACGAAGGCGGGCGAGGCAAAGTCGGTCGGTCTGGTCGGCAATGCGGCGGAAATCGTGCCGGAACTGGTGCGACGCGGCGTGAAGCCTGACATGGTGACGGACCAGACATCCGCGCATGATCCCGTGAACGGCTATCTACCGAAGGGTTGGACCGTCGCCGAATGGCGCGAGAAGCGCGAGAGTGACCCGAAGGCGGTGGAGAAGGCTGCGCGTGCCTCGATGCGGGAGCATGTGGAGGCGATGGTTGCCTTCTGGAATCAAGGCATCCCGACGCTCGATTACGGCAACAATATCCGTCAGGTGGCGCTGGAGGAGGGGTTTGAGAACGCCTTCGCCTTCCCCGGTTTCGTGCCGGCCTATATCCGACCGCTGTTTTGCCGTGGTGTTGGTCCGTTCCGCTGGGCGGCGCTTTCGGGTGACCCGGAAGACATCTATCGCACCGATGAGAAGGTGAAGGAGCTTCTGCCCGACAACGAGCATCTGCATCGCTGGCTCGACATGGCGAAGGAGCGCATCGCGTTTCAGGGTCTGCCGGCGCGCATCTGCTGGGTCGGCCTTGGCGACCGGCACCGGCTGGGGCTGGCCTTCAACGAAATGGTGGCCAAGGGTGAACTCAAGGCTCCGGTGGTGATCGGGCGTGACCATCTGGATTCCGGTTCCGTGGCCTCGCCCAACCGCGAGACCGAGGCCATGAAAGATGGCTCGGATGCCGTGTCCGACTGGCCGCTGCTCAATGCGTTGCTCAATTGCGCCTCGGGCGCGACCTGGGTTTCGCTGCATCATGGCGGCGGCGTGGGCATGGGCTTTTCGCAGCATTCGGGGATGGTGATCTGTGCCGACGGCACGGAGGATGCAGCACGTCGCCTTGAGCGTGTGCTGTGGAATGACCCGGCAACCGGCGTGATGCGCCATGCCGATGCAGGCTATGAGATTGCGCTCGACTGGGCGAAGGAAAAAGGCTTGCGGCTGCCGGGGATTCTTGGAAATTAAGAAAACAACAGCACAGAGGGGTTTAAGATGAAAAGACGTCAATTTCTGAAAACTGCCGGCGTTGCCGGTGTGGCGACGGGGCTTGCAGCTCCGGCGATCGCGCAGGACAAGATCACCTGGAAGATGGTTACGGCGTGGCCGAAGAACCTGCCGGGCCCGGGTGTTGCCGCACAGATGCTCGCCGATCGCATTACCGCGCTTTCGGGCGGGCGGCTGGAAGTGAAGCTCTATGCGGCCGGCGAACTCGTACCTGGCAATGGTGTGTTCGATGCGGTGTCGGAAGGTACAGCCGAACTCTACCACGCGGTTCCCGCCTATTGGGGGTCGAAGTCGCGCGGCATTCTGCTCTTCGGTTCACAGCCCTTCGGCCTGCGCGCCGACGAGCAGCTCGGCTGGTTGATCCATGGTGGCGGTCAGGCTCTCTATGACGAGATGTATGGCCGCTTTGGGTTGAAGCCGTTCCTGTGTGGCAACTCCGGCCCGCAGTGGCAGGGCTGGTTCCGTAACGAGATCAATTCGGTTGACGATCTGAAGGGCCTGCGTTTCCGCACCACCGGTCTTGCCTCCGAAATGTGCGCCAAGCTCGGTATGGCCGTGCAGGCCATGGGCGGCGGCGACATGTTTCAGGGACTGCAGTCCGGGACGATCGACGCGGGCGAGTTCATCGGCCCATGGACGGATTCGGCGCTTGGTTTCTATCAGGTCGCGAAGAATTACTATTGGCCGGGTGTCGGCGAGCCCTCTTCGGCAGAGGAATGCGCGGTCAACAAGGCCGCTTACGACGCGCTGCCGGAAGATCTTCAGCAGGCCGTCGCCTATGCCTGTGAATCGCTCTACAACCCGGTGTGGACGGAGTACACGACCAAACACGCCGCTGCGCTGAAGCAGCTTGTGGCCGAGCAGGGCGTGCAGGTGAAACAGCTTCCCGAGGATGTGATCGTCGCCATGGGCAACGCCGCGGGCGAGGTGATCGCGGAACTGCGTGAGGACGACGATGAACTCGTGAAGCGCATTGTCGAGAGCTTCCTCGAGTACCGTTCCGGCATCGCCGACTATATGGTCTATGCGGACAACGGGCAGATGAACGCCCGGGCGCTGGACTATAATTACGGCGGCTGACACAATCGACCGGGCCGGGCGTCTGCGCCCGGCCTCTTTCATTTCGGGGAACGCTCGTGATGCTGGAGCTGGCGGACAGACTTGACCGGATCAACCGGGTGGTAGGCGCGGCGGTGCGCTGGCTGGCGCTTGCCATGGTGCTGGTCCAGTTTGGAACCGTGGTGCTGCGCTACGTGTACGGAATCAGCTTTATCTTCATGAATGAGACCGTGCTCTATCTGCATGCCGCGCTCTTCATGCTGGCCGGCGGTTACACGCTTCTGGTGGACGGGCATGTGCGCGTGGACATTTTCTACGGAATGTTTGGTCCGCGTGGCAGGGCGCGGATCGACATTTTCGGGGCGCTTTGTTTCCTGATCCCCTCAATGGTGATGATTGGCTGGTACTCCTGGCCATCCGTGCGCAATTCCTGGGCCATCATGGAGGGGGCGATCTCCGTCGGTGGCATTCCCGCTTCCTTTTTGCTCAAGTCGCTGATCCCCTTGTTCTGTGTGCTGCTCATCGTTCAGGGGCTTGCCTGCATTCTGCGTGATCTTGCGCGTCTTCGTGAAGAAAACCCGGCCGCATGACCTTACCCCTCGACATTCTGATGTTTGCGGCGCTCATCGTCGCGATCCTGATTGGCTATCCGGTTTCTTTCATGCTGGCGGGAACCGCAGCGTTCTTCGCCTTCCTGGGCTGGATGACGGGGCAGTTCGACGTCGGGCTCCTGGGAGCGCTGGGGCAGCGGGTGTTCGGGACGCTTACCAATGAAGTTCTGATCGCCATTCCACTTTTTGTGTTCATGGGCGTGGTTCTTGAAAAGAGTCGTATCGCTGAAGAACTGCTCGAAACGATGGGCCGTCTTTTTGGCGGCTTACGTGGAGGCCTTGGCGTTTCGGTGGTGTTGGTGGGGGCGCTGCTTGCGGCATCCACCGGCATTGTCGGCGCGACCGTGGTGGCCATGGGCCTTATTGCGCTGCCCACGATGGTTCGCAACGGCTACGACCCCAAGCTTGCTTCAGGCGTTGTGTGTACATCCGGAACGCTTGGCCAGATCATCCCGCCTTCGACCCTCCTCATTATCCTGTCCGACGTGATGTCCACCGCCTATCAGCAGGCGCAGTATGAGCAGGGCAAATTCACCATTGAGACGATTTCTGTGGGGCAGGTCTTCGCCGCAGCCCTGTTGCCGGGCCTGACGCTTGTCGCTGTCTATATCGCATACCTGATGACGCGGGCCGCACTAAAACCGGAAACCGCTCCTGCGTTGATGGAGGCAGGGGACCGGCCCGGGCGGCAGGAGGTGCAGCGTGCGGTGGTTCCTCCCGTTCTGCTTATCGTTGCCGTATTGGGATCCATTCTCGGTGGTGTCGCCACACCGAGCGAAGCAGCCAGTGTGGGCGCGATCGGTGCGTTGCTTCTGGCCGGTGTCCGCAGCGAGGGCAATGGCCGCATGATTGTTCTGGGTGCGGCCGCACTCGGCGCGGTTGCCGTTCTTGCAGGGCTTTTTCCCGTGCGTCTGCAACGCAGCGACGCCGGCTTGTTCGAGTGGGGCATGGCGGCGCTCACGACCGGGCTTCTGGTTCTTGGCGTCATCGCTATCGTGATCTCTATCGGCAGGGCGCGCAGGAGAGGTATTCTGACCCCCATCGTCACCTCCACCATGACGGTCACGGCCATGATCTTCGCCACGATCCTGACTGCAAGCGTCTTCTCGCTGGTTTTTCGGGGGCTGGGCGGCGATGCCCGGGTTGAGGATATTCTTCATTCGATGCCGGGTGGCCCACAGGGGGCGCTGATCTTCGTGATGGCGATGATCTTCATTCTCGGCTTTTTCCTGGATTTCGTGGAAATCTCGGTGATTGTCCTCCCTCTGGTGGCGCCGATCCTGATCCTGATGGGGCATGATCCGCTGTGGCTCTCGATACTGATCGCCATCAATCTGCAGACATCGTTCCTGACCCCACCATTCGGTTTCTCGCTGTTCTACCTGCGGGCGGCAGCGCCCAAGGAAATCACTACGGGACAGATTTATCGCGGCGTTATTCCATTCATCATCCTGCAGATCGTCGGGATGGGCGTTATCTGGTTGCTTCCGTCGATTTCAACATGGCTACCGGGAACCATCTTTTAGCATCTGGTCGGCAAACGCTGGCTCAGCCACTGCCCAAGTGTTGATCCAGGACGCCCTGTCTGGTCCACTGCAGCTTGACAAGGGGTGTCTGGATCATTGATGAGCCGGTAAAACAATTCTAAGGGAGCGCCCGCTCATGCTTAAGACGCCCTATCTCCTGTTTCTTGGTGATGCCCCTGATGCCCTGACTGCAAAGGTTGCCCAGGGGATCAAGGACTGGCGACCGGAGTTCTGTGTGGGCCAGCTGCGCCTCGATGGCTGCAAGGCGGATCTCGGCCTCAGGGAAATGACGATAGCCGAGGCGAAGGAAGCCGGCGCCCAGACACTCGTGGTGGGCGCTGCAAATCGTGGCGGCGTGATCTCCCAGAGCTGGATGGCCACGCTGGTGGCCGCTGCCGAGGCCGGAATGGATATCGCGTCTGGTCTGCACAACCGGCTGACAGCACAGCCTGCACTGGTGGCAGCCGCCGAGAAAGCGGGCACGCAGCTCTTTGACGTTCGCGTGCCTCAGGAAGACTACCCCATCGCAGACGGCAAGAGACGGAGCGGCAAACGGTGCCTGGCAGTCGGAACGGACTGCTCAGTCGGCAAAATGTACACCGCACTTGCCATGGAGCGCGAAATGCGTGAGCGCGGCATGAAGGCAACGTTCCGCGCGACGGGCCAGACAGGCATCCTGATCACCGGCTCAGGCGTTCCGCTTGACGCGGTGGTAGCCGATTTCATGGCTGGCGCTGTTGAGCACATCACCCCGGACAACGATGCCGACCATTGGGATCTCATCGAGGGGCAGGGCAGTCTCTTCCATCCCTCGTTCTCCGGTGTGACCATGGCGTTGATCCATGGTGGCCAGGCCGATGCACTGGTGCTTTGTCACGAGCCGACACGTACACATATGCGCGGCCTGCCGCACTATCAGCTTCCCAGTCTGGAGGCCCTGCGCGATCTGGCGCTGGAGACAGCGCGTGTGGTCAATCCGGACGTCGAGGTGGTGGGCATCTCTGTAAACACAGCGGCGCTGAACGATGCGGACGCAAAAGCCTGCCTTGAAGAGATCGAGGCACGCATGGGGCTGCCCACGGCCGATCCGTTCCGGCAGGGCGCCGCACGCCTCGTTGACGCACTGGGCTGAGGGCGAACGGCACTTGCCCCTGTCAGGCTGACGCGTCACTCTGCCCCGTGACGATCGCACGGGGCAGACGGTGACGAATGCGCGGCTTCCACAGTCAACCGTTTGCCATGGCGAGAGCGCGCTTTGCCATGGCAACGATGAGGCTGGCGCGGTAGTCCGCGCTTGCGTGAATATCGGTCATCAAATTTTCTGCTGGTACGGACAAGCCATCCAATGCGTTTGCACTGAAATCGGTGCTCAGGGCGCTTTCCAGTTCGGAGCAGAGGAACACTCCGTCATCACCGGCGCCAGTGACGGCGGCGCGGACGGTTTCACTCTTCCGTGCAATGAAAACGCCGGTCATTGCATAGCGCGAAGCGGGATTGGGGAACTTGCCGTAGCCGGCTTTTTCCGGAGCCTCGAAGCGAATGGCGGTGATCAACTCATTGTCATCCAGAGCCGTTTCGAACAGGCCAGTGAAGAAATCTTCTGCTGCGATCTCGCGCTTGCTGGTGATGATGGTCGCGGCCAGGGCGAGCATTGCTGCGGGATAGTCGGCGGCGGGGTCATTGTTTGCGAGCGAGCCGCCGATAGTGCCCATATGACGGACCTGGGGATCGCCAATGAGGGAGGCGAGATGAGACAAAGCGGGGCATACATCGCTGATCTCGCTGCTTGCAGCGACTTCAGCGTGCGTGACACCTGCACCGATAGTGACCTTTCCGTCGGCAACCGAGATTGATTTCAGTTCTGCCACGTGGCGCAAATCCACGAGATCGGACGGTGCGGCCAGCCGTGTTTTCATGGCTGGAATCAGGGTTTGTCCGCCGGCTATGAATTTCCCTTCCTCAGCGGCTTCGAGCAGGTTCAGTGCTTCGCTAACAGACCCGGCGCGGTGATAGGTGACGTCATACATAGTCTGTTCTCCCGGCTTACGCGGCCTTGTTGGCGGCGCTGTTCATCGCCTCGGAAGCGGCCATGATCGCCTTGACGATGTTGTGATAGCCGGTGCACCGGCAGATATTGCCTTCGAGCTCCTCACGCACGGTCTTTTCATCGAGCCCTTCCGGGTGGCGGCGAATCATGTCCGTTGCAGCCATGATCATGCCTGGTGTGCAGAAGCCGCACTGAAGGCCGTGATGCTCTTTGAAAGCTGCCTGGACGGGGTGCAGGTCACCACCATCGGACAAGCCTTCGATGGTGGTGATGGCGGCGCCGTCGGCCTGCACGGCGAGCATGGAGCAGGATTTGACCGATCGACCGTCCATGTGAATCGTGCACGCTCCGCACTGCGACGTTTCACATCCCACATGGGTTCCGGTCAGGCCAAGACTGTCGCGCAGAAACTGCACGAGCAGGGTTCTGCCCTCGACGGTGCCCGAAACCGTTTTTCCGTTCACCGTCATCGTCACGTCTGTCATGGAATACCTGCCTACTGGAATTTTCGGTGGCTGATACGCTGGTCGGGTGCCAACTTAACCTATGGAGCTTTCCTGTCCATGCCCTGCTGCCATTCAAGCGCGGTGAAGACGACAGCTAATAGCGCGAAGGGTTTGAGGGTGGTTCGGAAATCCATTTTGGACAAGAAATGCAAAGGCGTCCGAATAGGCTCTCCATGGCGAGCTGGTGTGAACCTCAAAGACTGCGCCAAAAGCGCGGCAATGAAAAATCATCTCCGAGGCTCTCGCATTCTGGGCGCCGAGTGAGATGAACACCGAAAGAAAAATTGCCAGTTTATACATAGCATCCTCCTTAAATAAATTTGATTGATATGGCCTATTAATTCAACAAATTTCTATTTATGCTTGAAGTGTTATGCATTTCTGTCGTTGATGCGCTTGCTGCGGAGAGCGCGAATTTCGAGCTGGGCGCTTGATCTTGGGGGCGAACGGGGCTATCAGGCGGTCCGCTCGCCCGGCTGATCGGATTTGACGACCGGAGTTCCGGTCCGATTGGCAGACTTGCTCGACAATTTGGTTGCGAAAGCCCGCCGAGGCGGGTATGTGCACGGTGAAGTGCTTCGTGGCCAGTCGAAACCGGTTTTGGCGAGGCGCGAAAAAAGGGCCGCTTTAGCTCAGTTGGTAGAGCATCGCATTCGTAATGCGGAGGTCGTCAGTTCGAGTCTGACAAGCGGCACCATCCACAGATCTCCCAACAGGCCTTTCCAGACAGTCCGCCAGCCTTTTGTCCGAGCGCGAGACACCGGGCCGTGTTCCTTCAAGCCTGCTCCTGGCCGTTCAGGCGACGGTCCCAGTCTTCGACCCTGCCGGAGGCGAGACGGCGTTGGGCATAGCGCCGCCATCCTTCCGGGAGTTTTTCGAGCGCCGCCATCTCTTCGAGTTCACCGCGATCGAGGGTTTTCACGTAGAGGATCTGCCACAGACGCCTCAGAGGCCACTCCCGCAAAGGGCGCTCGATGCGTTGCAGAAGATCTCCGGGTGAGACCCTGCCCTCCTGAAGAACCCGGTAGTACCAGCCCGTGCGCCCGGTTTTCTGAACCTGGTAAGCCATCGTGCCGACAGCAAAGCGGCTGTTGAGCTTCCAGCAGGGCTGACGGCCCTGTGACACTTCCACCACCGCCTCACCGAGCCGAAATACATCGCCAAGAGCAACGGTTTCCTCGTTTAGCCCGTAGGTGGAAAGATTTTCGCCGAAGGCGCCGGGGGATGCGAGCAGGGGATGTTCACCGATCTCATCTCTCCAGGCCGCGTAGTGGTCGCGCGGATAATGATGAACGGCCTTGTCGGGGCCCCCGTGGACTTTTCTGTCCCCCTGATGGTCGCCGATGAAACCATTTGTGCTAAGCCATACCGGACCCTCGACGACGCGCTTGTCGATGCCGCTGGGCACGTTTCGTTCCCCGAGCGGAGCAATTTTGCCTGTCAGTATGGCCTCCAGAGGCGTCTTTTCGGTTTCGTCCACGAAAGGGCTCCGTTGTGCAAAAGACAGGGTGCAAAAGACCCGTTGCAAAAAGACCGGGTGCAAATGGCTGTATTCCCCAACCAAAATAGGGCATGGCCGCATCGGGTGCAGGTCCAGTTGGCAGATCGTTATGGTCCGCGCCTGTGGACAAACGGAAGAACAATAAAAATCGCGCATGCCGGGGGAGCGTTGGCGGAGACGCAGGGTTTTTGATAGGCTTCCGGTTCGTTTCTGGCGGTTGACCTGAGGGGGAGGGTATGGCGACCACAAAGCCGTTGCTGCGAGTGCACCGGAAAGGGTCCTCGGTTTCGCCTGCCTTGTCGCGAGGGTTGCATTTGCTGTCGGTGTTCGCCGATGCGCCTGTTTGGCTTAGCAATTCAGATATTGCCGGGCGCACCGATCTGCCGGCGGCGACTGTGGCGCGGTTGACAAAGTCACTCACCGGGATGGGATTGCTGCACTACAGCAGCAGCCGTCGGCGATTTCGGCTGGCGCCCGGTGTCGTGCGCCTCGGATATGGCGCCCGGAGCGAGACGCAGATCATCGAGTTCATACGGCCTCATCTACAAGAGATTGCAGACCGTTTCCGAGTGCATACGGCACTTGCGGTTCTTGACGGGATCGAAGCACTGCACGTGGAGGTCTGCCACAGCACGGCGACCCTCGTAACCCTGCGGCTGGAGGCCGGGTCCAGAGTGTCGATTGCCGGAACGCCGGTCGGGCATGCTTTGCTTGCCTGTCTGGAACCGGCACAGCGTCACTCCTTCATGAGCGACCTTGCACGTCACCACGGGGCCGACTGGGATATCCTGTCGCCTCAGGTCGAACAGGGATTGGCCGAGATCGCCGGCTCCGGATTCACCCTATCGCTGGGCGGCTGGCATCCTGACATCTACGCCGTGGCGGTGCCTCTCAAACCTTCCGACCAGCCTGCCGTCATGTCGCTCGGCTGCGGTGCTCCCCGGGGACAGATGTCGCTTCCCCGATTGAAGGAACTCGGCCAGGAACTCGTGAGACTGTCGACAGCTTTGGCGTCCGGGCGCGAGAGCGCCTGACCGGATCCTGCGGGTGACGGTCCATCTCCGGTGGAGTTTTGATCAGGAGTCTTCCAGGTACCGCACGCCCATTGCCGCGCATTTGCGCTGAACCAGCTCGACAGCCGCAAGCAGGTCCTTCATCGTGCCGGCTGAATCGCAGGCCGACCGTGCGTCTGCAGGCAGAATAATCTCCATAGCCAGAACCGCATTGTTGAGATGCAGGGGGGCGGCCAGGAGGAGAAGTTTTTCTTCCTGAAGCATCAATCTGAAACACCCGGACGCCCGGAAAAAACAGAAGCTCTCCCGAAGCGCCTCCGTCTCGGCGGAGGTGTGAGACGTGCTTTCATCAGTGTCATCCGTCTCGCTTCTGGTGGTGAAGAGTAGCGCATGACCCGCGGCTGTTTTTGTGAGCGGGTAGGCTGAACCGACGTGGCAACAGGGTGAGCTTACGCGATTGAGACCGTTACACACGACGAGAGAGAGCGCTTCGCCGGCGTCATCGACCGCCAGTATGCACGTGGCATTGTGACGATCAGCTAGCGCCTGCAGGACCGAGCGGGCGATCTCGCTTACTGGGGTTTCTCTCAGAAATTTTTCGGAAAGCGCGCTGGCAGTGCGGCCAGGCTGGAAGCGTTGTGCAAATCTGGATTGTTCTACGAAGCCGTGAATTTCCAGCGTTTTTAAGAGCCGGGCGGCGGTGTCATGGCGCAGCGATAAACGCAAGGCCAGTTCATTCGTCGTCATCGGACCTTCATCCGAAAGCAGCCGAACCAATCCAAGTCCGTTTTTTAAAGCGACTGTGCTGTTGTTACCTTCGTCTGTTTGTCTCTTCACCGTGTGATTTGCCTTGATGGACAGGCCCCCCATACGATTTCTAGGCCTATCGGGCCCGTCATATCAATATGCCGACCCCTGGCGGGGGGGGTGAAACGGCCTCAAATCGCAGGATTGTGATCGAACGATCAGGTTTTTCCTCCTGCCGCTGCTGCTTGAATGCTCTGGTGAAAGAAGGCTAATGCAGCCTTTGATGAAGCAACCGAGGGGAGGCTGGCCTGTGGCAGGAGCAGATTGGACACGTCTGGAGGCGGAACGTTGTGTGCTTGGCGAGGGGCCGACCTACGATCGCCACACAGATACCGCCTGGTGGTTCGACATTCTGGGCAAAGCTCTGTTCGAGCATTGCTTCGCCGATGGTGTGACGCGAAAGCATGTTCTGCCAGAGCTTTCGTCTGCATTGGCCCGGGTTGATGACGAGCGACAATTGCTCGTTGCGGAAAGCGGCCTTTACCTGCGGAACATTGCGGATGGAAACCTCAAGCTTCACCATCCGTTGGAAGAGGACAATCCGCAGACCCGCTCCAACGATTCCCGGGTGCATCCCAGTGGAGCTTTCTGGATTGGCACGATGGGCAAGCACGCGGAACAGGGGATGGGATCGATCTACTGGTACCGCAAGGGCGAGGTACGGCGACTTTATTCCGGGATCACCGTGACCAATGCGATCTGCTTCTCGCCCGATGGCCGGGTGGGTTATTTCACGGATACGCCGACACTTCAGATCATGCAGGTGCCTCTCGACCCCGAGACGGGACTTCCGGTTGGCGAGCCGTCTCCGTTTGGGAAGCCGTCCAGAGACGGTGATCCGGATGGCGCGGTGGTCGATGCCGAGGGCAATCTCTGGGTGGCGCGCTGGGGCGGCCACTGTGTGGAGGTCTATTCGGCGCAGGGTGTGCTGCTTCGCAAGATCGAGCTGCCGGCAGCACTCACCACCTGTCCGGTCTTTGTCGGGCCGCAGGCGGACAGGCTCCTGGTGACATCCGCCTCGATTGGCGTGGACCCGGACAGTCCGGATGCAGCGTTTGCCGGCGGTGTGTACCTGGTCGATCTCGGTGGACCGAGGGGCAGGTTTGAACCCGACGTTCTGACAGGCTGATACGGTTTCCCCGCATGTCAGTATCCACTGAGGTGCGGGAGCCAGGTGGACAACGCCGGGATGAAGGTCAGGGCGAGCAGCACGACGAGATGCACGACCAGAAAGGGAGGCATTTCCCGGATCATTTCGCTGACACGAATTTTCACGGCTGAGGAAACTACGAAAAGCAGCGCGCCGACCGGCGGAGTGAGGAGCCCGAGCGTCAGGTTGACGATGACGACGATGGCGAAGTGTATCGGATCGATGCCCAGAGAATAGGCAATGGGACCAAGGATCGGCACAAGGATCATGACACCGGGGAGCGGATCCATGAACAGCCCGAAGGCGAGCAGGAGCACGTTTACCGCCAGAAGAAACAGGATCGGGCTAAGCTCCCATGCCACGATTGTCGAAGCAATGGCCTGAGGGATTCCCTCGATGATGATGATCCAGGCAAACGCCCGCGCGGCCGCCAGAATTAGCAGGATCGCGACCGTGACCAGTGCGGATCGAAAGAGAATGTCCGGCAGGTCGCGCAGCCTCAATGAGCGGTAGATGAACATGCCGCACAAAAGTGCGTAGAAGACGGCGACCACCGAGGCTTCCGTCGGCGTGAACAATCCGCTGCGGATGCCGCCAATGATGAGGACGATAAGGAAGATGGCCGGTAGGGCCTGAAAACTCGTGCGCATCATCTCGCGCAGGGACGGGCGTGGCGAACTGCTCCTAAAGCCACGCTTGCGGCAAACATACCAGTTGGTCGCGGCCATCGCGAGCGAAATCAGGATGCCCGGAATGATGCCGGCCATGAACAGGGCGATGACGGAGACATTCTCATCCTGCATGGCGTAGAGGATCATGATGATCGAGGGCGGTATGATGGGGCCGACAACCGAGGCGGACGCGGTCAGTGCGCTGGCATAGGATTTGTCGTAGCCGTCCTTCTCCATCATGCGGATCATCATGGCGCCGGGGCCGGCAGCGTCGGCGAGAGCGGAGCCGGAGATGCCGGCGAACATGGTGGAGGAGACGACATTGGCGTAGCCCAGCCCACCCCGGAAATGACCGACGAACTGCGAAGCGAAGCGCAGCAGGATCTGGGTCATTGCGCCGCTCGACATCAGCTCTGCAGCCAGGATGAAGAAGGGCACCGCCATGAGCGGAAAACTGTCGAGGCCGGAAAACATCTCCTTGACGATGACGATCTGCGGATAGGTGCTGCCCAGGCTGATCGCGGCCCAGACTGCAAGCGCAAGCGAGAAAGCCACCGGCATGCCGATGATGAGCAGAGCGAAGAAGGAAGCAAAGAGGATCAGCGCCACGGTCGTCTAGTCCCGGTTGGCCGCGATATGGGTGTCCCCGCTCTCGAGAAGGGCGGCGGATGGCGCGTCGGTCTCCACTTCGGCGAACCGGTTCTCCATCACGAAGGGACGGGCGATGAGAAGCAGGTGCACGATGAGAAGGCCGAAGCCGATGGGCATGGCGGCGTAGATATAGCTAAAGGAGACGCGCGTCGCCGGCGTGAGCTGAAAGCGGGCGCGATCCATGTAATTCATGCCCATCCAGATCATGATGGCGAAGAATGCGAGAAGCAGGCACAGGATGAGGATGCGCACGGCACGTTGGCCCTTTGTGCCGAGCATCTCCTGAAAGTTGCTCACGGCCACATGACCGCCCGTGCGTAGCGCGAGGCCCGCACCGATGAAGGTCATCCAGATCATCAGGTACCGCGCGACTTCCTCTGACCAGGTGATCGAGAAATTCGTGAGATAGCGCAACGTGACATTGGCGAAAACGATGACCGCCATGGCGCCCAGCAACAGCACCAGAGCCCATTTGTTGAGGGCTATGAAACATCTCTCAAAGGTTTTCACCGATCCTCCCCGACCCGCGCATCCTGCGGCTTTCCCAGAAGCACCACAGCGTGCTGACCCCATCCTGTTTAGACCAACATGATGAAGCGTGGGAACCAGCCATAGTCGAAAAATGCAGCATGATGCAAAACTCCGGATAGCGATCGCGGGGACCGCTATCCGGAGTTTCAGGCTCCGGGAGCCTTATTCGGTCGCGATGATCTGGTCGATCAGCGCCTTGTCGTACTGCTCATAGTACTTTTCGTAGGCCGGCTGGACGGCCTGTTGGAAGGCGGCTTTCTGTTCAGCGGTCAGTTCGCCGACTTCCATGCCCTCTTCCTTAAGCTGCTTGACGCCCGAGGACTCAACGTTGTCGACATAGGCCCGCATGGCCTTGACGGCCTCGGTCGCACCTTCCTCGAAAACCTTCTTGTCCTCGTCGGACATGCTGTCCCAAAGCTGGCGGGAAACCAGAAGCATGGCCGGCGAATAGACGTGGCCGGAGAGCGTCAGATATTTCTGGACTTCGGAAAGTTTTGCAGAGGTGATGACGGAAAGCGGGTTTTCCTGACCGTCGATCGTGCCCTGCTGAAGGGATGAGATGACCTCGGGCCATGCCATCGGCGTCGGCGCGGCGCCCAGCGTCTCGAACGCGGTGATGTGGATCGGGTTCTCCATCGTGCGCAACTTGAGACCGGAGACGTCCTCGGGCTTACCGATAGTGTTGCGGTTGTTGGTGATGTGGCGGAAACCCTGCTCACCCCATGCGAGGGCGACAAGGCCGACGTCATCGAACTTTGCGAGGATATTCTGACCAATTTCGCCGTCCAGAACCTTGCGTGCATGGTTGAGGTCACGGAACAGGAACGGGATGTCGAACACGCCGGTTTCGGGCACGAAATTGCTCAGCGTGCCAGAAGAAACGATGGTCGCTTCGATCGTGCCAATCTGAAGGCCCTCGATCACTTCGCGTTCACCGCCAAGACCTGAGGAGGGAAAATGACGGAAGGAATAGCGGCCATCGGTCTTTGCCTCGACGACTTCCTGCCATTTCTCTGCTGCGACACCGTAATGCGAGGTCGGCGCGAGCGCGTAGCCGATCTTGATTTCCTGCTGGGCCTGAGCGGCCGACATGCCGGTAACAATGCCCAGTGCAGTCACAATTGCCGTTAACGGCGCCGTATATCTTGCGGAAAATTTCATCTCTCTCTCCCGTTGCAAAATTTCGTTGCGATTCAGGTCTCCCATTCGCTGAAAGGCTGTGGCCTATCGCGGCTATTCAGTCAATGCACCCTGGCTGGCAGGACCAGCAAGTTTAGCGAACTTGGCCAGAACGCCGGTGTGGTAGCGCGGCTTGGGCTGACACCAGTCGGCGCGCCGTCGCGCAAGCTCTTCCTCGCTGACGTTCAGTTGAAGGAGGTGCCGGTTCGCATCGATGGTGATCATGTCTCCTTCCTCGACCAGTGCGATGGTGCCGCCTTCGAAAGCTTCAGGCGTGACATGGCCGACAAGAAAGCCCCACGAGCCGCCGGAGAACCGGCCATCCGTGATGAGGCCCACCGTTTCGCCCAGACCGCGTCCTATCAAAGCGGAACTGGGGGCAAGCATCTCGGGCATGCCGGGCCCGCCTTTTGGGCCGAGATAACGCAGGACCATCACATCGCCGGGGCGGATCCGGTCTGACAGAATCGCGCCAAGGGCCGACTGCTCATCTTCAAAGACGCGGGCAGGACCAGTGATGCTGGTGGATTTGAGACCGGTGATCTTGGCGACAGCACCATCTTCGGCAAGATTGCCTCTCAGGATGGCAAGATGGCCTTGCGCATAGAGCGGCCTCTCGATGGGCCGAATGACGTCCTGTGCTTCGGAAGGCCTCTCAGGAACTTCGGCAAGCTCCTGCGCCAGGGTGCGCCCGGTGATTGTGAGGCAGTCCCCATTCAGAAGACCGGCCCCGAGCAGGATCTTGAGCACCTGTGGCACACCACCGGCGCGATGGAGATCGACTGCCATGTATTGGCCAGACGGCTTCAGATCGCACAACACCGGCACTTTGCGGCGCACCCGCTCGAAATCGTCGAGTGACCACTCCACCTCGGCGGCACGGCAGATGGCAAGATAATGCAGGACGGCATTGGTGGAGCCGCCAGTCGCCATAACGAGGGCGATGGCATTTTCGACACTCTGGCGGGTGATGATGTCGCGGGGTCTGCGACCCGCCCGCACTGCATCAAGCAGGACATGGGCCGAACGGGCGGCGGAGTGACGCTTCTCCTTGTGGACGTTGGCCATTGTGGAGGACCCCAACAGGGACATGCCCAGAGCCTCGAAAGACGCGCTCATCGTGTTCGCAGTGTACATGCCGCCGCAAGCGCCGGTGCCGGGGATGGCGTTGCGTTCAATGGCATCGAACTCTTCCCGCGTGATCCTGCCGGCTTTGAACGCACCCACGGCCTCAAAGGCAGAGACGAGATTGAGGTCCTTGCCGTTCAGCCGGCCAGGAAGGATCGTGCCGCCATAGACGTAGATCGCCGGAACATTTGCCCGGGCGATGCCGATCATGCCGCCAGGCTTGTTTTTGTCGCAGCCGCCGATGACGAGGACACCATCCATCCATTGACCCTGAACGGTTGTTTCCACGCAGTCGGCGATGACCTCACGGGAGACAAGCGAGTATTTCATGCCTTCCGTGCCCATCGACATACCGTCGGAAATGGTGGGTACGCCGAAGGTCTGCGGGTTGCCGCCGGCTTCGCGTACAGCCTCCACGGCGGCATTGGCCAGGGGCTGGAGGCCCGCATTGCACGGCGTGATGGTGGAATGTCCGTTGGCGATGCCGATCATGGGACGGGAAAAATCTTCCTCCCGATAGCCGAGCGCATAGTACATGGCGCGATTGGGCGAGCGCTCGATTCCCTGGGTAATGGTCTTCGATCGGTCGTTGGCTGCCATGTCTCTCTCCCGGCGCGTGCCTAATGTGTGCGGCAGGCTAGGAGAGTTTGAAAGATATGAGAAATATATATATTGTATCGCATTAATTCATATTCCGAATGAGAAAACATGGATATTCGCCAGATTCGGCACTTTGTTGCAGTTGCCGAGGAGCTTCATTTCGGCCGCGCGGCCGCACGTCTCGGCATGACGCAACCTCCGCTCAGCCAGAGCATACAGGCGTTGGAGGCGGATCTGGGGCTTACGCTGTTCGAGCGGACACGGCGAAGTGTAATGCTGACACCAGTCGGCCAGGAATGGCTACCTCATGCGCGGCGGGTGCTGGAGGAAGCGAATGCATTGCCGAAGGTGGCACAGCGGCTTTCGCGCGGTGAAATCGGTACGATACGCCTCTCCTTTATCAGCTTCGTCAGCTACAGTTTCCTGCCTGCGCTCGTGCGCCGCTTCAAAAAGCGTTTTCCGGAGGTGGAGCTGGTGCTGCACGAAGCAACCAGCGATGTCCAGATTGCCGAACTGCTTGATGGCAGGCTGGACGCGGGCATCATCATCACTCCGCCGCGCGGAGCGTTGCACTCGCCGCTGCGCTATCGGGCGATTGAAACGGACAAGCTGGTGGTCGCGGTGCCGGAGGAATGGGTGATTTCCGGGCGTGTGACGCCGAGAGGCGGCAAGCTCGATTTCGATGCCCTGCGCGAACTGCCGGTTATTCTGTTTCCGCGGCAAAGCGCCCCGGCGCTGCATGATCTTGTGACGCGTTACTACGCCGAGCGCGATGCGGTGCCGGTTGCGGGGCAACAGGCTGTCCAAATGCAAACGATCATAAACCTTGTCTCCAGCGGGCTCGGCATTGCCTTCGTACCAAGCACCATGCGCGGACTTGTTCGACCGGGTGTTGCCTATTTTCGGCTGGCAGAGCAGCAATCCGCCATTGAAATCGGTTTTGCGTGGCGCGGCACCGGCGCAAGCGCAGCACTGCATCACCTGGCCGATATCATCGCCGAGATGTTTCCGGCGCACTGAGCTTGAAAAAGGCGGATTGTTCCTCAAAATCGCGCGCATGAAGCAAAATGCTACCGAACAACACGCCAAAGCAAGCAGGTCTTTCAGGCTCGCCGGTGCCTGGCTTGTGCTCGCGGTTCTGACGGTCGTGGCCGTTGTGGCGAATGAGCGCTGGCGATTGTCTTCGGAGCTGGCGGCCGAAGGCAGGGCGCTGCACAGTCTGGCCTCGCAACGTGCCGACCAACACGATGCGCACCTGACCGCGCTGTCGGCAGTTGCGGTTTCGGAGGGGGAAAACCGCTTTGAGCTCTTTCTGGACGTCGCCGAAACGATTCATCGTTTTTATCCGCGGATCGTGGCGATCGATCTTGTTCCGCTGAGGGTCGGCGAGACGGGGGTGAACACGCTAGATCGGGGCAACCCGGCGGTGGAGGAAGCGATCCGTGAGGCCGCGTTGACGTCCAAAGGTGGGCTGGCGCTGCGACCGACGCCAGGGGAGGCGGGCCGCTACCTGCTCGTCAAGCGCAGTCCGAACACGGACGCCGCCCGTTATGGGCTGGCGCTCGACATCGACGGTCAGGGGTTGCTTGAACCTGAACGCAGTCAGGAGCTGGAACCATCGGTCAACCTCTCGCTGGCGCTTCCCGACGGAACACAGCTTGTGGGGCAGGAAACCGAGGGCGATACGGCGTTCCGGCAGCGGCTGGGGAGCGCTTCACAGCCGCTTGTTCTCGAGATTGCCGTTCCCCAAACACTGGCCGCGCTTTTCCCTCCTGCCAAGCTGGCGCCCGCGCTCATCCTGATGTCGGCGGTTTTCCTTGTGGGCCTCGTCCTGTGGCAGCAATGGGCACGTCGGCGTCAGGCCGAGCAAGCGGCGCAACTCAGCGCCCAGGAAACACGTCTCGCTCATGCCTCCCGTGTCAATGCGCTTGGTGAGATGGCAAGCGGCATCGCTCACGAACTCACGCAGCCGCTGACGGCGATGTTAAGTCAGGCTCAGGCCGGAAAGCGGCTTCTGCGAAATGGTGACACAGGGGCCGTCGCTTCGGTGCTCGATGAACTGATCGGACAGGCGCGACGGGGGGCGGATATCCTTGCTCATCTGCGTGAGTGGATCAGACCGGCGCGGGGCAACCCGGCGGCGGTGACCGATCTCAATAAGGCGATCCGTGGTGTCGAAGCGCTTCTAGCGCCGGAGGCGCGCAAGCGCGCGATGATTTTGACGCTCATCCTCGAACGCGACATGTTGCCGGTGCGTGCCGATCAGACCGAACTGGAGCAGGTGATCTTCAATCTGGTTCGCAACGCATTTGAAGCCCTGGAGACGATGCCGAAGGGGCGGGGCGAGGTGGTGATCGAAAGCAGCCGGCAGGCGGGCCTGGCGGTTCTTGATGTGCGTGACAACGGACCCGGTGTGAACACGGCGATCCGCGCCCAGATATTCGAACCCTTTGTCACAGGAAAGAGCCAGGGCACGGGCCTCGGCCTGGCACTCTCGCAACGGCTGGTGGAGCGGATGGACGGTGAGGTCGAACTCAGGTCCCCGCAGGAAGGTGCCTGGTTTCAGGTTCGGCTGAATCTCGTGAACATGAAAGCGGAGGCGGCAGCGTGAGCCGGCCTGTCTATCTGGTGGATGACGACGAAGCTGTGCGCCGAGCGCTCGTTCTGCTTCTCAATACGGTGGGTATGGAGGTAAAGGCATTTTCCGACCCGGAGACTTTTCTCGCGGCACTTGGAAAAATGCCGCCGGGCTGTCTGGTTCTCGATATCCGTATGCCTGTGATATCCGGGTTGAAGCTGCAGGAGCGGCTTTTGGCACTCGGCGTGGAGTGGCCGACGGTGGTGATCAGCGGGCATGGAGATATTGAATCCTGCCGCAAGGCCTTTCGCAATGGAGCGGTGGATTTTCTAAGCAAACCCGTGGATGAACAGGATCTGATCGATGCGATCCAGAAAGCGCAGAACATGCTGGACCACGCCGAACGGGCTGCCGCCGAACGCGCCGAGACGGCTGACCTTCTGGCAAGTCTGACGGCGCGCGAACAGGAGATTCTGGAGCGCATTGCAGGCGGTTTCACCACCAAGGAGATTGCCGTTTCACTGGAATTGTCGCCCCGCACGGTGGAAAGCCACCGCGCGTCTATTGGCGCGAAACTTGGAACGACATCGGCAGCAGAGATGACGCGATTGTGGCTGCAGGCGGGTCAAACTCCGTAGAACTACGGATATTGGCGGCAAACCTACCGATGCACCGGCAAAGCGTTGGTTGCTAGAAGATCGGACATCCAAAATCAAGGAGTCCCCGATGATCCGATCGACTGTTCTTTCCGCTACGCTTCTGGCCGCAACCGCGGCATCGGCTCAGGATCTGCCGACCGCGCCCTACCTCCCGCTCGACATGGCCTACAGGGCAGCCCAGACGGCGCTCGAGGCATGTGCTGCCGAAGGTTACGCGGTGAGCGTTGCCGTGGTGGAGCGAAGCGGCGCGACCAAGGTTCTCGTCAAGGCCGACACTTCAGGCCCACACACGACCGGCAGCAGCGTCGGCAAGGCCTTTACCTCCGCAAGCCTTGGCCGCGACACGGCGGGTCTTGCGAACTTCATTGGCGAAAACCCGCAGAATGACGGCCTGCGTGACATGGATTCCCGGCTGGTGATCCAGGCGGGCGGGCTACCAGTTCGCATCGGCGGCGCGCTGGTGGCGGGTATTGGGGTCGGCGGTGCCCCCTCGGGGGATATCGACGCGACCTGCGCCCGCGCCGGCCTGGACGCAATCGGGGCTGAATAACCGCTTGCCATGGGCGGAAAAGAGAGGCGCAGTCAAAGGGCTGCGCCTCTTTCCGTTCGACCCCTCGTTCGTGACTATTCCGGCAGCCGCACGGTGAGTGCCGGATTGTGCGGGAAGAAGTTGTAGGGTTTCAGCGTGAAGCCCTTCCACATGGTCGACATGACCGGCCAGTCTTCCATCTGCGGAACGTGATGGAAGCCCATCGTGTACCAGGTCACGATGTCGGTGTTGTCGATGCTGCGATCCTGCTTCACCCACTCGGCCAGCGTGTCCGTGCCGTCGCTCTGGAACGCGTATTCGCCGCCGGCATAGCGCTCGTCGACTGCATAGGGCGTGTTCCAGAAGGTGTAGTCGATATAGGCATTGCGTTTCGCCGGCATGTCGTTTTCGGTGTCGAGCGGGCTATAGGCGACGCTGTTTTGCGGCATGATCATGTAGCCCGGCGCGTGGCCGACCCCGATCTTTCGGCCCATGTTCATGATGTGATACATGGCTGGGGTTGCCGGATTGACCCGGTACCGCGCTTCCATCTCCGTCTTCGGCATCTCCGCCTTTGTCACCCACATGGATCGACGGGGCAGGTCGTCTGCGACCTCGCCCTTCACAAGGCCAGTGCGCATGAAAACATTGTCCTGGCCGTCAATGTCGAAATCGAGCCGGAAGTTGAAGAAATGGTCGTGGTTCGGTGCCACGAGATTGGGCATGATGAGTGTGCCGTAACGGGTTTCCTGCTCGGCCGTTGCGTCCGCCATGGAGGTAGATGCGGCGCCTTTGACCGCGTCGAGGCCTGTTGCGCCGACCATCACGCGGATGCGGCCATTCTGCTCGAACACATAGTCGATGAGATAGTCATAATTGCCGACCTGTGAGGCGGAACGGACCACGAGCTCGTTTGCCGGGCGACCTTCAGCCGGCACGGCCTGATCCTCACTCTGGGCGAAGATCTCGTAGTGCCGCCATGCGGGGTCGCCGATATTACGCTCGAAGATGCAGAGCGCATCCGGGATCTCGATCGGATTGCCCATATCGTCATGCACGGTGGCGGGCAGGAAGCGGGCGTAGGAGGGGCAATCGACACCTGCGCGCAACGGGCTTAAGAAGATGCCGAAACCATATTCGCCGCTGTCCATATAGGTGCGCCAGTACCAGCCCTTGTCCGGGTCCATATAGGGCACGAAGACTTCCGACAGATGGGCCTGATAGAGCACCGAGCGCCAGTCGTCGCGGTCGTTCACCTCGATGTTGGACAAGACGACGCCGGGCCGCTTGTCCACGCGCCAGCGGAAGCGCCACATGTCCCAGCTGACCAGGCTGCCATCGACGGTGAAATTGGGCTCGCCTTCCTGGCGCAGGACGGCTGGATTGCTCTCGGCCCGCAGGGAGCCGGTGCGGGCCTCCACCTCTTCCTCTGTATAGCCCCAGGGGTCTGCCGGCACGGGAACGACGCCGGTGTCGATGACTTCCACCACGGATTTCCCGGCGAGATCGACCACGGCGTAGAGCCCCTCGATGGGCTTGGCGTAGAAATTGGAGCCGGTCGGATTGACGTAGCAGGGAACCTTCATGAGGCGCTGGCCGGCTTCCGCCTCGATGTCGAAGGAACCGGCCGTGAGTGGCAGGCAGAAGACGTCATCCGGCTTGAGCTCGCGCTTTGCCAGCGCTGCGACAAAGGTTTCGTCAGAGAGCGCCAGATCCATGGCGCCGATGAACTCTTCGAGCAGCACCATGTGCTGGCCGCCGATGGGGCCGAAATCGCTGATTTCACCGGAAACCAGATCGACCTCGGCCTTATAGGTGTCGTCGCCGGAAATGACATGAACGGTGGCGGCGCGGGGGCCTTCCTCGCCTTCCTTCCAGGCAAGCACGTCGGCCTTTTCAGGTTCTTTCAGTTCGATCAGGGGAAAACGGGCTTCGTCGGAAATCCGGTCATCGGACTTCATGATCGTGACGATTTCAGCGATCTCGTCTTTGGAGAGACCGTCCAGCGGATGTGCGAGTGCGCCACTGCATAAGGCGGTGAGCGCAAGGGCTGCGCATGTGGTCGATAAGTGTCTTCTCATGTTATCTGCTCCTCCTAGGTCCCGGTTTTCACATGATGATGGTCTGGCCGACCGTATTTTCCATCAGCCCCGCCTCGGCGAACTGTACGCCGACCCCTGATTGCTTGATGCCGCCGAATGGCGCGTTGGGCTGGATCATGCCGTGCTTGTTGATCCAGGCAGTGCCGCATTCGAGTTTCAGGGCCAGCGCCTTTGCGCGCTCGGTGTCCTGCGACCAGACCGAACCGCCAAGCCCGTTCGGATTGTCGTTGGCGCGGGCTATCACCGCCTCGACATCATTATAACGGATGATGGGCAAGACGGGACCGAACTGCTCTTCATCGACGAGGCGCATGCCGTGCTCGGCATCGGCGACGATGGTCGCGGGATAGAAGTATCCGCTACCGCCGGATGGCGCGCCTCCGGTGAGGATGCGGGCGCCCTGTGCTTTCGCTTCCTCGACCAGTTCCTTCACACGCTCGAACTGCATCGCGTTCTGGATCGGGCCAAGTGCGACGCCCTCCTGCCGCCCGTCGCCCATGGGGATGGCCTTGGCAAGGGATACAAGCGCATCGCACACGGCATCATAGATGCTGTCATGCACATAGAGCCGCTTGATGCAGGCGCAGGTCTGGCCGTTGTTCAAAAACGCGCCCCAGAAGAGCCCTTCGGCAATGGCCTGTGGGTCGACATCGGGCAGCACGATCGCCGCGTCATTGCCGCCCAGTTCAAGCGTGAGGCGCTTCACGGTTTCGGCGGCTGAGGCCATGATCTTGCGGCCGGTTCCAGTGGAGCCGGTGAACACCATCTTGTCGATGTCGGCATGAGCGGACATGGCCGCGCCTATCTCGTCGGCGCCACAGACGATGTTGACCACGCCGGCAGGAAGCACCCGATTGATGAGCTCGACGAAGCGGATGGTGGCAAGCGGCGTGTTGGGCGAGGGCTTGATGACCACGCAATTGCCGGTGCGCACGGCAGGAATGATGTGCCAGGCGGCAATCAGCACCGGGAAGTTCCAAGGGGTGATGGAGCCGACCACGCCAATTGGCTTGCGATGGACCTCCACGCGCCCCTCATTGTTGTCCTGCAGGACGGAGACGGGCAGGTCGAGATTTGCGGTGTGGCGGGTCCATGCGGCGGCTGCGCCGATTTCCCACTGGGAGCCGAAACCGCCGATGGGTTTGCCCTGTTCGGCGGTGAGCAATGGAGCAAGCTCGGGAATGCTCTGTTCGACAAGGTCCGCGATCTTCAGGCAGGCTGTCCTGCGCTCTTCATCGCGGGCTGCTGCCCAGCCGGGAAAGGCAGCACGCGCGGCTTTGACGGCATCGTCAAGGTCGGAGCGGGTGCCGAGCGGCATATGGCCGACAGGTGCGCCGGTTGCCGGATCGAGCACTGGCTGTGTCTCGGTGGCTGGTGTAGCCCGCCCATTGATGATGTTGTGAAACTGTGCCGTATCAGCCATTGTCTTCCTCCTCCCGATAGCGCCGCTTTCCGGGCGGCATCAATCGGTCATAGTGGAGGCGCGTCTGGCCAATGGTCTTGGACTATTGCGTCAGGTCTTTGGCCGATGACGTCGCTGCATGAAGGCGGTATTCTCCGGGTGGGATCTGGAAACGTGCCCGGAACTGGCGATTGAAATAGGACAGGTCGTTGAAGCCGGCATCGAATGCAATGCTGGAAATCCGCTCCGATGTGCCCGCGTATTTCTGACCCATGAGCCGGTCGCAGACATAATCGAGCCGTGTACCTATCAGGCAATCCGACAGCGATGAGCCCGCAGCCTGAAACCGGCGCTGCAGGGCACGCAGGCTGACCCCCATCGCCGATGCGACGCTCGCCGGGGTGCATTCGGGATCGCGGAAGCGCTGGCGGATATAGGCGCGCGCCTTGGCGACAAGCAGGTCATCGCTGGTGCGAGCCGACGGAAGACTGCCGGCTTCAAGCCCGCAAAGATAGGCCCCCATCAGATTGAAGAAGGCTTCGCTTATGAAATGCTGCTGGTCGGCGGCATCCTCCGCATTCACCAGGCGGTCGATGGTGGCGCGAAGGGCCATGCCGATCTCGGTGGAGCCGGGGATCGGACAGCCGCCGAGTGCTGCCGTACCAAAACGGTGCGCGAATTCGGAACGGTTCAGATGGACGGAATACTGGAGGCTGCCGCTATCGCCATAGAGAAAGCGCGACGGATAGGCTGAATCGATCATGATGAAATCGCCTGGTGCAAGACGCACATCGGCATCGCCCTGCCGCATGACCGAGTGTCCCGACTTTTGCAGGACGAGAAAGAGGTGCTCGGCAGAATCCTGACGGATGCAGCGCCAGTCCCGGTTGATGCGCGCAGCGCTGTTTCGCACGACCGCAACCGCCAGCGCCTGACGCTGTTTCAGCGTGATGATGCCACGCATGTCGCGCGCACCATCCGGCGGCGAGACCAGAAACTGGCCGCAAACATTGCGCACACCAGCCTGGAATGCATCGAGCGATGCCAGGCTGTTTGTCTCGTTAGACGGCATACGGTTCCTCCCACCTTTCCTTGTTCTCCCATCGAGGTTCTCCCAGTCAGGAAAGGCAGGGGAAGCGTAATCAGCTTTCATCGGCTCGGCAAGCCGGTGGCGTTGCCGGCCTCAGGAAGAGGAGGGACTTTCCTGTCCGCGAACCATCATTTGTCGCACGAAAACCGGTAGAACTATGATCGCCCCAGCCAATGTGGCGTAGAGGTCCGGAGCGACAAACAGGATGGCAGCGAAGGCAAGAAGGAGCCGCTCATAGACGCGCAGCGGTGCAAAGAGCCAGCTTGAGAACGCTGCTGAGAGCATCCAGATGCCCAGCATCGCGCCAATCGTTGCCAGGAAAAACTCGTTCCAGGTGAAACTGTCGGTGACGAGCAGCATGGATGGCGAGAAGACGAACACGAAGGGCACCAGCGCCTTGCCCATGCCCAGCCGGAAGGCAGTGTTGCCGGCCTTGAAAGCGTTGGCGCCGGCAATGCCTGCCGCGGCGTATGCCGCCAGGGCAACGGGCGGCGTGATGTCTGCCAGAACGCCAAAATAGAACACGAAGAAGTGGGCCACGATCGGCTCGACGCCAAGCAGGCTGAGGATGGGGGCCGCGACCGCGATCATGATGAGGTAATTGGCAGTGGTGGGGATACCACAGCCCATAAGCACACAGACAATGGCTGTCATGATGAGGGTGAAGAGCAGGGTGAGCGTGTTTACGCTGAACAGCTCGAAGGGCAGGAAGGCGAGACCGTCCGCCACGCTCTGCGCCCAGCCGGCGGCGACCGAGGTGACCATATAGGCGATCTTGAAGCCGACGCCGGTAAGCGTGACGACACCGATGATGACGCCGACGAGGGCCGCGGCAGCGGTGACCGAGAGCGAATACTTCGCCCCGACAACGAAGCCTTCCCAGGTCTCGCGGACGCTCTCGGTGATCGCTGTTTTCACATCGTGCCGCAGGAAATTCTGGATGACGAGCACGAGCAGACACGCCGTGATGCCCCAGAAGGCCGCAAGGTAGGGGGTTTTGCCCGAAAGAAGGATGGCGACCAGCACGAAGAGTGGCAGCGTGGTGAGCCAGCCGGCCTTGAAGACCGTCCAGGCGACGGGGAGTTCGTCCCTGGTGAGACCGCGCAGGCCGCGGCGGCGCGCTTCCAGATGCACCTGAACCAGAACGCCGAAGAAGTGCATGAAGGCAGGCACAAGCGCGGCGGTCAGGATGGTGGTGAGCGGCACGCCCAGATATTCGATCATCAGGAAGGCGACCGCGCCCATGACGGGCGGCGTGATCTGGCCACCTGTGGAGCTTGCAGCCTCAACGGCTGCCGCGAAATGGCGAGGATAGCCGATGCGGATCATCGCCGGGATGGTGAGCGAGCCTGTCGTCACCGTGTTGGCGATGGAAGAACCGGAGATCGAGCCGAGCATGGCGGAGGAAAGCACCGAAACCTTGGCAGGGCCGCCGGAATAGCGGCCGGCAAGAGCCGATGCGAGATCGATGAAAAGCTGCCCGAGGCCGATGCGGGTGGCGAGCACACCGAACAGAACGAAATGGAATACATAGGTCGAGATGACGCCGAGCGCCGTGCCATAAATGCCCTGGCTGGTCAGGTATAGATGGTTGACGATGTTGTCCCAGCTGGCACCCGGATGGGCGAGAATGCCGGGCATCGACTGGCCGAAATAGGCATAGGCGATGAACAGAAGGGCAATGACGGGCAGTGGCCAGCCCATGGCACGCCGCGTCGCTTCAAGCAGTACTGCGATCAGCACGGTGCCCATGATGACATCGATGGGCAGCGGATCGCCGACGCGGAAGGCGAGCTCGTTGAAAATCCAGGGGACATAAAGCGCCGATACGGCACCCGCGATGGCGAAAATCCAGTCGAGAACAGGCAGGCCAAGCGGGTAGAGCAACCCGCGGCGGGGTTCGCGCGGTTGGTGCCATGCAGCGAAGAAGACAAAAATCAGGGCGAGGGTGAAGGCCAGATGCAGACCGCGATGGGTGGTGGCCTGCGGGATGCCATATCCCGATGTGTAGTAGTGATAGCAGGAGAGGATGAAGAGGGCACCGCCGGCAACCCAGCCGAGCAGTGACGGCAATGGTCTGAAGCGAACTTCGGAATCGAACTGCTCCTCAAGCGCCTTCATTTCCTCTTCGGTCAGCGCTTCGGCACGATCGGTATCAGGTGAATGGGCCATCCTGCAAAGCCTCTCTGGACATCATCATAATCGCATTTCGATGGCGGATAGAGATGGACCCGGCCTGCGGTCATACAGGTCGGGTCCATTGGTCGTCATCGAGTTTTCTGAGCGTTATTCGCTCAGCACGCCCGCTTCGCGGTAGAACTTCTCGGCACCCGGATGCAGCGGGATGCCGACGCCATCGAGCGCGGTTTCCTTGGTGATCTGACGGCCCTTGAGGTGGCCGGCATCGAGGAGTTTGCGGGTGTTTTCGTTCCACAGGGCCTTGGTGATCTCATAAATGAGTTCTTCAGGCTGATCCGCACTGGTGATCCACTGAGCACCGACGGAAAGGGTGGTGACATCCCCGTCAACGCCTTCATATGTGCCGCCGGGCACGGTGTTGGCAGCAAAGAAACCATGCTCGCCCGTGACCTTTGCTGCCTCATCACCGGCGATGGAGACGAGCGTGATCTTGTGCTGGCTGGCGAGTTCTGCAATGGCGCCAGCGGGGAAGCCGCCGACAAAGAAGAAGGCATCCATCGCGCCGTCGCGCATACGCTCTGCGGCCTGATCGGGCTTGAGGTAATGGGCTTCGACATCCTCTTCGGAAAGGCCGTAGGCGTTGAGGATGATGCGGGCGTCAACGAGAGTGCCGGAGCCGGGCTCATCGAGCGAGACGCGCTTGCCCTTCAGATCATCCACACTGTCGATGCCGCTTTCGGCGCTCGCCACAAGGTGAATGGTCTCAGGATAGAGATTGGCGATCGCGCGCAGCTTCTCGACCGGCTCGCGGTCTTCCCAGATGCCGGTGCCGCTATGGGCCCAGGTGGCGACATCCGACTGGGAGAAGCCGGATTCAAGCGAGCCACCCGCAATGGCGTTCACATTCGCCACCGAACCATTGGCCGAAAGAGCCGTGGCAATCAGGCCCGGAACACCGCAGGAACCGCCTTCCTCGCAGGGGCGCGAGCCGGGCGGGTTGGAGATCGCATTGGCGATGAGGCCGCCGATCGGATAGTAGGTTCCGGCGGTGCCGCCGGTGCCTATCCGGAAAAACTGGGGCTGCTGTGCAAGTGCCACGCCACTCGCGGCAAGGCCGCACAAAACCGCTCCAATAATCGCAAAACGCCGTCTGTTCACGTGATCCTCCCAGACAATAAGAATGAAACTCTCTATGAGCTAGCATTCATTGTGCCAGCCATCAATCTTTGATGATACCCTATTCATGTGATCTGTCACATTTGCACCGGGACTCGGCGCCAGTCGGGTCTCGAACCGGAATGATGGGGCTTGCCTGCGCTGCAAGTGTCTGTGGAAGAGCGTATTGGAGGTAATTTGGCCAAGTGCATTCACACCATGATCCGCGTCTTGAACGAGGAGAGATCAGTCGCGTTTTACAAGACCGCTTTCGGACTGGAGGTGGCCGATCGATTCGATTTCGACGGTTTCACCCTTGTATACCTACGCAATACGGAAGCTGATTTTGAGGTTGAACTGACCGTCAACAAAGGACGGACCGAACCCTATCAGTTGGGCGACGGTTATGGCCATCTGGCGGTCGCCGTGGATGACCTCGATGCCGAGCATACACGTTTCAGGGAGGCTGGGCTGAAGCCGCGCGACATTGTTTCGTTCGAACGCGAGGGCTCACTTCTGGCCCGTTTTTTCTTTGTGGAAGATCCTGACGGCTACAAGGTCGAAGTTCTGCAGAAACACGGTCGCTATCGCTGAGGACAAAAGGGCCCGCCTCATTGGCCGGCCCACCCGCTCCCCGGCATCTAGAGCGGTTCACCGTTTTACGGAAACGCTGCTCCGCTCAATCCATCAGTTTTTCCGCATTTTTGCGGACGTCAGGTGATCCCACCTGACTGCAAATTCTCCAGACAGCAAAAAGGCTCGGGAACCCCGAGCCTGTAAGCCGTTCATGTCAAAAGGAAAACTGGAGCGGGCGATGAGATTCGAACTCACGACCCCAACCTTGGCAAGGTTGTGCTCTACCCCTGAGCTACGCCCGCTCGGCTTATCGCTTCCGACGGCGCGCTTATAGTCTGATCTCGCCGGCAAATGCAACAGGAAATCGACAGCGCTGCTGCGGTTTTTTTAATTCCGTATGCGATGGCTGAAGACGGCTCGCGGAGAGGGGCGTTTCCGGCCTTGTCGGGCTTGCCTTCATGGGCTGCGCGCGGTTACCAACCGCACCAACGATTAGCGACCATGCGAGGCTCCGTCGTGGCAAAATCAACTGAGGCGCTGCTGGAATATCTGCAGGAACTTGGCATTGAGGTGAAAACCCATCGCCATCCTCCGCTGTTCACGGTCGCCGATTCGCAGTCATTGCGGGGAGAAATCCCCGGTGGGCATACAAAGAACCTCTTTCTCAAGGACAAGAAAGACAATTTCTTTCTCGTCACCGTGGATGAGGATGCGCAGGTGAACCTGAAAACAGTTCATCACAGGATCGGCGCGGCGAGCCGTGTGTCTTTTGGCAAGCCGGACAAGCTGATGGAGTATCTCGGGGTCGAGCCAGGATCCGTGACCGTGTTCGGGGCCGTGAATGACGATCAGCGCAAGGTAACAGTGGTGCTCGACGCGGATTTGTTAGACAATGATGTCATCAATGCGCATCCGCTGACCAACGAAGCGACCACTTCGATCGGCCGCGATGATCTCATGCGTTTTCTTGAAGCGGTCGGGCATCCACCGCTCGTCTTGAAAGTGACCGAGTGATCGCCACATTTGGTGCGACGACAGATACTCTATCGGCAAGCCGGCAGATGCCATGGCCACGCCGAACGGAAAGCAGGGAAGGGGCGTTTATGACCAACGGCGACAATCCATACGGAAAGCCTGAGAACTATGGTGCCGCAGGTGGGCAATATACAACCAATGTGGATTTTGCAGGGGGCGCGCCAGCGTCCGAACCTGCTGCTCCGGCCGGCCAGGGGTTTTCGCTTTCGGACGCGCCGCAGACACCGGCCGCTGACCTGATAAAGGACACGACGACCGCCAATTTCGCAGCCGACGTTATCCAGGAATCGCGCAATCAGCCCGTCCTGGTGGATTTCTGGGCCCCGTGGTGTGGCCCCTGCAAGCAGCTTACGCCGATCATAGAGAACGCCGTGCGCGCGGCTGGCGGCAAGGTGAAGCTCGTGAAGATGAACATCGACGAGCATCCCGCCGTCGCCGGACAGCTTGGTGTTCAATCGATCCCGGCGGTCTTTGCGTTCAAGGACGGGCAGCCAGTCGATGGTTTCATGGGCGCGCTCCCGGAAAGTCAGGTCAAGGCATTCATCGAAAAGCTCACAGCCGGAACCGGTGGCGATGAAATCGCCGGTGCGCTCGAAGCGGCGAAGGAAGCCGTCGCCAATGGCGACCAGCAGATGGCGGCGCAGATTTACTCGGCTGTTCTTCAACGGGATGCGGAGAATGTGGAGGCCATCGCCGGACTGGCTGACCTGCTCTTCGAGGCTGGCCAGAAAGAGCAGGCCGAGCAGGTGCTGGCACAGGTGCCGGAAAAGCACAAAGAGGCCGCACCCATCGCCGCCGTGCAGGCCAAGATCGCGCTTGCCGAACAGGTGGCCAATCTGGGTGACAGCGCCGCCCTGGAGCAGCGCCTTGCCGCGGACCCGAACGATCATCAGGCGCGGTTTGATCTGGCGCTTTTGCAGAATGCCAAGGGCGATCGTGCGGCGGCGGCCGAAAGCCTGCTGACCATCATACGCACCGACCGCGAATGGCAGGATGACGGCGCGCGGGCACAGCTTCTCAAATTCTTTGAAGCATGGGGAGCCACGGATCCGGCGACTCTGTCGGCACGGCGTAAACTTTCTTCGCTGCTGTTCTCATAAGCCTTTCGATTATTTGCCTATTGGGAGGACTGCTCCAGATATCGGGGAAAGATCGGGAGATGTCATGTGAAGGCAGGCAATAGCTCGTACCGCAGCGGGCGGGATATCGACAGTGTGATTCCCGTGTTTCCATTGTCTGCGGCCCTACTCTTGCCGGGTGGGAGATTACCGCTGAACATTTTTGAGCCGCGTTACCTCGCCATGACCGACCACGCCCTTTCCGGATCGCGGCTGATTGGAATGGTTCAGCCGCGTCTCGACGGGGCGAAAAAGGCGGATGGCGAACCTGAACTCTGCGATGTGGGATGTGTCGGGCGCCTCGGCTCGGTTTCGGAAACCGGCGATGGAAGGTATCTAATCACACTGATCGGCATCTGCCGCTTCAGGGTACTGGAAGAGTTGAAGGTCAAGACGCCTTTCCGCCAGTGCCGCATCCTGCCTTTCGAGGCCGATCTGCATGACGGGCCCGATGAACAAGAGGTGGACCGCAGCGCGCTCTTGAAGGCATTGCGTGCCTATCTCGATGCCAACAATCTGGAAGCAGACTGGGACAGCGTCCATCAGGCGGAAGATGCGAGCCTTGTGAATGCGCTGTCCATGATGGTGCCCTATGGGCCGGCTGAAAAGCAGGCATTGCTGGAAGCGCCCGATCTGAAAACGCGTGCCGATACACTGATTGCAATTACGGAAATCGTTTTGGCGCAGGGCGGCGGCGAAGCCGGGCACCGGCTCCAATAGCGGATGTGCCTGCAAACCCAACACTGGAGCATCGAATGCAGGGTGAAGACGATGACAGAGAGGGAACGGCACTGGATCCCAAGCTGCTGGAACTTCTTGTGTGTCCGTTGACCAAGGGGTCACTGCGCTGGGACGCGGAGAACAGCGAACTGATCTCGAAAAGCGCAAAACTTGCCTATCCGGTGCGCGACGGGATCCCGATCATGCTGCCATCGGAGGCGCGACCCCTTGATTGAGGCCGCGCCCGGCATTTTCTATTCGCGGAAGCTTTCACGCGGGGTTGCCGCCTGCCGTCCGCGCGCGGCGCGCAGCGTGGGCAGGGCGAGCATCAGGAGCACGAATGCGCCGGTGGCGAGCTTGAGATCGGGCGGCGGCATGCCGGCTGCCAGACACAGCGAGACAAGCTGGTAATAAACCATCGCACCGGCGAAGGGGGCGAGCAGCTGCCGCCAGACAGTCGCCTTGCCGACTATGGCCTCGCCGATCATCAGGGCTGCAAGGCCGTTGATCAGGATGCCGAGGCCCATATTCACATCGGCAAAGCCCTGCGACTGAACCATCAGCGCACCGCTGAAGGCCGAGAATGCGCCGGCAAGGCCGATGCCGCCAATGGTCGCCGCCCAGACATTGATGCCCTGCGCCTCGGCCATCACCGGATTGGCTCCCACGGCGCGGACTGCCGTCCCCTTCTCCGTGGTGAAGAAGAAGTTGAGCGCCAGGAAGATAGCCAGCGTGATGACGCCCACGGCAAGGATCTTGGCCAGCGGGAAACCAGGCTGCACGAACGGCACCCAGTCGAAGATGGTTTCCGTGCCGAACACTGAAAGGTTGGAGCGGCCCATGATGCGCAGGTTCACGCTGTAGAGCATGGTCATCACGAGGATGCCGGCCAGAAGCGTGTGGATGCGGAAGCGCAGATGGATGAAGGCCGTGCAGCAGCCGGCGATGAAGCCGGTGAGCAGCGCCAGCCCGATGGCCGTGAGCGGGCCGAGGCCGGAGGCGAGCGCGACGCCGCACACGCAGCCGCCGAGCGGGAACGCGCCTTCGCTGGTGAGATCTGGAAAGCTCAGCATGCGGAAGGGGATCATGATGCCGGCGACGACGAAGCCGAGGATCAGGCTTTGCGCAAGCGTGACCGGAATGAGGGCGACGAAGCTCGTGAGCGTGGTTTGAAGAAAATCGATCATGGGTCAGCTCGCGAGCAACATGCTGTCGGTCTTGGTGGCGAAATGGCCGATCAGGTCGGGGACGGTCACATTGGTCTTTTCTTCTCCGCCGATTTCCAGATGGACACGGCCGGCATTGAGCATGATGACGCGATGACCGAAATCCACGGCGTGCTGCATGTTGTGGGTGACCATGAGTGTGGTCAGTTTCAGCGCTTCGACAGCGCGAACGGTCGCCTCCATCACAATGTCGGCGGTGCGGGGGTCGAGCGCTGCCGTGTGCTCGTCGAGGAGAAGGAGATCGGGTGATCCGCCAACGGCCATGATGAGCGAGAGCGACTGGCGCTGGCCGCCGGACAGAAGATCGACACGGGTGTTGAGACGGTCCTCAAGGCCGAGACCCAGAATGGCCAGGCGCTCGCGGTAGTCGGTCAATCGCTTTGCATTGAGACCATGGCGAAGCGTGCGCCTGGAGTTGCGTAATTCGGCAAGCAGCATGTTCTCGGCCACCGTCATGCTGGCGGCGGTGCCGAGCATGGGGTCCTGAAACACACGCGCAATGCGCTTGGCGCGCTTGTGAACGGGCAGGCCCGTCATGTCCTCGCCGTTGATGAGGATCTGTCCGGAATCGAGCGCGAGCGAACCGGAAATGGCATTGAGCATGCTGCTCTTGCCGGCTCCGTTGGAGCCGATCACCACACCGAATTCTCCGGAGTTGAGGGTGAGATCAAGCCCGTTCAAGGCGATCTTCTCGTCGGGTTGTCCCCGATAGAACACTTTGCGTGCGGCACGGATTTCCAGCACCGGCACCTCCCATGAAATGAACGCGGCGCCTGTTGGAAGGCGCCGCGTCTCTGGCTGAGCGGATTACTCGACGATGCAGTCGCAGTCGGCAAACTCTTCGGGAATCTCGATGCCGAAGGCGGCCATGGCCTTTTTCGAGATGCGCGGAGCGTGGTCCTCATAGGCCGGATTCATGGGCGGGATCGTCTTGGGATCGGCGCCATCGAGGATCTGCAGGGCAATCTTGCCTGCGTTAAGGCCGACCTGCTGGTAGTTGACGGCGAAGCTTGCCGGAACCACGCCGTCGGACACGGCACCATCATCGGAGTTGATGATCGGGATGCCGGCCTGCCTCGCGGCGGCGGAAACGGCAGCGATGGCCGGCTGGAGAAGATTGGAAGCGGGCGTGTAGATCACATCGGCCTTGCCGGCGAGCGAGGCAATGCGCTGCTGGATGTCGTTCACATTGTCGACGCCCACGGGGACGACCTCGAAGCCGGCGTCGGGTGCGGCAGCCTGAACCTTTTCAAGCAGGGCGACGTCATTGGCCTCGCCGGGATTGTAGGGCTGACCAATGCGCTTTGCATCCGGAACGAGCTTCCTGGCGAATTCCATGACGGCGGCGACGTCCTGCAGGTCGGTGGCGCCGGTCATGCCTTCATCGCCCGCTTCCCAGGAGGGAACGAGCTTGGCGGCAACCGGATCGGTGACGGCGGAAAAGACGATCGGGATGCCGGAACCGGCAAGCGCCTTCTTGGCGATCTGGGAAACCGGCGTTGTGACGGTATACACGAGGGCCGGGCCTTCGGCCTGAAGCTTGGCGATCATCTGAGGCACCAGCGAGGCATCGAAATTCGTGTGGCTTTCAGAATAGACAACATCCTTGCCTTCCTCATAGCCACCGGCAGCGAGAGCGTCCTTGAAGCCCTGAATGGCGGTGTTGAGCTGCGGGTGCTCGCCGAAATTGGCGATGCCGATGCGGATTGGTTCCGCGCTGGCCGCGCCAAGGCCGAACAGAATTGCACCGGCAGCCACAATGCCGCGCAGCGATAAGCGTGATTTTTCAGTCATGTCATTCCTCCCAGGGCCAGGGGCCTGCAAAAACGGGGCAGTCAATAAACTGCGTCCTTGCCAAACACAAAGTCAGAGATCGCGCGCCTGTTGCCGCAACCCCTGCCGGATGATGTTCCGCATCTGATATGCCGGGCCTCCCCATCCGTTGAAGGGCCATCATATCGCCGGGGCAATGCCTGTCAAACACTATATATAATCGTTGAACAGACATGAAATTATATATACTTTTGTTCCCCGAGGAGGAGCAGAGTTGCATCAAATGGTGGTGGATGGCGCGGAGCCGCTGACGAAGACCGAAGCAGCCTATCATCAGCTTCGGCGCGATATTCTCGCGACAAGGCTCATGCCGGGGGCGCCGTTGCCGATCGCGGCCCTGCGCAAGGCCTATGGCTTTGGCTGGACGCCGCTGCGCGAAGCGCTTTCGCGATTGGAGGCAGAGCGGCTTGTGACGGCTGAAAGCAATCGGGGCTTTTCGGTCGCGCCGGTTTCGCGCGCGGAACTGGAAGACCTTTCCAAGGCGCGGCTGGCGGTGGAAACCACGCTGCTGGAAGAATCCATTCGCAAGGGCAATGCCGACTGGGAGGCTGCGGTGGTGACCGCACATTATCGTCTTTCGCGCTGTCAGATACCTGCCGAGGGGCTTTCGGATGATGCCCTGCATGACTGGGTGGAGAAGCATCAGGCCTTTCACGAGGCGCTGCTTTCCGCGGCTGATGCCACGTGGCTCAGGCATTTTTATGCGCAGATCTGGGGTCAGTTGTGCCGGCACCACATCTTCCTCACCGTGACACCTACCCTGCGCGCGGCTGCGGGGGCTGAGGATGGTCACGAAGCGGCCATCGCGGCTCTCGACGCAGCCATGTCACTTGACCAGCATACGCAACTCATGGAGTTTGCCCTCGACCGCAATCTGGAGGGGGCGCTGGCACTGATGAAAGAGCATGTGGGTCTGACGGTCGACGTTTTCACCCTTGCCGATCTGGATGGCGCAGGCGGCGGGGCCGCCGGAACCAGGGCATGAAGGATACGGGTCGCTCCGTTCTTGCGGGGGCGGCGCTTTGTTGTTCAGCCGGTGCGGCCTGGGCTCACGCATCCGAGCGCGGCTATGTGCTGCTCCTGCCCACCGACTACTATCTTTTCGGTGGCATGCTTGCGGTTGCACTAAGCTTTCTCGTCCTTGTTTTTCTTCCAGTTTGGGGTTTGGAGCGACTTCTGGCGCGGCGTGTCGCGCTTTTTCCGGTCGCTCTGGAGGGCCGGGCAGTGGCCAGCACGGTCTCCTTTGTCCTTCTTGCGGGGCTGGTGTTTGCCGGATTCTCTGGCAGCCGCGATCCGCTCTCCAATCCGTTGCCACTGGTGATATGGACGCTGCTCTGGGTGGGTGTGACTGTCCTGCAGGGCGTGCTTGGCAATGTCTGGGCGTGGATCAATCCATGGTATGGACCCTGGCGGCTTCTTGTGAGGTTTGGAGTGCCGGAAGACGGGGTCAGAGGCTTGCCCTGTGTGCTGAGGCAATGGCCGGCGTTTCTGACCCTGTTCGGTTTCGCCTGGTTCGAGCTGGTTTATCTGGCCCCGGCCGATCCCGAGCGGCTGGCGATGGTTGTATCGCTCTACTGGTGTTTCACCTACGCAGGCATGATTATTTATGGTTATGAACCATGGATCCGCCGTGTGGAATTCCTGACGCTCTTCTTCGGCATGCTCTCGCGCCTCTCATTCTTTGCGCTGAGCGAGCCGAACGGGCGGCAAAAGCTTACGCTTGGCCTGCCGGGCCACAAGCTTGACGGTGCGATGGCACTGTCGCTTTCGGGCATGGCCTTTCTGCTTCTGGCTCTGAGCTCGGTCTCCTTTGACGGCCTCAAGCACACCTTCTTCTGGCTCGATCTCATTGGCATCAACCCGTTGGAGTTTCCCGGTCGATCGGCTGTGGTCGGGGCGAGTTCCTTCGGGCTCGTCGCCATGTTCGGGCTTCTTTTCTCCGGCTTTATGGGAGCGGTCTGGCTTGGTTGTCGGCTGGCCCGGGAGGGCGACTGGCTGAAACTCGCCGGGCATCTTGCATGGTCGATCATCCCAATCGCGCTTGCCTATCACTTCTCGCACTATCTGGTGAGCTTCACCATCAACAGCCAGTATGCGCTTGCAGCCCTATCCGACCCATTGATGCGGGGCTGGAACCTGTTCGGAACGGCAGGCCTGCATGTGCAGGCGGGCGCGACGCTGGGGGCGCAATCGGCCTGGATCATATGGAATGCGCAGGCATTCGCGATCATTGGCGGGCATGTTCTGGCGGTGGTGCTGTCGCATTTGATCGCTTATCGCCATTTTGGCTCGGCTCAACGCGCCACGATGAGCCAGATTCCTCTTGCGGTTCTCATGGTCGGATACACGGTTTTCGGTCTGTGGCTGCTGTCTGCGCCAACCGCCGGCTGAAGAAATGCAGGATTTCTGGAATAAATTTCCTTGAAGCGCATTTTCGCGTGACAGCCGTTCTGTCGATCTCTGCTTTGCAGTAACTCTTTGTTTCTTCGATATTTTGTCCCCCGTTGGCAATTCCGCTGAAGCCCGAAATGCACTAGAACACTGGCGTAGTTCCCTTGCGGCATGTCCTGTTGCCAAGGGAATGGTTTGGTGATTTAGTTTGTACACAAGTGATTTTTCCGACGCTGGAAAATGCTTCCAACCGTTGGAAATGCTCGGTCAAACGATCACAACAATGGGGAACCGGCATGAGTGAAAATCGCAAGTCTCTTATCAATTTAAACAGTGGCCTGACGCGCAGGTCCGCGCTCAAGGGATTGGGTGCTGCGGCGGGTCTGGTGGCCGCACCGGGGTTCGTGCGCTATGGCCAGGCGCAGTCTTCCGAGCCCATCAAGATCGGTTTCCAGTGCCACCGCACGGGCATCGGCGCGGCCTATGGCCGTTGGTATGAGCGCGTGACGACGGCTGCCGCCAAGCGCATCAACGATGCCGGCGGCATCAATGGACGTCCGCTTGAAATCATCATTGAGGACGATGGCACCGACCCGAAGCGCGGTGCGGAAGTGGTCGAGAAATTCGCCAATCAGCACAAGGTCGACCTGGTCTATGGCACGCTGTTTTCCCATGTGGTCGTCGGCTCGGCACCGGCTGCGGGCGAACTGAAAATTCCCTACTACGTGGTGAGCGAGGGCTATCACGTGGCCTCGGGCAAGATGAACCGCTACTGCGTGCAGCCGGGCATCACCGATGTGAAGGCGCAGGCGCGCTCCATGGCGCCGTGGATTGCAGGCAATCTCGGCAAGAAAGTCACGCTGGTCTATCCCGACTACGCGTTTGGCCATGATCACCGCGATTTCTTCACCCCGGCCATCGAGGCGCAGGGCGGGCAGGTGGTTGCCAAGGTGCCGATCCCGCCGACAGAGACCTCGTTCACCCGCTATTTCCCGCAGATCCCGCGTGACACGGATGTGATCTACCATGTGATGGTGGGGCCGGCCGTGCTGACTTTCGTGAAGGAGATGGGCGAATTTTTCGGTTCCGGCGGGCCGCAGCTCTTCGGCTTCATCGATTCGCTCGAGGCCGTCGATATCGCAAGCCCGGGTCTGGAATTCCTCGAGGGCAGCCATTTCTGGGAAGGCATGCCGCGCTATGCGCAATCCGACCAGCCGGACTATGTGACCGCCTACCGCGAGGCCGTCGGCATCGACGAGAATGGCGCCAGCGTGAACGACGCAAAGGATGTTTCCACGGCGGCCCATATGTTTGGTTGCTGGGAGACCCTCAACATCATCAAGGCCTCGATGGAAGCCTGCGATTACAAGGGGCCGGATGACCGCGCCGCGATGATCGAGGCAACCGAGGCGATGACCGAGATGGAGGCCGGGCCGGACCACCCGCAGGGCAAGAAACTGTTCAATGGCAAGATCCATCAGGTCTTTGGCGAACAGAGCATCAGCCAGGTGAAGGACGGCAAGCTGGAAGTGGTGCATCGCACCTCCATCGAGGATGGGGCGTACGAGCCCGAGGCCGATTACACGGCAATGTCGTTCTGACATGTTGCACGGGGCGGTGTTCGCCCCTCACCGTCACCCTCTCCCCGTTTGCTGGGAGAGGGGGCGTCAGCGTTGTGGCCTTCATTCCGTGTTGGCTGGGACGCCGGTGAACTTCCTTCGGCTTCTCTCATGAAAGTGCGCTTGTGAATGGCCTTCGGTCCGTATTTTCTCCTCGCTACGCTTGAAGGGCTGGTGACGGCGGCTGTCCTGTCGCTGATTGCGCTCGGCCTTTCGCTTGTCTTCGGTGTCATGCGCGTGGTGAACGTCGCCCATGGCGAATTCTACATGCTGGGCGCGGTGCTCGCCTGGTGGGTTGCCTCGCTGTTCGGCGGGCATCCGGCAATCGGTTTCATGATGGCGCTGGTGCTGAGCCCGCTCGTCGTCGCCGCCATCGCCTTTGTTGCCGAGCGGCTGGTTTTGAGCCGGCTGAAGTATGAGCCGGAGGCAACGATCGTTGCCACGATTGGCCTGCTCTACATCATCCAGCAGCTGGCACTGACGTTTTACGGGCCCGAGGCGCGACCGGTGGAGGCTCCATTCCACTATCGCATGCAACTGCCATGGTTCGGCTATTCTGCCTACAAGCTGGCCGTGATCGGGTTTTCAATCATCATGATGCTGGCGACGTGGTTTGTGCTGACGCGTACGAAGATCGGCCTCGTCATGCGCGCCACCCAGTTCGACCGGGAGACAGCACAGGCCTTCGGCATTCCGGTCGGGCGCGTCTATGCCGGCGTTTTCGCGCTGGGGGCGGGGCTGGCGGCCGTTGCCGCCGTTCTGATCGTGCCGATCCAGCAGGCGCATTATCTCATGGGACACGATCCGCTGCTTCTGTCCTTCATTGTCGTGATCATCGGCGGGCTTGGCTCGCTGCGCGGTACGGTTTTGGCGGCGGTGCTGATCGGCCTGTCGGATGGCATCATCTCGATGTTCTTCTCGCCGACACTCGCCAAGATGCTGGCGACGCTGGCTGTTGCGATGATCCTGGTGTTCCGCCCGCAGGGCCTGTTCGGAGCCGCGGCACGATGACCAGACTGACCCCTTCGACAAAATCCATTGCCTTGCACATCGGCGTGGTTGTGCTTCTACTGGCACTCAACTTCCTCTTGCCGGAATATCATCGTGGCGTGTTCGCGCGTGTGCTGGTGCTGGCCGTCTTCGCCATGGGCTACAATCTGGCCTTTGGCTATACGGGCCTGCTCAGCCTTGGCCACGCGATGTTCTTTGCAGCCGGGCTCTATGGAGCCGGGTTGACCATTTATCATCTGGAATGGAGCGTGTGGCCGGCATTTGGTGCGGGGCTCGTCGCCGGCGTGGTGGTGGCCCTCGTAGTCGGGTTTCTGGCGCTGCGCACCACGGGCGTGGCGTTCATGATCGTGACGCTGATGTTCGCGCAGGTCTTCTACCTGATGACCCTCTATTTCACGACCTATACGCGCGGCGAGGAAGGGCTTGTTCTGCCGCAGGAAATGCGGGTTCTGGGCTTTCCCGGCGGGGTGCTTGATCTCTCGGATCCGTCGACGCGCTACCTTGTGGCGCTTTCGCTGTTCGCGATCGTTCTGGCTGCGATCCTGTTTCTGGTGCGCGCACCCTATGGCCGCTCGCTGATCGCCATTCGCGAGAACGAGGAGCGCATGCGCATGCTGGGCTATGACGTTTTCGTCAACAAGCTGATGGCGGTGGTGCTTTCGGGGCTTTTCTGCGCTGCATCGGGTGCGGCCTATGCGGTGCTCTTCGGCTATGTCGGGTCCGGCTTTGCGGCGATCCAGTATTCCATCCTGCCGCTGCTGTGGGTGCTGGTCGGTGGGGCGGCGACGACGCTCGGGCCTCTGATCGGCACGCTGTTCATGTTCTATGTCATCGACACAGCTTCGAGCTACACGACGGCACATCTCATGGTGGTCGGTCTGGTGCTGATCGGCGTCATCCTGTTTTTCCCCAAAGGCATCATCGGTACGGTGCGTGAAAGGTGGTTGCCATGGCTGCCGTGAAGCCGCTTCTTGAGACCCATGAGCTTGGCCGCTCCTTCGGCGGGCTGCGTGCGGTCGATGGCATGGATTTCTCGCTGCCGGAAGGCGAGACCCATGCGATCATCGGGCCGAACGGGGCTGGCAAGACGACCTTTGTGAGCCTGATCTGCGGGCGTGTTGCGCCGACCGATGGACGCGTCATCTTCGACGGACAGGATATTTCGCTTATGCCCGCTCACAAGCGGGTGCGGGCGGGCATCGCCTACACGTTTCAGATCACAAGCGTGTTTGCCAATCTGACGGCCTTCGACAATGTGGCGCTGGCGGTGCAGCGGCAATTGATCGACGATCATGAGAGGGGGCTTTCCTCACGCGCGCTGACCGAGCACGGCATGGACGCGCTTCAGAAGGTCGGGCTTGGGGAATATGCCGACAAGGTGGCCGGCAATCTTTCCTATGGCCACCAGAGGCTTCTCGAAGTGGCAATGGGACTGGCGCTCAGGCCGCGTCTTCTCATCCTTGATGAGCCGACGCAGGGTCTGTCTGACAGCGAGATCGAGAATTTCATCGCGCTGGTGCGCCAGATCGGCGAGGAGGCGACGGTGCTTCTGATCGAACACAATATGGATGTGGTCATGGCGCTTGCCGAGCGCATCACGGTGATGGAACAGGGACGTATTCTTGCGCAGGGTGCACCTGCCGAGATCCGCGCAAACCAGGCCGTCCAGCAGGCCTATCTCGGAGGTTGAGATGACGGCTGCCCTGACAATGGAACATGTCGACAGCGCCTATGGCCATGTGCAGGTGCTGCGCGGCTTCGATCTGGAACTGCGGCAGGGCGAGGTGCTTTGCCTGCTTGGCCGCAACGGTGCGGGCAAGACGACCGCGCTAAAAACGATCATGGGACTGGTGCCGGCAACCGCCGGGCGCATTCTGCTTGGCGATGTGGAGTTGAACAGTCTTGCCCCCCACGAGGTGCCGAAGGCTGGTGTCGCCTATGTGCCGCAGGGGCGGCGGCTGTTTTCCGAACTGACGGTGGGCGAGAACATCGAGATCGGTCTGATGACGCGCGGCAAGGGCGCTGCCACGCGCGACAGTGTGCTCGATCTCTTCCCTGTGTTGCGCGAGCGCCTGAAGCAGCGCTCCGGCACGCTTTCCGGCGGCGAGCAGCAGATGCTGGCCATGGCGCGGGCGCTGTGTCTGGAGCCGCAGGTGCTGCTTCTGGATGAGCCGACGGAGGGGCTGATGCCCTCCATGATCGCGCGCATCCGTGAAACGGTGGCAGGGCTGCGCGAGCGCGGGGTCTCCACCATTCTCGTTGAGCAGCGGGTGGATGCGGTGCTGCCGGTGGCGGATCGGGTCGCGTTTATCGAGAACGGTCGCAACCGCGAGACGGTGGATGTTGAGCGGCTGCGGGATGATCCCGAGATGGTGCACCGTTATGTGGGCGTGGGGTGACGCGGGACGTTGGCGCCTGGCTCCTGCCCCCATCACTCACACCAGCGTCACACCGGCCTCTTTCATCTTCGCAGTCATCGCTGCCAATGAGCCGCCGAGGTCGATGGCGCGGCAGCCTTCCATGATGACGGTGGCCTCAAAACCCTGCCGGCGCGCATCGATGGCTGAATAGGCAACGCAAAAATCCGTTGCGAGGCCGGCAAGCGTCACTCTGGTGATGCCGCGTTCGCGCAGATAGCCTGAGAGACCGGTCGGCGTTTCGTGATCGTTTTCGAAAAAGGCCGAATAGCTGTCGATCGCGCTGCGGAACCCCTTGCGGATGACAAGCTCTGCCTTGTCCCATGCCAGCCCTTCGTGGAACGCAGCGCCCCTCGTGCCCTGTACGCAGTGATCGGGCCAAAGGGTCTGCGTGCCATAGGGCATTTCGACCGTCTCGAACGGGGCCTTGCCCTGATGCGAGGAGGCGAAGCTGGAATGGCCGGCAGGGTGCCAGTCCTGAGTAAGCATAACATGATCAAAGCGCCCGATCAGCCGGTTGATGACCGGAACCACCGCGTCGCCGTCTTCAACGGCCAGCGCTCCCCCGGGGCAGAAGTCATTCTGCACATCAATCACGATCAGTGCCTCGTCGGCCATGCCCTGTCTCCCTCTCGCATGAAATCGCCGCGAAGGTGGACCGAATGTTCCCCTTTGACAAGCGTGCTGAGGAGCGTATCATTCGTATACAAACAAATTTGGGCCCCGCCGTCAGAGCATCAAGAAGGGCCTGGGAACAACATCGCAAGTGGCAGGCAGGCGCAGCATGGACTATGCCAGACCGACCGAACTGGAGGAGGCGCTCGGGCTCTTATGCACGAAGCGCTGGAGCATTCTTGCCGGGGGTACGGATTTTTATCCCGCTCTTGGCGCGGCCCCGCTGAGAAGCGACGTGCTCGACATCAACGGGTTATCCGCGTTGAGCGGTATTGAAGAGACAGAGACGCATTTCGTCATAGGCGCACGGACGAGCTGGAGTGCGGTGATCGGTGCGGCGCTGCCGCCCGCCTTCGACATGCTCAAACAGGCGGCACGGGAGGTTGGCTCGGTGCAGATCCAGAACACGGCGACGGTCGCCGGAAACCTGTGCAACGCCTCACCGGCGGCAGATGGCGTTCCGCCGCTTCTGGCTCTGGATGCAGAGGTGGAATTGCGATCGGCAAAAGGTGCGCGCCATCTGCCGCTATCGGCCTTTATTCTCGGCAATCGCAAGACCGCGCGGGCGGATGATGAACTTCTCACCGCTATCCGAGTGCCCAAGGCAGCGACGCGCGGTGCCTCCGGCTTCGTCAAGCTGGGCGCGCGGCGCTATCTTGTGATTTCCATCGCCATGGCCGCTGCTCGGGTTGTGCCTGAGGGAGGGCGGATAGCGAAAGCCGCCATCAGTGTCGGTTCATGCTCTGCCGTGGCGCAGCGCCTTTCGGGGCTGGAAGCGCGGCTTGAAGGCGTCGAGAGGCCGGAGCTGCGCCGGACCGTGATGGACTACGCATTTCCGGAGCTTTCCCCCATCGACGATGTGCGTGGTACCGCTGCCTATCGGCGCGAGGCGGCGCGGGAGATCGTGATCCGTGCGCTTGAGCAGGCGTGGCAGGGCGCAGGGCGCAGCGAGGTGGCGGCATGAGCGGGAAAAGCCTTTCCTTATCTCTGGAAGTCAATGGCAAGTCGATCGTGACCGAGGTCTCTCCGTTGCAGCGGCTTTCTTCGGTGTTGCGTGACGAACTGGGCCTGACCGGCACCAAGGTCGGCTGTGACGCCGGTGATTGCGGGGCGTGTTCGGTGATGGTGGATGGCGCTGTGGTTTGTGCCTGCCTCGTGCCGGCAGCCGGTCTTTCGGGCAAAAGCGTGCGCACGGTGGAGGGGCTTTCAAATGGCAGCCTCTCGGCACTCCAGGAATCCTTCCTGCGCCACGGGGCGGCCCAGTGCGGGATTTGCACGCCGGGCGTTCTGGTGAGCGCGGCGGCACTTCTGGAGCAGAACCCGACACCGTCTGAGACCGAGGTGCAGGATGCGCTGGGCGGGGTTCTTTGCCGTTGCACCGGCTATCGCAAGATCATCGAGGCGGTGATGAATGCCAACCGCTCCGTGGGTGTCGATGCCAGCATGGTGGAGCAGGGTCATGCGGTTGGTGCCTCGCCGATCAGGCTCGATGGCGAGCGCAAGGTTAATGGAACGGAGATTTTCGGCGCGGATGAGCGACCTGCCGATGCGCTGTCGGTCGCGGTTGTGCGGTCGCCTCATTGGCACGCCGATTTCGAAATCGGCGACACGGAGGCGTTCATCGCCGCGCATCCGGGCATTGTCGCGGTTTTCACGGCAGCCGACATCCCTGGCGAAAACCGGTTTGGCGTCATCCCGCCTTTCGCCGATCAACCGGCGCTGGCCGAGGGCCGGGCGCGGTTTCGCGGCGAGGCGGTGGCGCTGATTGCAGGCGCGCGCGATGCAGTCGAGGCACTTGATATGGATGCCTTCCCGATCCGCTGGCAGGAGCTGCCCCATGCGCTGACGCCCGATGAGGCCCGGCGGGAAGGCTTTGCGGATCTGCATGAGGGGCGGACGGGCAATGAGCTGACGCGAGGGTTCGTGGAATGCGGCGACCCGGAAGGCGCGCTTTCCAAAGCCTTTGTCTCTGTTTCGGGAGAGATAGAGACCTCCTATGTGGAGCACGCTTATATCGAACCGGAAGCGGGCTATGCGATGATGGATGGCGACATGCTGGTCATCAAGGCCTGCACGCAGGCGCCCTATATGGATCGCGACGACACGGCCAAGGTGCTCGGTCTGCCGCCGGAGAAGGTGCGCATCGTGCCGTTGGCGACGGGCGGCGGTTTCGGTTCCAAGCTTGACGTCTCCTTGCAGCCGCTGGTGGGGCTGGTGGCGCTCAAGACCGGGAGACCGGCGGCGATTGTCTATACGCGGGGCGATTCCATGCGCTCCACCACCAAGCGGCACCCGGCAACGATGCGCGCTTCGATTGCGGCGGATGAGGCAGGGCGCGTTACCGGCATGGTGTTTGAAGGGGATTTCAACACCGGGGCCTATGCAAGCTGGGGGCCGACGGTTGCAAACCGCGTTCCTGTTCACGCGTCGGGGCCCTATCGCACGCCGAATTATCGCGCCACGGGGCGGGCCATCCACACCAATGGTCCGATTTCGGGCGCGTTTCGCGGGTTCGGTGTGCCGCAGGCGACGATCATGCAGGAAACGCTCTATGACCGGCTGGCGGAAAAGCTGGGACGCGACCGGCTGGAATTCCGCATCGAGAATGCGCTTGCCGATGGGGATCGCACCACCTGCGGACAGGTTCTTTCTGGCGTCGGTATTCGCCAGTGTCTCGAGGCGCTGAAACCGCACTGGGCGCGGGCGCAAGGCGAGGCAGAGAAAGCCAATGCGCGAGAGGGCAGGGTGCGGCGGGGCATCGGTGTCGCGTCGTGCTGGTATGGCTGCGGCAACACCGCGCTGCCGAACCCTTCAACCATTCGCGTGGGGATCACGGCTTCCGGTGCGGTGATGCTGCATCAGGGCGCGGTGGATATCGGGCAAGGATCGAACACGGTGGTGACGCAGATCTGCGCCGATGCAAGCGGTCTGCCGCTCTCGGCGTTTCAGCTTGTGGGCGGTGATACGGTTGTCACGCCGGATGCCGGGAAGACATCCGCCTCGCGCCAGACCTATGTGACGGGCAAGGCTGCCGAAAAGGCGGGGCGTGCCCTGCGTGAGAAAATCCTGCGCTTTGCCAATGTGTCAGAGGGGGCGGCTATCGCGCTGGAGGATGGCGCGCTGGTGATCAGCGAGGGGACGGAGCGCCGGCGCGTGGCGCTTTCCGATATTGAGGCCGACGCGCATGGCTATGCGTTTTCGGCGGAAGAGACCTACGATCCGCCCACGACCGCGCTGGACGAGAAGGGGCAGGGTGTTCCCTATGCGGTCTACGGTTATGGTGCGCAGCTTGTCGAGCTGGAGGTCGACCCCACGCTTGGCACGGTGCGGCTCCTGAAGATCACCGCGGCGCATGATGTGGGCCGTGCGATCAACCCGCTTCTGGTGGAAGGCCAGATCGAGGGCGGTATAGCCCAGGGCATTGGCCTTGCGCTGATGGAGGAATACGTACCGGGGCGCACTGAAAACCTGCATGATTATCTGATCCCCACCATTGGCGATGTGCCGCCGATCGAAACGATTCTGGTGGAAGTGCCGGACCCGGAAGGGCCTTTTGGCGCCAAGGGGCTGGGCGAGCATGTGCTGATCCCCACCGCGCCGGCGATCCTCAATGCGATCCGCCATGCGGTGGGAGTAGAAGTTACGAAAGTGCCGGCTACGCCGAGCCGCATTCTGGCGGCGATCCGGGCACGGGAGAACGGGTGATGAACGAACTCACCGAGCGTTTTGAGGTCACGCCGCCGAAGAAGCCTTCGGACGAAAAGCTGCGCTGCGATGCCTGCCCGGTGATGTGCTATATCGCCGAGGGGCGCACGGGTGCGTGTGATCGCTATGGCAATTTCGACGGGCGCATTACCCGATGTGATCCGGTGATGATCCTTGAACATGCCGCCGAGGTGGGGGATGCCGTCGTCCCCTTTGAAGGCGAAGTGCCGTGGGATGGCGAATTGGTCAACACGAAGCGCCGCTTCGTGAGCGCGGTGGGCGCGGGCACCACCTATCCGGATTACAAGCCTGCCCCCTTCATCGTTTCGCAGGAGGTGGAGGGTGTCGACCTCGTCACCGTGGTGACGGAGGGCATCTTTTCCTATTGCGGGGTGAAGGTGAAGATCGATACGGACCGGCATCTGGGGCCCGAAGCGGCCACGGTGCGGGCGAATGGCGAGGCGGTGGGCCATGTCACCACCGCCGAATATGGCAGCCAGATGCTCTCGCTCGGCGGGGTTCATCACCTGACCGGCGGATCGAAGGCGGAGGGTCGCGTTACCTGCCAGGCGATGCTCGACCTGTGCAACAAGAAGCCGGTGGAGCTGACCATTGACGGGGGCGCGAGCGTCATCGTGCAGGCCGGTCAGCCGCCGGTGATCGACGGAACGCGTGAAGAACGCATGCGGGTGGGCTGCGGCTCGGCCACCATCGGCATGTTCGCTACCCAGTGGAAGGGGCTCGTGGACGAGGTCGTCGTGGTCGATGACCACATTACCGGTGTCGTCTCCGAGCATCAGGCGGGCAAGGTGATCGGCTGGGAGGATACCGGCATCAAGATCATCGGCCGCCGTTCCACGCCGGGGCGTTATTTCAAGGTGTCAGAGCCGGGGCTCGGATGGGGCGGGACGACCATTGACGACCCGCTCGATATTCTGGGACCCTTCAATGAGAAGAAGGGCGCGCGGCCGGGGCTCTCCCTGCTGATGGTTTCGACCACAGGCGAGCAGTTTGCCTATTATGAACTTGATGAGGCGCTTCAGCCGGTCAAGAAGCCCTTTCCGGAGCGGCTGCGCAAGTCGGTCGACCTGATCGAGCAGAATTGCGAGCCGGCACTGTGCACCGTGCTTTTCATGGGTGGAGCAGGTGGCAGCCTGCGCGCCGGCGTGACGGAGAACCCGGTCAATCTGACGCGCTCCGTTCAGGGCCTCAAAACCTATGTCACGGTTGGTGGAGCGCCGGTTTATGTGTGGCCGGGTGGCGGCATCACCATCATGGTGGATGTGATGCGCACGCCGGAAAATGCCTTTGGCTATGTGCCGACGCCGGCGCTGGTCGCGCCCATAGAATTCACGCTCAGGCGGGAGGATTATATTCGCCTTGGTGGCTATGCAGATGAAATCCGCAGCGTAGAGGACGTGCTGGAAAAGGGTGGCGAATATTTCAACCCGCGTGAGGCGCGGGGGGCTGTGGTTTCCAATCCCTGGCCACCGCTTCAGCAATTGCGCCGGGAACCGAAACGATGAGCGGTCCAACCGCCAGCTGGCTTGCCGATGGACGCCGCCTGCATTTGAACCACGGGCCCATCGATCTGATCGTCGAGGCCTTTGGCGACGAACAGGAGCGGCTTTTGGCCTACCGACAGGCGGTTGCGCGCTTCGAGACGATCCTTGACGAACTGGTGGCGGAACTACCGGCCCTGCGCAGTCCGGCTGGTGCGAGGCTCCGCCGCTTTTGCGGCTCCACCGCGCAGCGTATGGAAAGGGCGGCGCATGCGCATGTGCCCGCTTTCGTTACGCCGATGGCCGCTGTGGCCGGCAGTGTCGCCGATGAAGTGATGGCGGCACTTGTGAAAGACCGGGCGCTGGCACGGGCTTATGTGAACAATGGCGGTGATGTTGCGCTTTACCTGGCTGAGGGTGAGAGGCTGGACATAGCGATAGCAGGCACCGGCCATGGAATGGCTGATCGCATCGCGGTGCGCGCCAGCGATCCGGTCCGTGGAATTGCAACCAGCGGCTGGCGCGGCAGAAGCCATTCGCTCGGGATTGCGGATGCCGTGACGGTTGTTGCCCGCTCGGCGGCGGCGGCTGATGTGGCGGCGACACTGATCGCCAATGCCATCGATCTGCCGGGACATCCGGCCGTGAAGCGTGCCCCTGCAAACGACATTGACCCGGACAGCGATCTGCGCAATCGCCTGGTGACACTGGCGGTGGGGGCGCTTTCCTGCGCCGATATTACGCTTGCCCTCGACAACGGGCTTGTCACCGCGCTGGCCATGCGTGAGCGTGGCCTTATTGAGGCGGCGGCTCTGTTCCTGAGGGGGAAAGCCCGAGAATGCGGTTCAATCACGCTGGAGATGCCAGCGCATTCGACCGCCCCTGCTAATTCTGACGTACAAAAAGGTTTCATCCATGCCTGAATTCACCCTGCGCAAAATTGCGCTTGTCACCGAAGAAATTTTTCACGAGGGCGGCCCGGCGCCCGCCGAGCCCCGCCGACGGGCGGCGGCTCTTGCGCTGGTCAGGAACCCTTTTGCAGGCGGATATGCCGAAGAGCTTGAAAGCGCGATGGAGGATCTGAAACCTCTCGGCCTCGATATGACAGACCGGCTGATCGCCGCGCTCGGGGGGGATGCTTCGGTGATCGATGGTTTCGGCAAGGGGGCGATCGTCGGCACCGATGGGGAGCTTGAACATGGCGCCCTCTGGCATGTTCCTGGCGGCTACGCGATGCGCGAACGGCTTGGTGATTCAAAGGCGATTGTGCCTTCGTCGAAAAAAGTCGGGGCTTTCGGTGCGCGCATAGACATTCCGCTCGGGCATATCAATGCTGCCTATGTGCGCAGCCACTTCGATGCGATGGAAGTGGGGTTGGCAGACGGCCCTCGTCCGGACGAGATACTGTTTGTGCTTGCCATGGCGTGTGGTCCGCGTATCCATGCGCGCATGGGTGGCTTGAAAGCGCAAGACGTGAAAGGTGAGGACGGCCTCAGATGAGTGTGGAACAGGGCAAGCTCAGGGTTCTGGCCGGCGGAAAGTCCGCCGATGCCTATGATCTGAGCGAGCAGGTCGGCTTTATCCTGCGCAAGGCCAACCAGCGCCATCTGTCGATCTTCGCTTCGCGCATAAGCGAGTTGACGCCGCCGCAATTCGCGGCTCTGGCCAAGCTTTACGAGGTGGGCGCCACCTCGCAGAACCAGCTTGGCCAGCTGGTGGCGATGGATGCCGCCACCATCAAGGGGGTCATCGACCGTTTGAAGGCGCGTGATCTGGTTGTGCTCAAACCGCATGGGCGCGACCGTAGGCGGCTTGTGGTGAGCCTGAGCGAGGAGGGCAGGACGCTGATCGAAGCGCTGCTCCCCGAGGCACTCGAGGTGAGCGAGGAAACGCTCGCACCCCTTACGCCGCGCGAGACGGCAACTTTCCTGCGCCTCCTGGCGAAACTTGCCGAGGGTTAGGTGCTAGAGCGGTTCATCGTTTCACGGAAACGCTGCTCGGTTCTATCTATCAGTTTTTCCGCATTCTTGCGCACGTCAGGTGATTCCTCCTGACTACAAATTGCTCTACGGCCGGCTAACGGCCGGTCCGGGGCGCAGCATGGTCAGAAGCGCACCATAGGGCGCGAGCATCGCAACCCCGATCAGGATCTTCACCGTGAAGTCGCCAAGTGCCAGTGATAGCCAGAGCGGTGCTTCAATGCCTGTGCCGAACAGCGAGACGGGGAAGGCAAGAGATCCATCCTCAAGGCCAAATGCCGTGTCGAGAAACGCGAAGCGCGCGGCAAATGCCAGCGAGAAAAACAACACAGTGTCGAGCATGGAGCCGAGAAGCGTGGAGATCAGCGGTGCGCGCCACCAGGCGCTCCCGCGAAGCCTGTCGAAGACGGCCACATCGAGCAATTGTGCAAAGAGAAAGGCAGCACCCGAGGCGATGGCGATGCGCGGGCTCGCAAGCCAGATCGAAAGCACCACCGCAAGCAGGAAGCCGGACAGAACCACGCGCCGCGCGGCGGCAGGGCCGAAACGGCGATTCGTCAGGTCGTTGATCAGAAACGCCACCGGATAGGTGAACGCGCCCCAGGTGAGCAGATCGCCGAGACCAAAATGCTGAAATGGATACTGGACGAGAAAATTCGAGGCGGTGACGATGAACGCCATGGCGGCCATGAATGGCCAGATCGCATAGAGACGATGCATTTTTTTATCCTGGGTGATGGAACCAGAAAGCCCGCCAACGGCGCTTTTCACTCGGGCAGAAGCCCATTCATGATCTGCGCGGCCACGGCGGGCCAATGAATTTTTTGCCGAGCCGCAGCCATGCTGCGGCCGTGGCCTCAGGCTGCGGCCTGCTCGGCGATCTTCTTCTCGACCTGCTTCTTGAGCAGACGGGCGCGCTGGGAAAGCTCGTTGGCCTTCGCTTTCACGAGAAACGCGTCGAGACCGCCGCGATGCTCCACTGTGCGCAGGGCATTGGCGGAAACGCGCAGGCGCACGTTCTGGCCAAGAGCCTCGGACTGAAGCGTCACATGGCACAGGTTGGGAAGAAAGCGACGACGCGTCTTGTTGTTCGCGTGGCTCACATTGTTGCCGGTCATTACGGCTTTGCCGGTCAGTTCGCAGGCGCGGGACATTTCTCAAACCTTCATCGTCTTGGCCCGTCCATACCCAACTGCGCACCTGAAACTGGCGGCGCACTGTCGATTGTTGGCGGCCTTATGGAAAAAGTTGCCGTTCCATAGAGATATTTGGCGTGTGGGTCAAGCACCCTGCGACGCGGTTGGGTCAATCTCCATGGCCCTTTTCCAAAGATTTGCCTTATTATTCTTCTTTACGCAAGTGGAGGGACGCGCCGGCTTGTCGGCATGCTGGAGGGCACGGCTCGTGATGCGGCCTGCTATTGTTCGAATTTTTCTGGTGATCTTTCTTCTGGGCACAACCGGAAACGCCGGTGCTGAGGGCGGGGAAACGCACCGCTTTCAATACAGCGCATCGCTGTTCGGCATTCCCATCGGCAGGGCTGATTTCACAAGCAGGCTTGAAGAGAACCGTTTCGAGGTCTCGGGGCGTTTTGCAAGCGCGGGTGTGGCCCGGCTGTTTGACCGGACCGATGGGCGTGTCACGTCAAAAGGGCGGCTTTCCAGGCAGTCCGTCGTACCTTCTTTCTACGAACTCGCCTATACGAGCGGGAAGAAGCGGGAGACGACTTCGATCCAATACAAGAAGGGGCAGGTCGTGAAGACGGTGATAACGCCGAAGCCCAAGAAGCGCGGCAATGACTGGGTCGCCGTTTCGAAGGAGGATCTTACGGATGCGCTCGACCCGCTCTCGGCACTGCTCTCTCCAGCGAAAAGCGGCTCAGACGTCTGCAAACGCCGTTTCAAGGTTTTTGATGGTGAAATGCGCGCTGACATCGTCTTTTCACCTGCCGCCAAGGGTGAGCGTGTCGGACGCGACCTGATCACCTGCAAGGCGCGTTTCATTCCGATTTCCGGCTACCGGAAGGGGCGGTCCACAATCGCTTTCCTGCGCGACAAGGCTCGTATACTGGTTTCTTTCAAACCGCTTGGCTCGCGTGGTCATCACACGCCCGTTCAGGCGCAGATCGCAACCAAGATTGGCACGGTTCATATTCAGGGCCGGCCAGTCGACTAGAACAGTCATCAAGGGGAGGAGCAATTGGCGCGTGCCACGCTGATCGGGTTCACGGCGGTCGTCATGTGGGCGCTTCTGGCGCTTTTCACGGCTGGTACGGGAAAGGTTCCTCCATTCCTTCTTTCCGCACTGTCCTTTTCGGTGGCCACACTGATTGGCCTTGTGATGCGGGTCGCTGCTCCGTCGGACGGACCTGCAGAACCTGTGCCGCCGGTGGTGTGGCTCATCGGTATCGCGGGGCTTTTCGGCTATCACTTCTTCTACTTCACGGCGCTGCGTAACGCGCCGGCGGTGGAGGCGAGCCTGATCGCCTATCTATGGCCATTGCTGATCGTGCTTGGCTCGGCGTTGATGCCGGGTGAACGGCTTGGCTGGCATCATATCGCGGGCGCGCTTCTGGGGCTTGCGGGTACGGCGCTTATCATCACCAAGGGCGGTGGGTTCAGCTTTGAAAGCCGCTATGCGCTTGGTTATGCGGCAGCGGGGGCCTGTGCTCTTTTCTGGTCTGGCTATTCGCTTCTCTCGCGCCGGTTTGACGCCGTGCCAACCAGCATTGTCACGTGGTTCTGCGCGGCAACGGCTGTGCTTTCAGCGCTCTGCCATCTCGGGCTGGAGGAGACCATCTGGCCGGCTTCAGCCGGGGAGTGGCTAAACGTGCTTGGCCTAGGTCTCATGCCGGTGGGGGCAGCGTTCTATGCATGGGATTACGGGGTCAAACGCGGCAACATTCAGGTGTTGGGCGCGGCAAGCTATGCCGCCCCGCTTCTTTCGACGCTGATCCTGATTGCTGCAGGCGCTGCAGAGTCAACGGCAAACATCATCGCCGCCTGCCTTCTGATCACGTTCGGTGCCGCCCTTGCTGCAAAGAACATGATCCTGAAGCCGCGCCGGCAGCAAGCCGGTGCGGCATCGTAATATCAGGAAATATCCTTGCGCTTCCTGATCTCGGCAAAGACTGCTTCGTCGCTTGCATCCTCCATGCCGAGATTGCGGCGGATGATCGGGTCGTGCCAGCGCAGGAAGGGGTTTGTCGCCATCTCCTTGCCAATGGTCGTGGGCAGGGTAGGCCGGCCTTCGCTGCGAAGACGCGAGATTTCCTTCGCGCGTTCCCTGAGCGCGGAGTTGGTCGGATCCACCGTCAATGCGAAGCGGGCATTGGTTTCAGTGTATTCATGGCCGCAATAGACGACCGTTTCCAATGGAAGTGCGGCCAGCTTTCGGAGTGAGGCCAGCATCACGGGCGGCTTGCACTCGAAAAGGCGACCGCAACCGAGCGCAAATAGCGTATCGGCGGTGAACACGATGCCGGCATCGGAGAAATGGTAGCTCACATGGCCTGCCGTGTGCCCGGGGGTCTCGATCACCGTGGCGCTCTGTTTTCCGATAGAAATCGTGTCGCCTTCGCTGACAGCGCGATCTATGCCGGGTATGCGGTCGGCTTCTGCAGCGGGGCCCGTGATGGTCAGGCCAAAGCGCTCTTTCAGGGCGAGGTTTGCTTCCACGTGATCCGGGTGATGATGCGTGGTGAGAATCATAGTCGGCCGCCAGCCCGTGCGTTCAACGGCCGAAAGGATAGCGCGTTCTTCCGGCGCATCGATCAGGGCTGTTTCGCCAGTTTCGCTGTCATGGGCCAGAATGCCGAAATTATCGCTTCGGCACATGAACTGTTCAATTTCGAGGGCCATGGGTCTCTCCGTTATCGGGCGGACGATAGGGCGAGGGCGCCGGCTTGTCACGCCGGGTGCGACAATTCTTGCCGGTGTCGTGGAAGGGGGGTACCGTCGCAACCATGATTTCGGACATCGTCGCGCTTCGCGCCTTCTACTCTTCCCTGCTTGGTCGTCTGGCCGAGCGTTCTCTCGCCATGGCGCTCTCGTCGATCTGGTCAAAGAGCGCCAGTGAACGGCTGGTGGGCCTTGGCTACACATTGCCCTGGCTCGACCGCTTCGGTGCAGATGCTGAGCGCGCATTCGCGTTCATGCCGGCCATGCAGGGGGCAGTTCCGTGGCCCGTGGGGCAACCCTCAACCACCGCGCTGGTGTTCGAGGAGGAACTGCCGCTGCCTGACTCCTCGGTAGACCGGGTTCTCATGATTCATGCGCTGGAGCACACGGAAAATCCGCAACAGGCGCTCCTGGAAATCTGGCGGGTTCTGGCGCCGGGTGGCCGCCTCGTCATCGCGGTGCCCAATAGGCGAGGCATGTGGGCCCGGTTCGAGAACACCCCCTTTGGCACCGGGCGGCCTTATTCGCGCACACAGCTTGCGGAGGCGCTGCGCGAAGCAAATTTTACTGCGACGGCCTGGGGCGATGCCCTGCATTTTCCCCCCTCCGAGCGTCGTTTTGTGCTGCGGCTTCATCAATTGCTGGAACAGGCGGGACGACGCTTCTGGCCGATTTTTGCCGGTGTTCTTGTGGTGGAGGCTGAAAAACGCCTCTATCAGGGCCTGCCAGTGACAGCCCGCGCATCGCGCCGCGTTTTTGTTCCGGTTCTTTCACCGCAGGGTGCCACGCGTGTCGGCGCGATCCGGCGTAATCAGGAAAGGGAGTGCTGATTGATGGCGATGAATACCCGGATCTCCGAATTGTTCGGTATTGAGCTACCTGTTCTTCTTGCGCCGATGGCGGGATCCGCCGGGTCGGAACTCGCCATCGCGGTGAGTGCGGCGGGCGGGCTTGGCGCTTTGCCCTGCGCAATGCTGACGCCGGAAAAGATCCGCACCGAAATGGGGGTTATCCGGCAGCGTACAGACAGGCCGGTCAACATGAATTTCTTTTGCCATGTGCCGCCAACGCCTGATGCAAAGCGCGAAGCGGCTTGGCGCGAATGCCTGCGGCCGTACTATTCCGAATTCGGCATAGATCCCGACGCCGCGCCTGCCGGTGCGGGCCGAAATCCCTTTAACGAGGAAAGCTGCGCCATCGTTGAAGAGTTTCGTCCAGAGGTGGTAAGCTTTCATTTCGGCCTGCCAGACGCTCTCTTGATGCAGCGTGTGCGCGATGCGGGAGCGAAGATAATCGCTTCTGCCACGACTGTCGCCGAGGCGCGGTTTCTAGAGGAGAACGGCTGCGATGCCATCATCGCCCAAGGCGTGGAAGCCGGAGGCCACAGAGGCGTTTTTCTTGAACCGGATATCGCCACGCAGCCGGGAACACTGGCTCTGGTACCGCAGGTGGTCGATGCGGTCTCTGTTCCGGTCATCGCTGCCGGGGGCATTTCCGATGGTCGGGCGGTGGCCGCCTGCTTCGTGCTTGGCGCGTCTGCCGTTCAGGTGGGGACGGCCTATCTGCAATCGCCGGAGGCGCTTACCAGTCAGGGGCATCGGGATGCGCTGGCGCTGGCACGGGATGATCGCACCGTTCTTACCAATGTATTCACGGGGCGTCCGGCCCGGGGTCTGCTGAACCGCTTCGTCAGCGAAGTGGGACCCATGAGTGACAAGGCTCCGGCATTCCCTCTGGCCACAGCAGCGGTGGGTCCATTGCGCGCTGCTGCCGAGAAGGCGGGCGTGAGTGATTTTTCACCGCTCTGGGCGGGACAGGCGGCCGCTCTGGCCGCTCCGATACCGGCTGGCGAACTGACCGTCAAATTGGCCCGCGATGCCGAGAAACTCCTTCGAGGATAACGTTTACCCCGGGGGTAATTGGTTTCATTCGGAAGGCACTCCAATGTGCTCTCGAACAGTGTTTGAGAGAAGGGTGTCGCCCAATGCAAGCCTACGCAATCGGTCATCTTCGCAATGTCGTCATCGGCTCGGCCATTGTCGAGTATCTGGAACGTATCGATGAAACGCTGGAGCCGTTCGGCGGGCATTTCATCGTCCACGGTGCGCCGCCGGACGTGAAGGAAGGAAACTGGGAGGGCGACCTGATCGTGATCGCCTTCCCCAGTCGTCAGAACGCCGACGACTGGTATGCATCGTCAGCCTATCAGGCCATCAAGCGCTTGCGCAGTGACCATTCGGACGGCAACGTTTTGCTGGTCGACGGGGTCGATCCTGGCCATAAAGCAAGCGATATTCTGACCTCATCATAAGAGTGGCGAACTGCGCCTGACCTGGAAGGTTTCAGAATTCGACCCTGAAACCACCAGAGAGCGTGACGGAACGGAATTCAAGACCTGCACCATCCTGAAATGCCTCGACTGGTGCGCCGGAAGCGATTTCGTAAATCCGCCCGTCGCCGATTTTGCTGAAGTGTTGCTCGAAAGTTCCGGCGAGAAACAGATTGGTATTTTCGGTGAGGCTGTACTCCATCCGCCCGGATAGGGAAACAAACGGCAGCATGCCGAAATCCTCACGGAAACGCAGGTCGCGCTGCCAGTGGTGATCCTCGTCCCTGACTTCGAAATTGAGGCCGCCACGAGCCTGCAGCGCAAGGGTCCAGCCATTGTGTCTAGTGGTGGCTTCCGCTCCGAGGAAAACACCCGGAAACTGTTGCTGATAAGAGATGCCACGCACATTGTCGGGAAAACTTCCTATGTCGTCGCGAAAGCCCGCTTCGCTGTAAACATACGAACCACCATACGAAGTCCATTTGACATCCGTGTATTTAAAGCCGCCATGCAGGTTGAGGATTACTGTATCCCTAATCTCGAAATCCCGTCCGAATGCGATGTCGCCTGTGAAATAATGGTCCAGCTCGGTTTGGGGATGGATCGAACGGTCACTCCAGTCATTGAAGGTGTAGCTGGGTGCTGCATCGAGCCAGTCGTAGTCCTCCATCCGGCTATCTCCGGAGAATCCCACTGTTGCGCTTGCTTTCAACGTCCAGGGTCCGGCGAACCGCGCTTCTAAAGTGCCCGTTATGACGGGAGCTTCGCTTTCCCAATAAAGCGCGCTGATGCGGTTTCCAGCAGTATCGTAAACGATCTCTTCAGCCTGGAGAAAGGTGTACCCCACGCCTCCAATGAAGGTGATGTCGCCGCTATCTGATAACACCACCTGGGCATCCTGCAGCCTTCCGTCCGCGGCGAATGAATTTCCCGTTAAAGTAGAAAATATGAGAACCGAAGCCGAGATAAAGTTGCGCGTCATTCATAGCTTCCTATGAGAATATGATAAATTATAACTAAAATACAATGATTTAAGGTATCTCAGAAATCACTTTAGGTCGCAAGGGAGTGCAAGCAGGAATTGTTAAATCCCTCCTTGGTTCCTATGCGATAGATCTCGCTGTGGGCATGCAAGCCAACCGAAGACCGGCAAGCAGCGCCTTATCGCGTGATGAGGTCAGCGCTGACCGATCTGTTCAAGCTCATAAGGCGTCGACTGGTAGACCTGATTGATCCAGTTTCCGAAGAGCAGGTGCGCGTGCGAGCGCCAGCGGTTGAGCGGCGGGCGGCTTGGATCGTCATCAGGGTAATAACCGTGCGGGACCGCAACCTCGGTTCCTGCTGCAACATCGCGGTCGTATTCCTCCTTGAGCGAGGTGGAATCGTATTCGATGTGATTGAACATATAGAGCCGATTGCCGGTTTCTTCTGTCAGGAGACAGGGACCGGTGACATCCGATTCCATGAGCACCTGAAGGCCACGGTCGGTGGGAATGTCTGAAGAGCGGACTTCTGTCCACCGTGATACCGGGATGGCGAAATCGTCTGAGAAACCGGCCAGAAACGGCGACGCGGGGGCGTTGTTGCGGTGCCGGAAGACACCGAAAGCCTTCTTCTCAAGCGTGTATTTTGGAATGCGGTGGAAATGCCAGGCAGCCGCCATGGCTCCCCAGCAGATGTAAAAGGAGGAATGGACGTTGGTCAGCGTCCAGTCCAGTATTTCTTCCAGCTCTTTCCAGTAGGTAACTTCCTCGAAAGGCAGAAGTTCAATGGGCGCACCGGTTATGATGAAACCGTCGAACTTGCGGTCCCGGACTTCCTCCCAGGTCTGGTAGAAGGAAATGAGGTGTTCCTCCGGTGTGTTCTTGGCGCGGTGGTTGCCGATGCGCACGAGGGTCAGCTCCACCTGCAGAGGTGAGGCGCCAATCAGACGGGCGAACTGGGTTTCGGTCCGGATTTTGTTGGGCATGAGATTGAGGAGCCCGATCTGCAGAGGGCGGACATCCTGCCGCAGGGCTGTCTGCTCGTCCATCACGGACACACCTTCACGCACGAGCACGTCGCGGGCGGGAAGCTGGTCGGGTATTTTGATCGGCATCGTTTTGCTCCAACAAAAAAGACCGGTGGCGAAATCGCGACCGGTCTCAGCAAATTCTGCTTCGCACGGCCTTTTAGCGAATTGTTTTACGTGGCTGCAAGCCGACCGGCCAAATCACCACGAAGAGAGACCTTTATTTAGGATGGTGTTTTCTTTGCGTCAATCGTCGTCATGGTCTAAAGCAACGGACGGATTTTCTACGCAAGGGTCGAGGATCCGATCAACCGATTTTCAAAACAGGACCATTCAATGAGCACGTCCGTCCGTCCCGAACCGAAGCCCGGTGTCATGGATATCGCCGCTTATGTGCCCGGCCGTGAAAGCGCCCCGGGTGCAGCAAAGGTGTGGAAGCTCTCCTCAAACGAATCTCCGCTCGGGCCCTCGCCCGCGGCTGTCGAGGCGATTTCCAAAGCGATGGGGCATCTGGAACTTTATCCGGACGGATCTGCCACGAAGTTGCGTGACGCCATTGCGGAGACGCACGGGCTCAACCCGGCCAACATTCTTTGTTCCAACGGATCCGATGAGTTGCTGGGTCTGCTTGCACAGACCTATATCAAGCCCGGCGACGAGGCGGTTTTCACCGAGCACGGATTCCTTGTCTACCGTATCCAGACGCTGGCTGCCGGGGGTACGCCGGTGGTGGTGAAGGAGGACAATGAGCGCGCGGATGTCGATGCCATTCTCGCGGCGGTGACGAACAAGACGCGCATTGTGTTCCTGGCCAATCCGAATAACCCGACCGGGACGTATCTGCCGGTGGACGAGGTGCGCCGCCTACAGGCGGGCCTGCCCAAGAATGTTCTTCTGGTGCTCGATGCGGCCTATGCCGAGTATGTGCGCCGCAACGACTATGAATCGGGTATCGAGCTGGTTTCTTCCTGCGAGAATGTCGTGATGACGCGTACCTTTTCCAAGATCCATGGAATGGCGGCGCTGCGCATCGGCTGGATGTATGCTCCGGTGCATGTGGTGGATGCGGTGAACCGGGTGCGCGGTCCGTTCAATGTCAATGCGCTGGCCATCGAGGCAGGTGCCGCGGCGATCCGCGACAAAGCTCATGTGGAGCGAGCCGTTGCGCACAATGAGACGTGGAGTTCCTGGCTGGTCGACGAACTCGTCAAGCTTGGTCTCAGGGTCACGCCCAGCGTCGGTAATTTTCTGCTGATTCACTTCCCGGACAATGGAGGCAAGTCGGCGGCTGATGCGGACGCTTTCCTTGGGTCACGCGGCTATATACTGCGCAGGGTGGTGCCTTATGGTTTCCCCAATGCATTGCGCCTGACCGTCGGCCCGGAAGAGGCCAATCGCGGCGTTGTTGCCGCGCTCAAGGATTTCATGGAAAGCTGAGTTGTGCCTGACCCACTTTTTGAAAAGATCGCGCTGGTCGGCATCGGCCTGATCGGTTCCTCGCTGGCGCGAGCCATCAGGCATGGCGGTCTTGCATCAACCGTCGCGATTTCGAGCCGGAGCGAAAAGACCCTCTCCAGAGCGCGCGAACTGGGATTGGGCGATGTCTATGAGCAGGGTGCGGCCGAAGCAGTGCAGGATGCCGATCTGGTGATCGTCTCGGTCCCCGTGGGGGCTTCCGGGGCGGTGGCGGAAGCCATCGCGCCCGGGTTGAAACCGGGCGCGATTGTCACAGATGTCGGCTCGACCAAGGCGTCGGTGATTGCGCAGATGCAGCCGCACCTGCCTGACAACGTCCACTTCATCCCCGGGCACCCGATCGCGGGTACGGAAGATTCTGGTCCTGATGCCGGTTTCGCAGACCTATTTGAAGGGCGCTGGTGCATTCTGACACCGCTTCCCGATACCGATTCCGATGCGCTCTCGCGTCTGACGGCGTTCTGGGAGCGGTGTGGTGCCATGGTCGACAGCATGGACCCGCAGCATCACGATATGGTGCTTGCCATCGTCTCGCACCTGCCGCACATCATCGCCTACAACATCGTCGGCACAGCGGACGACCTGGAAGCGGTCACCAAGTCGGAAGTCATCAAATACTCGGCCTCCGGATTTCGTGACTTCACGCGCCTTGCAGCCTCCGACCCGACCATGTGGCGGGATGTGTGTCTGCACAATAGCGATGCCATTCTGGAGATGCTCGCACGCTTTTCCGAAGATCTTTCCGCGCTTCAGCGCGCGATCCGCTGGGGCGATGGCGATAAGCTCTTTGAGATGTTTACGCGGACGCGTGCGATACGGCGGTCCATCATCGAGGCAGGTCAGGATATCGACGTGCCGGACTTTGGCCGGCACGCACTGGCGCATCCCGAGAAGTCGTAAGCGTCACTGGACGGGCGGGATCGACCCAAGCGGCAGAAAGCCGACGAAAACGCGACCCTGGCGAATGTTCACCGGCAGGGTCGGTGCCGTGCCGAGATTGGCGAGCCCTGCCGTTATTCCAGCGATCTCGTCGCGCCTGTCCGGTAGAATCTCGCCAACGAGTTGCGCAATCCTCTCCGGCTCGTTGACCGTCACGCGCAGTTCGGCATCGACGAAACCGTTATCTGCGATGCGGATCGGCCCTTTTAGCATGAGGCCCGAATCTCCGCCCGCGATCTTCAGGCTGAGATTTTCAATTTTCCCCGAGCGCCCACGCAATCCGGTCGCCTCGATGCTGGCCAGTGACACACCGTTTTCGACGGTCAGGAGCAATTCGCCATCGATCGCCGGGATCGCGCTGCCGTTTGTGAGCCCTGGATCGATTGTAAAAGCCTGCGCAATGAGGGCGATGTCGAGATCGCTTCCGTTTTGTCTTGTGTGGCCCTGAAGCGCTTCTGCACGGGCAATGGGCTGGCGGCTCTCGTCATCGAGTGTCAGGACAACATTTCTTGCCTCACTGGAGATGCGTTCGGGCAGGCTTGTCGTCAGGCGCGCGCTGACGCGCATGTTTTCCCAGCTCGCTTCGAGGGCCGGGAGATAGGGTGTTGCTATGCGGGCAGGTCCATCAAGCTCGCCGACCGTGCGCATTGGCTGGTAGACCTGTGCTGCGGAGCGGAAGGCACCGGCGCTGACCGAAACACCGTTTTTTGCGTCTTCGTAGAAGACGCTTCGGCAGAACAGACCGATGCGGAACGGATAGCCACGCGCTGTGGGCTCTTCGCAGTTTGCGCGCTGGTGGCCGACGTTCAAATTCTCGATTGCCGTGATGGTGCGTCGTTCCAGTGTGTCCGCAGCGTAGAACCAGACGCCCGTATAAGTCAGGATCGCCAGAACGATGAAAAGCGCAAACAGAATGAAGCGGCGACTGAAGCTGCGCCTGGCGCGTTTTCTTGACGGCATGTAGTCCTCCGGTTAACCCGTTCGCCTCTAGTCATGGCGACACGGCAGCACCCTTTCAAGCATTGGGCAGGCGATATGGACGATTTTTGGGTCTTTGGCTACGGATCGCTGATGTGGCGCCCGGGTTTTGCTCATGTCGAAACCTGCAAGGCGAGACTATACGGCTATCGCCGCGCTCTGTGCATTTATTCCCATGTTCATCGTGGCACCCCGGATCGCCCGGGGCTAGTCCTCGGGCTCGACCGGGGCGGATCCTGTCTGGGTCTTGCCTTTAGGGTTCCAGGCGAGCTCGAAGGAGAGGTGATCGGTTATCTGCGCGAGCGGGAGCTTGTCACGAATGTCTATCTGGAACGCCGGGTCGGTATCCGCTTGGCAAACGGGACCTCGGTAACCGCGCTTACCTACGTGGTTGATCGCAGGCATGGCCAGTATGCCGGCAGTCTCGACATCGACCATGCGGTACAGCAGGTTCGCGCATCCATAGGGCAATCGGGACCCAATGTGGATTATGTTCGCAACACCGTGGAGCACCTGAAGGCACTGGACATTCGCGATTACTGGCTCGAAGCTGTGGCTGCGCGCCTCGACGAGACGGCGAGTTTACTTTAGCGCAGCCCGCTTTCACCGGCTTCCTGTAAAATGCCCAAATCCCTCAGGCGCTGGCGAGCGGTTTCAGGAAGTGGCGGCGGGTTGGGGGAAGTGGCCGCCTCGGCCAGCATCTCGTCGCAGGCGGCTTCGGTTTCCCTGACCAGGCGTTCTTGGAACACCTCACGGGGAAGCCCGGCCTCGATAGGCGGCAAAAAACGGGCACGGATCACGCCTGGATGGCGGAGAAACTTGCGCCGGGGCCAGAAGAGTCCCGCAGCGTGCGCGACCGGCACCACGGGGACGCCAAGCTGGGCATAGAGTTCAACAATGCCGTATTTGTAGGCTGGCTCGGCACCCGGCGGACGGCGCGTGCCTTCCGGATAGATGATGAGCTGACGGTTGTCCTGCATCAGCTCGTGAGCCGATTTAACAGCTTGTTTCAGCGCTTTGGTACGGCTGCCGCGATTGATCGGGATCATGCGCATCTTGGCCACATACCAGCCGAAAAACGGGATCCAGACCAGCTCCCGCTTCAGAATATAGAGTGCGTCGGGAATGTTTGGCAAAAAAGCGATCGTGTCCCAGAACGACTGGTGCTTCGGGGCAATGATGCAAGGGCCGTCGGGCAGGTTTTCAAGGCCCGTGATCTCGGATCGTGCACCCGTGATGACCCTTTGCAACCACAGGCTGGAAGCGGCCCAGAATTTTGGCACGAACCAGGCCTTCTTGCGCGGCAAAAGAAAAAACAGCGGAGTCCAGAATAACATCTGAACGATGAGGTTCAGATAGAAAACGGCGTTGAAAACGGCAGAACGGATAAAGAGCATGAAGTTGGCCCGTTGGGTGTCTTGCGAGGCTCTTACATTAACAGAACAGTGAGGCAAAGCGCTGATGGGGTCAGTCGTGGCGTGCCGTTGCTTTCGTGAGTTTCGCGGGGGCGCTCATGCGGGTGTTTCTGGGTAGCGGAATAACCTCGCGGACAAGTGCGCCGACATACTTGGTATATTCGGTTGCAAGCACCCGTAGCGCATCGGGTTTTGCCAGCCAGGCGCCGTTATCGAGCGGGGTGTTGACGACGGGATAGGGGTGGACCTCCGAATCCGGCAGGAGGCGCTGCATTTCGAGGAGGCTGCGCGGCATGTGATAGTTGTTCGTCACAAGGATAATGCTGTTGTAGGCGTTTGCCTGAACCCATTTGGCACTTTCCTCGGCGTTGCCAATTGTATCGAGTGCGGCGTGGTCGATATCGACGCAGCAATCAAAGAGAGCCGCTTCGCTACCGGTCGCGATGCGCAGATCGTCCGCTCGTGCCACGGGGTTTACACCGCTTATCAGAAGCCTTTTCCCCTTGCCGGCCTTGAGCAGGCTTACCGCTGCATCAATGCGCGATTGTCCGCCGGTCAGAACGATAATGCCATCGGCATCGTCGATATTGCGCGGGGCCGAGAGGTGTCCAATATGATCGGCGAATAACCCAAAGCCGGCAATGAATGCAGAGGTTGCAACAAGGCAAACCAAAAGAGCCACCCGGACCACACGGCGCATGCCAAACCGGCTGCCGCGTGGCGGAGGCATTCCCGGGCCGTCGAGGCCGCTCTGGCGCTCTTGTCTCATGGTGTGATGGTTAGCCATAAATTGCGGCAATGGATAGTCGACGAGATACTGGTCAACAAGCGATAGCCGCATTCTCTCTACATGCTGCCGAGCCCTACATGCTGTCGGGATGAGTGCTGTCCACGTTTTTCAGATAGGATAGCACGGTGACATGGGTGGTCGCTGCCGTCAGAACAGCAATAACGACGACGATGGCACCAACCCCGATATAACCCGAGGGGCCGATCGCGAAATTTCCGAAAAGCGCATTCGCCTGATCGGCTTCCGGGGTGGCCATGTTCCGGGAAGACCACCAATAAAAGCCGATGAAAACGAGAATTGCGCCGATTCCGCCAGCCGCTGCACCCTTCATGCCGGCGAGCAGGAAGTGGCGCCGGAACTGGGAGGCGATGAACGGCGCTTCTGCGCCGACGAAATGCAGCACCTCGATAATGTGGCCGTTTCCTGCCATGGCACCACGGGTGGCGAAGATCACAGTCAGGGCAGTGGCCGAAAGCATGAGTGCGAGGGCCGACATGCCGATCGTTACCGTGGTTCGGGCCATAGCGACCAATCGATCGACCCATGTACGATGGTCGTCCAGGGTGGCGTTTGCCACGGTCTCCTGCAACTGCGAGCGCATGGCGGCAAAATCGGGACGCGACAGAGGATCGATGGTAACAATCACCAGTCGCGGCACGGGGAGGCTCTCGATGTCGAGACCGGTGCCAAGCCACGGCTCCAGAAGACGGGCGGTGGCTTGAGCATCGACGACAGTCGCATCGATGACCCCGGGATAGCCTGCGGCAATATCGCGTGCCTGGGCCAGTGCGGATGCCATGTCGAGCCCTTCCTCGGGCTTGATCTGGATCGTCGCCTCGCGGGCGATCTGCGTCTGCCAGGTTGCCGCCGTATCCCGCACGAGGGTTACCGCGCCCAGCGTGAGACAGGACAGAAATGTCATGATCGCTATGACAAGAACCATGGCGCGGCCGGCCACATTGTCCGGAGGCACGATAGGCATCTGCTTGCGAGAGACCGCCCCGCGCGCGCCGGAACTGAGGCGCGCGCCGAGATTTTTCAGGAGGCGCTTGGTCTCAGTCATAGATTTCGAGCCTTCCGCCGGACAAAACCATGCGGCGCGCATCCACCTGATCCATCAGGCCGAGATCGTGGGTGGCGATGAGAACGGCGGTGCCGAGACGATTCAACTCGATAAGAAGCCGAAGCAGGCGGCGAGCCAATTGCGGATCCACATTGCCGGTCGGCTCATCGGCCAGAAGGATTCGTGGCTGCTCAATAAGCGCACGGGCTATGGCTGCGCGCTGCTTCTCTCCGCCTGAGAGAATGGGAGGCAGGACATGCATGCGTTCACCCAGTCCCACCCATTTCAACAGCTCGATTACATCGCTGCGATAAGTGGATTCCTCCCGCCCGCGTACACGCAGAGGGAGCGCTACGTTCTCGTAGGTGGTAAGATGGTCAAGCAGACGAAAGTCCTGGAACACGACGCCGATATTGCGCCGGAGGAGCGGTAGTTCGGTTCGCGTGATCGCGGAGCGATCCTTGCCGAAAATGGTGATTAGCCCGCGTGTCGGCTTAAGAGACATGAAGAGCAGGCGAAGCAGCGTTGTTTTGCCGGCACCGGAAGGGCCGCTGAGGAACTGGAAGGAACGTTCGGGCAGGTGGAAGGAGACGTCACGGAGAATTTCCGGACCCATCCCATATCTATGGCCGACATTTTCAAATCGAATCACGTGGAACCTGCGTTCTGTGAGTGGCGGACGCTGCCTGGACGCATGCTGCCAGACCATCAACCCGCATGGTTAATAGCAAGTTAACTCTTGCTTGATATGCGTGATGGCGAAGCATTAACCATTTCCATTTACCCCGGAAAGGTGGATCACGAAAGGACAGTCTGCCTGCATGAGGCACTCTGACAGCACACGCCCCGTTTCGGGTGAAATCATGATGCCCGACCCGGTGCGGCACGCGCAGCCCCTGGGCGCGGCAGCGTGTGAGGCGGTTGATGCAGACTTCGAAACAGTTATTGCTGCCGCCCCCACCACCCCTGCGTCTGTGTCCAGGCCTTCGACCGAACAGGTTGTGGCAGGGCTCGATATGCTCAGAACAGGCGGTCAGAGCGCGCGACAGAAGAACTCACGTGCCGGGCCGGCCTTCTGGTTGTTCGGGGCCCTGATCACGGTCGGAGCCTTCTGGATATCCGGAGGGCACAGCCTTTTTCGGGAACTGAATGTTCTTGCATCCCATCAGCCTCAACAGGTTCTTCAGCTTGTCGATGTGACATCACGGGTGGAGCGGCAGGGAGACAATGCCATGCTCATCGTTGACGGGGCCGCACTCAACGGTGGCGATGATCTCGTGCTGCTTCCGCCGATCTCGATCAACGTTCTCACGGAAAACGGCTCGACAACGCGCTATTTTTTGGGGACAAACACCCAGCATCTCGGTCCGGGCGCGCGCTTTCCCTTCTCCAGTCGGCTTGTCGCGCCTAGGGAAGGGATCAAGTCCGTCTCTGTGACGTTTCATACGTCATAGATCATCTGGTTTCGCGGTTCCGGGTAATGAGAATCACCGGAAGTGCCCTGACAGGAGTTCGCCGCCCATGCCTGTTGTTCGCGGCAAGGAGATCGAGGTTTTGTTTTCAGCCTCGACGATCGCCAGGCGCAATCTGGAACTCGCCAAGGACATCGCTTCGCGCGATTATGACGATCTGCTCGTCATCTCCGTTCTCAAGGGGTCATTCATCTTTGCGGCGGATTTGATCCGCGCCATGCACGATGTCGGCATTTCGCCGGAAGTGGAGTTCATCATGATCTCCAGCTACGGCGCCGGAACGGAAAGCGGCGAGATCAAGGTGCTGCGCGATATCGATAATGATGTGAGCGGCCGCGACGTGCTGCTCATCGACGATATTCTGGAATCGGGAAAGACGCTCAAGCATACGCGCGAATTGATGCTTTCGCGGGGAGCCAAGTCGGTTTCAATCGCTGTGCTTTTGGACAAGCATTCGCGGCGGCAAACGGAAGTCGATGCCGACTTCGTCGGCTTTGAATGCCCGGACTACTTTGTGGTCGGTTACGGAATGGACGTGGCCCACGCTTTTCGTGAGTTGCCTTTTGTCGGTGTCGTCAAAGGCGATGCCAATAGTGATAGCTGAGCGGCAATATTTTAGACAAGTGATGGCTGGCTCGTTTACCGAAGCGTAATCGGATCAGGTGAAAACAGGCCATGGCTAAGCTTTTGATCGTCGAGGACGATGAGTCCGTCCGTAATTTTACCGCCCGCGCGTTGAGTGCTGCCGGTCACACCGTGGAAACCGCGGGTGACGGTCTTGAGGGACTTGAGCGGATCAATGCCACGGCGGGAAACTACGACCTCGTCCTTTCGGATATCCGTATGCCGGCAATGGACGGCATTGAGATGGCACGCGCCGTCGCAGACGCGTTTCCTGGACTTCGGCTGCTTCTCATGACCGGCTACGCGGACCAGCGCGAACGGGCGGTCGAGCTCGAAGGCACAGTCTCGGGTGTGGTGAACAAGCCTTTCACGCTGAGTGAGCTGCGCCAGCGCGTTGGCGAAGCACTTGCTGCCTGACCGTCCAGGTTAGGCAAGGCGCTTCATCATCTGCGCCAGCCGCGGATCACTGCATGTCGAGCAGCCGCTCGAGATATTCCTTTTCGAGCGCGGGGCTCAAGGCATCACCGAGGCGTTTGCGGATTGCTTCGAGGATACGGCGCGCGCGCTGGGTGTCGATCTCATCTGGGACCTCGACGGAATCGCCGAAATCCGGGCCGGTGGTCGCCTGAGGGCGACCGAGCGGGTCGCGCCCATTGTTGCTTTGTCGAAAACCCTGTTCGCCGCCGCCCTGCTCGCCGCGCATGGCCTGCTGCAACTGGTTCATCATATCCTGCGCGCCGCGGCGCAGCGCTTCCAGCGCGCGTCCCTGCTCGCCGACGGCCTGCTCGCCTTCGCCTTCCCCAAGCGCACCTTCGGCTTCACCCATGGCTTCGCCGGCTTCACCAAACCCTTCACCCGGCCTGATGCCCAGTCCCTCGAGGCCCTTCATGAGGCTTTCCAGATCCTGCCGTAGCGTGCCCTGACCCTGTTGCAGGCCGCGCATGGCATCGGCGAACTCCTGCGGTGACATGCCCTGACCTTCACCGGGCTGCTGGCCGTTACCCCGGCCCTGCTGCCCCTGCTGACCCTGGCCCTCTTGCCCCTCCCCGTTTCGCTGCCCGCGCTGCATCTGGTCCATGCGGAAGGTTTCGTTCATCAGTTCCTGCTGACGCCGCATCAGATTCCCGAGCTCGTCCATCTGCTGACGCATTTCCGATTGCTGATTGCCGGACTGCCCCTGCTGGGACCGGCCTGCCTGCAGATTGTTCATCATGTTTTCGAGTTGCGAAAGCAGCTCCTGAGCCCGATCGCGGGCCCCGGACCTGGCCAGTTCTTCGATTTGGTCGAGCATCCGATCCAGGTCGTTCTGGTTCAGCATCTGGCTGTTTTCCGGCAATTGCTGCGCCATGTTCGGGTTCTGCTGCGCGCGTTCGGCGAATTCACGGAGGAACTCCTGCATGGCGCTTCGCAACTCGTCCATGAGGCGGGCGATCTCCTCATCGCTCGCGCCTTCCTCCAATGCGTTCTTCAGTGCCTCTTGCGCCTGCCGCAAACGTTTTTCAGCGGCCGTCAGGTCGCCATCTTCGATGATGAGAGCAATCTCCCAGAGGTAGTCCACCACATCCCGGAGCTGGTCGTCTGTTTGGGCCGTTTCCAGCCTTGACCGTGCTGCGGAGATGCCAAGAAACTGAGAGAGGTCTTTCAGGGTTTCTTCGGGCCAGGTCACGACTGCATCCATCATGGCCAGCACGCGGGGCTTCTTGTTGGCATCGAGCGCCAGGGTGCGACGCTGTTCGATCAGAGCTTTGGCGAGCGGGTTGGTGAATGTACGCTCAGGCAGGGTGAAGAGCTTTGCCTCGCTTCGCGCCTCCTGTCCGGCATCGTCCACGGCGCGCAGGCTCATCTTCACGGAACTGCCGGCCCATGGGTGTTCAGTGAGGTCGCGCGAGGTTTTTGCGGCAACGGTGCGGCCATCGCGGCGCGGCAGCGTCAGAGGCAGATCGGGAGCGCTGTAAAGGGGGCGTGCATCGGGAGCATTGTATGCCTGTTCGAACAGGGCTTGTGCTTCCGCCGGTCCATAGTCATCCTCGATTTCATAGGCGAGCTCCAAAGCGCCGTTTACGGCTCGCCTGGGATCTTCTGCAAAGCGGATTTCCGGCGGATTGTCGGGCGTGACCGAGAAAAGCCAGCCTTCTATCTCCTGACCGTCGCGTTTCAGGCGTAGTTTTCCGTCCTCCGTCAATGTTGCAGTAAATCGCCGGGCGGATGTGTCCACCGACAGAGCTTCGCTCTGGGAAGCGCCCTCCGGGGCGATCGGGCTTTCTGTGTCGTCGGCAGAAAGGTAGGAGAGCGTTTCTGTGCCCGAACCACCGGTCACTCGGAGGGCGAGTATGCTGCCGTGCGGAGCGGTGAAGTGCTCTGTCTCCCGATTGGCTTCGGCCGTCAGGTAGATCGGCGCGCGGCGCGTATAGGTGGGAGGGGTCACCCAGGCGTCAACGCGCGGCGGCACGACTTCGGCGCCGCCATGCGCCCGGAAGGCGTCCAGGAGGCTGCCACCATAGGGGCCGCTGGAGAAGGCTGCCGCGATCACCAGAAGCAGGGCGGCAGCGGCGCGCAGACCCCAGGGATCTCTCTCCGGAACGCCGGTTTTGGGTAGGTCGCCACGGAGATTGACGAGCTTGCCGGCCATTCGTTTTTGGTGCTCTCGCCAAAGCGCTTCGGCAAAACCGTCACGATTTCCTGCAGGGTGATCGGACTGGGCCGCGACAGGTTCATGGGCGAGCTGGTTGGCGCGCTCGATGCGTTTGTCGATCTCTGCGGGCGTTGGGCGTCGGAAGTTTCGCAACGGCCAGAGTGAGGCAACACCAAGCAGTCCGAGACTTGCGACAACGCCGTAGCGCGCAGTGTCGGGCATAAGCCGAAAGAGGCCAAGCCAGGAAATGCTCAGGAACAGGCTGATAACGACCAGAAGAGGCAGGATGCGCGGCCAGAAGCGCTCCATGGTCATGGTGAGGCGCGTGGCAAAACGGGTGCGGGCAAGCCGGATGAAGCGGCTGCGTGTGCGTTCATGCCCAGGGGTTGTTTCAGCCATAGACGCTCTCAGCATGGTGCCGTAGCGCACGTGAATCGCGCGCCCTGTCCTTTACAAGGATAGCAGCAAACCGGGCGAAGGCGAGGCGATACGCGAAATTGTGATCCGCGTATCGTGCCATTTCAATCCGTGAGCCAATCCGGTATCGAATCAAGACCGATCAGCTCTTCATGGCTGGGGCGGGCCCGAATCACATGGAACCGGTCCCCATTCACGAGCACTTCTGGCACCAGTGGGCGCGAATTGTAGGTGCTGGCCTGAACAGCGCCATAGGCGCCCGCGGAGCCAATGGCGATGAGATCGCCTGCTTTGAGCTGTGGAAGCTTGCGGTCGAGTGCGAGATAGTCACCGGTTTCGCAGACCGGGCCCACCACGTCGGCGATCATGCTTCCGGCCTCCTTCCGCGTCTCGGCGACCGGTCGGATGGAATGGAAGGCTTCATAGAGAGTCGGGCGGATGAGGTCGTTCATTGCCGCGTCGACGATGACAAAGTTCTTTGCTTCGCCTTCCTTCACATAGATCACTTCGGAGACGAGAACGCCGGCATTGGCGGCAATCAAACGGCCCGGTTCGAGCATGACCTTGAGGCCGAGCTTCTTCATGTGCTTGCGCACCACTTCGGCATAGGCGGTGGGGAGGGGAGGCTGGTCGCCATCTTCCGCATAGGGGACGCCGAGTCCGCCGCCGAGGTCCACATGTTCAATGGCGTGGCCGTCGGTGCGCAGGGTTTCGGTCAATTCCGTCAGAAGGGCAAACGCGTCGTCGAAGGGCTGCAATTCGGTGATCTGGCTGCCGATATGCATGTCGATGCCGGTCACCTTCACGCCTGGAAGCCCGGCGGCGCGTGCATAGGCGGCTCGCGCATCCTTCCAGCCGATGCCGAACTTGTTCTCCGCCTTGCCGGTGGAGATCTTCTTGTGGGTTTTGGCGTCGACGTCCGGGTTGATGCGCAGCGATATGTTGGCCGTGAGCCCCAGGGCGGTGGCGCGGGCTGAAAGCTGCTCAAGCTCGGGCATCGATTCGACGTTGAAGCAGAGAATGCCGGCCTTGAGCGCGAAGTCCATTTCACGCGATGTCTTGCCAACACCGGAAAACAGGATCTTGCCAGCGGGAACGCCGGCGGCCAGCGCACGGCGCAGCTCACCTTCCGAAACGACATCCATACCCGCGCCAAGACGGGCAAGCGTGGTGAGAACAGCCTGGTTGGAATTCGCCTTCATGGCGTAGCAGACAAGCGCTTCAAGGCCTTCGAAAGCTTCCGAAAAGACACGGTAATGGCGTGTCAGCGTTGCCGTTGAATAGCAATAGAACGGTGTGCCAACGGCTTCCGCGATGGCGGGCACCGGCACGTCTTCGGCATAAAGTACGCCGTCACGGTATTCGAAATGATTCACGACATCATACTTTCGGCTGCGCAATGGGACGCGGGCTGACACCGCTATGCGGCGCAAGCTCTTTCTAAACTGCTCTAGAGGAGGCCATCGAGAATGAAGGGGCGGTCTTTAACCGGTTTCTCCGGCGCTGGCGGCACAGGCTGGTCGTTGCGCTCAGCTTCCTTGCGCGCATCCACCGCCGCCTCATAGGGCGAATCAAGCGGTGCCTTGCGCCCACAGGCGGCAAGGCCCAGCGCGAGACCGAGCATGACAAGGGTGAGCGTGCGGCGGGCCGTCATGAGCGTTCCATTCCTCGAAAGTGCGTGCGCTGCGTTTTAGCGCTTTTTGCCGGGGGTTGCATCCCGTTTCAAACGTTTCTTCCAGTAACGTATCTGGCGACGCACCTCGGCAGGTGCCGTTCCTCCGTAGGAGGTCCGGCTCTTGACGGAGTTTCCAACCGAGAGAACCGAGAATACGCCTTCGTTTATCGCCGGATTAATCGCCTGCAGGTCTTCCAGCGCAAGTTTTTCCAGCCCGCACTTCTTTTCCTCGGCAAGCGCCACAGCGCGGCCCGTCACGTGATGGGCTTCACGGAACGGCAGCCCCGCCTCGCGCACCAGCCAATCGGCAAGGTCCGTGGCGGTTGAGAAACCGGCACCAGCGGCTTTTCTCATGGCCTGCGTGTTGATCTCCATGTCGCCGACCATGCCGGTCATTGCTGCGAGCATCAGGTCGAGCGTCTCGGCAGCGTCGAAGACGGCTTCCTTGTCTTCCTGCATATCCTTCGAATAGGCGAGGGGAAGCCCCTTCATCACCGTCAGCAGCGCAATGAGATCGCCGTTGATGCGGCCGGTCTTGGCGCGGATCAGCTCGGCCGCGTCCGGGTTCTTCTTCTGCGGCATGATGGAAGAGCCGGTGGAGAAGGAGTCGGACAGGCGCACGAACCCGAACTGCGGGGTTGACCAGATGACGATTTCCTCGGCCAGGCGCGAAAGATGTGTGGCGCAGATGGCCGAGACCGACAGGAATTCAAGAGCGAAATCGCGGTCCGAGACAGTGTCGATGGAATTGCGCGTCGGCTCGCGGAAATCGAGCGCTTCGGCCGTCATTTGCCGGTCGACGGGGAAGCCTGTGCCGGCAAGTGCAGCGACGCCGATCGGGCTCTCGTCGAGGCGTTCGATGGCGTCACGAACACGGGAACGGTCGCGGCCGAACATTTCGACATAGGCCATCATGTGATGGCCGAAGGTGACCGGTTGCGCCGACTGGAGATGCGTGAAGCCCGGCATCACGCTGGCGGCGTGCTCTTCGGCGCGGGTGAGAAACGCTTCGATGAGACCGCCAAGAGCGGCATCGATGCGCTGCAGCTCTTCCTTGACCCAGAGCCGGAAATCGAGCGCCACCTGATCGTTGCGCGAGCGCGCGGTGTGAAGGCGCCCGGCAGCAGGACCAATCAGCTCCGCCAGCCGTGCCTCGACATTCATGTGAATGTCCTCAAGCTGCGCGGAGAAGGTGAATTTTCCGGCCTCGATCTCTGACAGGATCGTGTTCAGCCCGTGAACAATCTTTTTTTCGTCTTCCGCCGAAATTATGCCAGTCTTCGCCAGCATTGCGGCATGGGCCAGACTGCCACGGATGTCCTGGGTATAAAGCTTCCTGTCGAAGCCGATGGATGCGTTGATCGCCTCCATGACGGCATCGGGTCCTGAGGCAAAACGTCCACCCCACATGCGGTTGCTGGCTTGGTCTTCGCTCATCATGATAACCGGGCGCTAGTGTGGAAAAAAGAATGTCGAAGCAGAAACAAAAATTCCCGGCACTCCGTCTGGTCGTCCTGGCTGTTGCTGCGGGCGCCATCGCGGGTGCGATTGCGGTATACGTGAAGGGCGGGCTGGATGGCAACACGGCGGCGACGCCGATTGTTGCCGAGGCCGGCAATGCAGCCTGTTCTGCCAAGCAGGCCAAAGCCAAAACAGTGGGCGATGCGGCAACGGGTCACGTCGCGGCGATGCTTGCAGCCGATCCGCCCCGGTCTCTCAAAAACCTCGGGTTTAACGGACCCGATGGCAACCGGATGACGGTGGCGGATTTTTCGGGTCGGGTAGTGTTGATGAACCTATGGGCGACATGGTGTACCCCATGCCGGGAGGAAATGCCGGCACTCGACGCGCTGCAGGCCGCAAAGGGTTCCGACAGGTTTGAGGTTGTTGCGGTAAATGTGGATCGTGGCGATGATGAAAAGCCCACGACCTTCCTTCAGGAGACGGGTATCAGATCTCTCTCCTATTACCGGGATGCTTCAATGAAGATCTTCAATGACCTGAAGAGCCAGGGGCTGGCGCTGGGGCTGCCGGTAACATTGCTGATTGGCGAAGACGGTTGTCTGCTGGCGCATATGAACGGCCCCGCGGAATGGGGGAGCCCGGATGCCGAGCGGCTGGTGGAAGCGGCTCTATCGGATTCAGACTAACGCGCACTCGGGGAGCACTGCTCCCCGACATTGCGATGAAGAAGCTGAACGGCTGTCAGGGGTTCCTAGGCCGCTTTGGCTGGCTGATAAATGCAGCCTTCTGCCTGCCCGTCGGCACCCCGTTTCAGTTCAACACGGTGGAGAGCCGGGGATTTTTCCGCGAGTTTGTCGTAGATCCACTTAGCCAGGTTCTCGAGCGAGGGCACGGAGAGGCCTTCGATGTCGTTGAGGTAGGTGTGGTCGAGGATCTTGTGTATCTCGTCGATCTGCTTCTCTACTTCGTAGAGGTTGGCGGCCCAGCCATAGACAGGATCCGGCTCGCCGACGAGATGGACCGAGACCTTGAAGGAATGACCGTGAAGGCCTGAATAGGGCTCCAGTTTGTGTGCTGCCTCGAAGGTGAACTCTTTGTACGTTTCCACTTCCTAAACCCCTGATCTCGAAAATATTTCTTGCTTTTGGGCGTCTGAATTTCCCGTAGTCTACCGCATCGGGAAACGTTTGGACCTGCGACCGTTATGCGAGCCGGCACGCCTGATGTATAGTCCTTTAGGCCTAGAGCTTTGTCATCGGTTGAGTGGTGTGTCAATCGCAGGCGGCATGTGTTGCAAATGAGCCCGCCGTTAACCTGTTGTTTGGTTAGCCGACACTATCATTGGCCGCGTTGGGGTTTACGCCAGTAAAGAGGCACAAAAATGTACAATAAAAAGCTCGCGGGAGGCTGGTTTGCGGTAGCAGCAATTCTGCTCTTCTCGTTTGTCACTCCCGCTTTCGCCCAGGATGCCGCTCTGCCAAAACCGCAGGGCGATGTCATCCTGACGATTGATGGCAATATCGGTGCAACCAATGGTGATGGTGTCGCCGATTTCGATCTGGCAATGCTCGAGGCACTCAAGTCCGCGAAGATCCGGACCAGCACCCCATGGTTCGACGGTGTCGTCGAGTTCGAAGGTGCTTTGCTCTCCGAGCTGATGACCCTCGTCGAGGCGAGTGGTGAAGAGGTGGTTGTTACCGCGCTGAACGATTACCAGGCGCCGGTACCGATCGCAGACTTTGCGGCGCATGGCACGATTCTCGCCTACAAGAGGGATGGGAATTACATGCCGATCAGTGACAAGGGCCCGCTCTTCATCATTTATCCGTATGATTCCGACCCGGAAATCAACACGCAGAAATTCTATTCGCGTTCCGTTTGGCAGGTTCGACGCTTTACCGTCCGGTAGGCGTCTGACAGGCTTTGCCCATGTCGGACCCGGAGACAAGAAAAATGAGGCGCCGCACAGCATCGCGCGTGGTGCAGACAGTGCTGTCCATCGGGATGGTCGCGCTGGCCGTTGCGGCGCTCTACATTTCAGTCCTGGTTTTTCAGCGCCAGGAAGCTCTTACGCAGATCTTTCGCTACAACATTGCCTATAGCGCAAGCCAGGGCATGAACGAACTTCTGCGTTTCCGGCAGAGGTTGACGGCCATGTTGGTCGAGCCGCCGCAGGCCAGCAAGCAGGATGTGGAACTGCGCTACCAGATCATGATGAGCAGGCTCAGCCTCTTTGAGCAGGGCGAGTTTGTGAACTTTGTCTCCGTCATGCCTGAAAACAAGGAGACAGTCGACGAGCTCGCTTCAGCGTTGCGGCAGATCGGTGGCTTCATTGACGACATCGATCAACATGAGAACGCGCAGCTGGCGCTTGACCTCACGGCTCCGCTTGAGAGCAAGATGGTGGCTCTGGCGTCCAAAGCCAACGAGTATGGCGCCACCGCACAGGCCAAGGACCAGGGAGAGCTTCTCAGGCTCCACTGGTTGTTCTCTGCGTTGGCGCTTTCGCTTGTCATCACCGGTTTTATTTTTATAGCGATGCTGAGGTGGCAACACCGGCTGCAAATCAGCGTTCAGCAACGGCTCAAGGCAACCAACGAAGACCTTTTGCGGACAAGTGCGGAACTGAGCGACAGTGCTCAGGCGGCTCGACGTGCCAATGAGGAACTGATCACCCAGAACCTGTTGTTCAACACCGCGCTGAACAACATGTCCCACGGCCTTTGCATGTTCGATGCCGAGGGTCGGCTCATTGTCAGCAATCAGAAAATGGAGCGGATCTACGGACTGACGCAGGAACAGCTCAAACTCGGGACCTCACTGAACGCTCTGATCGGGCATATGGTCGAGGCTGGCGCAAGCGCAGAGGACGAGGCGGAGCAGCTTGCGCATTTGCAATCGCGGCTCATTGAGCAGAACCGTTCAGACACACTCACCCAGGAACTGCGAGACGGCCGCACGATCCTGATTTCGCATCAGCCGATGCGGGGCGGCGGCTGGGTGGCCACCTACGAGGACATTACCGAACGCCACAAGGCGCAGGCCCAGGTGGCCTATATGGCCCGACACGATACGCTTACTGACCTGCCAAACCGCCTGATGATGCGCGAGCAACTGGAGGAGATACTCGTCAGCAGCAACGAACGTGGCCTGTCCACGGCGGTCATGTGCGTCGATCTCGACAATTTCAAAAGCATCAACGACACGCTCGGGCATCCCGTCGGTGATGCATTGCTCCGAGCGGTGGCGGGACGGATCCGCAATACGGTGCGTGAAGCGGATGCGGTTGCGCGCCTTGGTGGTGACGAATTCGTCGTGGTGCAGGGCAACATTGAAAAGCCAGAGCAGGCGAGCAGTCTTGCCAAGCGCCTCATCGATGCACTCGACGAACCCTACATCATTGAAGGACACCAGGTGCTGACCGGCGCGAGCGTCGGCATCGCCGTCGCCGCACCGGGACGTGAGGCGGCGGACGACCTGCTGATGCAGGCCGATGTGGCGCTTTATCAGGCCAAGGGTGACGGTCGCGGTGTGTTCCGCTTCTATGAGGAGGGGATGAACAAGCGTCTTCAGCGACGCCGAGCGCTCGAGGCAGAACTTCGGTCAGCCAATCTGGACGAGCAGTTTCATCTGGTTTTTCAGCCGATCATCGGTCTGGGCACAAACAAGGTGACGACGTTTGAGGCGCTGTTGCGATGGACACATCCGGTTCATGGCTCCGTTCCGCCGGACGAATTCATCGGAATTGCGGAAGATACCGGTGCAATTGTCCAGTTGGGCGAATGGGTTTTGCGGCAGGTTTGTCTGGAAATGAAGTCGTTGCCCGATGACATCAGCATTGCTGCCAATCTGTCTCCCATGCAGTTCAAACGGGATGATATCGTCGAAACCGTAGCGCGTGTGCTTGTTGACACCGACACGCCGGCGAACCGACTCGAACTCGAGATCACAGAAACTCTGCTGCTTGAAGACAATCGGAAACTGCATACGGATCTCCGGCGCCTTCGCCAGCTCGGCACGCGGATATCACTCGACGATTTCGGCACCGGGTATTCATCGCTCAGCTACCTGCAGAAGTTTGCTTTCGACAAAGTGAAGATCGACAGGCTTTTCATCAAGGAAATCACCAAAAGCGCGGATCAGGCCGCCATCGTGCAGACCATCGTCAATCTGGCTTTCACGCTTGGCATGACAACAGTCGTTGAAGGTGTCGAAATGGAAGAGCAATTGCGCATTATCCGTGCAATGGGATGCGATGAGGCGCAGGGCAACCTCTTCAGCAAGCCGATCCTCGCCAAGGACATTCCCGCATTCCTCGACGAACACAAACGCAGACGCTACGCAGCCTGAAGCGTCGCCGGCGCGCAAAATGCCGCTATTCGTTTCTCGCACGTTCCCGGAACAGGCGACGGATGACCTTGCCGGTCGTTGTCAAAGGCATTGATTCCACGAAGGCAATTTCTCGGGGGTATTCATGGGCTGAAAGACGCTCTCTGACCCACAGCCGGATTTCATCCGCCAGCGCGTCGCTGGGCTCTATGCCGTCGTGCAGAACGATGTAGGCCTTGACGATCTCGGTTCGCACGGAATCCGGCTTGCCCACGGCGGCGGCAAGCGCGACCTTGGGGTGAGCGGTCAGGCAGTCCTCGATCTCGGTCGGCCCGATGCGGTATCCAGCCGATGTGATGACGTCGTCGTCGCGCCCCACGAAATGGAAGTACCCGTCCTCGTCGCGAACACCCTGATCGCCTGTGGTCATCCAGTCTCCGACGAATTTCTGACGGGTTGCCGCTTCATTTTCCCAGTATCCGAGAAACATCACCGGGTCGGGCCGCAGAACGGCAATATCGCCGGCCTCACCATCGCGAACAGGTCTGCCCTGATCATCGATGATTGCAACGCGATGGCCGGGAACGGGAAGGCCGATGGCACCGGGTTTGCCAGCCCCCAGCGCATGACAGGACGAAAGGACCAGATTGCATTCGGTCTGACCGTAAAACTCGTTGATGTGAAGCCCCAGTTCGCCGCGGGCCCACTCGAAGGTCTCTCGACCCAGAGCTTCTCCGCCGGAGCCGATGGTGCGCAACGGGAGTTCGAAACGTTTCCGAATGCCTGAGACCGCCTTGAGCATGCGCAGCGCGGTCGGAGGGATGAAGGCGTTGCGCACTTTCATCTTCTCCATGAGGCCGAGGGCTGTTTGTGGGTCGAATTTTTCGAACCGCGCCGCTACCACCGGAGTACCGAGATAGAGCCCGGGTAAGAGGACGTTGAGAAGACCGCCTGCCCAGGCCCAGTCGGCGGGTGTCCACAGAAGATCGTGGTTCCGGGGCAGGAACTCGTGGTGAAACTGGACGCCGGGCAGGTGTCCGAGCAGAACGCGATGCCCGTGCAGAGCACCTTTCGGTGGACCGGTGGTGCCGGATGTGAAGATCATCATCGCCGGGTCGTCAGGGCCGGTGCTGGCAGGGGCAAAGGGACCGGGATTGTCTGCAATCAGCTTGTGAAAATCCTCAGCTCCGCCCCCAGCGCCATCCACGCAGATGGCCAACTGCAGCGCAGGCAGGCGATCGCGTATGCGCGCGACTTTCGCGAGGCCGTCGCCGGTGGTGATGACGGCCGCCGCTCCTGCACTGAAAAGCCGGTATTCGAGAGCTTCCGGGCCAAAAAGGAGGGCGAGCGGTACGGCAATAGCACCGAGCTTGTAGATGGCAGCGTGGGCAATCGCAGTCTCGAAGGATTGTGGCAACAGGAGCGCTACCCGCTCCCCCCGCCTTATTCCGGCTTTTGCAAGACCGGCCGCCAGGCCATCCGATCGAGCCGCAAGGTCTCCATAGGTCAGTGTTGCTGGGCTGGCGCTGCCGCGATGTTCGAAGAGCGCAATACGCTCAGGCGCACGCAGAGCCCATGCATTCGAGATTGCGACACCGATGTTGAAAGTCTCGGGAATGCTCCAGCGGAACTCATCGTAAAGCTGTCGATAGCTTTCGCGCCGTTCAAGCATGGCCGTGCTGTTCCTCCCCCTGTCCTGCACCGCAATGCTTCGGGGAAGTGGTGCCCCTGGCCGGACTCGAACCAGCACTCCTTGCGGAACTCGATTTTGAGTCGAGCGCGTCTACCAATTCCGCCACAGGGGCCCGCCGCGAACGGCCGGACAGGTTGCGGACTATACGGGGAAGCGGGCTTCCGTCAACACTTCAGGTCGCAAATCCTCACGCTTGTCGCGTCTTTCACCATCGCCGTTGCGCCAGGCTCCGGCAGCGGTTAGACAAAACACCTCATTGAGGGCCTCCCATGCTTCGCAAACTCTATGACTGGACCATGTCGCTCGCTGCCACACGGCATGCGGAGAAGGCACTTGGATCCGTGTCTTTCATTGAAAGTTCGGTCTTCCCCATTCCGCCGGATGTGCTGTTGATCCCAATGGTGCTGTCGGAGCGCGCGAAATGGCTGCGCTATGCGTTGATCTGTACGGTGAGTTCCGTCCTTGGTGCGCTTCTTGGATATGCAATTGGCGCCTTTCTTTACGAGACGGTCGGGCAGCCGATCCTGGCCTTCTACGGCAAGGAAAATGCTTTTGAGCAGGTGGCCGGCTGGTATAATGAGTGGGGCGGCTGGGGGGTGCTTTTTGCTGCCGTCACGCCGTTCCCCTACAAGGTGCTGACGATTTTCTCCGGCGCCACTGGTCTCAATCTTCTGGTGTTCGTCGTCGTCTCGGTGCTCGGTCGCGGGCTTCGCTTTTTCCTGGTTTCGTGGCTGCTCTACAAGTTCGGAGCGCCGATTCGGACATTTATCGAGAAGAACCTTGGCCTTCTTTTCACCCTTTTCATGGTTTTGCTGATCGGCGGCTTCGTTGCCATTCGATACGTTTTCTAGAGGCCCCTGATGTCCCTTACTGCTCCCACCGGTGCTACACAAACCCTGAGCGCCGGACTGCTTGTTTTCGGTCTGGCCGCAACCGTGGGCATAGCGCTCGGCTTCGAGCATATCGGTGGCTACCTTCCCTGCATGCTGTGCCTTGAGCAACGTACGCCTTACTATATTGGCGTGCCGCTGATGCTGCTTGCGCTTCTGGCGTCATGGCTGAAGGCGCCTCCGCTCATCACGCGCGGGCTGTTGCTGATCGGTGGTGCACTGATGCTCTATGGAATGGCGCTGGGTATCTACCATTCCGGGGTGGAGTGGAAATGGTGGGAAGGCCCGGCCGACTGCGGCGCCGGTGCTGCCAGCCAGAACCTCGGCGGCAATCTGCTCGACCAGTTGAACGCGGTGATTCCCCCATCCTGCAGCGAAGCAGCGGGGCGTTTTCTGGGGCTTTCATTTGCTGGCTGGAACGTGCTTGTGAGCGCTTTTTGGGCCTTCGTGGCACTGCGGGCGGCATTCAAGCGCTAGAGCGTTTCATTCTTCCTGGAGTGTTTTGGGGCTTCGTGGAATGTTTTAGGGGCCCCGCTCCCTGCTACGGCTCGAGCTCGACATCCCAGTAGAGATAATCCATCCAGCTTTCGTGCAGATAGTTGGGTGGGAAGAGCCGGCCATTATTGTGCAGATCCTGCACGGTCGGCCGGAAGGGCTTTTGCTGTGGCCACATCTTTGCACGGGAAGGCATGACGCCGCCCTTTTTGAGATTGCAGGGGGAGCAGGCCGCTACGACATTGTCCCAGGACGTGACTCCACCCAGACGGCGCGGGATGACATGGTCGAAGGTCAGGTCTTCGCGAGTGCCACAATATTGACACTGGAAACGGTCGCGCAGAAACACGTTGAAACGCGTAAAGGCGGGGTAACGCGACGGTTTAATGTAGGTTTTGAGACTGATAACGCTCGGCAGTCTCATCGTGAAGGAGGGTGATGAAACCTGCTGGTCGTATTCGGCAACAATGTTGACCCGGTCGAGGAAGACCGCCTTGATGGCGTCCTGCCACGACCACAGTGACAAGGGATAGTAACTGAGCGGTCTGTAGTCCGCATTCAGCACCAGAGCAGGCATGCTGTCTGGCGAAGCCGCGATCGTCACGTCCTTGAAGCTCCTTCAACTGACCAAGTCGATCGATGCGGATACTGTAAGCCCGCCGTGACAGGAATGTGAAGCGCATATTTTGCTTTATGACACCTCAAACAACTGGATTTTCGCAGTTTTTTGCTCCTGTCAGGGCAATGGAGCCGCTTCTCCGCCCTTCATCTGCCGATAATAGGCCCAAAACAGGCGGGCGGCGACGGCCCGCAGCGGCGTCCATGATTCGGCCAGCTCTGTCAGGCGCTTCGCATCGGGCCGGGCCGGCAGCGCCAGGGCATCGGCCACGGCGGCTTGCAGAGCCACATCGCCGGCGGGAAACACATCAGGATGACCCGCACAGACAAGAAGATAGACCTGTGCTGTCCAGGGGCCGATGCCATGGATCGACGTCAGGCGGGCAACGGCTTCCTCGGCCTCGAACGCGCAGAGTGTCTCAAGGTCGAGATCATCCTCGATGATAGCCCGCGTGAGCGCGACAATGGTACGCTGCTTGGCGCGTGAAAGGCCGGCGGCGATCAGAGGGTCTTCACCCGTTGCGAGAATGGAGGCCGGCGTAAGCGGGTCGATCAGTCCCGTCAGCCGGGCTTCAATGGCATTGGCGCTGGCACGAGAAACCTGCTGGGCTATGACGATGGAAACAAGGCTCGCAAAACCGGGTGCGGTGCGTCGCAAAGGAACACTGCCGGCACGGTCGCGCACAGACTGAAGGCGGGGATCGAGCGCGACAAGGTCCCCGAGGGCTCGCAGAATGTCCGCATCCGTGTCTATGCGTTTCATTGTATCGGTGTAGCCTGTTCTTGTCGGGCGCGGAAGAAAGCCGTAGCAATCGTCTCATGCTTACCGCAACCCGATTCAAGCATCACTCATGACGTGTCCCGTCTTTCGGTTCGCGCCGAGCCCGAACGGCCAGCTCCATCTTGGTCATGCCTATTCCGCGCTCCTTAATCAGGAAATGGCACGGGAGGCTGGCGGGCGTTTCCTCGTGAGGATGGAAGACATCGACGTCACACGCTGTACGCCGGAGCTGGAACGCGGTGTGTTGCGCGATCTTGCATGGCTCGGTCTTGGTTGGGAGAAGCCGGTGCGTCGACAGTCGGAGCATTTTGACGATTACCGTGCCGCGCTCGATCGGCTCATCGATGCGGATCTGGTCTATCCGGCGTTCATGACCCGGGGAGAGGTGCGGGCGCGCATAGCCGAGCATGAAGCCGGTGGCGAACGTTGGCCGCGCGACCCGGACGGAGCGCCGATCTATCCTGGAGAAGACCGCCATATGAGCTCACGGGAGCGCCAGGCTCTGATCGATGAGGGGGCGCCGTACGCATGGCGGCTCGACATGTCCTCGGCCATCGCGCATGTCGGGGGCACGCTATGTTGGGACGAGACAGGTCAGGGCCCGGAAGGAGAAACGGGACAGGTCCAGGCAAAGCCCGAGAACTGGGGCGACGTGGTGATCGGGCGGAAGGAAATCCCGGCAAGTTATCATCTATCGGTTGTGGTCGACGACGCGCTGCAGGGCGTCACCGATGTGGTGCGCGGGCGTGACCTGTTCCATTCGACCGCCGTGCATCGTGTACTTCAGGAACTGTTGGGTTTGCCGGTGCCGCACTACCATCATCATGACCTCATTCTGGACGATGATGGGCGCAAGCTCTCCAAGAGCCGTGGCGATACCAGCCTTGCGGCATTGCGCGACAGCGGTGCAACGCCGGACGATATCGCGCGAATGATCGGGGCGTCTAGCTCAGCCGTCTAAGAAGCGCCTTGGCCATGACCAGAATCAGCAGCACCGCAAAGGCACCACCCAGACCGGCGAGGGCGCCTTCGGTAAGGCTTGAGAAACGAATCCCGTTCCGGTTGGCCAGATGGACGGTGCCGAAGAATGCAATTGCTATGATCATGGCGGTGCCCATAGCACCGAAGCCGTCTTCCTTCAGAGCCGCGTTGAGACCGAGCGACAGGAGATAGGCGATCATCGTGACCGCCACGACCGCGAAGATCAGCCAGCTCGTATCCAGTTTCATCAGCATTTGTGTACTCCCGGCTGCGCCATGGATCACTTCTATTGATCCTACGATGGAAATGTTTCGCTTTCCTTGCCGGGGCCGGGGCTGTTAAAGCCGCGGTTGAACTCAAGGTTTCGCATTCAGGGACATATCCGATGAAAGATATTACAAGGGCGATCCCGGCCCTGTTCGTCCTCCTCTGGGCGACCGGTTTCATCGGGGCGCGTTATGCAATGCCTTGGGCGGAGCCCTTTACATTCTTATGGGTTCGTTTTGCGCTGACCTTTGGCGTTCTTCTGTTGATCATTCCGCTTGTGAAGGCAAAGGCAATCGGTCCGCGCAATGCGTTTCACGCTGCGATAGCGGGTTTTCTCATGCACGGCGTCTATCTAGGCGGCGTATTCTGGGCAGTGCGCAACGGTCTCCCTGCTGGTTTCGCGGGCCTCATCGTTGGGCTTCAGCCGATGCTGACTGCGGTCATTGCCGGTGTGTTTCTCGGCGAGAAGGTGACAGGAAAGCACTGGCTTGGCCTTGTGGTCGGGCTTGTCGGTGTGGTGACAGTCCTTTCCCCAAAATTCGGCTCGATCAGCGGCGGTGTGACGGTAGCGACCATTGGTGCGGCCGTTGTGGCGGTGATCGCCATGAGCGTGGGCACGGTCTGGCAGAAGCGCTTCGTCGCAAACGCTGATCTGGTAACAGTCACGCTTTATCAGTATGTCGGCGGTTGGTTGGTCACGTTTCTCGTCTCGCTGTTGTTCGAAACCCAGCACTTCGTGCTCAACGGCGAACTGGTCTTTGCCATGGCGTGGCTGGTTTTCGTGCTGTCACTGGGCGCGATCTTCCTGTTGATGATCCTCATTCGAGAAGGGGAGGTGGCGCGGGTCGCATCTCTGTTTTATCTCGTGCCGGCGGTGACAGCACTTATGGCATGGTTCCTGTTTGATGAGACCCTGACGCCCGTGCAGCTTGCAGGCATGGCAATCACGACGTTCGGCGTGGCGCTCGCGACACGGCGTTCATCGCGTCATACGGTTCCGGCGACCGCTCGTGCTTCCCGGTAGCGCTTGATCGAAGCGTTCAGTTCTCCGCCGAGAATGAACACGGCGGAAATGATGTAGAGAAACACCACTGCGATCATGATGGAAGCAAGCCCGGCATAGGTGCTGGCGTAGCTGCCGAAGCGCCCGAGATAGGCTGCGAAAAGGCTCGATCCGACAAAGGATCCCAGAAGTGTAAACGCGACACCGGGCAGCACGTCCCAAAGGCTGCGTCGGCCGGCCGGCAGCCAAAGATGGACCGAAATCAGCGCGAGAACGAGTACGGTCAGCGCGATGACATAGCGCCAGAACGTGATCGTGCCGACATAAGGAGCGATCCATTCGAGATTGTTGGCGGCGATGCGCAGTGCGATCGGTGCGATGACGAGCAGGACGCTGATGGCAAGAAAGCCGACCGTTGCAACGAGTACGAAAAACAGGCTTTGCGCGCGCAGGCGGAAGATCGAGCGTTTTTCACTGACCCGGTAGGCGCGGTTGAGAGAAAGGCGCAGTGCTTCCACCCCATTGGAGGCAAAAACACCAGCCAGTACGACACCGAAGGTCAGCACATCGCTGCGGCGTACACCGAGCACATTGTGAACCTCTCTTGCAATGGGCTCGGCCACTTCCTTTGGCCAGGTATCGAAAATCAGATCGACAGCCTGTTGCGAGAACGAGTCCGCGCCAAGAAAACTCGCCAGGGCCGTGGCAAATATCAGAAACGGGAACAGGGCCATAAGCGCCGAGATGGCGACGTGACTGGACATGGCCCAGCCGTCATCCGTGTTGAAGTGGCCGAGCGCATCGCCGATGATACGTCTGGTGGCTTTCAATCCGCGCACGGTTCTTCCCTTCGTTGCTGTCGTCACTGCTTTTTGTTGTTTCGCTCAGGCCAATATGTGAAACCGTGACACTTATAGACAAGTGCTGACGGGAATTTCATGGCTAGTGACCGGACGATCCTGATCACCGGAACCTCTTCCGGCATAGGTGCATGGTGTGCCGAGGCGCTGCTCAAGGATGGCTGGCGCGTTTTTGCAACGGCGCGGAAGCCGGAAGATCGCCGAGCCCTTGAAAGGAAAGGGATAGAATCGTTCTATCTCGATTATGCCGAGCCCGGCTCGATCGTCGCGCTTGTGGATGAGGTGCTCGACAGGACCGGCGGTTCTCTTGATGCTCTTTTCAACAATGGAGCCTATGCTCAAGCCGGAGCGGTGGAAGATCTCCCCGTGGAAGCGCTGCGCCACCAGTTCGAGGTCAATGTCTTCGGCTGGCACGATCTCACGCAGCGCCTCGTCCCGGTGATGCGGCGACAGGGACACGGCCGCATTGTTCATTGCTCGTCGATCCTGGGACTTATCCCTATAAAGTACCGTGGTGCCTACGCTGCCTCGAAGCATGCGCTTGAAGGCTTGATGTTATGTCAGCGAGCGGAACTTGAAGGTTCTGGCATATATGTTTCCCTCATCGAGCCGGGGCCCATCGAGTCCAAAATTGCCAGCAACGGACTCCCGTGGTTCGAGCGCTATATCGATCACGAAAACTCCCCCCATCGGGAAGCCTACAAGGCGCAGCTTGCGCGTTTGAGGCAGGGCGGTGTGAAGTCGCGGTTCAAGCTTGGGCCGGACGCGGTCTATGCGCGACTTTCTCACGCGCTCCTTTCCCCGCGTCCAAGGCCGCACTATGTGGTAACCACACCGGCGCGCATCGGTGTCGCATTGAAACGGCTGCTTCCGGCGCGCATGTTGTACCGCTTCCTGTCGAACCAGGGCTGAAACCGAGAAGAAAGCCGCCATGTCCACAGTTTTCAATATCCTTTCCATCCTTGTGATGATGGCGGTCGTTATCGTCCTCATTCGCGGTCTGATGAACATGATGCGCGGTGGCTCGGCCAACACGTCGAACAAGCTTATGCAGGCTCGCGTGATCCTGCAGGCTGTCGCCGTCGTCTTTGTCGTACTCGCGCTTTACTACGCGCGTTCAAAGGGTGGCTGAGGCATACCGTGGTCAAGCTGAACAAGATTTACACGCGCACGGGCGACGACGGGACAACGGGTCTCGGTTCGCGTGAGCGCCGCCTGAAATCCGATCTCAGGGTCGCGTCCTATGGCACTGTCGATGAGGCAAATGCCTGCATCGGCATGGCACGTGTTCATCTGGCAGAAACGGAGCCGCGTATCGACGCGATGCTGGCGCGTATACAGAATGATCTCTTCGATCTGGGGGCTGACCTTTCGACGCCGGATACCGGCGAGGCGCCCGAATATGAACCCTTGCGGATCGTGCAGAGCCAGGTGGACCGGCTGGAAGCCGATATCGATGCCTTGAATGCCCAGCTGGCTGCGTTGCGCTCCTTCGTGCTACCCGGTGGCAAGCCCGCTGCTGCTGCACTCCATCTCGCGCGCACTGTCTCGCGACGTGCCGAGAGACTTATGGTGGAGTTGCGCACAGTCGAAGGTGAGATCGTCAGTGATGCGGCCATGCGCTACATCAACCGCCTCTCCGATTTCCTGTTCGTCGCTTCACGCGCCGTCAATGACAATGGTGCGCTTGACGTGCTATGGGTGCCTGGGCAAAACCGCTGAGATATTCGGGCCGGGATCGGGGCCCGCAAAGAGGGCTCCGATGTTCATACCGCTGCACGATGCCAACAGCCTGCGGCATATCAAACGGCAATATGTCACGCTGGCAATCATAGCGGTCAATGTGATCGCCTATCTGGTGACGGCGGTGGGAGGCACGGATTTCGCGTTCGCCGCTGCGCTTGGGCTTGGCTATATACCGTCCGTTTCCAATGACCTCGCGGTGCTGCCGCCAGAGCTCGATCTGGTTCCCGAGCCGCTCACCTACATCACCTACTCGTTCCTGCATGGCGACCTGATGCATTTGGGCGGAAACATGCTGTTTCTGTGGGTGTTCGGAGACAATGTGGAAGATGCGCTCGGGCATTTCCGGTATCTGGTGTTCTATCTCGCCTGCGCTGTTGCGGGGGCCTATATGCACGGCTTCATCGCGCCGGATTCCAATGCGCCGCTCATTGGCGCTTCCGGTTCCATTGCAGGCATCGTCGCCGCCTACCTGATCCTGCATCCACGGGTGAAGGTCTGGGTGCTGGCATTTGCGCGCATTCCCATTCGTATCCCGGCTTTCATCCTTCTCGCGCTGTGGATCGGTTTCCAGTTCCTGATGTTGATGATTGATACCGAAAACCAGATTTCCTGGGCCGCTCATGCGGGAGGCATTCTCGCCGGGGCGGTCCTGGTGGTCATTCTAAGGCGCAGGGATGTACCTCTGCTCGACAAGCGTCTGGAGAAACCACGCGCGGTAGAGCTTGAAAAGCCGGATGCTGCGCGCACGCTGGAAACCGAGCAGCCGCGCTGGGGGCGGCAATAGGACATTTCTGCATATTGACGTGAACGTCAGGCCTCTCTACGGTCCCGCCAACTCCGGCGGCGTGCCGCATGAGGGGGAGGAGGAGTGTTCTGAATTTCCCTGAACATGTCGGCATTCAGCCATCCGGCGCGTCCATCTGCTGGTATCCAGCATCAGAACCGAAGTCCACCATGGAAGGTGATTGCGCATGAAAGTCCTTGTTCCGGTCAAGCGGGTCATTGACGCCAATGTGAAGCCCCGCGTGAAGGCGGATGGCTCCGGTGTCGAGCTGACAAACGTCAAAATGGCGATGAACCCGTTCTGTGAAATCGCGGTTGAAGAAGCGATCCGCATGAAGGAAGCCGGCAAGGTCGAAGAAATCGTCGCCGTTTCGATTGGCCCCGACAAGGCCCAGGAAACCTTGCGCACCGCTCTTGCCATGGGTGCTGACCGCGCGATCCTCGTCAAGACCGACGATGCGGTCGAGCCACTTGATGTGGCGAAGATCCTCAAGGGCGTTGTCGACGAGGAGAAGCCGGAAATCGTGATCCTCGGCAAACAGGCCATTGATGACGATTCCAACCAGACCGGACAGATGCTGGCTGCACTGCTTGGCTGGAGCCAGGGAACATTTGCGTCGGATGTGGAGCTTGCAGACGGCAAGGCCAAGGTGACGCGTGAGGTGGATGGTGGTCTCCAGGTGGTCGAGCTCAAACTGCCGGCCATCGTGACCACGGACCTGCGTCTGAACGAGCCGCGCTACGCTTCTCTGCCGAACATCATGAAAGCCAAGAAGAAGCCGCTCGACACCAAGGAGCCCGGCGATTTCGGCGTTGAGGTGAAGGCGCGCCTGAAGGTGCTCAAGACCGAGGAACCGGCTGGCCGCAAGGCGGGCATCAAGGTGGGCTCGGTGGCCGAACTGGTCGACAAGCTGAAAAACGAAGCCGGCGTGCTTTAACGGAGAGGGAGAAACAAGATGGCTATTCTTCTGATTGCCGAACACGATAACGAAACCCTGTCCGACCAGACCGCCAAGGCGCTCGCCGCCGCGAGCCAGATTGGCTCGGATGTAGATGTGCTGGTTGCCGGTAAAGGCGCGAAGGCAGCGGCCGACGCTGCGGCGAAACTTGGCGGCGTGCACAAGGTTCTGCTCGCGGAAAGCGATGCGCTTGCCGAACGGCTTGCCGAGCCGCTCGCCGACCTCGTAGTGTCTTTGGCCGACGGATATGACACGTTCGTTGCCCCCGCCACGACCACTGGCAAAAACGTGATGCCGCGCGTGGCGGCCCTGCTGGATGTCATGCAGGTCTCCGACGTGATCGAAGTGCTCGATGCCAAGACCTTCAAACGCCCGATCTATGCCGGCAACGCGATCCAGACCGTTGAAGCAACCGATGCAAAGCGGGTGCTTACGGTTCGCACATCGTCCTTCCAGGCGGCAGGCGAAGGGGGCTCTGCCGCGGTGGAGAGCGTTGACGCGCCTACCGATTCCGGTCTCTCGACATTCGTCGAAAACCGTATCGCAGAGAGCGACCGGCCGGAGCTGACCTCTGCAAAGATCATCATCTCGGGCGGTCGTGCGCTGGGCTCTGAGGAGAAGTTCAACGAGGTGATCCTTCCTGTTGCTGACAAGCTTGGAGCGGCTGTCGGTGCCTCGCGTGCGGCCGTCGATGCGGGCTATGCTCCGAACGACTGGCAGGTGGGGCAGACGGGCAAGGTCGTCGCTCCAGATCTCTACATTGCCTGCGGCATTTCCGGCGCGATCCAGCATCTCGCCGGCATGAAAGACTCCAAGGTGATCGTTGCGATCAACAAGGACGAAGAAGCCCCGATCTTCCAGGTCGCCGATTACGGCCTGGTTGCAGACCTTTTCGACGTGCTGCCGGAGCTCGAGAAGGCGCTTTAAGCCAAAAAGAACACCGGAATCTCAGGCAACAAGCCCCGCTCTCGAGCGGGGCTTTTTTTGTTTTCATTCAAATAATGTGGCGCTGGGAGGGGGAGCGTGAAGGATTTTGTTCGCGGGGGTAGACGCCATTGCGCCTCCCATTTAGTTTGCAGCGCAACAACACTGACGAAGAGTGCAAGCCGCATCTCACGGGGTTTTCGAAATGACTGGAAAGATTGAAAAAGTGGGTGTGATTGGCGCGGGGCAGATGGGCAGCGGAATTGCCCATGTCGCCGCGCTGGCAGGCTATAATGTGAAGCTCTACGATCTTTCCGCCGAGCGGATCGAGGCGGGTATCGCGACCATCTCCGGCAACATGGCACGGCAGGTTTCGTCCGGAAAACTCGAGGATAAGGTTCGTCAGGATGCATTGGCGCGCATTGCTCCGGCCACCACCATGGAAGCACTCGCCGACATGGATCTGGTGATCGAGGCGGCTACGGAGGACGAAACGGTCAAGCGCAAGATTTTTGCGCAGCTCTGTCCGGTGCTCAATCCGGAGGCCATCGTCGCCACCAACACCTCATCAATCTCCATCACGCGTCTTGCCGCACAGACCGACCGGGCCGAGCGGTTCATCGGTATCCACTTCATGAACCCCGTCCCGGTGATGAAGCTGGTGGAACTGGTGCGCGGCATTGCCACGGAAGATGACACGTTCGAGAAGGCGCGCGGCTTTGTCGAAAGCCTTGAGAAGACGATTACCGTGGCCGAGGACTTCCCCGCTTTCATCGTCAACCGCATCCTGTTGCCGATGATCAATGAAGCAATTTATACGCTCTACGAAGGCGTGGGGACTGTTGAAGCCATCGACACGGCCATGAAGCTTGGCGCCAACCATCCGATGGGGCCGTTACAGCTGGCCGATTTCATCGGCCTCGACACCTGCCTTTCGATCATGCAGGTCCTTTACGAGGGACTGGCCGATTCCAAATATCGGCCGTGCCCGCTGCTGGTTAAATACGTCGAAGCCGGCTGGCTTGGCCGCAAGACCGGTCGCGGTTTTTATGACTATCGCGGCGAGACACCGGTCCCGACACGATAATTCCGGTTTGCAGCTCTCTATTCAGCGGCCTGCCGCTGCGGCGACTTGCGCCGTGCGGCGGGCTTTTTTATCTTGTGCTGTGAGGCCGTTGCCGAAATCTCTTCCATGGGAAAGGCGTCGACAGCGATAACCTTCTCGACAGCTTCCCGCGCTTCGCGCAGTTGCGTGAGTTCGGCATCGCTGATGAGATCCATATCGTGAGCCTCCTGAGCGTTGCTAATATGCCTAGCGCGCATCTTCTTCTCGATGGGGGCGGCGTCGACGACAAGCCTGAACGCGCGTTCCAGATCCTTGAGCGGATGCGCATCGTGTCCCTGGCCGAGATAGAGGTCGGGCGAGAGCCTGTCCCGCTGTTCGGAGGGTTTCAGCAGGATTTCGGCCAGCTTCGTGATGAGCTGGTCAGAAGGCACGGGGTTGGGCACGCCGAACGGGAAGGCGATCAGACGCATCAGCCATGCAGCCGGCCGCGCTGGCAAATTGTCGAGAACACCCCGGAAGGCGATGCCGATGCGCGCCTCACCAGCCTGCATGAGATAATCGACGATTGGCTTGTCTTCGGCGAAACGCCCTTCGCTTTCATAGCGTTTCAGCACAGCGCCCAGCAGATAAAGTTCTGCAAGAATGTCGCCAAGCCGTGCCGAGATCATTTCCCGTCGTTTGAGGGATCCGCCAAGCGTGAGCAATGCGAAATCGGACAGAAGCGCGAAGGCTGCGGAATGGCGCGAGAGCGTTTTCCAGTGATGGCCCATTGCCGCGCCTTTCGGAGCGGGGGCCAGAAGGCCACCGGTCCAGCCGCGCAGGAAGGCGCGGCCGGCGGTCTTGAAAGCGTGGCCTGCATGTTTCCAGAATGTCTCGTCGAAGCGATCGAGACCCTCTTCCCGATCCTCATTGGAAAGTGCCAGCAACTCTTCCAGCATATAGGGGTGGGAGCGAATGGCCCCCTGACCGAAAATCATCAGATTGCGGGTCAGGATGTTGGCCCCTTCGACCGTGATGCCCACCGGTACGGCGCGATAGGCTGCGCCCATGTAATTGCTGGGTCCGTCGATGATCGCCTTGCCGCCGTGAATATCCATCGCATGTTCCACCGAGCGGCGCATGCGCTCTGTGGCGTGGTACTTCATGATGGCGGAAATGACCGAAGGCTTGTGTCCTTGATCCAGCGCCGCAAGCGTCGTGCGCCGTGCCGCATCGATAAGATAGGCGTTGCCACACAATTCAGCCAGCGGCTCCTGAATGCCCTCGAAATAACCAATAGGCACGTTGAACTGTGTGCGTACCCGCGCGTAGGCGCCGGTCGCACGGGCACACATGGCGGCCGATGCCGCCGATTGCGAGGGCAGTGAGATGCTGCGCCCGGCAGCGAGCGCCGTCATCAGCATGGTCCAGCCCTGACCGATCTGCTTCTCGCCACCGAGAATGTGGTCAAGTGGAACGAAGACATCCTCGCCATAGAGCGGGCCATTCTGGAAGAAGGTGAACTGCGGAATATGCCGGTCGCCGTGGCGTACGCCTTTGGTGTCTGTTGGCAAAAGCGCGACGGTGATCCCCAGATCCTCGCCGCGGCCGAGATGGTTTTCAGGATCCCGCATCTTGAAGGCGAGGCCCATTACGGTGGCCACAGGCCCGAGCGTGATGTAGCGCTTGTGAAAATTGAGGCGCAGGCCAAGGACCTTCTTGCCCTTCCAGGTCCCATATTCAACCACACCCGTGTCCGTCATCGCTGCGGCGTCGGAGCCTGCGTGCGGGGAGGTAAGGCCGAAACACGGTATTTCGCGCCCGTCGGCCAAGCGCGGCAGCCAGTATTTGCGCTGTTCGTCGGTGCCGAAATGCATGAGCAATTCGCCCGGACCAAGCGAGTTGGGCACCATTACGGTGACGCCGGCGACGACGCTTGCAGAGGAGAGCGTGCGCACCACCTCCGAATGGGCGGTGTTTGAGAAGCCGAGCCCACCAAACTCCTTCGGGATGATCATTCCGAAGAATTTGTTCCTACGCATGAAATTCCATACGGCGGGGGAGAGGTCGCGATCGCGCCAGTTGAGCGTCCAATCATCGACCATGGCGCACAGCTCGCGCACGGGACCGTCCATAAAGGCCTGCTCTTCTTTGGAAAGGCGCGCCGGCGGCATGGCCAGGAACTGTTCCCAGTCAGGGTTCCCGGTAAAAAGTTCGCCGTCCCACCAGACCGTCCCTGCATCGATCGCTTCCCGTTCCGTCTCGGAAATCGGTGGCATGATCTTGCGGGCCCAGTTGTAGATGGGCTTCGATATGCGATCTCGGCGAAATGTTTTGAAACGCATGACCGGCCTCCAGTGTTGCGGCAATATAACAGGCTTGCCTCTGGGAGGCGAACGGGCGTCGCGGAAGGATGGTTCCCGCCTGTCTGTTCAGCCGCGCAGACGATTGCGCACGATCCGCAGGCGATTGCGTACACGGCGTGCGAGACCAAGCTGGGCGGCTGCCTTGCGCACATGGCGGTCTGCATCCGGTGTAAGCCCGACGACCATCGTTCCCAGGGGACGACGCTCGCTCCACAGGCGGCTCATGACCGGGTGATCGGGCACCGCGCAGGAGTCCGTCATCACGATGTTGGGATCGTCAAGGTGTGTTTTTGTAACCTCAATCATGAGAAGCGTGCCTGGCGAGTAGGTGGCGAAGCTTTCATCATAGGCCGTTTTCCACGTGTAGGCCGTGCCGTTTTCTATGAAGACGATCAGACAGGCGATGACCACATCGTCGAGTGTGAGCATATGGATGCGGCACATGTCGCGTTCGCAAAGCCGATGAACCGCCTCCCGCGCAAAGGCCGCACGGTAACGGTCGATCGCCATGGCGGTGCGCTCCCGGCCCTTCCAGCCGGAAGCTTCCAGGGTGAGGAAGGCTTCGATGCCGTGCCTTACCTCATCGGGGTGGCGGGCGATGCGATATTCGAGGTTGCCCAGTTCTCCCAGGCGTCTTCTTAGGCGCCGGAACTCACGGTAGTGATGTGAGCGCAGGGAATCTCGCAGATATGTATCCCCATCCAGAGCGCTCTCGAGAGTCGGTCGCTCAACCCGATTGGTGATCTGGAACGGCAGGTTGCGCGCGTCCACCACCGTACGCAGGATGGCAGCAAATGCACCGTCCAGGCCGACATCCGGCAGGACAAAAACCTTGGGCAGATCGAGATGTGGCCGGGCCAACATGGCGAAGAAATCCTCGATCACTCCGGCAGGGTCGTCATAGTCGACCAGAGGGGTGCCGAGCGGGCCGAACGGATTTGCCCAGGTGCGCAGCACCGGAACGCTGAAGGGCAGCAGCGGGCGCTCAACGGTAAAAGGAACAAGAAGGCGCAGGCGGCTTCGGTCCTCCGTTCCGTCGCGGATCACCGCCAGCCGAACTTCCCGATCTTCCAGCCGGGGCATGGCCGGTGCCAGAAAGCGTGGGTTGAAGAATATGTTCGTTTCGATGGAGCGGGCTGCCAGGTAATCCAGCTCATCAACCAGCTCGAAACCGGCTGAAGCCGGATAAACCGCGAGCTTGCGCTTCTGGTCGTCCGTCGCCACCGAAGCGAGGCGCTCGGTATCGGGTTCGAACGTGGCATCACGGGCGTGATCGCTGTCGGACCCTCCCGCGCCGCCGCTCGTCTCTTCAAGGAGAGGGGGGATGCTCACGGATTGGCCTCCTTTCGAAAGCGGGGAAGAAAGACCAGCATGCGGATGCCAAGCTTCTGCCATGCGGTGAATGATAGCGAGGCTGCTTCGAACAGAATGGCAATACCTGTCGCGATCGCTGCTCCCCAAAGCCCGTAGAGTGGTATCAGGATCATGTTGAGACCGATGTTGATGCCGAGTGTGATGGCATAAATCCCGGCGCAGATTTTCTGGAACCCGCTCATTGTAAGCAGGCTTTCCGCGGGGCCGACGGCGGCCCGGGCGACGACACACGAGACGAGCAGGAACAGCAGAGGATATCCGGCGGTGAAACCACTGCCGAACAGCATCAGCATCGGCTTGCCGATAATCAGTACGATGACGCCCATGGCGAGGGACGGCCAGAAGGTCCAGGTCACGGTTTCCGCAGCAAAGCTCGCCAGTCCGGACCGGTCTCCGCCATGCATGTAGGCGGAGTAGCGCTGAGCAACGCTTGCCTTAACCGCAAAATAGACGAAGTGCACCAGTGCCAGCGTCTTGACAGTGGCAAAATAGACGGCCACGTCCGTGGGGGCCATATAGCGTCCCACCATCAGAACGTCCGCATTGGTGAGCAGAAAGTAGAAGCTTTCGACAAGAAAGATGGGCAGCGATACGCTGACCCAGTGTTTCATTTCGAAGCGGGGCCTGCCGGAAGGCATGTTCCGGTCCACGCGGGTGGTGATGCTCGCAAACTGTAGAAGCGTCGTCACGTAAGTGGCTATGATGGCTGTGACGATCGCGGTTTTCGCGTCGGGTGCATAGCCGCTCAGCACGGCCACGGCCATGAAGAGCAGGATGAGCACCGGGCGGATGAAATAAGCCGGAAGCAGAGCCCAGATCACCCATGCATTGGCTCGAGAAACACCCTGCAGCAGGTCACTGAGCGCCAGCATCGGCAGGCAGATCAGGCCGAGGTAGAATGGCACGATGTAGTAGGACTCGATGACCGGAGTGAGAAAATACAGCCCCAAGAGGCCCGCGAGCATGAAGACCGTGGATGTAGCCAGCACGAAAAGCCGGCCGGCAATGTTGACGCCACGCAATTCCGCGAACGCGCTCTTCGTGCGGTATTCAGGAATGAAGCGGATGATCGCCGTGTGGAATCCGAGGCAGGAAATGTTGCCGAGGATGATCATTGTCACCCAGACGAGCACATAGATTCCGTATTCAAAACTCCCCATCCAGCGTGCGAGGAGCACCTGACTGAAGAAGGCGATCACGGCGTTGATGATGCGGATGGCAAAGGCGATCAGAGCATTGCGGCCGGCTTCGCCACGTGCATCGCGGGCGCTGATCAGGCTATCGACCTTTGAAAGCCAGGGGCGCACGCGCTCTGCAAGCTGCGCCGGCAGCAAGCGATCACCCGTTCCCGTGGCTGAAAAGCGCACCACCCCACTCCTCTCAAGAGACCTTCTGCCCGCTTTAACGCAAACTGCTTAAGAATAATGAAAGGCGGGGGCAGGGGTGGCCCCGGTGGCGATGGGACAACAAAAAAGCCGGGCTAACCCGGCTTATCTGTATGTCTGAGTGAGTGCCTCAGGCGAAGGCGCCGTGGCAATGCTTGTATTTCTTGCCGGAGCCGCACGGGCACGGTTCGTTGCGTCCCACCTTGCCCCAGGTCGTGGGATCGTTCGGATCGCGTTCCTCTGCAGGAACGACGCTGCTTTCGCTACGCGCCAGCGCCATCGTCTCGCCATCGGCAAACTCGTCCTCTCCGGTCGAGCCGTCGATGTGGTGAGCCTGCATATCCGGTGTTTCCGGTGGCGGTGCCTCGGCAGCTTCCCGAACCAACTCTACACGCATGAGTTGCGAGGTGACTACCTGACGCAGATTGCTGAGCATAGCCTGGAAGAGCTCGAACGCCTCGGACTTATACTCGTTGAGTGGATCGCGCTGAGCATAGCCGCGGAAGCCGATGACTGAACGCAGATGATCGAGATTGACGAGATGCTCGCGCCACAGGCTGTCGAGCGTCTGCAGAAGAATCGATTTCTCCACATAGGTCATGATGTCGGGGCCGAAACGCTCGGCTCGGTCCCTGGCCGCAGCCTCTGTCGCTTCGCTGATCCGCTCGCGGATATCGTCTTCGGCAATGCCTTCCTCTTGCGCCCACTCATCGATGGGGAGATCAAGATTGAGCGAAGCTTTCACCGCTTCACGCAGTTCCTTCGTTTCCCACTGCTCGGCATAGGCCTTCTCGGGTATGTGCCGTGCGACCAGATCGTCGATCGTGTCCTGGCGCATTTCGGCAACTGTCTCGGAGAGATTTTCGCCGTCCATGAGTTCAAGACGCTGCTCGAACACAACCTTGCGCTGGTCGTTCATCACATCGTCGAACTTGAGCAGATTCTTGCGGATGTCGAAGTTGCGCGCCTCGACCTTCTTCTGCGCTTTTTCAAGCGCCTTGTTGATCCAGGGGTGGACGATGGCCTCGTCTTCCTTGAGGCCGAGCTTCTGCAGCATTCCGTCCATCCGGTCGGAGCCGAAGATGCGCATCAGATCGTCCTGAAGCGACAGGAAGAATTTCGAGCGGCCGGGATCGCCCTGGCGTCCTGAACGCCCGCGCAGCTGGTTGTCGATTCGCCGGCTTTCGTGGCGTTCGGTCGCCAGAACATAGAGGCCGCCTGCGGCCAGCGCCTGCTCTTTAAGCCTTTTCACATCCTCACGGATGGCCTTTTCTTTTGCGTCGCGTTCGGGGCCGGGTTCCATGTCGCCCAGCTCTTCTGCAATCCGCATTTCCGGATTGCCGCCGAGCTGAATGTCGGTGCCGCGACCGGCCATGTTCGTGGCGATGGTGATGGCGCCGGGCTTGCCTGCCTGTGCAACAATGAAGGCCTCGCGCTCATGGTGGCGGGCGTTCAGAACCTCGAAATCCTTGATGCCTTCCTGACGAAGACGTTCTGCAAGGAATTCGGATTTTTCAATCGAGGTCGTGCCGACGAGGATCGGCTGTCCTTTGGCGCTGGCTTCCTTGATTTCCCGGACAATCGCCTTGAATTTTTCTTCGACGGTCCGGTAAACCTCGTCATCTTCATCAAGGCGCTGGATCGGCAGGTTGGTGGGAATCTCGATTACCTCGAGACCATAGATGTTGCCGAATTCTTCCGCTTCGGTCGATGCCGTGCCGGTCATGCCGGCCAGCTTGTCGTACATGCGGAAGTAGTTCTGGAAGGTGATGGAAGCGAGCGTCTGGTTTTCCGGCTGGATCGCCACTTTCTCTTTGGCTTCGAGAGATTGATGGAGTCCTTCAGAGAAGCGGCGCCCTGGCATCATGCGCCCGGTAAATTCGTCGATGATGACGATTTCGCCATCGCGGACGATATAGTCCTTGTCGCGTTGGAAAAGCTTGTGCGCTTTCAAGGCATTGTTGAGATGATGAACAATGGCGACATTCTCAATGTCGTAGAGTGAATCACCTTTGAACAAGCCAGCTTCGCGCAGCATGTTCTCCATTTTTTCCGTGCCTTCTTCCGTGAAGGTCGCGGTGCGCTGCTTCTCGTCAACTTCAAAATCCTCTTCCACCAGGTGCGGAATGAAGGTGTCGATCCTGTTGTAGAGTTCCGAGCGGTCATCCAGTGGACCGGAAATGATGAGCGGGGTTCGGGCCTCGTCGATAAGGATCGAATCGACCTCGTCGACGATTGCGAAGGAATGCCCGCGCTGTACCATCTGGTCGCGTTCATACTTCATGTTGTCGCGCAGATAGTCGAAGCCAAGCTCGTTGTTGGTGCCGTAGGTAACATCGCAGGCATAGGCTGCGCGGCGCTCCTCATCCGACATGCCGTGCACGATGACGCCCGTCGTCAGGCCAAGAAAACCATAGAGCCGCGCCATCCATTCGGAGTCACGTTTGGCCAGATAATCGTTTACCGTGACGACGTGCACGCCTTTGCCCGAAAGGGCGTTGAGATAGACCGGAAGTGTGGCGACGAGTGTCTTGCCTTCACCCGTTTTCATCTCGGCGATACAGCCGTCATGAAGCACCATGCCACCAATGAGCTGAACGTCGAAGGGTCGCATCCCCAGCGCGCGGCGCGAGGCTTCTCGCGCCACGGCAAACGCGGGAACAAGAATATCGTCCAGCGATTTGCCTGCGGCAAGTTCCTCGCGGAACTCCTCCGTTTTCCCGCGCAATGCCTCGTCGGACAGCGCCTTCATTTCGTCTTCGAGCGCGTTGATCGCGGCGACGCGTGGGCGGAAACCCTTGACACGACGATCGTTGGAGGAGCCGAAAACCTTGCGGGCGAGACCGCCGAGACTGACCATCCAGTGGTCCTTTCACTTCCTGACAGACGGCACAGGTGAAGCGGGGATCAACCCCGATCGTGCCGAGCGAGAGCAATTATATTACGATCAGCGCCCGGAAAACGGTTCTGGACGCAGGACATCAGGACAGATAAGAGGGGCCAAGAGTGATGTCAACGCCGTGTTAAACATGCGCTCTTGCGCAAAATTCCGCCATATTCCTAGGCGGTTTGGGCAAATTCTGAATCACGAACGGAGAGTTTCATGCTGAAATCGTTTCGCCGTTTCCTGGCCGTTCAGGTTGGGGCCGGTCTGACGCTGGCCGCTGTGGGCTTCATGCCCGTCCATGCTGCCGAAGCCGATGTCGTCGCCACAGTCAACGGCATGGAGATCACGGAGGGCGATTTGGCCGTCGCTGGTGAAGAGTATGGCGCGCAGTTCGGAAATCTGCCTGAACCGCAACGTCGTGCAGCACTGCTTTCGGCATTGATCGAGATCAGGCTTCTTGCCTCACAGGCTGAAGAAAAAGGTCTCGCTGAGGGTGAGGATTTCGCCAAGCGTCTCGAGTTTCTCCGTCAGCAGGCGCTCCATGCGGCGTTTATCGAAAACATGGTGGATGGCTCAGTCACCGAGGAACAGGTGCGCGCCAGCTATGACAAGCAGATCGCCGAGGCGCCTGCGGTCAACGAGGTGCGGGCCCGTCACATTCTCGTGAAGACCAAGGAAGAAGCCGAGGCAATCATCAAGCAGCTCGAAGAGGGCGGCAATTTCGAAGAGATCGCGAAGGAAAAGTCTACCGATGGTGCCGCTGCGAATGGCGGGGATCTGGGCTATTTCACCTCCGGCCAGATGGTGCCCGAGTTCGAGAAGGCTGCCTTTGCGCTCAATCCGGGTGAACATTCCAAGGAACCGGTCGAGACGCAATTTGGCTTCCATGTCATCAAGGTCGAAGACAAGCGGGCCAAGCAACCGCCGGCATTCGATGCCGTGAAGGATCGGGTGCGGTCCCTGCTGGTGCGTGAGAAATATGTCGAGGCAGTTTCGGCCGTTCGTGATTCCGCCGAGATCGATGTCAAGGATCCGGCGCTCAAGGAGTTCATCGACGGTATCGAGAAGCAGCGCGAGGGTGCTGCTTCCGGGAACGGCGACGCCGCCGAGCCGGCGAAATCCGAATAAGGGCTGCCAGTGGTGCAATCTGAAAGCGGTGGGGGCCTGACGTCTGCCGCTTTTTTGTTTCTCCGGTTCTGGGGGCTCTGCCGCACTGACCCGGGCTCCGGATTCGGCTTGCGTCGGAAAAAAAACTCGGGCAGACCGGCATGCACCATAAATCTTAATTTCGGTAAGTCTGGCCCATGTCCGCTGCAGTTTCCCCCCTTGCTCCGAAGAAATATCCGTCCATGCCGATCGTGGAAGGCGTGCGTATCGCGACCGCTGAAGCGGGTGTGAAATACAAGGGGCGAACGGACCTCCTGACGATGCTCTTCGACGAGGGTACAACGGTTGCCGGTGTTTTCACCCGCTCCAAATGCCCGTCTGCTCCCGTTGAGTTCTGCCGTGAGAACCTGGCCGGCGGAGCCGCGCGCATCCTTGTGGTAAATTCGGGCAACGCCAATGCTTTTACCGGGAAAAAGGGTCGTGCCACGACGGCGTCCGTCGGCGAGGCTGCTGCCAACGCGGTAGGTGCGGGAAAAGACACAGTGTTCATGGCGTCCACCGGCGTAATCGGAGAGCCGCTTCCTGCGGAGCGCATTACCGGATTCCTGAACGGGATGGTGGCCGATGCGAAGCCCGAGGGCTGGCTGACGGCGGCCAAGGCCATCATGACCACGGACACCTATCCAAAAGTCGCCACCGCTACTGTTCGGATGGGCGAGGTGGATGTGGTCATCAACGGTATCGCCAAGGGTGCTGGCATGATCGCGCCGGATATGGCGACCATGCTCTCTTTCGTGGCCACCGATGCTCCGATTGCAGCGCCGGTGCTGCAGGCCCTTCTCTCAAAGGGCACAGGCAAGACCTTCAATGCCGTTACGGTCGACAGCGACACCTCCACCAGCGATACGTTGATGATGTTTGCAACCGGGGCTGCGGCCAGGCGTGGTGCACCGGTGATCACCGATGCAAAGGATCCGAGGCTTGCCGGGTTTCGCCGGGGACTGAACCGCATCCTGAAGAACCTTGCCCTCCAGGTGGTGCGAGACGGCGAGGGCGCGCGCAAGCAACTTGAGATCACGGTTAGCGGGGCGAAATCGTCTCGTTCGGCAAAGAAGATCGCTCTGTCCATCGCCAATTCTCCTCTGGTGAAAACGGCTGTGGCTGGTGAGGATGCGAATTGGGGACGGGTTGTCATGGCGGTCGGAAAGGCGGGGGAACCGGCCGAGCGCGACCTTTTGTCGATCTGGTTCGGTGATATTCGTGTGGCTCATGAGGGCGAACGCGACCCTGACTATTCCGAAGAGGCCACCTCTGCCTATATGAAAAAGGATGAGATCGCGCTGCGCGTGGATCTCGGCATCGGGCGGGGCAGGGCCACAGTATGGACTTGCGACCTGACCAAGGAATACGTCGCCATCAATGGCGACTATCGGAGCTAGGGTGTGCCAGGCCAGGTGAGGCAGGACGTCAAAAAGGATTTCGCGATCATTCGCCGCTTTGAAGCGGCAGGTTTGCGTGCATGGCCCGCAGAGACCGTAGCCTATGACGGGACCTGGGTTCTGCGGTTGACGGCAGGCCATCCGGCGAAGCGTCTGAACTCCATCAACCCGCTCGATCCGGGGGATTACCGGAATCTCGAAACACGGATCGAACGGGCAAGGGAACAGTTCGGTGCCTACGGGCGGCCGGTGACCTTTCGGCTATCTCCACTCGCAGCACCGGAGATTTCCAGCTATCTCGATCAACAGGGCTGGAAGATCCTGGGGCATTCGCTGGTGATGGCGCTCGACCTGCGAGAGGCCGATCTGTCAGAAGCAATGGATCAGATTCCGCTCAAGGACCGGCGGCGTTTCGTCAACGCCACACTCAAGGTTCACGGTTATGAGGAGCTTCATCGTGCCGGCCTTTCCCGGGTCATCGGTGCGATTCGGCCTGAAACGGGGCTTTTCGTTCTGGAGAAAGGTGAAGAGCCCGTGGCCACCGCGATTTGCGTGCATGACAGCGATTTGGCCGGTCTATTCGAGATCGCGACCAGACCTTCCTGGCGCGGGAAGGGTTACGGACGCCGTGTCCTGCTTTCAGCCCTCAAATGGGCCCAATCGCATGGGGCTGAACGCGCCTGGCTGCAGGTGGAAGCCGCAAATGACGTGGCATTGCATCTCTATCGCGCGCTCGGTTTCCGGGACATCTATTCGTATCATTACCGCCAACCGGGGTCCTGACGATTGCCGTTGGCTGAGAGAAAGCGCGCTGCATGACCGACCAGTCGAAACGTATCCTTCTCGTGGCGGCCTGCGCTTTGGTCGACCCCGATGGACGGGTCCTTCTCGCCAAACGTCCGGAAGGAAAGGCTCTGGCGGGGCTGTGGGAGTTTCCGGGTGGAAAGGTTGAAGCGGGGGAGACGCCGGAGAACACGCTCGTTCGGGAGCTCCAGGAGGAACTCGGGATTGAGACCAAAGTGGCCTGCCTGGCGCCGCTCACCTTTGCCAGCCACACCTATGAAGATTTTCATCTGCTGATGCCTCTTTATGTCTGCCGCCGTTTCTGGGGCACGCCACGGGCCCAGGAGGGGCAGGAACTGAAATGGGTGCGGCCGCGCGACATGCGCGACTATCCGATGCCACCGGCGGATGCGCCGTTGATACCCTTCCTGATCGACCTGCTCTGAATGGCCTGGTCTGTCTGGCTGCAAGGTCAGGGTTAAGCCTTCGTTTACGCAACAGTGACAAGTTGATTGTGGGCGTGCGCCGCATTCGCGGCTGGGTTTAACCTTCCGGTGAGGGGTTGTCATGGCATTCAGCGAGGCAAGTGATGTGGAACGGGCGGACTGGACCGCGCGGGCTGGTCATATGGGGATGGGAGCTCTTCGGGTCGCATTGCTGTTTGGGACCGCAGGTGTAGCGTTCGCGCTCTTCCTGACTCCGATCGCCGAAAAGCGCACCCGTTCGCACGTGGCGCAGATCGGGGCGCCGTTCGGCATAGACCCCATCACCACTGCTTCCACCAAACGGGACAGCCGAAATTACACGATCCGCAGAAGCGTGCTGCAGCCGTCCCGCAATTCCGTCTGCGTCATTCATCAGGATGGCTTGCACAGCGGGGACTGCTGACGAGACACCTTCCGGGTCTCAGGGTTTCTTAAGCCTTTCAGATTAGGATCGTCCTTTATTCAGGGGGAGGCCCGGAAATGGGACGTCACTTTCTCAAAGACAAGTCAGGTGCGACCGCGATCGAATATGCGTTGATCGCTGGCTTGATTTCGCTCGCAATCATCGTCGGTGCCACCCAGACGGGCAAGCAGCTCTCGGCCACCTATCAAAACGTCGCTGACCAGGTGAAACCAGCCAATTAACATGGCTGTCGCCCTGTTAATTGGCACTATTTCTCTTCCTTTCGACTGCTTTCCAGTGCCTCTTTCAATGACATCCTGGCGCTGCCGGGAGCCAGGGGCTTCTGTTGGGATGCGTGAGGGGCCCAGCCGGACATCCACACTATGTTGAAGCTTGCCCGGATGCGGCCATCCGGATCGGAGAAACGTTCCGCATAAAGCTGGGCTGCGCGCATGAAGAGTGCACGGGTTGCCGGCTCGCGGGATCGGGCAGTAAGGACGCTGGTTGCGCCCATCGAACGCAGATCGCGCATCAGGTCGAACATGGTCGCATAGCGCACCGTAATGGTTTCAAGGTCGGCCACTGGGAGTGCAAAGCCCGCCCGTTGAAGAAGGCCGCCCACGTCACGAACATCGGCGAAGGGGCTGACGCGCGGGGCCGCGCCCGCAGAAAGCTCGGTTTCCGCAGCAAGCAGAACCTCACGCAACTCCTGAAGTGTGCCGGCGCCCGCCATGGCTCCCAGAAACAGCCCGTCCGGTTTGAGCGCGCGGCGAATTTGAGCAAGCATTCCCGGGATGTCGTTGATCTCGTGGAGATTGAGCAGCGAGACGATGAGGTCAAAACTGGCCGGCTCCGCTGGAAATGTTTCAGCATCCGCGATCCGCCCGTCGCCATCAAGGAATGCTGGGTCCGTTTCGATGCGAGTGACGACCTTTGTCTTGCCGCCCGAAAGCATCGTGCGCACCGCATCATCTGTCAGGCAGAATGCAGCGGCGGCATGATCAAAGTGCCGTTCCACCGTGGCCAGCCGCTCTCCCAGATCATCTGCGACCCGGTGCATCAGGAAGCGCGCGTCCGGATCGCCATACTTCAAGGCGCGCTTCTTGCGGAGAAGGGCCAGTTCGCTATCGAAGAGCAGTTCCATGGGTCATCCTCTGTTTGAGGATGCGCCATCGCACAAAATCGCTATGCTCGCAAAGAGCAAAGCCTCGGAGGAGCGCTGGCTGGGGGTGATCGTGGTGGCTGCGGGCATTTCGCGATTCTCGGGTTTGATGACGGGGTGGTTGCAGCGTGCGCTTTTTCCGCCCGTGTGTCTTGGCTGTGCGAATCTGGTCACGGAACCAGGGACGCTTTGTCCATCCTGCTGGGGACGGTTGCGGTTCCTGGAGAGACCATGGTGCCCGGTCATGGGGACTCCTTTCTCTCTGGATCTCGGCGACACGATGCTTTCCGCTGAAGCGATTGCGAATCCGCCATCCTTTGCGCGAGCACGATCGGCGGTGGTGTATGAAGGGGTCGCACGGGGGATGGCGCAGTCACTGAAGTTCCGGGACCGAACGGATCTCGCACCCTGGATGGCGCGCTGGATGCTCCGTGCCGGCGCTGAACTCACGCCAGAGTGTGATCTGGTGGTTCCCGTGCCCTTGCATCGCGCCCGTTTTCTATCCCGACGCTTCAATCAATCGGCGGAACTGGCACGCGCGGTTGCGCATGGTGCAGGGCTCAGCTACGCGCCCGATGCGCTTGTTCGAAAACGCCGGACGCGGCAGCAGGTCGGATTGGGCGCGCGTGAGCGCGAGGCGAATGTGCGTGGGGCCTTTCATGTTCCTGATACGGCTTTGCCGCACGTCAAATCACGGCGCATCATTCTGGTTGATGATGTCTACACGACGGGTGCCACTGTAGAAGCCGCCGCGCGCGTTCTGAAAAGGGCAGGCGCCCGGCAGGTCGACGTGCTGACCTTTGCACGTGTTCTGCCTGGGGACTTCCGAGCCGAGGATCAAGGCCCTATATAAGCCCCGTGAAGAGTATGGAACCGACTATGGCTAATGTGACGATCTATACCCGGATGATGTGTGGCTTCTGTAGTGCGGCCAAGCGATTGCTCGATAGCAAGGGGGTTGCCTATACGGAGCACGATGCGAGTTTCTCCGATGAACTGCGGCAGGAGATGATTCAGCGTGCGAACGGTCGCTCGACCTTCCCGCAGATTTTTATCGGCGATACCCATGTGGGTGGCTGCGATGAACTTCATGCGCTTGAGCGCGATGGAAAACTGGATGTCATGCTGGCGGAGGGACACGCATGAACAAGCTGATCGCTGCGGCTCTTCAAATGCGTTCCGGCACCGAGCCGGAGGCTAATGCCGACGCTTTCGAGGCTCTGGTGCGCGAGGCGGCAGGGCAGGGCGCTCAGTATGTACAAAGTCCTGAAATGACGGGCGTTCTCGTGCGCAGCCGAGAAGACCTGATGTCGCGGATCGCTGGCCCGCGTGGAGCGCTGGTGATCGACCGGGCGCAGTTTCTAGCGCGGGAATTGTCGATCTATGTGCATCTCGGCTCCACAGCCGTGGCGCTGGACAACGGTCGTGTGGCCAATCGGGCCTTTTTGTTTGGTCCGGAAGGACGGTTGATCACCACCTATGACAAGCTCCACATGTTCGATGTGGATCTCGACAATGGCGAGAGCTGGCGCGAATCTGCCACTTATGCCCTTGGGGAACGGGCCGTTGTTGCCGATCTGCCCTTTGGACGGCTCGGTTTTGCCATCTGTTACGATCTGCGTTTTCCGCAGCTTTTTCGCGCGCTGGCACGGGCCGAAGCCCAGGTGCTGACCGCGCCGGCGGCCTTCACTCGCCAGACCGGCGAAGCGCACTGGCATGTTCTGGTGCGATCCCGTGCCATTGAGAACGGTGCCTTCATGATCAGTGCCGCTCAGGGCGGGTTGCACGAGGACGGCCGCGAGACCTACGGCCATTCTTTGATCGTCGACCCCTGGGGACGGATTCTGGCCGAGGTGGATGGAGACGGGCCGGGCGTTGCGATTGCCGAACTGGACCTCGACCAGGTGACGGCGGCGCGCGCGAAGATTCCGAATTTGAGGAATGCACGGGACTTCTCGGTGGCGCGTGTTTCAGACAGCGCTTCGAATGAAAGGAAGGCTTCATGATCAGTTTCAATCTGATCTGCGAGCACGACCACGCATTCGAAGCATGGTTCCGCAACAATGCCGACTTCGATGCGCAGAATGAGCGCGGTCTCGTTTCATGCCCGCATTGCGGTACCTCCAGTGTGCAGAAAGCCCTGATGGCGCCGGCGGTTTCCACTGGCAAGCGGCGCGAACAGATCGCGCTCGCCATGGGCGAGCAGCAGAAGAAAGCGCTTGCCCAGCTCAAGGAACTGTCGAAGAAGGTCCGCGAAAACGCGGACTATGTGGGTGACCGGTTCGCCGAAGAGGCGCGCAAAATTCATTTCGGCGAATCCGAGGCGCGTGGCATTTATGGCGAAGCGACGTCTGAAGAAGCTGCTTCTTTACTGGAAGACGGCGTCGAGTTCATGCCGCTGCCGCTTTTGCCCGATGATCAAAACTGATGCCGTTCAAGCGATGGGCTTTGTCGCGGCGACCATGTAATTGACATCCATATCGCGCGACCGCTGCCAGCGGTCGCCGAGCGGATTGTAAACCACCCCGGTGCGGTCGATGATCGTGACGCCGGCGCCGACAAGGCTCCGCTCCAGTTCCTTCGGACGCACGAGCTTGTCGTATTGGTGCGTGCCACGTGGCAGCCACCCGAGCACGTATTCCGCGCCGATAATCGCCAGTCCCCAGGCTTTCAGGGTGCGATTGATAGTGGCAACGAACATCAAGCCGCCGGGTTTCAGCATGGCGCCGCATTTGCCCAGGAACAGGTCCACGTCGGCAACATGCTCCACCACTTCCATGTTGAGGATGATGTCGAAGCTCTCACCTGCGTCGGCCAGGGCTTCTGCCGTGGTAGCGCGATAATCTATGGAGAGCTTGCTCTGCTCGGCATGGATCTTTGCGACTTCGATGTTGGTCTCGGAGGCGTCTGCACCGACCACATCTGCGCCGAGGCGTGCCATGGGTTCGCACAAGAGCCCGCCGCCGCACCCGATGTCGAGCATGCGCAGGCCCGCAAAGGGCTTTGCCGCATGGGGATCGCGGCCGAAATGGGCCGCTACATGGTCGCGTATGTAAGCAAGGCGGACAGGATTGAACTTGTGCAGGACACCCATCTTGCCGGCAGGATTCCACCATTCCGCCGCAAGCGCTGAAAAATGCTCGATCTCTCGTTTGTCAATCGTCGTATGCTGCGCTTCGGACATTGAAAGCCCCTCGCTGGGTGTTGCTCTAGCCTGGACCATGAAGTCGGGGCGCGGCATCGGATTGTCAAGGCGGGAATTGTCTCAAGTGTTCTGGTGGGGCTGTTTACAGGAACAGTGCCGTTCGCGATCGCGCTTTTCCAAGGCTTCCCAACGCCGTGTCACATTGCTTGCAGATAACCGATCTTTTGGGTATGGAGTGCGCGGCGCAGGGCGGGGTTCCGTCGCTGTGTCGTGTTGTGTCCACCTCTCCCGGGTGGTTGGAATTTCCGAGCAAAGGCACTCCGTTCCCATGGCGCGCATCGTGATGAAGTTCGGCGGAACCTCCGTCGCCGATATCGACCGCATCCACAATGTGGCACGCCATGTCAAACGCGAAACGGATGCCGGGCACGAAGTCGCCGTTGTCGTTTCGGCAATGTCCGGCAAGACCAATGAGCTGGTGGGTTGGGCGCAGGCCATGCCCAGGGCGACAGGCGCCGAATCTCCTTTCTTCGACGCGCGCGAGTATGACGCTATCGTTGCCTCAGGCGAGCAGGTCACCAGCGGCTTGCTGGCAATCGCTCTCCAATCCATGGGGGTCGATGCGCGCTCCTGGCAGGGCTGGCAGATTCCGATCCGCACCGACAACGCTCACGGTGCGGCTCGCATCGAGGATATTGACGGCAGCGAGATCGTTCGTCGTATGGGCATGGGCCAGGTTGCAGTGGTTGCCGGTTTCCAGGGCATCGGTCCTGACAATCGTATCGCCACGCTTGGGCGCGGCGGTTCCGACACCAGCGCCGTCGCGGTCGCTGCCGCAGTAAAAGCCGACCGCTGCGACATCTACACTGATGTCGATGGCGTCTACACCACCGATCCGCGCATCGAACCAAAGGCACGCCGCCTGCCGAAAATTTCGTTTGAAGAAATGCTCGAAATGGCGTCGCTTGGAGCCAAGGTGCTGCAGGTGCGGTCAGTGGAGCTGGCGATGGTGCACAGGGTCAGAACCTTCGTCAGATCGTCTTTCGAAGATCCGGATGCGCCGGGTATGGGGGATTTTGTAAATCCGCCCGGTACGCTCATTTGCGATGAGGATGAAATCGTGGAACAGCAAGTCGTCACCGGCATCGCCTACGCCAAGGACGAGGCGCAGATATCGCTTCGTCGCGTCGCGGATCGTCCAGGCGTGTCTGCCGGAATTTTTGGTCCGCTGGCCGAGGCCAACATCAATGTCGACATGATCGTGCAGAACATCTCCGAGGATGGATCGCGCACCGACATGACCTTCACCGTACCCTCTGGAGATCTGGAGAAGGCTGTTGCCGTCCTTGACAAAGTACGCGAAACGATCGGCTTCGACGCTATTCAGTCGGAAGCGGGTCTGGTCAAGGTCTCTGTCATCGGCATTGGTATGCGCAGCCATGCTGGCGTTGCCGCGATCGCGTTCAAGGCCCTTGCAGAGAAGGGCATCAACATTCGTGCGATCACCACGTCAGAGATCAAGATTTCGATCCTGATCGACGGTCCTTATGCAGAATTGGCCGTCCGCACTTTGCATTCTGTCTACGGTCTCGATAAGCAGTAGAAAACAATAACCCGAAAACCGGCTTCTGCCTGGCTCCTGCAAGTGGCTGGCATTGGCCAAGGGAGAGGGGTTCGATGCGAGATTCTGCCGGCGGCCCAAGGGTGCTGTTAAGGCGATTGCGGGAATTGATGGCGGAGGCGCTCGATCCACAGGAGCGACTCGACCGTATCGTTCGTGAAATCGCCCAGAACATGGTTGCCGAGGTCTGCTCGCTCTATGTGCTGCGTGCCGATTCGATGCTGGAGCTCTATGCGACCGAGGGCCTGAACCCCGGCGCGGTTCATCTGGCGCAGCTTCGTCTTGGCCAGGGCCTGGTCGGCACCATCGCCGCCAGCGCGCGCCCGCTCAATCTCTCCGACGCGCAGAAGCACCCGGCCTTTACCTATCTGCCGGAAACGGGTGAAGAGGTTTATCACTCGTTCCTCGGGGTGCCTGTGCTAAGGGCTGGCCGCACGCTTGGCGTTCTTGTGGTGCAGAACCGCACCATGAGGCATTACCGTGAGGACGAGATCGAGGCACTGGAAACGGTCGCAATGGTCATTGCCGAAATGATCGCGACCGGCGATCTGGCAAGACTGACGCGCCCCGGTATCGAGTTGGATCTGAGCCGTCCCGTGAGCATGACAGGCCTGCCCTTCAATGAAGGGGTCGGACTGGGGCATGTGGTGTTGCACGAGCCGCGCATTGTCGTTACCGCGCTGTTCAACGAAGATAGTGATGTCGAACTTGACAGGCTTGAGACCGCACTCGATTCGCTCAGGCTTTCCATCGATGACATGTTGTCCCGCCGGGATGTGGCATTCGAGGGAGAGCACCGCGCTGTTCTCGAGGCCTACCGCATGTTTGCCAATGACCGTGGTTGGGTGCGGCGGCTACAGGAGGCCATCAACAATGGTCTGACTGCCGAAGCCGCGGTCGAAAAGGTACAGAGCGACATGCGCGCGCGCATGATGCACATGACCGACCCCTATCTGCGTGAGAGGATGAGCGATTTCGATGACCTCGCCAACCGCCTTTTGCGCCAGCTCATGGGGCGGGGCCCGGATGCGCTGGCGGAAATCGTACCGAAGGACGCCATTATCGTCGCCCGTTCCATGGGGGCAGCCGAACTGCTGGATTATCCCCGTCAGAAGCTGCGCGGGCTCGTTCTGGAGGAGGGGGCCCCGACAAGTCATATCGTTATCGTGGCCCGTGCCATCGGACTGCCCACTGTTGGCCAGGTGAAGGGTGCCGTCTCCATGTCGGAGAATGGCGATGCGATCATCGTCGATGGTGAGGATGGGCAGGTGCATTTGCGTCCGCAGGCGGACGTCGAGGGTGCTTATGCCGAAAAGGTGCGTTTCCGTGCTCGGCGCCAAAAGCTTTATCAGGAACTCCGAGACCGCCCCACGGAAACGAAGGACGGAGTTCCTGTCGACCTGATGATGAATGCGGGGCTCGCCGTCGATCTGCCGCAGCTGGCGCAGTCGGGCGCGGCCGGTATCGGGCTTTTTCGCACTGAACTTCAGTTCATGGTTGCGGCGGCTTTTCCAAGAGTCGAGGCGCAGGAGCGGCTTTATCGCGAAGTGCTGGAAGCAGCAGACGGCAAGCCGGTTACGTTCCGCACCATCGACATTGGCGGCGACAAGGTGCTCCCTTATTTCAAGGGCGCGCAGCATGAGGAAAACCCTGCGCTGGGCTGGCGCGCCATTCGATTGACGCTGGATCGTCCCGGATTGCTGCGCACGCAGATACGCGCGCTTCTCAAAGCAGCAGGCGGGCGCGAGCTGCGCATGATGCTGCCGATGGTCACGGAAGTGAATGAAGTGCGTCAGGCCCGTGATATTATTGACCGGGAGGTGCGGCATCTCTCCCGGTTCGGCTATCTCCTGCCGACGCGGCTCAAGATCGGCGCCATGATCGAAGTGCCTTCCCTCCTGTGGCAGCTTGATGAGCTGATGCAGGCTGTGGATTTCGTTTCCGTGGGTTCGAACGATCTATTTCAGTTCGTCACGGCCACAGATCGCGGCAATACACGCATTGCCGATCGCTTCGATCCTTTGAGTGTGCCTTTCCTGCGCATTTTGCGCCAGATTGTGCGCGCTGGCGATCAATCGGGAACGCCGGTGACACTGTGCGGCGAACTGGCAGGACGGCCAATTTCGGCGATGGCGCTGCTTGGGGTCGGTTTTCGGTCCATCTCCATGGCTCCAGCCGCCATTGGGCCGGTAAAGGCCATGCTTTGCGAACTACCGTTGTCGGACCTTTCGGTCATGATGGACGAAGCGCTTGCCAACCACAGCGCGTCAACCGATATTCGCGCGCTGCTGCGCGATTTCGCCAACAAGCACTCAATTGCTCTCTAGAACTGACAGGCTTTCCCGTCGATGACCGACTTGCCGCGCGACCGCATGGACCAGGTTCTCAAACGTTTCGAACTTATCGAAACGCAGATGGCGGCCGGTCCGGAGCCTGATGTTTATGTGAAGCTCGCTTCCGAATATTCGGAACTGCAGGAGGTGGCGGGCAAGATCCGGGAGTTGCGTCAGGCAGAATCGGAACTCGACGATCTCAAATCGATGCTTGCCGATCCAACCACCGACAAGGAGATGCGCGAACTCGCTGAAGCCGATTTTGAGGATGTGGACCAGCGCATAGAGACGCTGCGAGAGGAGATGCAAATCCTTCTCCTGCCGAAGGATGAAGCCGACGACAAGAACGCCATTCTGGAAATTCGGGCGGGTACCGGAGGCGATGAGGCGGCGCTTTTCGCTGGCGACCTGTTCCGCATGTATGAACGTTACGCCTCGGAAAAAGGATGGCGGGTTGAGGTGGTTTCCGCCAGCGAGGGCGAGGCTGGCGGTTACAAGGAAATCATTGCCACCGTCTCGGGTCGCGGAGTGTTCTCACGCCTGAAATTCGAATCCGGTGTTCACCGGGTCCAACGCGTTCCGGCCACGGAAGCACAGGGGCGAATTCACACCTCCGCAGCGACCGTGGCCGTGCTTCCGGAGGCCGAAGAGATCGACGTCGACATCAAGCCGGACGACATTCGCATCGACACGATGCGCGCATCGGGAGCCGGCGGCCAGCACGTCAATACCACCGATTCGGCGGTGCGTATCACGCACATTCCGACCGGCATCGTCGTGTTGCAGGCAGAGAAATCTCAGCATCAGAACAGGGCCCGCGCCATGCAGATCCTGCGCGCACGCCTGTTCGACATGCAGCGTATGAAAGCGGCGGACGAGCGCTCCGAGGCGCGCCGCTTGCAGGTTGGGACCGGCGATCGTTCCGAGCGCATTCGCACCTATAATTTCCCGCAGGGGCGCCTTACGGATCATCGTATCAACCTCACCCTGTACAAGCTGGACCGAGTGATCGAAGGCGATCTCGACGAGGTGATCGATGCTCTGATCTCCGATCACCAGGCAAAGCTGCTCGCGGAAACCGGGACGGATGGCTGAGGCGGAGACGCTCGGCGCGCTTTTGACATGGGCGCGGAATGAACTGGCAAGTGCCGGTATCTCTGAGGCGTCGCTCGATGCGCGCCTTCTGGTCGAGCATGTGACTCAAACCACGCGTCTCGATGCCGTGTCGCGACCCGACAGACCCGTCAGCGACGACGAGCGCGATCTCGCGCAACAACTCATCAATCAGCGCATCGCCGGCAAACCCGTGCACCGGATCCTCGGTTTCAGGGAGTTTTACGGCCTTAATTTGAAGCTCTCCGAAGAAACCCTGGAGCCTCGTCCGGATACGGAAACGCTGGTTGAACTGGTGCTGGACGAAGTTCGCCGTCTTGGTGGCGAGGATCGTCCCTGGCGTGTTCTCGACCTGGGCACCGGAACGGGGGCAATCGCACTTGCCCTGCTCAGCGTTTTGCCCGAGGCGCGCGCGACAGGTGCGGATATTTCAGCCGACGCGCTTGCAACGGCGCGCGCCAATGCCGATATGAATGGTTGCGGGCATCGGTTTGAAGCGTGTCTGTCCGACTGGTTCGAAAGTGTTCACGGTCGGTTCGATATCATCGTCTCAAATCCGCCCTATATTCGTGAAGATGATTGGAGCGACCTGGCCATAGAGGTCCGGGAACACGACCCGCGACGGGCGCTGGTTGCCGGGCAGGACGGTCTTGATGCATACAGGCGGCTTGCTGCCGAGGGTTCTGCTTTTCTGGCGGTTGGCGGGATCCTTGCGGTAGAAATCGGACATGATCAGAAGGAGAGCGTGACCGGTCTTTTCACGGAACAGGGTTTCCGTTTGAGGGCGCATGGCCGAGACCTCGCCGGACATGACCGGGCGCTGGTTTTTGGTCCAGGAAACAGCTCGTGAACAAGGTTGAAAAAAAGCTTGGCATTGCAAAAGAATGCCGCTAGGTTCCGCCTACCGGATGGGACGAAGCAGACAGCACCGTTATCGATTCGGTTCCCGAGGACCAGCTGTCGTGAAGGGCGTTTATCGCCTCTGCTTCTTTGCGGGGATTGTCCGGCAACTGATTTGAAGCGGAACAGCAATGGCGTTGGCGCCCGCAGAATGCGGTGCGGCACAGAGCCAAGGGGAGATGTGAGACTGCTGGCTTCCCGCCATCGTCCGCCATCTGAAAGAGTATCGTTTCAAAAATCTGTCTCGAACAAGCAGTCTCAAAAACCAAGAGAGTCGAATGAGGCCACAACAGCAGAACAGGCGCATGCGCGGTCGCGGCAACAACAACCGCAAGGGCCCAAATCCTTTAGCGCGTAGCTATGAGAGCAATGGCCCGGACGTAAAAATCCGCGGAACGGCACAACAGGTAGCAGATAAATACGCCACTCTGGCGCGCGATGCGCAAAGTTCCGGTGATCGTGTGATGGCCGAGAATTATCTGCAGCATGCGGAACATTACAATCGTATCATTGCCGCTGCCCAGGCGCAGCTTCAGCAGCAGCAGCAGTCGCGTGAAAATCGTGACGATGCGGATGGTGACGGCGATGAGCAGGATACTGCAGAAGCCAACAATGGTGGCCAGAAGGCTCAGCGCCAGAAACGCGTCGACGATGGCTCCGGCCCACAGCCTGAAATTCAGGACACGCCGGCTGAAGTAGCTTTGCACGGCGAGCAGGGCAACGCAGGCAATGGTCATGCGGCCGGCGGCATGAACGGCAGTGCAGATGATGAAAAGCCGAAGCCTGCACGCCGCAGCCGCAAACCCGCCGCTGCCAAAGCAGAGGACGGCGAAGAGGCGCAGGAAGCCGAAAAGCCGGCTAAGCGCCCGCGTCGTACCCGTGCGCGCAAGAACGACGACGCAGAGGGCGGTGATGGCAATGAGGCCGGGCCTTCCGCCGCTGTGCCTGAAGAGATTGCTGCTCAGGGCTGAGCAAAGCGGCTTTTGTGTCATTGACGGCGGGGCTTCCCCGCCGTTTTCATTTGGTCCCCATCTTGTGCCGATAGGGATATGTTCCCATATCCCAATCAGTTGGGCTTGCCACACCGGACCGTGATATTCTGATCTCATCACGGTTTATGGGAGCCCGTCGCATTAATCGTTGCCGGTGCTGCAAAGCAGGTCGGCAGGGAAATGGAGACACTTATGAACTTTGAAAAATATTCGGAGCGCGTGCGCGGTTTTATTCAGGCTGCACAGACCTTTGCGCTCACCAGCAACCATCAGCAATTCACGCCGGAGCATCTGCTGAAGGTGCTTGTCGATGATGAAGAAGGCCTTGCAGCCTCCCTGATTGAGCGGGCAGGCGGGCGGGCTGAAGATGTGCGCCTTGGCGTCGAAGCGGCGCTGAAAGCCATGCCTCAGGTTGAGGGTGGCAACGGTCAGCTCTATATGGCTCAGCCGCTTGCGAAGGTGTTTTCGACGGCCGAGGAGTTGGCCAAGAAGGCCGGAGACAGCTTTGTCACCGTCGAGCGTCTGCTGACCGCCTTGTCGGTGGAAAAGTCAGCGAAGACCGCTGATATTCTGGCCAGGGCAGGGGTTACCCCGACAGCGCTCAATCAGGCCATCAACGACATTCGCAAGGGTCGCACTGCCGATTCTGCCAGTGCCGAACAGGCATATGATGCGCTCAAGAAGTATGCGCGCGATCTGACCGCGGACGCCCGCGCTGGCCGGCTCGACCCGGTGATCGGTCGCGATGACGAGATTCGGCGCACCATTCAGGTTCTCTCCCGCCGCACCAAGAACAACCCGGTGCTGATCGGCGAGCCAGGTGTTGGCAAGACGGCTATCGCCGAAGGGCTCGCCCTGCGCATTGTGAACGGAGACGTGCCTGAATCCCTCAAGGACAAACAGTTGATGGCGCTTGATATGGGCGCTCTCATTGCCGGCGCGAAGTATCGCGGCGAATTCGAGGAACGGCTGAAGGCCGTTCTATCGGAGGTCACGGCTGCCGACGGCAATATCATTCTCTTTATCGACGAAATGCACACGCTCGTCGGGGCCGGCAAGGCTGACGGCGCTATGGACGCCTCGAACCTTCTCAAGCCTGCGCTGGCGCGGGGAGAACTGCATTGCGTCGGTGCAACGACGCTCGACGAGTATCGCAGGCATGTGGAAAAGGACGCCGCGCTCGCACGCCGTTTCCAGCCGGTTTTCGTAAAAGAACCGACCGTTGAGGACACGGTTTCGATCCTGCGCGGCCTGAAGGAGAAGTATGAGCAGCACCACAAGGTGCGGGTCTCCGACTCGGCCCTGGTTGCAGCCGCCACGCTTTCCAACCGCTATATCACCGACCGGTTTCTGCCCGACAAGGCCATCGACCTCGTGGACGAGGCGGCATCGCGACTGCGCATGCAGGTGGATTCCAAACCGGAGGAGCTCGATGAGATCGACCGGCGCATCATGCAGCTCAAGATCGAACGTGAAGCGCTGAAAGCGGAGAAAGACGAGGCATCGCAGGATCGCCTGGCGAAGCTCGAGACCGAGCTCGCCGACCTCGAGGAAGAATCGGCACGCCTGACCAGCAGGTGGGCTGCCGAAAAGGACAAGCTCGGCCTTGCTGCAGATCTCAAGAAGCAACTCGATGAAGCGCGCAATGAACTGGCTATTGCCCAGCGCAAGGGTGAATTCCAGCGCGCCGGTGAACTGGCTTACGGACTGATCCCGGAGCTCGAGAAAAAACTGGCCGAAGCTGAAGCTCAAGGCGAGGAAGAAGGTTCCGGCGGCATGGTCGAAGAGACGGTCAAGCCGGATCACGTCGCGCATATTGTCTCGCGGTGGACCGGGATCCCGGTCGACAAGATGCTTGAAGCTCAGCGCGAAAAACTTCTCCGTATGGAAGATGAGCTGGCCAGGCGCGTCGTGGGGCAGGGAGAGGCCGTACAGGCTGTTTCCAAGGCTGTCCGCCGTGCCCGAGCGGGTCTTCAGGACCCCAACCGGCCGATCGGCTCATTCATGTTCCTCGGTCCGACGGGCGTCGGCAAGACGGAGCTGACAAAGGCGCTTGCCAGTTTCCTCTTCGACGATGAGCAGGCCATGGTGCGTATCGACATGTCGGAGTTCATGGAGAAGCACTCCGTGGCCCGCCTTATCGGCGCCCCCCCCGGCTATGTCGGCTATGAGGAAGGCGGTGTTCTGACGGAGGCCGTCAGACGCCGGCCTTATCAGGTCATTCTTTTCGACGAGATCGAAAAGGCCCATCAGGACGTGTTCAATGTGCTTTTGCAGGTGCTCGATGATGGACGCCTGACGGACGGCCAAGGCCGCACGGTGGACTTCCGAAACACGCTCATTGTGATGACATCCAACCTTGGCGCCGAGTATCTCGTGAACCTTGGTGAGGGCGACGATGTCGACAAGGTTCGCAGTGATGTGATGGGTGTGGTCAAGGCTTCGTTCCGACCGGAGTTCCTGAATCGGATCGATGAGGTAATTCTCTTCCATCGTTTGCGTCGTCAGGACATGGGACAGATCGTTGAAATCCAGTTGCAGCGTTTGGGAAGCCTGCTTGCGGATCGCAAGATCACTCTCGATCTCGATAGCGAGGCAATCGAGTGGCTGGCCAACAAGGGTTACGATCCAGCCTATGGTGCGCGCCCCCTGAAACGCGTGATCCAGAAGGAGCTTCAGGACCCGCTGGCAGAAAAGATCCTGCAGGGAGAGATCTTTGACGGGTCCACAGTGAAGGTCACGTCAGGGTCTGACCGGCTCATTTTCCGGCCTCGCAAGGCTTCTCTTGATGAGCAGGCCGGTCAGGCTGCTTAACCAGAAAGCCGGGGAGGGCGCATGCAGATCGAAAAATACAACGCGGTTTGCGGTGCCCTTCCTCACGCCACCCATGTTGTTCAGTGGGGTGGAGCACATGTGTGGAAGGTGGGCGGAAAAGTGTTTGCCATCGGTAGCCAGGCTGGCGATGGAACGCTTGCCGTCTCCTTCAAATGTTCTGAAATCGCATTTGATGTGCTCAGGGAACAGCCGGGCCTGCGCCCGGCGCCCTATCTGGCTTCCCGTGGCATGAAGTGGATCCAGCGACAATCTGGTGAAACGATGGGCGACGACGCGCTCGCTGAATATCTGGCCGAAAGCCATCGGATCGTGGCGTCGGGCCTGACGCGGAGGCTCAGGCGGGAGTTGGGGCTGGACCCGGTTTGACGGCGCCGCGAAATTGCCACAACCGTCGCCATCTTCACGTCCGGTTCATCTCCTATGGTAAATCATTCGTCAAATGGGCGAATCGCTCGCGAGGCGAACAGCCTATCCGTGTGGGATGAGTCGAGGGGCGATGAACGTGAAACTGAATTTGCTGACCGCTTTTTACCTGGCTATCGGGCCGTCCTCAGCCTGGGCCGTGATGCCGGAAGTCGAGATGCGGCGCGATGGTCAGGCGTTCCACTTGGCCAACGGGCTTGCAAGCAGCCCGGCAATCCTTGATGGCAAGCCGTTGGAAGCCCCGGTCCAGCTCGCTCAAAATTATGATTTCGACGTCTATATAGATCAGTATGGCCGTGAAATCATTGTGGACGCCTTTACCGGCGAGGTGGTGGAGATTCGCCCGCCCGCGCCAGGCAGGAGGCAGTATGAGAGCCGACCGTCGCGACCACGCGAGTTCGATGGTCAGGTTTATGATTTCTCGGATCCTCGTGAGGTCGATCGTTATCGGCGGGATCGCGGCAGAGCGCGCAACGCACCCGATAACCGCTATTCGGATCCCTATGCGAATGCACCACGATATGACGACCGCGATGCCTACCGGGAAAACCCGAATTACGGCCGTGAGCCCATCGAGCGGACTCCGCTCGATGCGCCGGATCCTCGTGATAACATGGCTGCAATCCCCGACGAGCGTACCAGCGTCGGTCCCGGATCGGGCGAGGCTTCCGGTGCGCCGGCCCTGCCAAAAGACAGCGCGGTGGTCATGCCGCGCGGGGTCAGCGAGGACGTGACCCGCTTCCAGGTGCTGCTCGACCGGGTCGGTGCCTCGCCCGGTGTGATCGACGGCCGCACTGGCGACAATGTGAACAAGGCGATCCGGGCCTATCGTGAGATAACTGGGCAGACGCTCAGAACCTACGACAAGGAATGGATCGAGGCAGAACTGGAACGCACGGGCGGACCGGCCTTCAAAGAATACTCCATCACGGCTGAGGACGCCGCGGGGCCTTATATTGCATCCGTTCCCGCAGACTATGCGCACAAGGCCCAGCTTGATGCCCTGTCCTACACATCCGTGGTGGAAATGCTCGCCGAGCGCTTTCATATGGATGAGAAGTATCTGATCGCACTCAATCCCGATGCAAATTTCAATCGGCCAGGCACGATCATCAAAGTGGTCAATGTCGGGAAGCCCATGAAGGCGAACGTCACCCGCATTGTGGCGGACAAGAGCGCGAAGCAATTGCGCGCCTACAATGAGGATGGCCAGCTCGTCGCCGCCTATCCCGCGACAATCGGTTCATCCGATACGCCTTCACCAACGGGAACGCACACGGTAGCCCGGATCGCGCTCAATCCGGAATACACGTACAATCCGAAGATCAACTTCAAGCAGGGCAACAACGACAGGGTGTTGACCATCCCGCCAGGGCCCAATGGTCCGGTGGGGTCCGTCTGGATCGCCTTGTCAAAGCCGACTTACGGTATTCACGGAACGCCGGATCCATCAAAGATCGGTAAGACAGCTTCCCATGGGTGTATCCGATTGACCAACTGGGATGCCGAAGAGCTTGCAAAGCGCGTCAAGCCAGGGGTGAGCGTCACATTCGTTGAATAGCGACGGATCCGATTAAAAGGCTGCGTCGACAGGATTTCGCAAGCGTGGCGGCTGCTGGTCATGTTCCAGGATGCCTGCTTTGCCCGGCCGATATCATTCGTACGCATGACGTGTCAGGTTCGATGAGGCCGGGCGTTGTGACGAGAGCGGTTCACCGTTTCACGGAAACGCTGCTTGGCACTACCTATGAGCTTTTCCGCATTTGTGCGGACGTCAGGTGGCTCCACCTGACTGCAAAATGCTCTAACTGCCGCTCGCTGCCACCGATAGCGGCGCGTCCTCGTTTTCTTTTAACAACTCATCGATGCGACTGCGTTCACGTTCGAAAGCCAGCAGGTCTTCGCCCTTGAGCCCGCGATTGTCGGGCAGGCGCACGCGCATCGGATCGACCTTGGTGCCGTTGACGATCATCTCGTAGTGAAGGTGGTTGCCTGTCACGAGGCCAGTGGCGCCGACATAACCAATGACCTGGCCCTGACGAACGCGCGCGCCCGCCGTCACGCCCTTGGCGATGCCGCTCTGGTGATTGTAGGAGGTTTTAAACCCATTATTGTGTCGGATAATGGTCTGGCGACCGTACCCGCCGGCCCATCCCGCCTTCTCCACCACGCCATCGCCGGCAGCGATGATCGGGGTGCCGCGTGGAGCCGCCCAGTCAACACCCGTATGCATCTTGCTATAGCCAAGCACCGGATGCCGCCGCATTCCGAACCCCGATGTGAAACGACCGTTCGGAACGGGATTTCTAAGCATGAACCGCTTTGCGCTGCGGCCATCCCTGTCGAAGTAATCGACGGTCCCGTCTTCGAACTGAAAGCGGTAGAAGGTTCGCGTGGTCCCACCGAAGCTAGCCTTTACATAAAGCAGTTCGGACTGATCTGTTGCATTCTTGTCCGTGTCGGGAGCAGAGAAGAAGACCTCCAGCTTGTCGGTGGGCGCAAGTCGCGACTGGAAGTCCACATCCGCCGACAGGAGCTTCACTAGGCGCTTGGTCATTTCCGGCGTCAGTCCATAGGCATAGGCTGCGCGGTATATCCCGTCATAGACCCTGGGAAGATCGGCTCGTGGCATGCGCCGCGGCGCGGTCGGATGATCAAGTGCTGCGAGCAGAACCGGGTTCATCTCCGGTTCTTCCGCCGGCACATACTGCTCGCGGTCGTCCAGGGCTATGGTGACGATGTGCTTGCGGCCCTCATAAACGCTTGTGCGCACCACCCGGCTTTTTTCCCCGCGCATTTCGACGCCCACACGCAGCAATGTGCCCGCCTTCAGGTCGGGAGCATTGAGAAGCTTGGTGATCGCCTCGACCATCCCGTCCACATCCTCGCCCTTGTATCCGGACTGGGCAAAGACATCGGCGATGGCCCGCTCGGTTCGGAAAGGGATGAGATCCTCGGCGAATTCGGGTGCGGTTTCGCGTGCGGTTCGGGCGGCAATCGATACATTCTCCGGAATGATCCGGGCACTGAAGGCCGCAAGCGCCTGGGTCGAGAGCGTGTCGCCGAAGCGTTGTGGGTCCACGTAATGCAGTGCTGCGACCTGCACGTCGCCATCCGTCAGGATTGCGCCCGTGTTGCGGACGGCCACTTCCACTTCCTCTGTGCTCAGGCTGCGGGCGGTGCTGAAGTCTGACGAATGCAACGGGAAATCGTGGCTTTTGAGGCTGACCTCGCTTTCCACCTTGGCACCGTAGATCAATCCGGTCCGGGCGGTGCTTGCTGCGCCATCCTCGGCGAACACCGCCAGTGGGTCGAAGGGCGGGTAATCCTTTTCCGTTGGATGATTGGCCGTGAGGGCCATCTTGGCATAAACGAAAGGCAGCGTGCGGATGACATCGGTGTCGCCACTTCGCATGACCGTGGAGACTTCCATCATCCGGCGGTCCTCGCCGCGGCTGATGGTATGCGGGGTGACAAGTCTTGCGGTTTTGGCGGCCTCGCCCTCGGGGTCAGACATCTCGCCGAGCAGGGCGATCTCGGGCGGCGTGGCAAGTTGCTGTCTTCCGTCGAGTGCGGCAGACAGAGCAACCCCCATGAGAACTGTCGAAGTTACACCGGTCAGGAACGTGCCGATCAGCCAGCGTGCGGAAATCTCACGACGGTCAGGAGGGCCGCTGCGCCCATCCGCAATCAAAGGTGCGTCATCGCCAATGATCTGTTCCAACGGGCTGTTGCTGTTCATTACCGATAGTGTCCTGATGTCATGGCCTTGTTCTCACAGTCGTGGTTCGATG